>CAYQOV010000164.1:0-2725 GCA_964419245.1 uncultured Bacteroides sp. | reverse complement strand
ATGCAGAAGGCCTGCGAGGCTCATCCCTCTACCATGGCTGCCATCATCGCCCTGCCGGACGAGAAGGTTGAGGAAATCTGTGAACAGGTAAGCAAGGAAGGCGAAGTTTGCGTAGCTGCCAACTTCAACTGCCCGGGACAGATTGTTATCTCCGGCTCCATCGAAGGCATCAACAAAGCTTGCGAACTGATGAAGGCAGCCGGCGCCAAGCGTGCCCTGCCATTGAAGGTAGGCGGTGCTTTCCACTCTCCGCTGATGGATCCTGCTAAGGTAGAACTGGAAGCTGCTATCAACGCCACCAACTTCCACACGCCGAAGTGCCCTGTTTACCAGAACGTAGACGCTCTGCCTCACACTGATCCGGCAGAAATCAAGAAAAACCTCGTGGCACAGCTCACGGCTTCCGTACGCTGGACACAGTCTGTAAAGAACATGATTGCCGACGGTGCTACCGACTTCACAGAATGCGGTCCCGGCGCCGTACTACAGGGCTTGATCAAGAAGATTGACAGCACAGTCAATGCCCACGGTATCGCATAATCCAAAATTCTATAAAAATCACATAAAAGGCTGCATCTTCTCCTGAACGACGCAGCCTTTTTTTATCCTTAATGAGCTATGAACAAGAAACTAATCTTATGCTGTGCAGGCATCGCTATACTGACAGGTTGCACAGGGAAGAAGTCCCAGCAAGCAGTCACAACATCCGCTTCGGATCCCCTCTATATGTTGGTGGGAAGTTACGGTCCTGCCGACCAGGAAGGTATCAAAGTCTATAAATTCAACCAAGCAACCGGCGAAGGACAATACGTGAGCGGAGTGAAAGGTATCTCCAACCCCTCCTACCAGACTGTATCGAAGGACGGCAAGCGGGTATACAGCGTAGGCGAAGACGACGGAGGCACGGCCTGTGCCAACGCACTGACCTTCGACGCCGCCACTGGCACCTTGACCCTCATCAACTCCCAACCTACGCAGGGTGCTGCCCCTTGTCACATTGCACTGAGCCCTGAAGAGGACTACGTCGTAACGGCCAACTACAACGGCAGCAACATTTCCCTCTTTCCGCTCGATGGAGAAGGCCGCCTGAAGCCAGGACAGACCATCGGCTTCGAAGGCAGCGGTCCCGACAAGGAACGCCAGGCCATTCCCCACCTGCACTTCGTCTACTTCACGCCGGACAACCATTACCTGCTGGCCAACGACCTCGGTACCGACCGCATCCACCGCTTCCTGCTGAACACCCGACAGAAGGGCAGCAACACGCCGTTGGTGGACAGACAGCGTGCTTCAGACATCCGGTTGACTCCCGGCTCCGGCCCACGCCACGCCGTATTCTCCGCCGACGGCCGCTTTGCCTACCTCATCACGGAACTTTCCGGCGAAGTAATGGCCTTCACTTATGACGGCGATAGCCTGAGTCTGATGCAGACCATCCAGGCCGATACGCTAGACGCCCGAGGCAGCGCCGACATCCACCTCTCGCCGGACGGACGCTTCCTCTACGCCTCCAACCGCCTAAAAGGCGACGGACTGGCCATTTTCCGCGTTAACCCCGAGGATGGCACGCTCAGCAAGGCGGGCTATCAGCCAACGGGCATCCATCCACGCAACTTCGTTCTGACTCCCAACGGACAGTATCTGCTCGTGGCCTGCCGCGACACCGACGAGATCCAGATCTTCGCCCGAGACGCCTCGACCGGCCTGCTGACAGACACGGGCCGACGCATCAAAACGACCAAACCTGTCTGCCTGAAATTCCTTGATTGAGACATCCACATCTGTACACCGATTACAGCCGTCGCTACCCCGATTACGGAAAGAAAGGCGACGGCTGATTTTTTAGTTACAAATACCTATTTATATGGATATTTTCCGTTAATTTTGCCACAGATGTAATTACAAATAGGTAAAAAGACATGGAAAAAGCAAAAGTTTACTTCACAGACCTGCGCACTTCGCCCACCTCCAATCTGCTCGACAAGATGGAGCGCCTGGTGAAGAAGGCAGGCATTGCCCAGCTGCCCCTGAAGGACAGTTTCGTGGCCATCAAGATACATTTCGGCGAGCCGGGTAACCTGGCCTACATCCGCCCCAACTACGCCGCACGCATGGCGAACCTGCTGCACAGCTACGGCGCCAAACCGTTCCTGACCGACTGCAACACGCTCTACTCCGGCCGCCGCGCCAACGCCGTGGACCATCTGGAAAGTGCGATGGAAAACGGCTTCAACCCCATCTCCGCCCAGTGTCAGGTCATCATCGCCGACGGCCTGAAGGGCACGGACTACCGCGAAATACCCATTGACGGCAAATACTGCAAGGCACCCAAAATCGGTACAGCCATCGCTGACGCAGACATCGTCATCAGCATGACTCACTTCAAAGGACACGAACAGGCAGGCTTCGGCGGCGCACTGAAGAACCTGGGCATGGGAGCCGCCGCTGTTCCCGGCAAACTGGAACTACACGCCTCCGCCCAACCGAAGATTGACACGGCGAACTGCATCGGCTGCAACATTTGCGTGAAGCACTGTGCCCACGACGCCGTCCACCTGAACGCCGACCGCAAAGCCGAGATTGACTACTCGAAGTGCGTGGGCTGCGGACAGTGCGTCGCCCTGTGCCAGCACGACGGTGCCGTTGTTGGTAGCTGGGACACGTCGGAGAACATGAACTACAAGATAGCCGAATATACCAAGGCCGTGCTCAAGGACAAGCCCCA
>CAYQOV010000163.1:0-2790 GCA_964419245.1 uncultured Bacteroides sp. | reverse complement strand
CTTCGTCACTGCTACCGGAACCATCGAACCCGTCACCGAAGTCGAAGTAGGTACACAGGTCAGTGGTATCATCGACAAAATTTATGTAGACTACAACACCATCGTCAAGGAAGGACAGCTCATCGCCCTGATGGATAAGGTAACATTGGAAAGCGAGCTGGCTTCCTCACAAGCTACCTACGACGGTGCCAAAGCCGAATACGAGTATCAGAAGAAAAACTATGAACGCAACAAAGGACTGAAAGCCAAGAACCTCATCAGCGACACCGACTACGAACAGTCCGAATATAACTACCTGAAGGCAAAAAGCACCTTCGACAGCAGCAAGGCAGCCTTAGCCAAGGCTGAACGAAACCTGTCGTATGCCACCATCACCTCGCCCATCGACGGTGTAGTCATCAGCAAGGATGTGGAAGAAGGACAGACCGTAGCTTCCGGCTTCGAAACTCCGACCCTCTTCACCATTGCCGCCGACTTGACACAGATGCAGGTAGTAGCCGACGTTGACGAAGCCGATATAGGCGGCGTAGAACTGGGCCAACGTGTGGAGTTTACCGTAGACGCCTACCCCAACGATACCTTCCAAGGCGAAGTTACTCAGATCCGCCTGGGCGAAGCCTCCTCATCCACAAGCACTACCAGCAGCACGACGGTAGTCACCTACGAAGTTGTCATTTCGGCTCCCAATCCTGATCTGAAACTGAAGCCTCGTCTGACAGCTAACATCACTATCTACACGCTGGACAAACGTGGTGTAAACAGCGTACCAGCAGCTGCCCTGCGCTTCACCCCCGCCCGTCCCATTGTAGGAGCTGATGCCGTCATCAACGACTGCGAAGGTGAACACAAGCTGTGGACCAAGGAAGGCAATGTCTTCACTGCCCACCCCGTCAGCACAGGTATCAGTAACGGAAGCTACACTGAAATAACAGGCGGCATCGAAGCCGGAACAGAAGTCATCTGCGAGGCCAACATCACCCGCGGCTCACAACAACCCGAAGCCGAACAGGAGACCGGCGAACGCAGTCCCTTCATGCCTGGCCCTCCGGGAAACGACAAGAAAAAGAGCAGCAGTAACGGCAAACAATAAAAAAAGAAACAGCCATGAACAAAGTTGTCATCGAACTTCAGAACATCAAACGCAATTTCCAGGTGGGCGATGAAACGGTACATGCTCTGCGTGGCGTTTCGTTCACCATCCGCGAAGGCGAGTTTGTTACCATCATGGGAACGTCGGGATCGGGCAAGTCCACCCTGCTCAACACCCTGGGCTGCCTCGATACTCCTACCAGTGGCGAATACCTGCTGGACGGCATTGCCGTGCGTACCATGTCCAAGCCGCAGCGTGCCATCCTGCGCAACCGCAAGATAGGCTTCGTCTTCCAGAACTACAACCTTCTGCCGAAAACCACTGCTGTAGAAAACGTGGAATTGCCGCTGATGTACAACCCTTCAGTCTCGGCCACCGAACGCCGCCGCAGGGCCATCGACGCCCTGGTGGCCGTCGGTCTGGGCGACCGACTGGAGCACAAATCCAACCAAATGTCCGGCGGACAGATGCAGCGTGTGGCCATTGCCCGTGCACTGGTCAACAATCCCGCCGTCATCCTGGCCGACGAAGCAACGGGTAACCTCGATACACGAACTTCGTTCGAAATCCTGGTCCTCTTCCAGAAGCTTCATGCCGAAGGACGTACCATCATCTTCGTCACCCACAATCCTGAAATAGCCAAGTACAGCAGCCGCAACATTACCCTGCGCGACGGACAAGTAAAGGATGACCGCGTAAACCCGAACATCCTGAATGCAGCCGAAGCACTGGCCGCCCTCCCCGTCCCCGAAGAGGACTGAATCTAAAAAGCAAGTAACATTATGAACGGAACAAATTTATTCAAAATAGCCTTGCGTGCTCTTTCCAACAACAAGTTGCGCGCCTTCCTCACCAGGCTGGGCATCATCATCGGTGTGGCCTCCGTCATCACGATGCTGGCCATTGGCCAAGGCTCGAAGAAGAGCATCCAGGCACAAATCTCCGAGATGGGTTCGAACATGATCATGATCCATCCGGGAGGTGAACGCAGAGGAGGTGTCCGCATGGATCCCAGCGAAATGCAGACTTTGAAGCTGACTGACTATGAATCGTTACGCAACGAAACAACTTTTCTCTCGGCTATCAGTCCTAACGTATCGAGCAGCGGACAACTCATTGCCGGTAACAACAACTATCCCTCCTCGGTAAGCGGTGTAGGCACAGAGTATCTGGAGATACGTCAGCTGACGGTCGAAGAAGGCGAGATGTTCACCGAAGCCGATATCCAGGTATCCGCCAAGGTCTGTGTCATCGGAAAGACGATCGTAGACAACCTCTTCCCTGACGGTACCGACCCCATCGGACGTATCATCCGTTTCAATCAAGTCCCCCTGCGCGTGGTAGGTGTCCTCAAAAGCAAAGGCTACAACTCCATGGGCATGGACCAGGACGACGTCGTACTGGCTCCCTATACCACCGTGATGAAACGACTGCTGGCCCAGACCTATCTGGAAGGCATTTTCGCCTCGGCCCTCTCTGAAGACATGACCGACTATGCCACGGAAGAAGTCAACACCATCCTGCGACGCAACCACAAACTGCGCGAAACGGACGAAGACGACTTCACCATCCGCAGCCAACAGGAGCTGAGCTCCATGCTCAACACCACGACCGACCTGATGACTACCCTGCTGGCCTGCATCGCAGGCATCTCGCTCGTCGTAGGTGGTATCGGTATCATGAATATCATGTACGTCGCC
>CAYQOV010000162.1:0-2872 GCA_964419245.1 uncultured Bacteroides sp. | reverse complement strand
AAATATCGACGCAGGATCCAAGTTTATTCTGAAGCGCCTCGCCGTATTCTGGAAGGTAGTCGAAGTAGCTTGTAAACGTATCAGCCATGCTTTCTCATCTCATTATCGACATAAGGCTTAACACAGGAGCCTCGTCGTTTAACACAGGGTAACACAGGGGATGGTTTCTTGTGTTACAGGCGTTGTCCTGCTTTAGCCCACATCCCCGTTGTCCTAGGCGTTTGATTGTTTTTGTGTTCAATATCGACCAAAAAGCGCCAAAATATGCAATAATAAGGCCTTAGAATCTCCAAACAAGGTAAAATTATGCCGTAATTTATGTAAGGGGAAAAATGCAACGGTTTCTCATGAAAAGCCTTGTGGCATGGAAGAATAAGCCGCGCCGAAAGCCCCTTATTCTCAATGGGGCGCGCCAAGTCGGCAAGACGTGGCTGCTCAAGGAATTCGGCAAGGCGCAGTTCAAAAACGTCGCGTACGTGAACTTAGACGGCAACCTGAGGATGCAAGAGCAGTTTAACTTGGGTTATGACATCGCGCGCATTGTATCGGCGATTCAATTCGAAACAGGGCAGGTCATTTCAGAGGGCGATACCCTCATTATTCTTGATGAGATACAGTCATGCCCTCAGGCGCTGACCTGCCTCAAGTACTTCTGCGAAGAAGCGCCCAGATATGTTGTTGCCTCTGCAGGGTCCCTTTTGGGGCTTACTGTTCACGAGGGAAGTGGCTACCCCGTTGGAAAAGTAGATACGCTTGACCTGTATCCCCTCAGTTTTCGTGAATTTCTCGTTGCGACTGGTAACCAGATGCTTTGCGACTTGATAGATTCTGCGGATACCAATCTCATCAACAGCTTCTCAAGCAAGCTCATTCCGCTCTTGCGCCAGTATTACTACGTAGGCGGTATGCCCGAGGCGTTGAGCGCCTTCCTCGACCGCGGGCTGCTTGAAGATGCACGTGAGGTGCAGTTAGAAATTCTTCGAGGATACGAGCGCGACATCTCGAAGCACCTGAGCAGAACCGAAGCTGAATACGCGCTTGCTGCTTGGAGGTCTATTCCAAACCACCTTGGTCGTGAGAACAAGAAATTCGTGTTCAGCCACATCGCCGATGGCGCTCGGGCGAGAAACTACAGATCTGGTATCACATGGCTCACGCAGGCTGGGATTACCACGCTTGTTCGCAGGGTATCGAAACCTGGTATTCCCTTGAATCCTTATGCCGATGACATGGCTTTTAAGCTCTTTCTGGTAGATGTGGGCTTACTTGCTGCGATGGTGCAGCTGGACAAGAAAACGGTTATCGGAGGCAACGAGATTTTCGAGGAATTCAAAGGCACCCTCACCGAGCAGTATGTCTGCCAGCAGCTTGTGTCTGACTGTGGGCTTGTGCCTTACTACTGGTCGGCAGAAAACTCTTCGGGCGAAATAGACTTTCTTGTGCAGCACTCCGACGAGGTCTTTGCCATCGAGGTGAAGGCGGAAGAAAACCTGCGGTCAAGAAGCCTGAGAGCGTTCAAGCAGGCTCACCCAAAGGTTAACGCTACGCGCTTTAGTCTTTCGGGCTATCGTGAACAAGAATGGATGAGAAACGTCCCGCTCTACGCTTTGTCGAACACTGAGTTTTGGTCTGGTGCAAAGGGTTCGGCAGAGTAACACAAGGAACCGTCCTCTGTGTTAGCAAGAACCCCTCGGTTCGGCGGTGCGTCCCTCGGAAAAGTCAAATTAGCTAATTGGCTGTCTCATCCTAATGCTTCTTTTTGTAGTTCTTCAGCCAATCCAGATACTTCGGAATGGCTTTGAAAAAAATCAGATAAAGAATAAGTAAAAGTATCGCTATCCGTATAATCCACACTAGTATCAAGATTGGCAATTGATCGTACCCTAACCCATATATCTTCATATTCATCACCGATATCTATTTCTTCTGCCTGCGCTACATCTGTGCTCAATACAGAATAAATTCAGAAGTTAACCAATCGCCTGACATGTCTCCCATTGAAACCGGGGTGTTATCGTTTGAATCATTTTCGCGTTTTCGGGCGAAAAATACATCAAATCGCTTCGGCCATGGTTGACAGGCTTCCGCCATTTGAATCATTTCTGCTCGTTTAGCCGCAAAATAATCATTTCTCGTCAAATTTACCCTTCAGAACAGCGATTATGACCCCTCGCAGCTTCCCCCGACAGGTAAAATGATGTAGTTTCCCCATAAAATTAGCCGTTTTGATTCAAATTGCCTTGCCGTGCAACAAGTCGGCCGGTTGGCTTTGGTGAAATGAACTTTCCTTAGCTTTGTACAGACAACGGGGAGGGGGACATCAGGGGCATAGCCTATTGTCCTGATTTGCAAATATTGCAGTGCGGACATCGGGGACGTAGCCTAATGTCCTGATTTGCAAATTTTTCAGTAACACATAGGTAGTAACACACAAAACCGCCTCCTGTGTTTCCCCCAAACAGAGACATTAGATTACGTCCACGTTATATGCACTTACACAGGCACTACCTTACAACGAGTGCAGAAGATGCCACTTCACCAAGGAAGGCAGCAAACACGCACAGAAGGCAACTTGCTATCGCATAAGCTACACCGAGCCACATCTCGCCGTTTTGCAGGAAAGACAAGGTTTCAGCGCTAAAAGTAGAAAACGTCGTAAAACCGCCGCAAAGCCCCACACGCAAAAAGAGCATCCAGTGCTCATCAATAGATAAGGCTCTTGCAAAGAACCCGGCGCAAAACATGATGACAAAAGAACCAACACAATTAATTCCAAGCGTGATGAGCGGAAAACCACAAACAGGAACCTTAACAAAGCCGCACAGATATCGAAGAACCGAACCGATAAACCCACCGCAGCCGACGCAAAGAC
>CAYQOV010000161.1:0-3009 GCA_964419245.1 uncultured Bacteroides sp. | reverse complement strand
GTTTCTTTCACTATCGGTTCCAGGTGATTAGAAAGTTATTCTTTTACATCTACAATCAGGTTCAGTTCGTCCAACTGTTTCTGATCGAGGAAGCCCGGTGCGTCAAGCATCACGTCGCGTCCGCTATTGTTCTTCGGGAAGGCAATGCAGTCGCGGATGCTATCCAGTCCGGCAAAGATGCTCACCCAACGGTCGAGACCATAAGCCAAACCTCCATGAGGGGGTGCACCATACTTGAAGGCATTCATCAGGAAGCCAAACTGCTCCTCTGCCTTCTCTGGCGTAAAGCCTAGGATTTCGAACATCTTAGCCTGCAGCTTCGCATCGTGGATACGAATTGAACCACCTCCCACTTCGATACCGTTGCAAACCATGTCATAGGCATCAGCACGCACAGCAGCCGGATCGGTATCCAGCAAGGGAATATCTTCGTCCTTCGGATGAGTGAACGGATGATGCATGGCCATCAGACGGCCTTCTTCCTCGCTCCACTCGAACATCGGGAAGTCTACTACCCACAAGAGAGCAAATTTGTTCTTGTCGCGCAGTCCCAGTTGGTTACCCATTTCCAGACGAAGTTCGCAAAGCTGCTTGCGGGTTTTCATTGCATCGTCACCACTCAGGATCAGAATCAAGTCACCCGGTTTGGCACCAAAAGCTTCTTTCATCTGTTGCAGTACCTCTTGCGTATAGAATTTGTCTACACTCGACTTTACGTTACCATCAGCCTCTACACGAGCGTAAACCATGCCTTTGGCTCCGATCTGCGGACGTTTCACAAACTCAGTCAACGCATCGAGTTGCTTGCGCGTATAATGAGCTGCTCCTTCGGCACAAATACCACCGATGTAAGCTGCATTGTCGAATACCGAGAAGCCATATCCCTTCAGGATGTCCATCAGTTCGACAAACTTCATGCCGAAACGCAAGTCGGGCTTGTCACTACCATAATACTTCATGGCGTCTGCCCATGGCATGCGTTGGAAAGGTTCTGTCAACTCAACGCCACGCAATTCCTTGAACAGATACTTGGCCATTCCCTCGAAGAGTTCGATCACATCGTCCTGTTGCACGAACGACATTTCGCAGTCAATCTGTGTAAATTCCGGCTGACGGTCAGCACGCAAGTCCTCGTCACGGAAACATTTGGCAATCTGGAAATAGCGGTCGAAACCTGATACCATCAGCAGCTGTTTCAGCGTCTGCGGGCTCTGAGGCAACGCATAGAACTGTCCCGGATTCATACGTGAAGGAACGACAAAGTCGCGCGCGCCTTCAGGAGTAGAACCGATGAGCAGCGGAGTTTCCACCTCGATAAATCCTTTGCTATCCAGATATTTGCGCACCTCGATAGTCATCTTGTGGCGCAATTCCAGATTCTTGCGGACAGCCGTACGGCGCAAGTCCAGATAACGGTATTTCATGCGAATATCATCGCCACCGTCCGTATTGTCCTCGATGGTGAAGGGAGGAGTCAGAGCTGCGTTCAGAACATTCAGTTCCGACACGATAATCTCAATGTCACCCGTAGGAATGTTACTGTTCTTGCTGAAACGCTCGTTTACTGTACCAGTCACCTGAATAACGTATTCACGTCCCAAGTGGTTGGCCTGTTCGCACAAGGCAGCATTCACTTCCTCATTGAATACTAACTGGGTGATGCCGTAACGGTCGCGCAGGTCGATGAAGGTCATGCCTCCCATCTTACGGCTGCGCTGCACCCATCCGGCCAGCGTCACCTGCTTATTGACATCGGAGATGCGAAGCTCTCCGCAAGTATGTGTTCTATACATTTTTTATTGAGTTTTGATTTTATGAGTGCAAAAGTACGGAATATTTGGAATACTCTCTCTATTTTTTTGTCAGCTTTTTAATCTGCTCTTTACCTTTATCCAAAATCATACGGTTTTTGTGTGAAATATCCTCTACAATTGTCTCGTTGAGCTGCTTCAAACCATTGATATAGTCCTGTGCACGTTGCAGCACATTGACAGAACCTTTTCCGGCATTACGGGGCACGATGACTTTCAATTCCTTCTGCACAATAGCCACTTCCACATCCTCGCCTGCCATCATGGGGTCGCCGTCAAAATGCACTACGCCCGGCTTTGTACGATGAATGCGCAGAGACTTACACTGGAAAGTCTTGATGCGGCTGTTTTGGTTAATGGTCTTGTTGAACAGCTGAAAAGACAATGCCGGTACGTCGAGTACCGTAAACGGTTCCAGAATCGTTACGTCGAGCAATCCGTCGTTCAAGGTAGCTTTCGGAGCAATATAAGCATTGTTTCCATACTGCGACGCATTGCCGCAGGCTATCAGGAAAGCTTTGTAGCGTGCCGACGGATTTCCGTCCATCTCCAGTTCGTAAACTTCCGGACGGTATTTCAAGCTTTCGCGCAGCGTCTGCTCCAGATACGTCAGAGGTCCCCTTCTGCCGGCTTGCGAAAATTTCAGGCTGACAAAAGCATCGAATCCCACCCCACACGTACAGAAAAAAGGTACATTATTTATTTTACCGTAATCAATAATGTCCGTCACTCCGTCGTTGATGATATCCACCGCTTTTTTCGGCTCCATAGGGATCTGCAGATGGCGTGCCAGTCCGTTGCCCGATCCGCAGGGAATAATCCCCAGCGCCGTTTCCGTATGAACCAGCGAACGGGCAATCTCGTTGATAGTGCCGTCACCTCCGATTGCCACTACCGCAAAAGCCTTTTCAGCAGCTTTCCGTGCGGCAATCTCCACAGCATGTCCGGCATATTCGGTATAGACCACCTCTTTATCATAGCGTTCCTGGTCCAACCTTTCGTTCACCCAAGCCAGGATTTGCTCTTTACTCTGAGTGCCCGATACCGGATTTATAATAAAAACTATTTTTTTCTTATCCTTATTGTCCATTCCTAAATAAGTGGGATTATCATGTCCTGCAAAAGTAATACAAATCCTTAGAAGAATGGCAAAAAACTTCTCCCTAAAACAATCATAGGTAGTTTTTTTAGTCCAATC
>CAYQOV010000160.1:0-3127 GCA_964419245.1 uncultured Bacteroides sp. | reverse complement strand
CCATCTTACCGTCGGGCAAACCTACGTTCTCGCCGCTCGCCTGGAGCTGTGAGTGCGGATAGTTGGCCAGCAGACTGTCCCAGTAAGGCGTGGGAGTGTTGAAGATCACATCGTCCTTCTGATGGTCGCCACAACCCCAACCATCGAGAATCATTAAAAGAGCTTTCTTTGCCATAATGCTTAAAGTATTTAAAGTTTGAATCTGTCTTATTTCTTTTCGCCCGCAAAGTTACAAAAAAAGATGCGTATCTGAGGGATTAATCTATGTTAAGTTGGCAAAGAAACCAGCTTTCGCTACTCTTATCTTATCCGCACCCTCTCAGTAAGTTTTACCCCGCAGCATCCGATGCTACGGCCTCTTTCCTGCACGAAGAACAAAAGAAATATCAACCTTCACATCATTTTCCTACACGAAATTTTTCATCTATCTACCTTTTTTTAACTTTGTACGAAACTTAAGTAGATATAACCAATACCGATATCACCATGAATCCAATGAAAAAAATCTTTTGCAGTCTTTTGTTTCTTTTGTCGGGACTCCTGCTGACAGCACAGACCATCGCCCCCCACGTTCAAGGCCCGCAACGGCAGCATCTACAACATCACCCGCATCGAGCGGACGCCCCAGTGTACCAAAGTCTATATCCACGCCATCTTCCGCCCGCACTGGTGGATTATGGAGGACGGCGACAGGTATCTGGAAGATGCCGCCACTGGCAAACACTATGCACAAACGGGAGCCGAAGGCATCCAGCTGAAAGAAAAAATCGTCATGCCCGACTCGGGTATAACGGACTTCGTCCTGCTGTTCGAGCCCCTGCCCAAGGAAACAGAGACCATCCACCTGATTGACCCAAACGGTAACGAAAGCAATACTTACGACATCTCTCTCGTCCCCGTCCCCAAAGATAAGCAGCCCTTGAAGTCGGTGGAAGGCAACTGGTTTGCCGACGACACACAAGGCCGATGGGCGTATGGCATCTACGACTCCCTCATCATCGCGAACAACCGCCTGTACGACCTGAAGGAATGCCGCAAGAAAGGCAAACGACTGATACTGGCTGCACAAAGCCGCGCCGACGATTCTTCCGTAACGCTGCAGCTGACACCCCGCAAGGACGGTTCCTGCCTCATTGCCCTTGACGGCGGCGAGCCGCAACGCTACATCCGCACCCGCCCTGACACACCTGCCGTGGAAGCCGACAACGGCTACGGCGACGACTTCTTCCGCAGCGACAGCGTCTGCCTACAAGGCTACCTGGATGGCTACGACCCGAGGCTGGGCTTCGACAGCGGCATCCTGTATCTGGAAGACAATATCATCGGTCAGGAATATCCCGTGGTTGTTCCCATCAAACCCGATGGTAGCTTTCAGTGTAAGTTTGTCCTTCAACATCCCATCTGCCACAACCTGTTACTCAACAACAACTGGATATCCTACTATGCCGAGCCGGGCGATACCGTCACCCTCTACCTAAGCTGGGAAGACCTCATGGCACGCAGCCGGGCACGCGACAACAGCTATCCGCTCCCTCATACAGCCCATATGGGAAGAAGAGCCGACCTATCTTACCTCGCCACTACGCTGAGCAAGTATTTTGAATATCCATACGCCAAACAGGACAAGGCGCAAAAGACACTGACGCCTGCCCAATTCCAAGAACAACTGAAACCCGTTGTAGCCCAATGGCAACAGCAGGCCGACTCGCTCTGCCGCCTCTATGCCCCTTCGCAAAAAGCCGCATCGCTGATACGCAACCACATGAACCTCCAAAAAGGAAGGTATTTCCTCGATTTTCAATTGATGCGCAGTTTTTATGCACAGCAAGACAGCACCAACCAAGCACTGAAGGTACAGCCCGACGCTTCGTACTACCATTTCCTGAAAGAGATACCTTTGGATGAACCGTCGGCATTGGCAGATTTGTCTATTGGAATCTTCATCAACCGCTTTGAGTTCATGAGTCCCCTTTCCGCTGTCTATCAGGATCAGAAAAACTTGCAGAACGATGAAACCTTCCAAGCCCTGCCTGCCGATGAAAGGATGCTGCGGCTCCAACTAGGGCTCTATGAGAAAAAAGACAGTATCATCAACAGCCTGTGCGCCACGCCCTCGCCATTGTTCTGGCAGGTAGCCTGTGTGCGTAACCTGCGTTCTACGCTGTCCAATGTATTGAAGCGGCGACAGGATGCCGAAATCTTCCTCAGTCGGGTGGAGAAAACCCTTACCCATCCCTACCTGCGAACCACGGCCCGCAATCTGCTGGAAAAGCTGTGTCCCGAAACCCGACCTGCATCCTATCAGCTGCCTGAGGGGAAAGCCACCGACATCTTCTGCCGCATCATCGCCCCTCATGCGGGCAAGGTATTGTTTGTCGACTTCTGGGCCACCACCTGCGGTCCCTGTCGGGGAGGCATACAAGCCACAGCCGACCTGCGCAAGCAATACCATAACCATCCCGAATTCCAGTTTGTCTACATCACCAGCGAAAACGAATCGCCCGAGAAATCCTATACGGACTATGTGGAGAAGCACCTGAAAGGCGAGGCCTGCTACCGCCTGTCGGACACGGAATACAAGTACATGCGCCAGCTCTTCCAGTTCAACGGCATTCCGCATTACGTAGTGGTAGAGAAGGATGGCAGCATCTCTACCGAAGAAGTGAGTGCCCACAACCTAGCCGACTTCCTGAAACGACGTTTTGAGGACAAACAATAAGTCTGTTTCCTCAAGAAGGAGTATCCGAAAATCGAAACAAAACCTAAAAAACAGAATCGGAGGCACCGCAAATGCCTCCGATTTTCTATCTTTGCCCCGCAAAAATAAAATTGAGAACAACAGATATGGACGATTCCAATCCACGAACGTGTAACAACAGTATGAATCCCTAACCGCGGACGGAGAACTTCTGCATCGCCAGCCTCCGTACGCAACCAAAGAAAGGAGGCCTTAACCGATGAGAAAGTATCTCTACAGCGAAAACGGTTTCGTTGAGAAACCTCTGTGGGCGCCCAATTGCTGGGTAAACGTAGAATGCCCCGACCACGACGATTTCCAGTTCCTCACCCGCGAACGGCGCATAGTAAAAAACCTGTGTAAGCGAAAAAAGTTAGTACCTTTGTAGAA
>CAYQOV010000159.1:0-3237 GCA_964419245.1 uncultured Bacteroides sp. | reverse complement strand
TGCAGGCAAAGTTACAATTTTATCAGATTCACCCCTCAGATTGTTACGTTGACCCGATTTCACTTGGATTCTTCATTTTCAGATTCAGCTTGGCTTTCTCTGACAGGGGATTCCACAGAATACGACGGCATTCCTGCGGGTCTGCCTGGAAGTCCACATTCTTCGAGCCGCTCAAGTATTCGGTGTCGATGCGGAAGGAATCGGTCTTCACCTCAAAACTGTACAATTCGTCCAGATTCAGATACAGATGGTCCACCGACCCGCTGACCAGATCCAGCTGACGCGCCAAAACAAACAGGGCACGGAAACGGGAATTCTGCACAAACACCGTGGCAGGGCTGTCGGAGAAATCAATGGCCAACGAATCGCGTTGCAAGTCCTGCAACTCTACCGCATAAAGCATCTCTCCGTTCAAGCACTCAACGTTTTCGGGCAAGCGCAAAGAAAAAGGTGCAGTCTTTATAATAAAAGAAGGGACAATCTTTCCTTCCGGCATCCTCTTCCGAAGCTCCTCCGGCGGGAAGCTGAACACAACATCCAAGGTATCGCCATGGGCTTTGAAGCTCATAAATTCTTCCATATCGGCCGCATAAGAGAAACTGCCAGCAGCCGTATCGGCCGGAGTCACTATCAGATGGGCATTGTTCAAGGTAAAGTAATAAGTAAAATCATCTCTGCCATCGTACTTGTACAAAGTCTTGTCCATCTGGAATCTTATGACCTTGCAGGCAGGCAACGGACGCACACGTTCTTCTCCTTCCAGCCGGATGGTCATGTCCGACACACTTCCGCTGTGCGTACCCCAATAGATAATGGTGCCGCTCATGCCGGCCAAAAGAGCCAGCAACACACCCAATATAATATAAGTAGTTCGTTTCATAACTTGTTATTCTTTTCTTGATTCTTGGCATAATCGCGGTACATCGCCGCCAGTTCGGCATCGGAAATGCCCAGCGTGTACAGCTGTTTGAAAAAATAGTCGACCTCATTCGTCAGGAACTGCTCCTTGCGCAGGGCGAGAATCCGCTCGCGGGCACCCGCGGCCACAAAGTAGCCGATGCCCCGCTTGTTGTAGATGATACCCTGCGACTGGAGCTGGTCGAACGAGCGCATCACCGTGTTGGCATTCACCTCCACCACGGCGGCATACTCGCGCACCGAGGGAATGCGGCCGTCTTCGGCAAACTTCCCCACCAGCACTTCGTCGCAGATGCGGTCGGCAATCTGCAGATAAATAGCTTTTGTATCTCTAAAATCCATACTTACCAACGATTAATGATTTCCGCTTCCTTCAAACGATAGTAGGCCGTCGTCCAACAGAAGATGGCAAAGGCAAACAAGAGGCAAGTGAACAGCGTCATCACCGTTTCTCCCTTCATGTCGGGACCATAAGGACCGAAGGTCAGCGACTTGACCAGCGAAACCAGTACGGCCACAAAGATAGAGATAACAACAATCAAGGCTGCCGAGGTCTTAATGAACGCATTCTTCGGCCACAAGGCGCTGCCCAGCACATAAGCGCTCTGGACGGCAAAGTAGAAGGATAAACTAAGGAGCGTCCACCGTCCTGTACTGAAGAATTGAGGAAACATGGTTTTATCTCCCAGCCGTCCGTACGGGAACGTCTGTATCACCTGAGTGAAGTCGGGATAGGCCAGCGAATAGACCAATACACGCGTCAGGTCCGCCAATAAAAAAGCTACGGCATAGGCCAGCAGAAAGACCAGCGTATAAATGAACCAGCGGGAGAAGTACTTCTCGAACATCGTGGCCGGCAGCATCAGAGCAGAAATCCGACGGCGCTTGTCTTTCATGAATTCCATCACGAACGAGGCGCTCAAAGCTCCCATAACAAAGATGAGGAAACATCCTACTCCAAACTGAGCCCCCCAAACCGGGTCCCTATATTGGGAGTCCGCCATTTGCAGCCTTTCCAGATAAAAAGTTGCATTGTGCGAATCCCAATGATATTCCAAATAGCCCATCCAGATGAATATGACAGCCAAAGCGCCATACATCACTACCAGCCGCAACACATTCGTCCGCCAGTTCTCCACCAAATCTTTCTGGCAGTAATCCAGAAAACGCGGCATGCTGAAAAAACGATCACGCATCATCTCTCCTCCTCCACTTTAGAATGAAACAAATCCTTTATCTTCTCGGGGTCGGCCAATACGGCACCGAAGAGCAGCTCCAGGTTGAGCTTCGTCTCCACGCCCTCGCGGTTGGGCAGCAGCAGGCTGTTGCCTTGCACCGAAGGCAGTTTGTACAGAGCCTCCTCGGCCAGGGCGGGGCTGTCGCTCTCCACAAACGCCAGCCGTTCGGTCACGCGGACGATGGACTCGTCGAGCAGCACGCAGCTGTTGTTCATAATCACCACATGGTCCAGCACATTGTCAATGTCCCTCACCTGATGGGTGGAAATTACAATCGTCCGTTCCGACATACCCGAAGCGATGAACTTGCGGAACTGACTCTTCGCCATGATGTCCAGTCCGTTGGTCGGTTCGTCCATCAGCAGCAGCGAGGTATGCGTGGCGAGTGCAAAACTCATGAACACTTTCTTCTTCTGTCCCATCGACAACCCGCCCAGATGGATGTTCCAGTCCATCTCGAACAAATGCAGGTAGGTCATCATGTCCTCCTTGCTGAAGTTGGGATAGAACGGGCTGTTCAGCTCCACAAACTGAACCAGCGAAACGGCAGGCAGATCAAATTCCTCGGGTACCAGAAATACATCCCGCAGCGTTTCGGGCAGGCGCCTCCGCATATCCACCCCGTGATACATCACGCGGCCATGCTTGGGCGTCAGCAGTCCGCACATCAGATACAACAGAGTGGACTTACCCACTCCATTTTTCCCCAGCAGCCCATATACCCGACCTTTCTCCAGGGAAAACGAGAAGTCCGACAACACCTCGGGCTTCCGGCGTCCATAACTGAACGAAATATTCTCTACTTGTAGCATAACATATTAATATTTGATGTTCCATCACCAGTATCCTCCTGAAATAACGGATTAAAGGCCTATCATCCGTATCATCCGAAGAATAATAGTGTATTAGATTAATAGTACACTGCAAATGTAGTAAAAGAAAGTATATGCACAAAGAAAAAGAGAAAAATCTTCGCAAGAAAAATGGATTTTATACAGAAAGGCTGAAAACAGAAGCTAGAAATGCAACGAAGCACTTCATGAGGGTGCAACGAAGCACTGCGTGAGGGTGTGACGAAGCA
>CAYQOV010000158.1:0-3273 GCA_964419245.1 uncultured Bacteroides sp. | reverse complement strand
AAATGACGACACATTATAATATTTCATGCGCACGAGTGCGCGCGGTACAATTACAGTTACAGTTAATCCCTATCGGAGCAAAACAAGAATACGATGCGTTAGGGAGAGGAAAGCGATGCGTTAGGGAGAAGAAAACGGAGAGTTACGAAAAAGGGAAAATAGAATTGCAGGAAGCAGTTATTCTCCCTTCAATTCCTTTTCCTCTTCTTGTGGGATGCGAATAGAGGTGTAAAGTTGCAGAATGGCCGCTATGGTAAGACTAACGATCCATTCATTGCCATGCGTAAACAGCATGAAAGCCCCCGTCAGCACCAGTATCAGCGCCCCAAATATCTGCTGACGACGCAGACGTCGGACAATGGCATTCTGCACACGTGCAGGTGTATTGATCTGCCCCAAGGCAAACAAGGTGGCACCAATCGTATAGACATAAGGCGCCAACGCCCACCCTGTAATGTAGACAGCCGCCCCCGTCAGTACCATGACGGCTCCTGCCAGCATAAAAGCTTGCATCATCTGTTTCATCAGTTTACTACGTCTTTGTCAAACACATAAATATCTTCATTGGGCTTCTTCATCAGATACTTTTCGCGTGCCACGCGTTCGATGGCTCCCGAATCGACCGCCAGTTCGCCCAGACGGCGGGTACTTTCTTCGTACTCGTTACGATATTTCTCTATCTCGCTACGCAATACCTGCTCCTCGTGGGCATACTTCACGCGGCGAAGGATGCTGTTTTCGTCCAAGAACACGACGATTACAGCAAACACCAATATGGTTATCAGGTATTTGTTCTTGCGAACAAACATCCAAAGGGAAACCAGTTTGTCCATCTTCGGCTATTGATTAAAATCCATTACTTCGTGCCACAAAGATAAGACGAATTACTGAAAAAGCATCTCTCCAGACAATATTTTCGCCACACAATCCTGCATCGGAAAAGAAAAATAGCCCGACATATTTTGTACTGCCTCGGCTTTCCATTATCTTTGCGCTATTGTGTTAGTGACAAGAACATCCTGCATTATATGGAAAACTATATTGTATCGGCTCGAAAATACCGTCCGTCCACTTTTGAATCGGTTGTGGGACAACGCGCCCTGACCACTACCCTGAAGAATGCCATCGCCACAGGAAAACTGGCTCACGCTTACCTTTTCTGCGGTCCGAGAGGCGTGGGTAAAACGACCTGTGCCCGCATCTTTGCCAAGACTATCAACTGCATGAACCCAACCGCCAACGGAGAGGCATGCAACCAGTGTGAGTCGTGCAGGGCCTTCAACGAACAACGGTCGTACAACATCCATGAGCTGGATGCTGCCTCGAACAACTCGGTCGACGACATCCGCCAACTGGTGGAGCAAGTGCGCATTCCGCCACAAATCGGGAAATACAAGGTTTACATCATCGACGAGGTGCACATGTTGTCGACTTCGGCTTTCAATGCTTTTCTGAAAACATTGGAAGAACCGCCACAGCATGCCATCTTCATCCTGGCTACGACTGAAAAACATAAAATCCTGCCGACCATCCTTTCGCGATGCCAGATTTACGACTTCAGCCGCATCAGTGTAGAAGACACCATAGCCCACCTGGCTTACGTGGCCTCTCAAGAAGGGGTAACGGCCGAACCAGAAGCCTTGAACGTCATCGCACTGAAAGCAGACGGAGGCATGCGCGACGCCCTGTCCATCTTCGACCAGGTGGTCAGCTTCACAGGAGGCAACATTACATACCAAAACGCCATCGAGAACCTGAACGTACTCGATTATGAATACTATTTCCGCCTGACGGACCATTTGCTGGCGAACAAGGTGACAGACTCATTGCTGCTGTTCAACGACGTATTGAACAAAGGTTTCGACGGCAACCATTTCATCACAGGTCTTTCATCACACTTCCGCGACCTGCTGGTGAGCAAAGACGCTTCTACCCTCCCCCTGCTTCAGGTAGGAGCCAGCATACGCGAACGCTATCAGGTGCAGGCACAAAAATGCCCCCTGCCCTTCCTGTATCGTGCCATGAAGCTCTGCAACGACTGCGACTTAAACTATCGTACCAGCAAAAACAAACGCCTGCTGGTTGAACTGACCCTGATACAACTGGCGCAGATCACTTCGGGCGAGGAAGAAGCCATCAGTGGTGGGCGTAGCCCTAAACAAGTAATCAAACCCATTTTCAACGCACAAGCCACTACGCAGG
This sequence comes from uncultured Bacteroides sp., assembly GCA_964419245.1. Lineage (GTDB taxonomy): Bacteria > Bacteroidota > Bacteroidia > Bacteroidales > Bacteroidaceae > Bacteroides. Next base: position 1,071 of record CAYQOV010000158.1, on the reverse strand, counting down.
TAGCACAACCAGATAGACAACCATCCGTATCGAAACCCCAACAGGCGCAACCTGCCCCAAAGCCTGCGCCTGCCCAACCGGCACAGCCACCTCAATCCATGGCTGCCACCCTGTTGGCACAAGAAAAAAAAGAGGAGAAGAAAATCCCTGTCATGCGGATGGGAGGGCTTGGTGTATCCATCAAACAACACCCTCAAGCATCGTCCACTGTAGCAGACAAAGCGCCAACCGCCCCTGTGGCAACATCTTCAACGGCCCAACAACCCGAAGAAGACTACATCTTCAACGAACGCGATATCAACTATTACTGGCAAGAATATGCAGGCCAACTTCCTGTTGAACAGGTAGCTATTGCCAAGCGTATGCACAACATGCGCCCCACGCTTTTGAACGACACGACGTTCGAAGTAACGGTAGACAACGAAATCATCTCGAAAGAATTTACCGTCATGATACCTGCCATTCAAGACTACCTGCGCACCCGCCTGAAAAACAGGAAAGTGACCATGACAGTACGCGTCAGCGCACCGACAGAAAAGGCCCGCGCTTACAGCCGTGTAGAAAGATTTCAGATGATGGCACAAAAAAACAATGCACTTTTGAAACTAAAAGAAGAGCTTGGACTCGAACTCTATTAATTATCAATCGCTTAAACAAGTATCTTATTTAGAAAGCGAACAAATTAACACAAAAAAGGTATTCGAACACAACAACCAATGTGGAAAAGCATTATTTTTGTCCCACATAATTAGTACTAATAATAACTTAAAATTTGAACAAAAATGGCTTACGTAATTAGTGACGATTGTATTGCTTGCGGAACTTGTATCGACGAGTGTCCGGTTGGCGCTATCTCTGAAGGTGATATCTATCATATCGACCCTGAGACTTGCACAGAGTGTGGTACTTGTGCAGATGTTTGTCCTTCTGAAGCAATTCATCCGGGAGAATAATACAATCCCAGTATCAAAAACAAAAGCGTGGGTAGATAAACTGCCTGCGCTTTTTTATATCCCCTGTCTTATCCTGATATAGGTAGACACATTTACAAACTAATAAATGTGTTACTAT
>CAYQOV010000157.1:0-3479 GCA_964419245.1 uncultured Bacteroides sp. | reverse complement strand
TTCAGAATTCCCATAGATTTGGAAAACAAATCCCCACTAAATTTCTACTGACCCAACAATTCCGTTCTTTGAAAAGGGACATGGACTTTGTCAGTTTTTCCATTGCATTCATTGTTTATGTTCAACATAACCTCTGAACACAGACGCTTTGCAATGTGAGGCATACATACACAAAACGCTGCATATAACCACTAAGTCCCTATCCTTAGGTGGATAAAAACATTGTTGTTATATGCAGCGGTGCAATCTCGTTGTCTTCTGTCGCTGACTGGTAGCCGGGCTTATGCTTATCGGTCTCAACCCCTGAAGCAACTCTCGCGTTTCGTTTGTCGTAGAACACCCTCCGACTGGCATTCCCTCTACGCATTGATTCATCGGAATGGGATAACCCTCCCACGATGGTTAGGCAAACTCACTTTCCTTTTTCAAGAAAGAGCACCATAATGGTCATGGCTTGCCACAAATGCATTATGCAGTACAAAACTACAATATTATTCTATAAATCAGATGCAAATAGGATATATTTGAATTTATTTAACCGTCATGTATGAGCACATTGACTACCTGCCTTGATAAACATGATATAGGATTGCATGGAGTTTCACAGAAGTTCTATGCGTAAACATAACCAACTCAAACAGTTTGTTTACGCATTGTTTACGCAAGAGCAAGAAAAAAACAGCTACGAAATTCGTAACTGCTTGATTTTTAATGTGGACCAGCTAGGGCTTGAACCTAGGACCTCCAGATTATGAGTCTGTTGCTCTAACCAACTGAGCTACAAGTCCGGTGTATCCTTTTGGGGATAGCGGTGCAAAATTAGCATATTCCGTTGAATTATGCAAGGGATTGAGGGAAAAATGCGTTCCCTTTGGGTCTAGAAGTTGTATTTTCGTTTTGGATTTTTAGGAAACCAACCTTTCTTGACGCGCTCTTCCTGTTCGAATACTTCTTTGATCGTCCAAAAAGAGGAGAAAGCGAATACGCCCAGCAGGGAAGAGTACAGAATGTTGTCTACGCAAATGGAAGCTGCAACACCTGCTAAGCCCAGTAATAGGAATATCCACCAGCAACGTGTCCCCCAATAATATTCGGCTTTCACTACAATGGGATGGAAAAGCCCGATGATCAAAAAGGTACAGATGCCAATAAAAAGGCCTGAAAGGCCAAGTTCGCTTAGAAACTCCATATGCAAATCGGAAGCTAGAGTTTCCATGGCAAAGGGAGTGAGCTGACATGATAGTCCGTACTACCCGTTGCCATGGAGACGTATAGTAGATTATTCTTGGCAAATAGGAATCTCTTTCTTGATACTCTGTTCCAGTGAGATCAGTGTCTCAGTAGCTGTGACGCCAGGTATTTCCTGCATCTTGTTGTTCAGCAGGTCCATCAGGTGCTCGTTGTCGCGGGCATATACTTTGGTCAGCATGGTGTAGGGACCTGTGGTGAAATGACATTCAACAATTTCAGGTATTTTGTTCAGCTCGGCTACTACGGTTTTGTACATGGAGCCTCTCTCCAACTTGATTCCCACGTAAGTGCAGGTGCGATATCCCAGCGATTTGGGATTTACGTGGTAGCCGGAGCCAACAATGACACCCAAGTCAATCAGGCGCTGTACACGTTGGTGGATAGCGGCGCGTGATACACCACACTCGGCAGCCACGTCCTTGAAAGGAATACGGGCATTTTGGGAAATGATTTCCAAAATTTGACGGTCCAGATTGTCTATTTTCTCCATAATATACGTTTGTAAATTACTTGTTGTTATCAAATAGTAAGCAAATATAGGACTTTATTTTAATTTTATCTATAGAAAGAATGGAAAAAATAGGGAAAAGTAAAAAAAGAAACGGATGGAACCGCTGTTTTGCAGCATTTGTTCCATCCGCTTCATTTGTCATTTTGACACGAATGTTTTCGAATCTTTATTTCTTTTTGCCGATACCTACCAATTCAACTTCGAAGATCAGAGTAGAGAACGGTTTGATGTCTGCACCAGTAGCTCTTGAGCCATATGCCAGGTCGTAGGGGATATAGAGTTCCCACTTGGAGCCTACAGGCATCATGGTCAGTGCTTCGGTCCAGCCTTTGATTACCTGGTTGGCACGGAAGGTAGCGGGCTGTGACTTGCCGTCTTTGTCTTTACGCTTGTAGGAGCTGTCGAACTCGGTACCGTCGATCAGCGTACCTTTGTAGTTTACTTGTACATAGCTGGTGTCGGCAGGAATTTCACCTGTACCTTTGGTCAGGATCTTGTACTGCAGGCCGCTTTCCGTCGTTACCACACCCTCTTTTGCCTTGTTTTCTGCCAGGAATTTCTCTCCTTCAGCGATGACGTCAGCATATTGTTTTTTCAGTGCTTTTTCTCTTACCACTTCCATCTGGCTTTGCATATAGCCTTGTGCGAACATTTTGTCCATCTGGCCTTTGCCTACTACGCCGGCAATGAAACCTGCGAGCAGGTTCTCGCGGCTGAGGCTCTGTGTAGAGTCGTTGCCAAAGATCTGTTGGTTGAAGCCTTCTACCCACTGCTTGCTGACCATCTGGCCTACCTGCAGACCTGTCATATAGGCTACATCTTTCTTGTCGATTTTAGCGGCACCTTCGTTGAAGCCTTTGATGAATTCAGCCATCTGGGTGCTGTCGATACCCTGTTGCATCAGGAACTGATCCAGACCTTCAGTACGGGCCATACCGATAGCATAAGAAAGTGAGTCGATGTCTGTTGACAGATTGGCTTTAGGAGCCTGAGCCGTACAAGACGTCAAGGCTGCTGCGGCAGCCAGCGTCATCATAAATGTTACTTTTTTCATGTTTTTCTCTTACTTAATTTATTTTTTGTCAGATAAAATTTTCAAGAGTTCCACTTCGAAGATCAGTGTGCTGTGGGGCGGAATCATTTCGCCAGCGCCGTGTGCGCCATAGCCTAATTCGCTAGGAATGTAAAGTTTCCATTTGGCACCTTCGGGCATCAGTTGGAGGGCTTCCACCCAGCCGGGGATTACCTGGTTGACACCGAACGTGGCGGGCTGGCCGCGCTTGATGGAGCTGTCGAAGAGTGTACCGTCAACAAGGGTTCCTTCGTAGTGGCATTGCACCTGGTCGTCTATCTTGGCATAGTGGCCTACGTTACCTTCCTTGATCACTTCGTATTGCAGGCCGCTGGGCAGGGTTACCACGCCTGGACGCTGCTTGTTTTCTTCCATGAATTTCTTGCCCTTTTCGATGTTTTCGGCATTGATGCGGGCTTCCATTTCTTCGAAGTATTTGTTTACGATTTCACGTGCCTCGGTATGTGTGATTTCTGTTGGATTTCCGTTCAGCACGTCGCTGATGGCGCGTGCGAAATCATCTACTGAGATGCCCTTGGCACCCATGCTTAAAAGATTCTGACCTATACCCAGGCCGATTGCATAACTGAATTTGTCCATAGTTCTTTTTTAATGAGTCGCAAAAGTACAGGTTTTATTTGAATG
>CAYQOV010000156.1:0-3587 GCA_964419245.1 uncultured Bacteroides sp. | reverse complement strand
TCCTGCCTTGCGCAATGCCATTGTGGCTAAACTGAAGAATGAGAACGGTCTGGAATATACGGCCGCTCAGATTTCTTGTGCCAATGGTGCTAAGCAGTCAGTGTGCAACACGATTCTGACGTTGGTCAACCCTGGCGACGAAGTGATTGTACCGGCTCCCTATTGGGTTAGCTATCCGGAAATGGTAAAGTTGGCCGAAGGAAAGCCTGTCATTGTGACTGCAGGTATCGAGCAAGAATTTAAGATTACTCCTGCTCAGCTGGAAGCTGCCATTACACCGAAGACCAAGGCTCTGATTCTCTGTTCTCCATCGAACCCGACAGGTTCTGTTTACAGTGCTGAAGAACTGGCCGGACTGGCTGCCGTACTTGAGAAGCATCCGCAGGTGTATGTCATTGCAGATGAAATTTATGAGCATATCAACTATATTGGCCGTCACCACAGCATTGCCCAGATTCCGTCGATGAAGGAACGTACGGTCATTGTCAATGGTGTGTCGAAAGCGTATGCTATGACAGGCTGGCGTATTGGTTTCATTGCCGGTCCCGAATGGATTGTGAAAGGCGTGAACAAGCTGCAGGGACAGTATACGTCTGGTCCTTGCTCCGTGTCACAGAAAGCTGCTGAAGCGGCTTACACAGGCACACAGGCGCCGGTAGAGGAAATGCGTCAGGCTTTCCAACGTCGTCGCGATCTCATTGTGAAGTTGGCTAAAGAAGTGCCGGGCTTCGAAGTGAATGTTCCCGAGGGTGCTTTCTACCTCTTCCCCAAGTGTAGCTCGTCCTTCGGCAAGGCAGCTGGTGAGCGTAAGATCAATAATTCTGATGATCTGGCTATGTACCTGCTTGAGGTGGGGCATGTGGCTTGCGTGGGCGGAACTTCGTTCGGTGCTCCTGAGTGTATTCGCATGAGTTATGCTACGAGCGACGAGAACATCGTGGAGGCTATTCGTCGTATTAAGGAGGCGTTGGCTGCATTGAAATGATAAAGTAAGGGGGAGTTTAGCTTGTTCCCTTTTAGATAAAAAGTTTTCCCAGTTGGAGATATCTTTTTCTCCAACTGGGAATTTCTTTTTCTCTGACTGAAGAAAAATGTTCCCGAACGGCATACTGCGCAAGAGGTTGCGCAGGGGCTTGTTCTCGAACGACAGGCTTCGCAAGGGGTTGCGCAGGGTCTCGTTCCCGAACGGCGGTTCTCGCAAGGGGTTGCGCGGGGTCTTGTTCCCGAACGGCGGTTCTCGCAAGGGGTTGCGCGGGGTGCTGTTCTCGAACAGCGGGTTTCGCAAGGGCTTGCCCGATATCCTGTTCCCGAACGGCTGGTTTCAGTGCTTGTTTTCCTCTTGCTATAAGATTAATGGCTGTTTTTGTTTAAGCAGTTCTGTACTTCTTCGCGAGTCAGCGTAGGCGATTTCCCCTCAGAGAGCTTTTGTACGACCAGCTGACCGGTGTTCTTTGCTTGTGTTTCTGTCGGAAAGGCCCTACGTCCTCCAATGGCTGGGATGAAAGGCTGATAGATCAGGGTATCGCTGCCTTGTAGTATTACGTAACCATATCCTTGTGCTGTAGGGAAAGGGCTGCAGGTGAAAAGTTGCTGTCTGTCCTGCATCTTTCGCCCTGTACAGAAACACAGGCATAAGCTCATTAAGAGCAATATGCCTGTAGATGCCTGGTGTGTTTGTTTCATGGTCAGACGTCTTCTTCTTCATCAGGGAGTAGTTCGTAAATGTCGTCAAAGTAACTGCTTCCGCTTTGTCCTGTCAGGATGAAGCCACGGCTTCCGTTGGAAAAAGAAACTGCCCCGTCGCGTGAAGAGGCTCCCGAAGCATAGTTGTGCACGTTGGTCAGTGGGGTGAAGTCATCGTCGGAGTCGCCGTACCATAAATCCTGGTCGGGGTCGTACATCCAGTAGTCGCTGGTCACGCCGCTACGGTATCCTGTTGCGATATAGCCCAGTCCGTTAATGCTGAAGGAAACAGTATTGTATCGGGTGATGGCATAATCGTCATCATAGTCTTCGTCTTCGTTTGTATTGGCAATGTCGCGTAGTTGTGTCCAGGTGTTTCCGTCGAATTTCCAGAAATCTACCAGGTTGGTTCCATTGTTTTCGCCGCAGCAGATGTAGGCTACGTCATCAATGACGAAGGCGGTTCCATAACGCCGTTTCTCACCTCCATATCCGTTGACAATCTCCCATTGAGAGCCGGCTGCCGCATTGGGGTTAAAACGATAGAAGTCGAGCATCCAGCCTATTGTATCATCATTGTATCCTGTCCCGACATAGCCGTATCCGCCTATGGCGAAAGCCAGGGCTCCTTCGCGTGCTCCTCCCTTGAAGTTGTCTTTCTGTGTCCAAGTGTCGGTGCTGGGGTCGTATTCCCAAGTGTCGCTGACGTACGTTACCATGGTTCCGTCTTTTTTGCCGCCTGTGGTGACATATCCTTTTCCGTTCACGGCAAAGGCGGCCGCATATCTGCGTCCCTCTACAGGCATGGTTTCGCATTGCGTCCATGTTTCGCTGTCCATGTCAAATTCCCAAAGATCATTTAGAAATTCTTTGTTGGCGCCACGATATCCAGTGCATAAGTATCCTTTATTTCCGATTGTGAAACTGCAGGCATACGATCGGGCATAGCCGTTGTAGCTGACTTTCTTGATCCATTGTCCTTGTGTGGTTTCATCATCTTCCGTACAGCCTGCCGCAAGGCAAATGACTGCCCATAACATTGTTCCTAATAATAGTCGGTTCATTTGTTTTTTTCTTTTGGTTATACTGGCTGCAAAAATAGATTTCTTGGCTGATGCAGGAAAAAACAATCGACCGGTGGCGTAAAATAATCGTTAAATGGCTTTACCGACAATCTGTGCCCGAATGTCGATTTTAGTAGGAGCGTATAATGCTTTTACTCTTTCTTTGCACCAAATCAAAGCAGATCGTGATGAGAAAGTTTTTGTATGTGTTTTTAGTATGCTTCGTGGGGCTTTATGCTTGTGTAGACGACAATTTGAGTCTAGGCAAGAGTTTGGTAGACAGCTCTTTTTATAATGTGTATGCAGACACCTGCACGGTGGATATCAGTACAGTCCTTTTGGATTCGATAGAGACACGGGGGGATAGTGTTTGTCAGTTTGGCCATTACAAGGATACGTTATGGGGAGAAGTATTCGCGACTTATTATGCCGAGTATACGAAAGCTAGTTTTACACCTAATGCGGATCATGCCTATAGCCTTGATTCACTGGTGCTGAGGTTGATACCTTCGGGGCATTTTTGGGGCGATACGTTGGCTTCGCAGCGCATCTCTGTTTATCGGCTGAAGTATCCGATTGTGCTGGATGACGATAGTGATTTGTATAATACGACTCGGCTTCAACTGTCTGATAGTCCCTTGTTTACATTTACTTATACGCCTTACCCTGGCAGGAAGAAAGAAGTGGAAGTCAGATTGCCTGATGAGATGGGGCAAACGTTATTGGACGATCTTGTGGCGCAAGCTGATTATTTTGACACGCAGGATGGTTTTAAGAAAGAATTCCCCGGGCTGGCCATGGTTGCAGAGTCGGATGGCAGTTGTATTACAGGGTTCATGG
>CAYQOV010000155.1:0-3604 GCA_964419245.1 uncultured Bacteroides sp. | reverse complement strand
AAACCATTATCCAGACGCTGGTCACTATTCTGACCGCTATTGGAACTACGCTGGGAGTCACCAGCTGCATGCTGTAGCCCTGCGCTGCATGCGACAACACAAACACGAAGTAAAACACCCGCTGCCTCAGAAATGAAGGGCGGGTGATTTGTTTATCATTACTCCACACTTCTCACTCCTTCTTCCCGCTCAAAACAAGATGCAGCCAGCCCCAGAGGCCGAGGACAATGACGAGCAGCGTCTGGATGCCATGGACAAGGAGGGCAAAAAGGGCGGCATCGGACGAGGAAACGCCGTAGAGCATCATCATGGTGATGACGGCAAAATGCCACGGACCGGCACCGTTGGGCGTGGGGACAATGACGGCAAACGTGCCTGCCACAAACATGACCAAACCGGCTTGAAGACCGAGGTCGGCACTGAACGGAAAGCAGTAGAACGTCAGGTAGAAATGGAGGAAGTAGCAAAGCCACATCAGGACGGTGTGGAGCAGGAAAAGGGGGACGTTGCGCACACGGCGAAGGGACATGACGCCCTGCCACACGTCGAGCACCACGCCACGCACGCGCTCGAACACGACGAGCATGCGGGCCAGCCATACGAGCAGCACGACGACGCCTACCACGCAGAACAGGGCGACGTAGAACCAGGGGGAGCTGAGGAGGTGGACAAGCGAGGGAATCTTGGTACCCGTCTGGCGGAAGAAGGTGACGAAGACGGGAAGCTCGAGCAGGAGGGTGACACCCGTAATGAGCAGGATGCAAAGGGTGTCGACCAGGCGCTCGGTGACGACCGTGCCCAGCGACTTGGAGAAAGGCACACGGTCGTAGCGCGAAAGGACGCCGCAACGCGACACTTCGCCCACGCGAGGGATGACGAGGCTCGTGGCGTAGGACAGGTAGACGGCATCGACCAGATGGGACGGACGCGGACGACAACCCAGCGGCTCCAACGTCTGACGCCAGCGCAGGGCACGCTCCACATGGCTCCACACGCCGAAAAAGAGCGAAAGGGCCATCCAATCCCAACGGATGCCGTGGCGCAACACGACGGCGGCCTGAGCGAAGTCGAAGTCGCGATACACCCAGTAGAGAATGAAGGCACCCAGCAGCAAAGGCAACGCTACCTTCGCCAGGTTTCTATAAAATCCTTTCTTCGTCATCTTTCCGTTCGTTAATTGATAATGGATAATGGAAAATGGATAATTAAGATTGCGGTCGAAACTATTTTTCCATTTTCAATTATCAATTATCCATTAAAACTCCTACCTTTGTGGGGCACAAAAGTAACAATAAACTTGATATATGAGACTGGTAAAGCCTAAAAAGTTTCTGGGCCAGCACTTCCTGAAAGACCTGAAGGTGGCGCAGGACATCGCCGACACGGTAGACGCCTGTCCCGGCCTGCCCATCCTCGAAGTGGGGCCCGGCATGGGGGTACTCACCCAGTTCCTCCTGCCCAAGGAACGCGAGCTGAAGGTGGTGGAGGTGGACTACGAATCGGTGGCCTACCTGCGCGAAGCCTATCCGCAGCTGGAGGAACACATCATCGAGGACGACTTCCTGAAAATGAACCTGACACGGCTCTTCGACGGAAGGCCCTTCGTGCTGACAGGCAACTATCCTTACAACATATCGAGCCAGATCTTCTTCAAGATGCTGGACAACAAGGACCTGATACCCTGCTGCACGGGCATGATACAGAAGGAGGTGGCCGAACGCATGGCCGCAGGGCCGGGCAGCAAGACGTATGGCATCCTGAGCGTGCTCGTACAGGCGTGGTACAGCGTGGAGTACCTCTTCACCGTCCACGAAAACGTGTTCAACCCGCCGCCCAAGGTGAAGAGCGCCGTCATCCGCATGACGCGCAACGACACGCACGACCTGGGTTGCGACGAACGCCTGTTCAAGCAGGTGGTGAAGACGACCTTCAACCAGCGACGCAAGACGCTGCGTAACTCCATCAAACCCCTCGTGGGCAAGGACTGCCCCCTGACGCAGGACGCCCTCTTCGACCGGCGGCCCGAACAGCTGTCCGTACAGGAGTTCGTGGAGCTGACGAACCGAGTGAAAGAATACTTAAATAATGGAGAATTGAGAATGGAGAATTGAGAATTATCCATTATCCATTTTCAATTATCAATTCTCAATTAAAGAAATGGAAATAGACGAAGAATATATTGACAAGGTCAAAGGCTACATCGAGCAGAAGGACACAGAAAACGTGAAAGCCCTGCTGGCCGACCTGCACCCGGCCGACATCGCCGAGCTGTGCAACGACCTCGACCCCGAGGACGCACGCTTCGTCTACCGCCTCCTGGACAACGAGACGGCAGCCGACGTACTGGTGGAGATGGACGAAGACGTCCGCAAGGAATTCCTCGAGCTGCTCCCCTCGGAAACCATCGCCAAGAAGTTCGTGGACTACATGGACACGGACGACGCCGTAGACCTGATGCGCGACCTCGACGAGGACAAGCAGGAAGAGGTCCTCTCGCACATCGAGGACATCGAACAGGCAGGCGACATCGTGGACCTGCTGAAGTATGACGAAGACACCGCCGGCGGACTCATGGGCACGGAAATGGTAACCGTGAACGAGAACTGGAGTATGCCCGAGTGTCTGAAGGAAATGCGCATGCAGGCCGAGCAGCTGGACGAAATCTACTACGTCTACGTCATCGACGACGACGAACGCCTGCAAGGCGTCTTCCCGCTGAAGAAGATGATCACGTCGCCCTCGGTGTCGAAGGTGAAGCACGTGATGAAGAAAGACCCCATCTCGGTACACGTGGACACACCCATCGACGAGGTGGTGCAGATCATCGAGAAATACGACCTCGTGGCCGTGCCGGTAGTGGACAGCATCGGGCGGCTCGTGGGACAGATTACCGTCGACGACGTCATGGACGAGGTGCGCGAGCAGTCGGAGCGCGACTACCAGTTGGCTTCGGGTCTTTCGCAAGACGTCGAGACGGACGACAACCTGGTGCGCCAGACGAGCGCACGCCTGCCCTGGCTGCTCATCGGCATGCTGGGCGGCATCGGCAACTCCATGATTCTGGGCAACTTCGACGCGACCTTTGCCGCCCACCCCGAAATGGCGCTCTACATCCCCCTGATCGGTGGTACGGGCGGAAACGTGGGTACGCAGTCGTCGGCCATCATCGTACAGGGCCTGGCCAACAGCTCGCTCGACGCCAAGGACACGCTGAAGCAGGTGGGCAAGGAAGCCGTCGTGGCCAGCATCAACGCCACCATCATCTCGCTGCTGGTGTACATCTACAACTTCGTGCGCTTTGGCAGCACGGCCACGGTGACCTACTCCGTGTCCATCAGCCTCTTCGCCGTCGTGATGTTCGCCTCCATCTTCGGCACCCTGGTGCCCATGACGCTGGAGAAACTCAAGGTGGACCCCGCCATCGCCACAGGCCCCTTCATCTCCATCACGAACGACATCATCGGCATGATGCTCTACATGGGAATCACCGTGCTGCTGGCGTAAAGGCTCCCAACAACTTTTTGTAAAAAAAATCGGGAAAAATGTATGAAGTAAACGTTTTATTTCATTAATTTGCAAACCATGTAACCCAAACGGGGAAACC
>CAYQOV010000154.1:0-3730 GCA_964419245.1 uncultured Bacteroides sp. | reverse complement strand
GGGCGCGCTTGTAGTCCTCCTCGCTTACTTCGGCCTTCACTTCTTCCAGCATGTCGTAGTCGGCATCGCGGAGCGATTTCACTTCGGGATGGCGCTTGGCGATGACCTCGGCCACGCGCTCGCAGCTCAGACGGCGGTCGTTGTAGGGCGAGCCTACCAATTCATGCTTCACCTGCGAATTGACGAGCACCAGCTTGTAGCCCTTGGGATTCCAAGGGAAGTACTCGAACTCGCCGCTGCGGCAGTCGAGTCGCATCAGGCTGCCCGCCTTTCCAAACACGGAGGCGAACTGGTCCATGATGCCGCAGTTGCAGCCCACGTACTTGTGCTCCGTGCGCTGGCCCACGCGGGCGAGTTCCATCTTCTCGATTTTGTGCTCTCCCCAGATGTCGTTGAGGGCGAAGGCGTAGACGCTCTCAAGGGCTGCGGAGGAGGACATGCCCGCGCCGAGGGGCACGTCACCGGCGAAAGCGGTGTTGAAGCCCTCCACGGGCACGCCGAGTGCCATCATCTCGCGGCATACGCCGAAGATGTAGCGCGCCCAGCTGGCTTTGGGTCCCGCTTCGTCGTCGAGCGAAAATTCCACGTAGTCCTTCAGGTCGATGGAGTAGGCGCGGACGTTGCGCGTCCCGTTGGGCCGGATTTCGGCAATCATTTCTTGCTCCACGGCACCGGGGAACACGAACCCGTTGTTGTAGTCGGTGTGTTCGCCGATGAGGTTGATACGTCCGGGGCTGGCATATACGCTGCCCGTTTCGCCGTCGAAGTGCTTGATGAAGCGGCTGCGTACGTCTTCTATGGTAAGTTTCATGTTCGTTAGGTTTTATGAAGTTTGAAATATACGTAGTTTTTCTTACTCTTCACGTTTGCTGACACGGCTGCCAATGAGCGCATAGAAGAGCAGGTAAGCGGCGCAGAATACTACAACCCAGAAACTGGTGATGTAATTGGTAAGGTCTGCGACTTGTGCTTGAATTGCCATCATAACAGCGCAGCCAAATACCATTGTCATGAAAATACCGGAAGCAATGGCAGTATACTTACCCAGACCTTCCACAGCCATGTTGAAGATTGCTCCCCACATCACAGAGGTGCAGAGACCGACGAGCAGGAATGCGAAGATGCCAACAGGAATCGGCTGCCAGATAAGTTCAAGTTTACCCCAGTCCACACCTGGAAAATTCACGATGATGTCTGTGGGAGCGAACATACCGAAGAGCACCAATACAAGGGTTGCGGTAGATACGACTGTCACCATTGTACGGCTGCTCACTTTACTTCCAATGCCCGCACCAACAAAACGGCCAATTAACATCATGAACCAGTAAACGGCTACGAGCAAACCAACGGTCGCAGCGGGTATGCCATCGGCTACAAGATACTGTTGTACGAAGTTAGGTACGCCGACCTCAATACCCATGTAGAGGAAAATGGCCAATGCTCCAAGGGCGAAGTGGCGGTAGCTCATTGCACCTTTGATAAGGCTTAATTGGACAGGTGCCTGCTTCGGTTCTTCAATCTTTGTGAATAGAATCACAGTGAATGCGACGATAAAGATGGCGAGAGCTATCATTAATGCAGGAGTCGCATCGGCAATTTTAGCTTTTGTGGCATCTGCGATAAGGGCTCCCATCAAAATGTAACAAGCCACTGCGGCTGTAGAGTTGAATACGCCGCCAATCTGAATGAGCTGGTTTCCTTTGTTACCGCCACCTCCGAGAAGATTAAGCATGGGATTTACCACACAGTTGAGCGTACACATGCAGAGACCTGCGATGAACGCACCGATAAGATATACTGCAAATACAAGACCTAAGTTCTTTTCCGCATCCAGCTGACCGCTGAACCACTGTATTAGGATTCCAACGCATCCTAAAGCGAGGCCGATAAGAGCTGTTTTCTTGTAACCGAACTTAGAGATGAGCATACCAGCCGGAATACCCATCACAAGATAAGCCACGAAATTTCCGTAATTGCCAATCTGTGCAAGCACGTTCGATATCTCCCCTTGGTTCATAATGATGGTTGCCATTGGCGTACACAAGTTCGTTACAAAGGCAATCATGGCGAAGAGCGCAATCATGACAATAATGGCTCCCCATTGTTTCTTTTCTTGATTCATGATGATTAGATCTGATTTTGTATTATATTAAATTGTCTCATTCTTCCACACCGAATTTATAAATAGTCTTCTGCGTGTAAACCTCGCCGGGCTTCAACACCACGGAAGGAAAATGCGCACGGTTTGGACTGTCGGGGAAGTGTTGCGCCTCGAAACAGAGGGCACTGCGGCGGGGGAATGTGGCACCGTGCTGCCCTTTGTAGCCGTCAGCCCAATTGTCGCTATAGAACTGCACTCCCGGTTCCGTGGTATAGACTTCCATCGTGCGTCCGCTGACCGGCTCCTTGATTCTGGCCGCAAACGACAGCTCGCCCGGCTCGCGCTTGTTCAGCACGAAGCAATGGTCGTAACCCGCCCCGTTTTTCGTCTGTTCGTGGTCGGCATCGATGCGCTCGCCCACGGCGTGCGGGGTGGTGAAGTCGAACGGTGTGCCCTTCACGCTACGGATTTCGCCGGTTGGAATGGAATTTTCGTCAATGGGGATATAGAAATCCGCGTTGATTTCGCAGACGACATCCTCGCACGTAGGAGTGGGATTGGCGATGCCCGCGAGCGAGAAGAATCCGTGGCTGGTCATGTTCACCACCGTCTTCTTGTTGGTCGTGCCCTTGTAGTCTATTACCAGCTCGTTGTCGTCAGTCCACGTGTACATCACCGTCATGGATAGCTCGCCGGGAAATCCTTCCTCATAGTAGGCCGAGACATAACGAAGCACGAGCGTCTGCCGGTTGATTTGTTCGGCATCCCATACTCGTGCGTGAAAACCTGTCGGGCCGCCATGCAAATGGTTGGGGCCATTATTGATTGCCAGATTATATTCTTTGCCATTGAGAGTGAATTTGCCATGGCAAATACGGTTGCCATAGCGGCCCACAAGTGTGGAAAGAAACGGCTCTGGAGAGTTGATGCAATCATCTATATTGTCATGCCCTTGAATAACGTTGGCTATTTTACCTTTTTTATCAGGCACCATAATAGCCACGAGAGAGCCTCCATAGTTTGTCACTGCCACTTCCAAGTCGTTGGCGTTGCGGAGGAAGAACAGGTCTACGTCTTTTCCGCCTATTTCTTTCTGAAAATCTTTTTTTTGCAGTCCGCTGAGGGACTCTTTGCTGTTTTCCATAGCGTGTACGATTTGTTAGTTCGTCTTTGCAAATTTGCTCAAAAGATTTGAATATGCAAAGGTATTTGCTGAAAATATTGGGGCTTTCCGAAAATTCCGTTGAAATGTTAAGAAATCAGGCGCAAAGTTTCGGGAACCGGAAAAGAAAAGAATGGGATGCCGAAAACTCCATGAAACCGAAGCCGGAAAGCCTTGACCTTTGTGCCCGAAAATTCAGCAAACACATTTGTGGAACGGTTTACAAAGAAATTCAGGGTAGTGACATGGTGGTGTTTTGGGAAATAAAGTAAAGTGTTGGTAATTAGGCGAGATCGTGTAGAGCCCACCAGCAAATGCAAAGTTATCCAACTTTTTCGAAAAACAGTTTCAATGGCGATATAAAATTGAGCTTTTCCCTCGGTCTTCTGTTGATTTTCTTCTGCATATTCATTATTCGTTTGTCCGTGAAGTCCTCAAAGTTCGCTTTCTTGGGTATGTGTTTTCTG
>CAYQOV010000153.1:0-3793 GCA_964419245.1 uncultured Bacteroides sp. | reverse complement strand
TTCCGCCTCTGCAAGCTCTATGCCTAAACACAGGTTTTTTACTATGCGCCGGAAATACACATCAGGCGTGAACCGCATAAAATAAAAACAGAGTATTCATCATCTCCGTAATAATCTATGCAATCCACGCCTGAAGGAAACAACAAACAGGGACAATAAGTTTTAAGGTGCGACCTTCAATATCAGTTTTCCTGTCCGCAAACCTTTGGCCTTGGCTTCAAAAATGAGATTTCCTTCCTGCAATCCACTCTGTACAATAGCCGTCAGCTGGCCGCTAAAAGCATGCATGCGTGGCAGGTGGAAGAGGTCCAAACAGGTAGCATCACCGTTGGCGGCGGCACGATAGGTACCTGCTCCCTTGACGGAGAAGGTCACCAGGCGGTTGTCGGCCGGGCAAAGATTGCCATCCTTGTCCACCACGCGGACGGTGATGTAGGCCAGGTCCTTGCCGTCGGCCGTGAGCTGCATGCGGTCGGCCACCACTTCCAGGTGATGGGGCTTGCCAGCCGTGCGCACAATCTTCTCTTCGGCGGGGCGTCCATCCTTGTCGTAAGCCACGACTTTCAGTTCACCGGCTTCGTAGGGCACGTCCATCCACATCAGGCGATAGCGGCATTGCAACCACAAAGCATCCTTTTCCTTCAACGAAAGCGCTGTTTTCGCATCCAGTTTACGCTGCTTTCCGTAGCTCTTCCCGTTGACGAAGAGTTCGGCTTCGGGGTAGCTGGTATAGACAAAGACGGGGGTGTTCTCCCCTTCCCTGCCGGGCCAGGTCCAGTGGGGCAACACATGGAGGGTGTTGTCGCGCTTGTTCCAAAGGCTGCGATAGAGGTAGTAGCGGTCTTTGGGCAGGCTGGCCAGGTCGATGATGCCGAACACGGAGCTATGGCTGGGCCATGCGTCGGTGTCGTAGGGCGACGGTTCGCCCAGGTAGTCGAAGCCTGTCCAGACGAACTGGCCGAGTGTCCAGTCGTAGTCGTCGGCCAAAGCAAAGTCCTCGTCGGGCACATTCGACCACGAGCAGGCCTCCAGGTCGTAGCCGGAGCACTGATGGTCGTCGTACATAGCCTGCTTCTTCAACTCGGCAGGGAACTTATAGACGCCGCGCGAGCTGACGGTGGAAGCCGTCTCGGAACCCAGCACCAGGTTCTGGGGCAACTGACCGTAGGCCTCCACGTAGCGGTGCGTACGGTAGTTGAAGCCGGGTACGTCGAGCATGGCGGCAAAACCATTGCCCAAGACGCAGGATACCTGGTCCATGCCGCAGGTGACGGGACGTGTGGGGTCTTCGCGATGGCAGATATCCTGCAGGAACGAGGCCACCTTGTAGCCTTCGGGGCTGCACTGGGTAGGCACTTCGTTACCAATACTCCACATCACCACGCTGGGGTTGTTGCGATACTGGCGGAGCATGTTCACCATGTCCTTCTCCGCCCACTCGTTGAAGAAGCGGTGGTAACCGTTCTCACACTTGGCGATATCCCATTCGTCGAAAGGCTCGAGCATCATCATGAAGCCCATCTCGTCGCAGAGCTGCACCAGCTCGGGCGCGGGCATGTTGTGGGAGGTGCGGATGGCGTCGCAACCCATGTCCTTGAGCAACGTCAGCTGGCGGCGGAGGGCAGCCACATTGATGGCGGCACCCAGCGGGCCGAGGTCGTGATGGTTGCACACACCCTGGAACTTGCGGTGCTTGCCGTTGAGGAAGAAGCCCCTGTCGGCCACCAGCTCGATGCTGCGGATGCCGAAGCGGGTGACGTATTCGTCCACCTGACGGCCGTCCACGTATATCTTCGAAGAGGCCTTATATAAATAAGGTGTCTCGGGGCTCCACAACTGAGGCTTGTCCACGAGGAAGTTCTGCTCGAAGGGCTGGCCGTGGTTGATTTTCATCGTATTGTCTTTCACGGCCACCACCTGTCCCTCGGGCGAGAGGATTTCCGTGACGATGCGCACGTCCTGCTGTCCGGCACCCTCGACGGTAGTCTTGAGGCAAACGGAGGCATAATCGGCAGCTACGTGGGGCGTGGTGAGCTGGGTACCCCACACGGGTACATGCACCGCTTCCGTGGCTACGACGCGCACGTTTCTATACAAGCCCGCACCCGGATACCAGCGGGAAGACTGGGGACGGTTCTCCAGCCGCACGGCCAAGAGATTCTTGCGACCGTCCTTATATATATAAGGTGTAACGTCGCAATGGAAGGAATTGTAACCGCAAGGCCAGAAGCAGGCTTCCTGCCCGTTGACATAGACGCTGGCCTCGCTCATGGCACCGTCGAACACGAGCGACACCTGCTTGCCCGCAGGAGCGTTGAACGTGGTGCGATACCACCCCACTCCTACGTAGGGAAGACCACCCGTTCGGCCTGTCTTCACCGAAGCGGCCGTCTCGAGGTTCTGCGTCACGGCCACATTCTGCAGGTCGTTGTTACGGTCGAAGGGGCCATAGATAGCCCAGTCGTGGGGCACGGTGACCGTCTCCCACTTCGTGTCGTCAAACTCCGGCTTCATGGCATCGACCACATCGCCCTTCGTAAATCTCCAGTTCTTCTCCAACAACGTCTCTGTGCGTTGCTGGGCGGCCATCATCCAGGCCAACAACAGGCAACACAAGGTTGCCAATATTCTTTGGTTCATAGGCTTGTCAGTCTTTAAAGGCGTTCATAATTACGGTAGGTTTTCCGTCCGCGGTGAAGGCACCCAGGCGGTATTGGCTTGGCTTGCACTCGGGCTCCCAGTAGAACACGCCCTTGCACTTGCCATCGGTATTCTCGCGGCATTCCTTGATGATGCGTGCCAGCTGCTCCCTGCCCTGCTGGAGGACGGCGTCGCTGGCCAGGTTGCCCTTGTCGTCGGCACACTCCATGCCCGTCTCCACCACCATCACGTCGCAACCGTAGCGGGCACTGACAGCCTTGATGTTGGCGATACAGTCGGTAATCACCTTATTGGGGTCGGTATATTGATTGCCGTCGGCATCCTTGTTATCCCAGTTGATGCACCAGTAGGGATAGAGCGACATGCCGATCATGTCCCACTTGCCGCCGTTCTTCTTCAGCTCGTCGAAGAACCAGGTGTAGAGGCTCTTGTCGAAACCGTTGTCCAGATGGACGATGGCGACAGCCTGCGGGAAAACACTCTTCACGGCATCATAGCCCGCATTGATGAAGGCGGCCAGATTGGCCCAGTTTTCCTTAAAGCTCACCTTGCGGTTACCGTCATAGTCGATGGTGCTTTCGCCGCTCCACGAGGCACCGCTGAGCGAGGCGTCTTCGTCCCACAGCATACCCGGGCGTATCTCGTTGCCCACCTGTACCCACTTGGGTGTCACACCTTTGGCCTTCAGTGCCTGCAAGGCTTCGGTGGTATGGTTCCTGATAGCTTCCTTCAGCTGGCCGAGATCCATGTCCTTCCAGGCCGTGGGCTTCACCTGCTTGCTGGGATCGGCCCAGAAGTCGCTGTAGTGGAAATCCACCATCACGTCCATGCCCAGGTTCTTGGCCCGCACGGCTTTCACGACCATATCTTCCACGTCGCACCATCCGCCGTGCTTCGAAGGGTCGACCCACACGCGCAGGCGGATGGCATTGAGGCCGCATTCCTTCATCAGGGCGGTACATTCGCGCTCCTGCCCAGCCGCATTGTAGAACTTATGCCCCTGGCTCTCCATCTCGGTTACCCAACTGATGTCGGCTCCAAGAGCAAACTCCAAATTCTCAGAACCACTTCCATTTTCTTCCTCATTTTCCCTAGGAGAATTGTTTGTACCACAAGACAAGAATAAGAAGCA
>CAYQOV010000152.1:0-3829 GCA_964419245.1 uncultured Bacteroides sp. | reverse complement strand
CTTACACAGAAAGCACAAGTATTGAAGCATCCACGGGTGGTTTCCAGTTGTACGAACGGTTTGTCCCAGTTGAAGAATCGGCTCGTTTCAGGCGGTACAAGTTCAGCGAAGTTGAGTACACGGGCAATGCCTTGGTCGTGATATCGGCCTTCTGTATCGAGATAGCACAGGCCGTCGATGTTGTTCCACGCTTCAGGGCGGTTCCAGCAAGCCAGCCATTGAGATACTGTCTCTTCACCTTCTCCTCGAAAGACGCAACTGACGAATGGATGGCAACGCAGGTAGTGTTCGTTGTCTCCTAGAAATTCTGGACCACCCAATGCGATGCAGCATTTAGGCAATAAAGCTTTTACACGCGCTGCGATATGCATCAGTTGTTCGTGATTGAATAGCCAGGCGGTTCCTGCCAGAATGTCGGGTGTATGCCGGCAGATTTCTTCTACCACCATTCCAATGTTCTCGTTAATGGTAGCCGACACAACTTCCCATTGTATGTCGTTTTCATCCGTCATTTGTGCATGGAGTGCGGGCAATGCCAGCGAAGAATGGGCATAAGAACTGTTGAGGTCAATCCAGAGAAGTTTCATGTAGATATTGTTGGTGGTTAGAAACAGATGTTTGAAATTTATTTGTGCAAAAGTACGCAATTTGTCCGAATGTAAAATCTTCATGCACTGGAAATGTGTTTTTCTAATTATCAACTTTAGCATCGTAAAGTCCATGTTTAGCTCGCTAAAGTGGCACTTTACGGCGCTAAAGTTCCTGTTTATGTTTTCAAAGTAAATGGTAGGGTGAAGCAGGTCGGAATTCAGTGGAATTTCTTTTTGGCTTGTTGGAAAAAGGTGTATATTTGCGGTAGGCGAACCAATCGTTCGTTCTGAATGTTGTATACTAATATTTATAAAGATATGAAAGGAATGAATTATTCATTGATGCGCATCATCTGCGCTTTGATTATCGGACTGCTATTGGTCCTGTTTCCGGCACAGGCCGGTGAGTATTTGGTGATTACTATTGGCGTTGTTTTTCTGGTTCCTTCGCTCATTGGTCTGATTGGCTATCTGGTGCAGAAACCTGAGAACCGCCTTCGCTTCCCTATCGAGGCTGTGGGCAGTCTGCTTTTCGGTTTGTGGCTAGTCATTATGCCCGATTTTTTTGCAGATTTGCTGACCTTTGTATTGGGTTTTATCCTGATGATGGGAGGTGTACAGCAGATAGCATCGCTCATGGCGGCGCGTAGTTGGATGAAGGTGCCCGGTGGGTTTTATGTTGTTCCGCTGCTTATTCTGATTGCGGGTGTAGTTACGTTATTCAATCCTACGGGTGTTCGCTCTACTGCTTTCATTATCATCGGTGTGACGTGTCTGGTTTACGCTTTGTCCGAATTGGTGAATTGGATTAAATTCTCCAGTCGTCGTCCGTTGCCTAAGGATCTGGAAACGATGAAAGACAGTGCAGAAGATGCCGAAATATTGAATTGACCATAGAAATAATAAGCTGGCACGGATTTTACGGATACGAGTGACAAGCTGATTGTGGCTTTCGCTTTCGTCCGTGAAATCCGTGCCTTTGTTTTTTTAGATTTCTATCTTTATAGTGCTAGTTGTTCGTATGGTAATCCAAAGACGTCGGCTACGGCTTTGTAGACAACTTTTCCATCAGCAACATTGATACCTAGTGCGAGGGCAGGATTATCTTTGCAGGCGCGTTGCCAACCCTTGTCGGCCAGGGCTACGGTGTAGGGCAGAGTAGCATTGGTCAGAGCCATGGTTGAAGTGAAAGGTACGGCGCCGGGGATGTTGGCTACGGCATAATGTACGATTCCGTCTACAATATACGTCGGATCGCTGTGCGTGGTGGGGTGCGACGTTTCAAAGCAGCCGCCTTGGTCGATGGCTACATCGACAAGTACAGTGCCAGGCTTCATTAGTGAAAGCATGTCGCGGGTGATGAGGTGAGGCGTCTTGTCGCCTGGGATGAGCACGGAGCCGATAACCAGATCGATGGTGGGTAATTCCATGCGAATGTTGTGGGCTGAGGAGTAGAGAGTCTTCACATTCTTGGGCAGTACTTCACTCAAATAGCGCAGGCGGGCCAGGTTGATGTCCGTGATCATCACTTCAGCACCCATGCCGGCTGCCATCTGTGCGGCGTTGCATCCTACGATACCTCCACCCAATATCAGTACGCGGGCAGGGCGTACGCCTGGTACTCCTCCCAGCAGTTTGCCTTTACCTCCCTGGGGCTTTTCGAGGAAGCGTGCACCTTCCTGTACAGACATGCGGCCAGCTACTTCACTCATGGGGACAAGCAGCGGTAACGAATGGTCGGGCAATTCTACTGTTTCGTAGGCGATGCAGATACCTCCACTGGCTATCATGTCTTCGGTCAGGGCGCGGTCAGCGGCAAAGTGGAAATAGGTGAATACCACTTGTCCGCGGCGAATGAGCTTGTATTCGGGAGCGATGGGCTCTTTGACTTTGACAATCATGTCGGCGGTAGCATAGACGTCTTCGATGGTGGGAAGCATCTTTGCGCCTACGCTTGTATAGTCTTCATCGGTAAATCCGCTGTTGGCGCCAGCTGTTTGCTGTACATACACAGTATGTCCCCGCTTGACGAGTTCGGCCACTCCGGCCGGCGTCATGCCGACACGATTCTCATTGTTTTTGATCTCTTTCGGTACACCAATAATCATAATGTTATGTATTAGGGGTTAAACACGTTGCAAGATAGTGATTTTGTTGACATCTTGTTGACGGAAAGAGTGTGTTTTACAACAGAAACAGTCAGCTAGGAGGCAAATAGTCCCCGACGTTGTTTCCTTGCTTGTTTTTGTAGACACAGATATTAAGAATGAAGAGAGATGTTAGGAAACGTGGTCAGGGACTGTAGTTTTGTCGCGTTGTCAGAGTTCTTGTCCGCCTCCTAATGCCTGATATAGGTTGATGAGGCTTTGGATTTCCTTAAACTGATTGGCTGTCTGGGACAGTTGAGCTGCAAGCAGACTTTGGCGGGCGGTAAGTACTTCCAGATAGGTTGTATTACCATTTTCCATCAATAGTGAGGTACTGGTGTAGGCTCGTTCCAATGCTTCTATTTGCTGCCGATAGTTCTCTTTTTTTCGTTTACTGGTCTGATAGGATACAAGAGCATCGTTCACTTCTGTGCCAGCATCCAGCAGTTGTTGTCTGAAGGCTAGCAGAGCTTCTTCCTGTTGAGCCTTGGCGATACGTCGGCGGGCGATGAGTGTACCACGGTTGAAGAGCGGTTCGGTGAGGGAGGCCAAAGCTGATGTGATAAACTGTGCTGGATTGGAAATGAGACTACCTATGGAGTTGGTCCATCCTGCACTGCCGCTTAGCGTGATGGGGGGATAGAAAGCGGCAGTGGCTTGGTTGGTCGTATAAAAGGCTTGTTCCAGTTGGCGTTCTGTCATTCGTACATCGGGTCGGCGTGACAACATTTGTAGAGGGATACCGGTACTAAGGTCAGAGGTAAATTCTTGATCAGAAAGTTTGCCTCGTGGGTAGTGTCGTGGTGTTTCGGCCAGGAGTAGTGAAAGGCTGTTCTCTACCTGGTTGATTTGTTCCTCGAGGTCGATTACCGAATTTTGTACTTCGTAATAGGTGGCTTGCATTTGCGAAACAGCTGCTTCGTCAGCCAGTCCGGCATCCATCAATGCCTGAGTAGACGATACGGTTTCTTTCCAGCTATTTGCTGTTTGACGAGAAATATCCAACTGTTCGTCAAGCATCAGCAGGGTATAATAGGTATTGGAAATATTCTGGGAATATCAAAAATCGAGCACAAAATACGCTTATAATCA
>CAYQOV010000151.1:0-4198 GCA_964419245.1 uncultured Bacteroides sp. | reverse complement strand
GGTATTGGTTTGGCCGATGCCATTTTCGATATTGTCAGTTCGGGGTCGACGCTGGTCAGCAACCGGTTGAAGGAAGTGGAAGTGGTAATGAAGTCGGAAGCGTTGCTTATTGGCAATAAGAACTTGAGTGACGAGAAGAAGGAGATCTTGAAAGAACTGCTTTTCCGCATGGATGCAGTGAAGACGGCCGAGGACAAGAAATATGTGCTGATGAATGCTCCTAAAGATAAACTGGATGAGATTGTGGCCGTACTGCCGGGTATGAAGAGCCCCACGGTAATGCCTTTGGCACAAGAAGGTTGGTGTTCGGTCCATACGGTGCTCGACGAGAAATGTTTTTGGGAAATTATCGGCAAATTGAAGGCATTGGGTGCTGAAGGAATCTTGGTTTTGCCTATCGAGAAAATGATTATTTAAAGGACGGACGGTTATGATACTGATTGATTATCCTGAAAAATCGCAATGGCAGGAATTGCTGAAGCGACCGGTTATGAATACCGAAAGTTTGTTTGGTACGGTGCAGGGCATCATTGATCGTGTAAAGGCAGGGGGAGATGAGGCTGTACTCCAGTATGAGATGCAGTTTGACAAGGTAAGTTTGTCCGCTTTAGCTGTATCTTCTGAAGAGTTCGACGAGGCTGAAAATCTGATCGACGAGGAACTGAAGGCGGCTATTCGTCTGGCTGCCGGAAATATCTCGGCCTTTCATGCCGCACAGCGTTTTGTGGGGAAGAAGGTGGAGACACAGCCGGGGGTTACCTGTTGGCAAAAGGCAGTGCCCATCGAGAAAGTAGGATTGTATATTCCTGGAGGCACAGCGCCGTTATTTTCCACCGTGCTGATGTTGGCCGTACCTGCTTGCATAGCCGGATGTCGGGAGATTGTGTTGTGCACCCCTCCGGGCAAGGACGGGAAGGTGCATCCGGCTGTCTTGTTTGCGGCTCGGGTGGCTGGTGTGCAGCGTGTGTTCAAGGCCGGTGGCGTACAGGCCATTGCGGCGATGGCTTATGGAACGGAAAGTATTCCGAAGGTATATAAGATCTTTGGTCCCGGCAATCAGTATGTCACGGCGGCCAAGCAGTTGGTTAGCTTGCGGGATGTGGCAATTGATATGCCAGCAGGACCTTCCGAAGTAGAAGTGCTGGCAGACGCAACGGCCAATCCTGTGTTTGTGGCGGCCGATTTGTTGAGTCAGGCAGAGCATGGGGTAGATAGTCAGGCCGTGCTGATAACGACCTCGAAGGAACTACAACAGGCTGTTAAGGACGAAGTAGAGCGTCAGTTGGACCTGCTTCCGCGTAAGGAAATTGCTGCTAGGTCGCTTGCCAACAGCAAACTGATTGTAGTGAAGGATATGGAAGAGGCTGTCGAGATGACCAATGCTTATGCACCCGAGCACTTGATTGTAGAGACGGAGAATTACATGGCTGTGGCCGAACAGATTGTCAACGCCGGTTCGGTATTTTTGGGTGCATTAACTCCTGAAAGTGCTGGTGACTATGCTTCGGGCACGAACCATACGCTGCCTACCAACGGTTATGCCAAAGCCTATAGCGGCGTTAGCCTGGACAGCTTCATCCGCAAGATGACCTTTCAGGAAATCAAACCTGAGGGATTGTGTAAGATAGGTCCGGCCATTGAGGTGATGGCCGCCAATGAGTCGTTAGACGGTCACAAGAACGCCGTATCTGTCAGGCTGGATGCTGTTCGTCGTGATAAATGAATGTTTTAAATAGAAGAATTTGGATATGAAGAAATCGTTACAGGAATTGGTAAGACCCAATATTTGGAAGCTGAAACCTTATTCGTCTGCACGTGATGAATACAATGGAGCTACGGCTTCTGTTTTCTTGGATGCGAACGAAAATCCGTATAATAATCCTCATAATCGTTATCCTGATCCGTTGCAACGGGATCTGAAAGTACATCTCTCTCAGATAAAAAAAGTACCGGCGGAGAATATCTTTCTGGGAAACGGAAGCGATGAGGCCATCGACTTGGTGTTTCGTGCTTTCTGCGAACCCCGTATCGACAATGTAGTGGCTATCGATCCTACGTATGGCATGTATCAGGTATGTGCTGAAGTCAATGATGTGGAGTATCGGAAAGTACTTCTGGACGAACATTTCCAATTTACGGCCGACCGTCTGCTGGCTGTTTCCGACGAACATACCAAGCTGATGTTCCTCTGTTCGCCCAACAACCCTACGGGTAACAATCTCTGCCGCGAGGAGATTGAAAAACTGCTCGAGGCGTTCGATGGTCTTGTGGTGGTGGATGAAGCTTACATTGACTTTTCTGGGGCTCGTTCTTTCTTGCTCGACTTGGAGAAATATCCGAACATTGTCGTGCTTCAGACCTTCTCCAAGGCTTGGGGATGTGCCGCCATCCGATTGGGAATGGCTTTCGCATCGAAAGAGCTCATCTCTATTTTCAATAAGATAAAATATCCGTATAATATTAATCAGCTCACTCAGAAACAGGCGCTGGAGATGGTGCTCCGTCATTATGAAGTGGAGCGTTGGGTCAAGGTCTTGAAGGAAGAGCGCGCCTGGCTGGAAGAAGAATTCAAGGCTCTCCCTTGCACGGTACAGTTGTTCCCTTCGGATGCCAATTTCTTCCTGGTGCGGGTGACCGATGCTGTATCCATTTATAGCTATCTGGTAGGTGAAGGTATCATTGTGCGTAGCCGTCATACGGTTTCGCTTTGCGGTAACTGCCTGCGCGTTACGGTAGGGACCCGCCCTGAGAACGAGCAGCTGCTGAAGGCTTTGAGAAACTATAAAGGATGAGAAGGCGATGAAAAAGAAAGTATTGTTTATCGACCGAGACGGTACGCTGGTCATAGAGCCGCCGGTCGACTATCAGTTGGATGCTTACGAGAAGCTGGAGTTCTATCCCAAGGTGATGCGAAACCTTGGCTTCATCCGCAGCAAGCTCGATTTTGAGTTTGTGATGGTGACCAATCAAGACGGGCTAGGGACAGCTTCTTTCCCTGAAGAGACCTTTTGGCCGGTGCACAACCTGATGATGAAGACCTTGGAGGGTGAGGGGATTACGTTCGATGAAGTCTGTATCGACCGTAGTTTCCCGGCTGACAATGCACCTACCCGTAAGCCTCGGACAGGAATGCTGACCCGCTATCTGAATGACCCTGCATATGATTTGGCAGGCAGCTTTGTGATAGGCGACCGTGCCACCGATGTAGAGTTAGCCAAGAACTTGGGATGCCGGGCTATTCTGTTGCAGGACGATAAGTCGATGCTGAAGCCAGTGGCAGAGGGAGGCAGTGCTTCTTATGAGGGATTGGAGGAAGTTTGTGTGTTGGCTACGACCGACTGGGATCGAGTGGCCGATTTCCTCTTTGCCGGCGAGCGTCGGGCGGAAGTGCATCGGGTAACTCATGAAACCGATGTCTTCGTATCGCTCGATTTGGATGGGGCAGGCAAATGTTTCGTTGATACAGGCCTTGGTTTTTTCGACCACATGCTGGAGCAGATAGGCAAACACGGAAGCATTGACCTGACGGTTCGTGTGAAGGGCGACCTCCATGTCGACGAGCACCACACGATTGAAGACACGGCGTTAGCTTTGGGCGAATGTCTCTACAAAGCCCTTGGCGACAAGCGTGGCATCGAACGCTATGGCTACTCGCTGCCTATGGACGACTGCCTGTGTCAGGTCTGCCTCGATTTCGGAGGGCGTCCCTGGCTGGTTTGGCAGGCCGACTTCAAGCGGGAGCGGATAGGGGAGATGCCGACCGAAATGTTCCTGCACTTCTTCAAGTCGCTGAGCGATGCTGCCAAGATGAACTTGAACATCAAAGCCGAGGGCCAAAATGAACATCATAAGATAGAAGGCATCTTCAAAGCCTTGGCTCGTGCATTGAAGATGGCTGTGAAGCGTGACATC
Source organism: uncultured Bacteroides sp. (assembly GCA_964419245.1). Taxonomy (GTDB): domain Bacteria; phylum Bacteroidota; class Bacteroidia; order Bacteroidales; family Bacteroidaceae; genus Bacteroides. The sequence goes on along the minus strand of CAYQOV010000151.1, from coordinate 286 downwards.
TATCGCTACGAACTGCCTTCGTCGAAAGGGGTGCTTTGATGTCGGTCGAAATAGTTTATCTGGTGTAACTATTGATATTAGCTCCGTAAAGTCCCTCTTTAGCGTGCTAAAGTGCCACTTTACGGAGCTGAAGTGGATGTTTATGATTGGTTTGTTCCGGCCAACTGGAGAAATTTTTTCCCCCAGTTGGCCGGAACTTTTTCTCCAGTTAGGGAAAAAGCATTATTTTCTTCTCCCTAACGCATCGCTTTCCTCTCCCTAACGCATCGTTTTCTTGTTTTGCTCC
>CAYQOV010000150.1:0-4223 GCA_964419245.1 uncultured Bacteroides sp. | reverse complement strand
AGCCCCTTCATTCTATTCTGAATTTCAATCAGATATAAGTTTTTTGATTATCCGGGGCAAAGATAGAAAAATTATCCATTCTCCATACAGCTTTGCCCCTTGTTTCTCAATCCTGATAATACACTCGCTTCACACGGGTAGACACGCTCGTCAGCACCTCGTAGGGGATGGTTTCGAGCACATCGGAGAGGACCGTCACAGGCAGGTGGTCGCCAAAGATTTCCACCGCGTCGCCCTCCTTGCAATCGATGTCCGTCACGTCGATCATACACACGTCCATGCAGATGTTACCCACGTAGGGCGCCCGTTGTCCGTTCACCAGGCAGTAGGCATGTCCGTTGCCCAGGCGTCGGTTCAGGCCGTCGGCATAGCCTATAGGCAGGGCGGCGATGCGTGAAGGACGCTCCAGATGTCCCTTGCGGCTATAGCCCACGGTATCCTCCTGCGGCACGTCGTGTATCTGCAGGATGGTGGTCTTCAGCGTGCTGACGTTGTTCAGTATCGAGTTGTCTATCGGGCTGACGCCATAGAGGCCAATGCCCAGACGCACCATGTCAAACTGCGCGCCGGGGAAACGCTCGATGCCTGCCGAGTTGCAGATGTGGCGCAAGATCTTGTGGGGGAAAGCGTCCTGAAGTACCTTTGCCGCCGCTTCGAAGGTCTCTATCTGCCGCCGCGTGAAGCTGTCGAACACAGGCGAGTCGCTGCCCACCAGGTGGGAGAAGACCGAACGCACCAGCACGGCATTCTGTCCGCGCAGACGCTTCACCAGCTCGGGCATCTCTTCGGGCGCGAAGCCCAGACGGTGCATGCCCGTGTCCAGCTTGATATGGATGGGGAAGTTCGTGATGCCTTCTTTCTCCGCCTCGCGCACAAGGGCATCCAGCAGATGGAAGCTGTAGACCTCAGGCTCCAGCTTGTAGTCGAACATCGTCTTGAAGGCCGTCATTTCGGGGTTCATGATGAGGATGTTGGCCGTGATGCCTGCCTTTCTCAGCTCCGACCCTTCATCGGCCACGGCCACGGCCAGGTAGTCCACATGGCGTTCCTGCAACGTCTTGGCTATCTCGTAGGAACCAGCCCCATAGGCCGACGCCTTCACCATGCACACCATCTTCGTCTCAGGCTTCAGCTTGCTGCGATAGTAGTTCAGGTTGGCCACCATTGCGCCGAGGTTCACCTCCAGAATGGTCTCGTGCACCTTCCGTTCGAGGTTTTCGCTCAGGATGTCGAAGCCGAACTTGCGCGCACCTTTTATCAGAATCAATTCCTTTTCCAACTTCAGCTCGCCGCGGGCAATGGCTTTGAGCAGTGCCTGCGTGTCGGGATAGAAAGCCTTCTCGATGCCGAAGCAGGAGGCACACGACGAGATGTTCGACCCTACGCCGATGATACGCTCCACGCCGCGGCTGTTCATCAGCTGGGCCACGCGCCGATAGAGTGTCGATGCATTCTGCCCCGTCTCCAGGATGTCGGACAGGATGAGCGTGCGCTTCAGCCCCTTGGCTTGCGAGCGCCGGTATTGGAAGTCGAGGGCTATGTCGAGCGAGCCCAGGTCGCTGTTATAACTATCGTTGATCAGCAGGCAGCCGTTCTTGCCTTCCTTCACCTCCAGACGCATGGCCACCGGCTCCAGCCGTGCCATCCGCTCCTTGATCTTCTGCGGCGGAAGCATCAGGTAGAGGCAAGCCGCCAAGCAGTTCAGCGAGTTCTCGATGGAAGCATCGTCGATGAAAGGCAGCGTAAACTGGTTGTCCATGTCCAGATAGCGGTAGGCTATCAGCGTGCAGTCGTCCTTCTTCTCCACTTTCGAGATGAAGAGCGGCCGTTCGGGATCCTTGCGGCTCCACGCTATCTCGCGCGCGGAAAGCAACGACTTGGCCACGCAGTTGCAGATGAATTCGTCGTCGCCGTTGTAGATCAGCACGTCGCAGTTCTTGAAGAACGTCAGCTTCTCCATGCACTTCTCCTGCAACGAATAGAAGTTCTCCTGATGGGCGCCTCCGATGTTGGTCAAGATGCCGATGGTCGGCTTGATGATGGCTTCCAGCGCCCTCATTTCGCCCGGCTCAGAGATGCCAGCCTCGAAGATGGCCAGCTCGTCGTCCGCCCCCATCTGCCAGACGGACAGGGGTACGCCGATCTGCGAATTGTAGCTGCGCGGCGAGCGCACGATGCGACGGTCGTCGCCCAGCAGCTGGTGGAGCCATTCCTTCACCACCGTCTTGCCGTTACTGCCCGTGATGCCTACCACGGGGATGCTGAACTGCGCCCTGTGCAGCTCCGCCAACTTCTGCAAAGCCTTCAGGGGCGAAGGAACAAGGAGAAAATTCAATGAAGAATGAAGAATGGAAGCCTTGCTTCCGAATGAAGAATTCTCATTGCTTACAGACAATTCTTCATTCTTCATTTTTAATTCTTCATTACTCTCATACTCTTCCTCGCTCACCACGAAGCAGCGCACGCCCCGTTCGATGAGTTCGGGTATATAGTTCGCCCCCGTGTTGCGCTTGGCAGGAAGGGCAAAAAACAAAGTTTCTTCGGGGAAGTTCAACGAGCGGCTGTCAGTCAGCAGCCAGTCGATGGTAGCCGGAGCCCCGCCTATGCGTCGGGCTCCGATCATTTCTGCTATTTGTTCAATCGGATACGACATGTCATTCTCTCTTTTTCGAAGTCTAAGTACGGGTATTTTTCGTTAAGTCGGTCGATTTTTAACAAAATTTGTTCTAAAAATTTCTTATAGCCATCCGAGTCCGGACGGAAAGGTTTGTGTGCCAAGTCTTTACGAATGGCGTCGCATTCGTCCATCACCCGCCTTGCCTCGTCCGTCAGGCAAGCCTCGCAGAAGCGTTGCCACACGTAGTCCACCGCCACGTCCGAGGGGTGCACCATGTCCGCCGCATAGAAGCGGTAGTCGCGCAGCTCGTCGTTCAGCAGCTCGTAGGCGGGAAAGTAGCCCACGACGTCGGGCATCGCCTCCACCAGCCTGTCGGCGGCCAGCAGCAGGGTAGCCTTGCTCAGCTGGTTGGCGTGCAGCCCGTCGCGCAAGTGCCGGATGGGGCTCACGGTCAGCAGCACCCTCAGGCGCGGGTTCGCCGCCCTCAGCCGCCCGACGAGGTCGTACCAGTCGTCCGTCACCTCCTCCACCGTCAGCCGGCGGCGGCGGAAGCAGCGTTCGGGCCTCTTGTGGCAGTTGCCCACGATGCAGCCCGTCTGCGCGTCTTCGTACACCCACGCCGTCCCCCACGTCGCTACCAGCACGTCCAGCCCCTTCAGCTCCTCGCGCAGGGCCTCCAGGCGCGTGTTGATGCGCTCCAGCGCCTCCTCAGCCGTCGGGGCGGAGAAGTCGCCGTGGTGCATCGGGCTGTGCCACAAGCCGCCATACGCCTGCAAGTCGTCCGCCCGATAGACCTTCCCCTCCAGCGCCTCGCGCAGGGCGGCGGAGATGGACATCGGGTTGTAGAGTACCCCGTAGGGATTGACGTCGCAGGCAAACTTCGCCTCCACCAGCCTCGTGCCGATGTTCGTGGCAAAGCAGGAGCCCATCAGCAGCAGCCGCTCGCGCCCTGAAAATCGCGGCAGCCCCTCGGGCATTTCAACGGAAGTATAAAATCGGTTCATGAAAACAAAGGTAGGAAATTCTGCTGAAAGTCGGAAGCGGACACCCCGATAAAAAAGGCAGGCCCCCTGCCCCGCTCCTTGGCTTCGACGATGCGACGCTTCAACAAGTTCACGCAACGCGTGGAGTTCAACACACTATTACGAATTACAAATTACAGTTAGCTAAAATCGAAATGTGTGCGCCACTTATACAGTTATATATTATATATATATTTGTATATATAATATAAAATTCTGTACACACTCTTTCAAATCGAAATTCACTTACTGTAATCTGTAATTCGTAATAGCACGCTGTCTTTTTCCTGGATTCAAAACAGCTCTTACGAATTACAGATTACAGTTACCAAACAATCTTTTCATGCTACTTCATAAAGAGCGTAAACGAAAGAGAGCATCATGCCATCTGTAGAAAAACAATGCTTTTAGCACGCGAAAACACCGTTTTACACACTGTAAATCAATGCGTTATTTTTATTAACACAATTTCTCTATTTCGTTAACACATTTTCACTTCCCAGCGACCATTTTTATTTTGTCACGTGGCGGAGAGGCCCTATCTTTGCTTTGTCGACAAGGGGAAACTACGACGGATGCCGGCC
>CAYQOV010000149.1:3962-4226 GCA_964419245.1 uncultured Bacteroides sp. | reverse complement strand
AGTTTTTGATTGAAAGGGTGTCAGATTAGACAATTGCATATCTCTTCTATATTATATCAACATTTACCAAAGACATACGGAAACAATCTCCAATAACGTAAAAGAACAAACAAGACTCCAACAAAGAGAACAAAAACAACATATACAGTACACCCGATGTATAAAAAGAATAAAAAAGCTCTCCTTTTTGCATATTCTTTCCGAAATAATCCCTAATTTTGCACTACTCTTAGAATAATTATACAGAAAATGAAGAAAAAAGCC
>CAYQOV010000149.1:0-3952 GCA_964419245.1 uncultured Bacteroides sp. | reverse complement strand
GTTTTCAGGAAGAACTGGTGCAAGCTTTGAGCAAGGAACGCATTGAACTGACACAAGCCACCTTGTCACGCGACTTGAAACAGCTGAAAGTAGCGAAAGCAGCGAACATGAACGGTAAATACGTATATGTGCTGCCCAACAACATCATGTATAAACGTTCGAACGACCAGAGTGCAAGTGAGATGTTGATGACAAGCGGATTCGTTTCACTTCAATTTTCGGGCAATATTGCCGTCATCCGTACCCGGCCCGGATATGCCAGCAGCATGGCCTACGACATCGACAACCGGGAGTGTCCCGCCATTCTGGGTACCATTGCCGGAGATGACACCATCATGCTGGTGGTGCACGAAGCGGCGTCACATGACGAGGTACGCAGCTTCCTATCGCAAATCATCCCGAACATTAAATGATAGATAACAACAAAAAATAAGAAATTAAATAAGAAATGGATTCGAAACAAATTGATGTGATGGTGGCTGACGCCTCACATGAAGTTTACGTGGACAAGATTTTGGATACCATCCGGGAAGCTGCCAAGGTACGCGGAACGGGCATCGCAGAACGCACACACGAATACGTAGCTACTAAGATGAAAGAAGGAAAGGCCATCATAGCCTTGTGTGGAGACGATTTTGCCGGTTTCACCTACATAGAGAGCTGGGGCAACAAGCAATATGTAGCAACCTCCGGTCTGATAGTACACCCCAAATACCGGGGACTGGGACTGGCAAAACGTATCAAGACCGCCTCTTTCCGCCTGGCACGCCTACGTTGGCCCAATGCCAAAGTTTTCAGTCTCACCAGTGGAGCTGCCGTCATGAAAATGAATACCGAGCTAGGATATGTGCCCGTCACCTTCAACGAACTAACCGATGACGAATCCTTCTGGAAAGGTTGCGAAGGCTGTATCAACCATGATATATTGGTAGCCAAGAACCGTAAATTCTGCATCTGCACAGCAATGCTTTACGACCCGAAGCTGCACGAAGAAGATAAAATATAAAAATATAAGGATATGGAAAAGAAGAAAAAAGTGGTAGTCGCATTCAGCGGCGGTTTGGATACCTCATTCACGGTCATGTATCTTGCCAAAGAAAAAGGATACGAAGTATATGCAGCTTGTGCCAATACTGGCGGTTTCAGCCCCGAACAGTTGAAGACTAACGAGGAGAATGCCTACAAGCTGGGTGCCAAAGAATACGTCACCATTGACGTGACGCAAGAGTACTACGAAAAAAGCCTAAGATACATGGTATTCGGAAACGTACTGCGTAACGGTACCTACCCCATCTCCGTAAGTTCCGAACGTATCTTCCAGGCACTGGCCATTGCACGCTATGCCAACGAAATCGGCGCCGATGCCATCGCTCATGGTTCTACGGGTGCGGGTAACGACCAGATTCGCTTCGACATGACTTTCCTCGTCATGGCTCCGGGCGTGGAAATCATTACGCTGACACGCGACATGGCACTGAGCCGTCAGGAAGAGATTGACTACCTGAACCAACACGGTTTTGCCGCCGACTTCACCAAACTGAAATACTCCTATAACGTGGGTCTGTGGGGCACCTCCATCTGTGGTGGTGAGATTCTGGATTCTGCACAAGGATTGCCCGAAAGCGCCTACCTGAAACACTGCACCAAAGAGGGCAGCGAACAGTTGCGCCTCACTTTTGAGAAGGGGGAACTAAAAGCCGTGAACGACGAGACATTCGACGATCCCATCAAAGCCATCCAGAAAGTGGAAGAGATCGGTGCAGCATACGGCATCGGCCGCGACATGCACGTAGGCGACACGATTATCGGTATCAAAGGCCGTGTAGGCTTCGAAGCTGCCGCACCCATGCTGATTATCGGCGCACACAAGTTCCTGGAGAAATATACCTTGAGCAAATGGCAGCAATACTGGAAGGACCAGGTAGCCAACTGGTACGGCATGTTCCTGCACGAAAGCCAATATCTGGAACCGGTAATGCGCGACATCGAAGCCATGCTGGAATCCTCGCAACGCAACGTAAACGGTACGGCTATCCTCGAGCTTCACCCACTCTGCTTCTCTACCGTAGGTGTAGAAAGCAAGGACGACCTTGTGAAAAACAAGTTCGGCGAATACGGCGAAATGCAGAAAGGCTGGACGGCAGAAGATGCCAAGGGCTTCATCAAAGTAACCTCCACGGCACTGCGTGCATATTATTCAAATCACAAAGACGAGAAAATCTAAATGACGGACAAGAAACGGAAACTGACACGTCCCCGAACCGGAAGAATGCTTTCCGGTGTATGTGCAGGACTGGCAAACTTTTTCGGACTTGACGTATCTTTAGTACGCATCGTTTATACGTTCGCTACCGTCTTTACTGCTTTTGCAGGTGTAATTATATACATTATATTATTGATTATCATACCAGAAGAATCCAATAGATATTATAGAAATGATTAAAGTAGGAATCATCGGCGGAGCCGGATACACGGCAGGCGAACTGATACGTTTACTGCTCAACCATCCGGAAGCGGAAATCGTATTCATAAACAGTTCAAGCAACGCCGGCAACAAAATTACTGATGTACACGAAGGACTGTACGGTGAAACAGATTTGGTATTTACCGACCAGCTTCCGCTGGAAGAAATCGACGTGCTGTTTTTCTGTACGGCACATGGCGACACTAGAAAATTCCTCGAAAGCCACAACGTGCCCGAGGAGTTGAGAATCATCGACCTCTCCATGGACTACCGCATAGCCTCTCCTGACCACGACTTCATTTACGGCTTGCCGGAACTGAACCGCCGCGCCACCTGCAAGGCAAAGCATGTAGCCAATCCGGGCTGCTTTGCCACCTGCATACAATTGGGGCTGCTGCCGCTCGCCAAGCACCTAATGCTGAATGATGACATCATGGTGAATGCCATCACCGGAAGTACGGGTGCCGGAGTGAAACCGGGTGCCACGAGCCACTTCAGCTGGCGCAACAACAACATGAGTGTTTACAAAGCTTTCGAGCACCAGCACGTGCCCGAAATCAAGCAATCACTCCGCCAGCTGCAAAACAGTTTCGATGCAGAAATAGATTTTATCCCCTACCGGGGTGACTTCCCGCGCGGTATCTTCACTACCATCGTAGTAAAGACCAAAGTGGCTCTGGAAGAAATCATCCGTATGTACGAAGAATACTACGCCAAAGATTCCTTTACATTTGTCGTGGAAAAGAACATTGACCTGAAACAAGTGGTGAATACCAATAAATGCCTCATCCACCTGGAGAAGCACGGTGACAAGCTGCTTATCATTTCCTGCATCGACAACCTCCTGAAAGGTGCCAGCGGACAAGCAGTCCACAACATGAATTTAATGTTTAACCTGGAAGAGACCGTAGGATTACGGTTGAAACCTTCTGCATTCTAAAAAAAATGAATTTATTCGACGTATACCCTCTCTTTGACATCAACATCGTCAAAGGAAAAGGCTGCCATGTATGGGACGAGAACGGTACCGAATACCTCGACCTCTACGGTGGTCATGCAGTCATCTCAATCGGACATGCACATCCACATTATGTAGAGATGGTGAGTAACCAAGTTGCTACGTTAGGATTCTACTCAAACTCAGTAATTAACAAGCTGCAACAGCAAGTGGCAGAACGCTTGGGAAAAGTCTGTGGCTATGACGACTACTCATTCTTCCTCATCAACAGCGGTGCCGAAGCCAATGAAAACGCCTTGAAACTCGCCTCTTTCTACAATGGCCGTACCCGTGTGATATCCTTCTCAAAAGCATTCCATGGACGTACCTCACTGGCGGTGGAAGAAACGAACAATCCTAAAATCATCGCTCCCATCAACAACTGCGGGCACGTCACCTACCTCCCGTTGAACGACATCGAAGCCATGAAGGCCGAATTGTCCAAAGGAGATGTCTGCGCAGTGATTATCGAAGGCATACAAGGTGTAGGC
>CAYQOV010000148.1:0-4237 GCA_964419245.1 uncultured Bacteroides sp. | reverse complement strand
AAAAGAAACTACATTTGTACTTAAATTCAATTAAATCATAAACAAATCCAAAAGATTCAACATTATGCTTTTTACTCCTGAAAATATCCTACTCGCAGGTTCTATCCTGCTTTTTGTCAGTATATTGGCTGGAAAGACCGGCTATCGTTTTGGTGTCCCTACTTTACTACTATTTTTAGTAGTAGGTATGCTTTTCGGAAGCGACGGATTGGGTATTCAATTCTACAATATGAAGGCAGCCCAATTCATCGGCATGGTCGCCCTCAGCATCATCCTGTTTACTGGTGGTATGGATACCAAATTCAGCGACATCAGGCCGGTACTAGCTCCTGGTATCATGCTTTCAACGGTAGGCGTACTTTTTACCACTTTATTTACAGGCCTTTTTATCTGGTGGCTTTCAGGTATGAGTTGGACTAATATCCATTTTTCGCTCATCCCATCATTATTGTTGGCGGCCACCATGTCGTCTACCGATTCCGCTTCCGTCTTTTCCATTCTGAGATCACAAAAGATCAATTTGAAGTACAATTTACGACCTATGCTCGAACTAGAAAGCGGAAGTAATGATCCGATGGCCTACATGCTGACTATTGTTCTCGTCCAACTGGCCCAGATGGGAGGAATGGGATGGTTACAGATAGCAGGGTCTTTCATCGTACAGTTTGCTGTCGGAGTGGCAGCAGGTTACCTGTTTGGAAAACTAGCCATCATCATGCTGAATAAGCTCAATATCGACAATCCTGCCCTCTACCCTATTCTATTGTTAGCTTTCATCTTCTTCACTTTTTCTACGACCAGCCTCCTGAACGGAAACGGGTATTTGGCCGTTTATTTGGCAGGCATGATGGTTGGTAACCATAAAATTGCCAATCGCAAAGAAATCAATACCTTTATGGACGGTCTGACCTGGCTTTTCCAGATTATTATGTTCCTTTGCCTGGGTTTATTGGTAAATCCTCACGAGATGCTCGAAGTAGCAGCCGTAGCCCTGCTCATCGGTGCATTCATGATTCTCGTAGGACGTCCGCTTAGTGTGTATATCAGTTTATTACCTTTTGGAAATAAAATAACTCAAAAGTCACGTCTTTTTGTATCTTGGGTAGGCCTGCGTGGAGCTGTACCTATTATCTTTGCCACTTATCCCGTTGTAGCTGAAATACCTGGAGCAAATAGCATCTTTAATATCGTATTCTTCATTACCATTCTGTCACTGATTGTCCAAGGAACAACAATCTCTTCACTCTCACGCATGCTGCGTCTTTCTATGCCGCAACCCAAAACTGGCAATGAATTTGGTGTAGAATTACCCGAAGAAATAGGCTCCGACCTTCACGACATGACTATCACAACTGAAATCCTCGCTAAAGCTTCTACCCTGAAAGATATGAACTTGCCTCAAGGGACTCTGGTAATGATTGTAAAGCGGAATGATGAATACCTAATACCAAACGGATCATTGAAACTTCAGGAAGGAGACAAATTACTTCTCATTTCCGAAAAGACCAGAAAATAAGTAATTAAGACCATCATCAAAATTACGTTGACCAATAAAATAACAAAAACTGCTTGCAGGAGATAACCAGAAGCCCTATCTTTGCACAGTTTTTAAATAAACGCGCAAAATAGGACCAATGGAATCAAAAAAAAGCTTCATCGGGTATATCGAACAGAGCATCGCCCGAAATTGGGATCGTAATGCCCTGACCGATTATAACGGAGCGACCCTACAATATAAGGATGTTGCAAGAAAAATAGCCAAATTCCACATCGTATTGGAAAGGGCTGGTATCAAGCCTGGTGACAAAATTGCTCTTTGTGGGCGCAACAGTGCTCATTGGGCTGTTACTTTTTTGGCAACCATTACTTACGGAGCCGTTATCGTTCCTATTCTGCACGAATTCAAGGCAGACAATATCCACAACATCGTGAACCACTCTGAAGCTAAACTGCTTTTTGTAGGCGATCAAGCTTGGGAAAATCTAAATGAAGACCGTATGCCTAATCTTATCGGTGTTGTACTTCTGACCGATTTCACACCAGTAGTTTCACGTGATGAACGACTAACAGAAGCTTTTGATAACCGTAATGCCATCTATGGGCAACGCTATCCGAAGAATTTCCGTCCAGAACATGTCCGTTACCGCAAAGAAGAATCTCCGGAAGAGCTAGCCATCATCAATTATACCTCCGGAACTACAGGCTATTCCAAAGGTGTCATGCTCCCCTACCGCAGTATCCGCTCCAATGTAGATTACTGTTATGAGATGCGTCCCATTCAGCCTGGTGACCGTATCGTATCCATGCTTCCTTTGGGACATGTATTCGGTATGGTATACGACTTTCTTTATGGCATTTGTCAAGGAGCACATCTCTATTTCCTGACGCGCATGCCATCACCTAAAATCATAGCCCAATCATTTGCTGAAATACGTCCACGACTCATCTCGTGTGTGCCTCTTATTGTTGAGAAAATCATTAAGAAAAACATCCTACCACGCTTGGACAATACAATCGGCAAACTGCTGTTGCATGTTCCTTTGGTAAATGATAAGATAAAAGCCTCCGCATGTAAAGCTGCTATGGAAATCTTTGGAGGTGAGTTCAATGATATCATCATTGGAGGTGCTCCTTTCAATGCCGACGTAGAGCGTTTCCTCAAGCAAATCGGCTTCCCCTATACCATTGCATACGGTATGACGGAATGTGGCCCTATTATTTGTTCGAGTCGCTGGCAAGACTTGAAATTAGCTTCTTGTGGCAAAGCTGCTTCACGTATGGAAGTACGCATCGACTCTCCCGACCCAGTCAATCATGCAGGAGAAATCATCTGTCGTGGCGAAAATCTGATGTTAGGTTATTACAAAAATCCGGAAGCGACCGCACAAATTATCGATGTAAACGGCTGGCTTCATACTGGCGACTTGGCCACAATGGATGCAGAAGGTAATGTTACCGTCCGCGGACGCAGCAAAAACATGCTCTTGACCGCCAGCGGACAAAACATTTATCCAGAAGAAATCGAAAGCCGACTGAACAACATGCCCTATGTATCCGAGTCACTCATTGTCTTACAAAAAGACAAGTTAGTCGCACTTATCTATCCAGACTTTGATGAAGCTTTCGCACGTGGCTTACAGCAATCGGATGTGGAAGAAGCTATGGAACAAAACCGCATTGAGCTGAACCAGCAACTTCCTGCTTATTGCCAAATTACGAAAGTCAAAATCCATTTCGAAGAATTTGAAAAAACTGCTAAAAAAAGTATTAAACGTTTCCTCTATCAGGAAGCAAAAGGATAAAATGTAACCTTTATTTAGCATAGGTCTTTTGAAAAAACGATCATTCTTTTATGCTATTTAAATATTGATGGATATATAGAAAAATGAAAAAGAAAAATAGAACACTCTAAATTCCGCTTCATTTTCCAACTTTGCATTGCAAAATCGAAGAAAAGGAGATCAATATGGAAAATGAAGAAATTAAAACTTTAGACATAAAGGATTTTAAAACAAATCCCGATATTATAGACTACATGGATGAAGATATCGTAATTATCAACAGCCTGAAAGATATCTCCCGTGGTAATGAAACAATGAGATTGCGCTGCTTATTAATCGCAGTCTGTATAGATGGCTGTATTCAGCTAGACATAAACCGAAAGACCTACTTGTTACAAACTGATGACTTATTATTAGGATTACCCAATTCCATTATCAGTCATACACTGTTAAGCCCCCAACACAAAATAAAACTTGCTGCATTTTCTACCCGTTTCCTGCAGCGAATACTTAAAGTTGAAAAAAATACATGGAACACTGTACTTCACATCCATAGGTATCCCGTTAATTCTGTAAATACTCAAAGGGATGAAAATATCATTGATTTATATAAAAATCTTATCAACCTGAATATTAATAAAACACCTCATCTATACCACAAAGAAGTAATGCAACATTTATTTGCAGCCCTCCTTTGCGAACTCATCGGAGTACTCAATCAGGAAATTTCTACTGATTCATTTTACAATGAGAAAGAATGCCTCACGCAATCTGATCAAATTTTTCGTAATTTTATTAAACTACTATCCAAAGATAACGGTATACACCGCTCTGTGTCCTACTATGCTGATGAACTTTGTTATACTCCAAAATATCTCTCCAAAGTCGTTAAACAAGTATGTGGGGCGCATAGTAAAAAACCTGTGTTTAGGCATAGAGCTTGCAGAGGCGGAAGA
>CAYQOV010000147.1:0-4276 GCA_964419245.1 uncultured Bacteroides sp. | reverse complement strand
TTGTTTGCAACTGGAACAAGGTCTTCAACTTCTGCTCAACAGTTAGTTCCTGCTGATCTTTTTTTGCTTCTTTAGCCATTTCTGTTACATGTATTTTATGGGATTGGTGTTCACCTTGGTCTGCTGTACTTCCAGACTGGGGAACAGTTCCCTGATTATTGTATAAAATATCTCTTTTGTATATTGCTCACTTTCATAATGCCCGATCTCGGCCAACAGAATGTCGCCCTCATGTCCGAAATATTCATGATACTTTATTTCACCCGTAATGAACACGTCTGCTCCTTGTCGGATGGCAAGCGGCATCAGGAAAGCACCTGCACCTCCACATAAAGCAACCTTCTGTATTTCCCTACCCATCAGTTTGTTATGACGCAAACATTCTACTTCAAAAGTCTTCTTCACCTTTTTCAGGAAGTCAAGCTCTGTCTCTGGTTCCGACAGTTCGCCTATCACGCCAGCACCTGCCTGCTGCCAAGTATTCTGCAATGGATAGAAGTCGAATGCCGGCTCTTCATATGGATGTACAGCCAACAGCGCCTGAAGCACTTCTGCCTTCCTATAGGCTGGCAGGATTGTCTCAAGACGCACTTCTGATTCGGTATGCAACTCACCTATCGTACCACAGTAAGGATGCGTTCCCTCCTGCGCACGAAATGTTCCTTTTCCCTCCACATTGTAACTGCATGAATCATAATTCCCAATGCAGCCACATCCTACGGAAAACAGAGCGTTTCTTACTTCTGAAGCTTGCGCTACAGGAACGAAAGTGACCAATTTGAGCAACGCATTCTCTTTAGGTTCCAATACACGCAGATTCTTCAAGCCAAGTTTCTCAGCCATCTTGAAGTTCACTCCCCCCAGGCATTATCCAGATTGGTATGGGCGGCATAGACAACGATGTCGTTTTTGATAGCTTTCAAAATACAACGTTCCACGTAGTCACGCCCCGTTATCGATTTATAACCTTTGAACAGGAGTGGATGATGGGCTATCACCAGGTTGTACCCAAGTGCAATTGCCTCGTCCAGCACTGCTTCAGTAACGTCAAGACACAACAATGCCCCTGTTGCTTCCGCATCTGTCAATCCTATTTGCAGGCCGGCATTATCAAATCCGTCTTGCAATGGCAGAGGCGCGAACCGTTCAAGGGCGCTTACGATCTCCTTTATTTTCATAATAAAACAGAGAATTTGGATGCAAAGATAGTAAAAAGTAAGGATGTGATAAATAAAATCTGATATTTTCGGCAAAAAAATGACAGGCATAGGTAGAAAAGCACGTTTTTTTGCAGGCAGAAAGGCCATTTGTCGGATGAAGCCAAATATTTATCGTATCTTTGTCTCACTGATTCATTCAAAAAACACATTCAACTATGATAGCAAACGAAAGAGACGTCCGTCACGAACACATACTGAGTGTAGCCCGACAAATGATGACAGCTGCACGCACTGCCCCTAAAGGCAAAGGTATCGATGCCATCGAAGTTGCCATGGCGACCGATGAAGATTTGCAAAAGCTCTCTGCTGAAATGCGGCAAATTTCAGAAGAAACCGGTATGAAATTCTTTCTGCGCGATGCCGACAATATATTGCAAGCCGAATGCGTGGTTATAATAGGTACACGTGAACAACCTCAGGGGCTGAACTGTGGACATTGCGGATATGCCACCTGTGCTGCACGTCCGAAAAGCGTTCCTTGTGCTTTGAACACTGTCGACGTAGGTATTGCCATCGGTTCAGCCTGTGCTACGGCTGCCGACATGCGTGTCGATACCCGCGTTATGTTCTCTGCAGGTCTGGCTGCCCAACGCTTGCAATGGTTGCCCGAATGCCATAGCGTATTTGCCATCCCTGTCAGCGCTTCCTCCAAAAATCCATTTTTCGACCGCAAACCTAAAGATGCCAATAAATAATGATGGAAACAACCGCAACCATACTTCCTGCAGAATGGACACGCCAAAGTGGCGTACAGCTGACTTGGCCACATGCAGCTACCGACTGGGCCTACATGCTCGATGAAGTTCAGACGTGTTTTCTCCACATCGCCCGCGAAATAGCTGCTCGCGAACTACTTCTCATTGTCACTCCTGAACCCGAAGAAGTGAAACGTCAGATCTCCGATACGGTCAATATGGAAAACGTACGCCTCATACAATGCGCAACCAACGATACGTGGGCACGCGACCATGGCGCCATTACTCTGCTCAATGCTGACAAACCCGTTCTGCTCGATTTCAAATTCAACGGCTGGGGATTGAAATTTGCTTCAGATAAGGACAATCTTATTACCCGCCGATTGATAGATGCCAATGCACTGCATGGCAGATATGTCAATTGCCTGGGCTTTGTTCTCGAAGGAGGTTCCATCGAAAGCGATGGTAAAGGTACTTTACTCACCACATCAGAATGTCTGCTTTCCCCCAATCGCAACGGACAAATGACTCAGAAAGAGATAGAGACATACCTTCGCAATACTTTTCATGTACAACAAGTTCTCTGGTTGGATCACGGTTACCTGGCGGGTGACGACACAGACAGCCATATCGATACCTTGGCACGCCTTTGTCCCAACGACACCATCGTATACGTGCAATGTACCGACACAACTGACGAACATTACGAAGCCCTTCGCCTCATGGAAGAACAACTGAAAACGTTCCGAACCTTGAAAGGCGAACCCTATCGTCTGCTCCCCTTGCCCATGGCCAATGCCATCATCGAAGATGGCGAACGCCTGCCGGCTACCTATGCCAACTTTCTCATCCTGAACGAAGCCGTGCTCTACCCCACTTACAACCAGCCCGACAACGATCGTCGTGCTGCCGAAGTGCTTCAGCAGGCCTTCCCTGATTACGAGATTGTAGGTATCGACTGCCGTGCCCTTATCTGCCAACACGGGTCGCTGCATTGTGTAACGATGCAGTATCCTATAGGAGTCTTACGATAAAATTAAAAAATAACAAAATACAGATTAGTACAATATGAGAAAAATAAAAGTAGGCATCATCCAACAAGCCAATACAGCTGACCTGCGGATGAATCTGATGAATTTGGCCAAGAGCATTGAAGCATGTGCTGCTCATGGTGCACAATTGGTTGTACTGCAAGAGCTGCACAACTCACTTTATTTCTGCCAAACAGAGAATACACAACTTTTCGACTTGGCCGAACCTATCCCTGGCCCTTCTACAGGTTTCTATTCCGAACTGGCAGCTGCCAACCGAATTGTTCTTGTGACTTCGCTCTTCGAAAAACGTGCACCAGGGCTGTATCACAACACAGCTGTAGTCTTCGACCGTGATGGAAGCATTGCAGGCAAGTATCGCAAAATGCACATCCCCGACGATCCCGCATACTACGAAAAATTCTATTTCACTCCAGGTGATTTGGGCTTCGAACCGATACAGACCTCGCTTGGCAAACTAGGCGTGCTTGTCTGCTGGGACCAATGGTATCCTGAAGCTGCCCGCCTCATGGCATTGAAGGGAGCCGAACTGCTGATCTACCCCACTGCCATTGGATGGGAAAGTACCGATACAGACGACGAAAAAGCCCGCCAGCTGAATGCCTGGATTATTTCACAGCGTGGACATGCCGTAGCCAATGGGCTGCCTGTCATTTCCGTGAACCGTGTCGGTCATGAGCCTGACCCTTCGGGACAAACCAATGGCATTCTTTTCTGGGGAAACAGTTTCGTAGCAGGTCCTCAAGGCGAACTTTTGGCTCAAGCCAGCAACGACCGTCCAGAAAATTTAGTGGTTGAAGTCGACATGGAACGTTCTGAAAACGTACGCCGATGGTGGCCTTTCCTTCGCGATCGCCGCATCGATGCTTACGAAGGTATTGTAAAAAGATTTATCGACTGAAAAAATGAAGTAAACCACTGAATATCAACGAAAAGTAACACGTTTATTCATCAGGAAGTTTACCGTACCATAGATAAAGAGGCCGAGGAACTGAGCCAGATATTCGTTACAATCCCACAGTTCGACCAGTACGATAAGAAAAAGGAATTGGGCAACATAAGCCATTCCGAAAGCAATAAGAAAGAGCAGCACCTGCCGCCAGGTGTTGCTCTTTTTGTCTGTAGGAAATATCCAGTACTTGCACCAGATGAAGTTATGCGTCTGTGCAAGCACGTAAGCCGTCACGTTGGATGCCAGATAGTGAATGCCCAAAACGCCCATCATGATTCCGATGGTCGCCGCAGTAATCAGTGCATTCAGCGTGCCGATTACCGCAAAGCGGATGATTCGTGTTGTTTCTTTCACTAT
>CAYQOV010000146.1:0-4314 GCA_964419245.1 uncultured Bacteroides sp. | reverse complement strand
CCAGAAATAGTAAACGAAATAAAAAAATTAAAAAACAATATCGAAATGAAAAAAGGTATTCATCCCGAAAATTACCGTCCGGTAGTATTCAAAGATATGTCAAACGGTGACATGTTCCTGTTTCGCTCAACTGTTAACACCAAAGAGACAATCGAATTCGAAGGCGAAACTTATCCGTTGGTAAAACTGGAAATCTCCAGCTCTTCTCACCCGTTCTATACTGGTAAGTCTAAGCTGGTTGATACCGCCGGTCGTGTAGATAAGTTCATGAGCCGTTACGGTAACCGTCAGAAGAAATAATCATTTCTGATAAGAGATAAATAAAAGGGAAGCTTTCGAGCTTCCCTTTTATTTTATACCAATACTTCATTTTATTTACGGAAAGGCGGCTTTACTACTACAGCCTTCAGCTTACGACCACGCATGTCAATGCAGATTTCCGTGCCCGGCTTACTGAATTCAGTCTTTACATAGCCCATACCGATACCAATCTTACGAGTAGGCGACATTGTACCTGAAGTCACATTTCCAATAACTTCTCCATTGGCATCCAGCAGCCCATAGCCATGACGGGGGATACCACGGTCGATCATTTCGAAACCTACCAGCTTGCGCGTCACGCCTTCGGCTTTCTGTTTTTCCAACATCGCGCGGTTGGTAAAGTTCTTACCTTCTACAAATTTAGTTATCCAGCCCAGTCCTGCTTCAATAGGCGAAGTCGTATCGTCAATATCGTTGCCATAAAGACAGAAGCCCATCTCCAAACGAAGTGTATCGCGGGCACCCAGACCAATAGGCTTAATACCAAACTCAGCTCCAGCCTCAAAAACAGCATCCCATATTTTCATAGCTGCGTCAGGATAGAAATAGAGTTCAAAGCCTCCTGCACCCGTATAACCTGTATTCGAGATGATAACATCCTTCTCACCTGCGAACTCGCCATGAGTAAACGTATAATAAGGTAAAGAAGACAGATCGATCGGCGTCAACTTCTGCAAAGCCTCAATAGCCTTCGGTCCTTGCACAGCCAGCTGAGCCATACGGTCGGAAGCATTTTCCAGCTCAGCACCGATGGTATTATGGGTTACACACCAATTCCAATCTTTCTCAATGTTGGCAGCATTCACTACCAGCAAATACTTTTCAGGTTCATAGCAATAAACCAGCAGGTCGTCTACAATACCACCTGTCTCGTTGGGAAAACAAGTATATTGCACTTTACCTGGAGTCAAGACTGCCACATTATTGGAAGTCACCATCTGCAAGAAGGCCAAAGCCTGGGGACCTTTCACCCAAAATTCGCCCATGTGTGATACGTCGAATACGCCTACACCCTGGCAGACAGTCATGTGTTCGTCGATAATGCCCGAATACTCAATCGGCATATTGTATCCCGCAAACTCGTGCATCTTAGCACCCAGCGAGATGTGTTTCTCGGTAAATGGAGTGGTTTTCATGAAACTTATATTTAAGAATTAAAATGAATGATCAGCGTGCAGCTACCAGTCCGGCAATTTTGACAATTACCATCATAGCTTTCTCCATGCTCTGTATGGGCACGAATTCATAACGCCCATGGAAATTAAGACCACCGGCAAAAATATTGGGACAAGGTAATCCTTTGAATGAAAGCTGTGCACCGTCCGTGCCACCACGGATGGCCTTCACACGAGGTTCTACACCAGCATCTTTCATCGCCTGGAAGGCAATATCGATTACATGCATCACAGGCTCTATCTTCTCACGCATATTGTAATACTGATCGTGCAGGTCGAGCGTAGCTGTACCCTCGCCATACTCAGCATTGATTTTCCGAACAAGATGTTCTATCTCCTGCTTACGGCTTTCAAAACGGGTGCGGTCATGATCGCGAATGATATAAGATACCACGGTCTGCTCCACTTCGCCACTGATACCCACCAGATGGTAAAAACCCTCGTAACCTTCGGTATGCTCGGGCGTCTCATGACTGGGCAGCATAGCCATAAAACGGTTGGCCACGCGAATAGAATTAATCATCTTATGCTTGGCATAGCCCGGATGCACATTGCGTCCCTTGAACGTAATCTTGGCAGAAGCAGCATTGAAGTTCTCGAATTCCAGTTCGCCTACCTCGCCTCCATCCATCGTATAGGCCCAGTCGCAACCGAATTTCTCGACATCGAACTTATGGGCACCCAGGCCGATTTCTTCATCAGGATTGAAACCGATGCGTATCTTGCCATGCTTGATTTCGGGATGCTCCTGCAAATAGACAATAGCCGAAACAATTTCGGCAATACCAGCCTTGTCGTCAGCCCCCAACAACGTTTTGCCATTGGTCACGATCAAATCCTCCCCCTTATGATCCAACAGTTCGGGGAACTGTGCTGGTGATAAAACTATGTTTTCGTCGGCACAAAGCACTATTTCTCCACCATCATAACACTGTACAATCCGTGGTGACACATCCTTACCGCTCATATCGGGACTCGTATCCATGTGAGCAATGAAACCTACTGTAGGCAGAGGCTTATCAGTGTTAGCAGGAAGCGTGGCAAACAAATAGCCATTGTCATCCAACGTAACATCTTCAAGTCCCAAAGACTCCAATTCTTCCTTCAAATAGCGGGCAAAAACCATCTGCCCCGACGTACTGGGAGTAACACCAGTCTCTTCACTCGACTGAGTATCGAAGCTGACATATTTCAAAAAACGTTCTACTAAAGTCATATCATTCAAAAAAATTACGATTCAACATTTACAATTTGTTATTATGCCCGTAAAGGTAGAAAAAGGGGCGTGAATTGGCAAGCAATCCACACCCCTTTTTTATCCGAAACTTAACGATTTGTCAATCAGAAACAGCTACTGCCATCGAAACAATGCGTACAAAGTTTGCATTTAGGCAGGCCGATAGACTCGACCAACGTTTCTAGCGTATTGAAACGCAAGGAAGTAAAACCAAAACGCTCACGCATAATCTCTACCATACGATTGTACTCAGGAGAGCCAGTAGTGGCATACTTCTCCAAATTCTTGTTCTCATCACCCTCCAGCTCCTTGATAATACGACGGGTTATCAATTCCAACGGACTCTTGGAAGCAGTAAAGCCAATAAATGGACAAGCATATATCAATGGCGGACAAGCTATACGGATGTGTACTTCCTTGGCTCCATATTCGTAGAGCACTTTCACATTATCGCGAAGCTGAGTTCCACGCACGATAGAATCGTCGCAGAAAAGCAGACGTTTTCCCTGAAGCATCGCACGATTGGGAATAAGCTTCATCTTGGCCACAAGGCTACGCATCTCTTGGCGGCTGGGAGTAAAGCTACGTGGCCAAGTCGGCGTATATTTAGCAATGGCACGATGATAAGGGATTCCCTTTCCTTCGGCATACCCCAACGCCATGCCTACTCCTGAATCAGGAATTCCACATGCACAATCTACTTCGGAAGTATCAGTTTGGCCCATTTTCACACCACTGGTAAAACGAACCTCTTCTACATTACGACCTTCATAGCAAGAAGTCGGGAATCCATAATATACCCACAGGAAAGAACACACTTGCATCCGTTCCTCAGGTTTACGCATCTGCTCAATACCTTCGGCACGTAAACGAACGATTTCACCCGGTCCCAAATAACGTTCAACTTCATACCCCAAATTCGGGAAGCTGCTTGACTCACTGGTTGCCGCATACGCTCCTTCTTTCTTTCCGATAACAATCGGCGTGCGCCCCCATTTGTCGCGAGCAGCGATAATGCCGTCTTCCGTCAGCAACAACATGGAACAGGAACCTTTGATACGATTGTATACATTCTCTATCCCCTCTACAAAATTCTTGCCCTGAATGATAAGCAAAGCGATCAGCTCCGTCTGATTGGTCTGTCCTGAACTGAGTTCTGAAAAGTGCATATTCTGCT
Source organism: uncultured Bacteroides sp. (assembly GCA_964419245.1). Classification (GTDB taxonomy): domain Bacteria; phylum Bacteroidota; class Bacteroidia; order Bacteroidales; family Bacteroidaceae; genus Bacteroides. The sequence continues at coordinate 404 of CAYQOV010000146.1, read as the reverse complement.
CTAACAATTCTTCCTCCAGTTCGACAATATTCATAATCTTGGCAACTGTAACAATAGCAAAACGTCCTAAATGAGAATTCAGAATGATAGGTTGAGCGTCCGTATCACTAATGATTCCTATGCCGGAGTTTCCTTTAAACTTGTCCAGTTCGTCTTCAAACTTGGTACGGAAATAGGTACTTTCCAGATTGTGGATAGAACGACTGAAACAGTTGGTCGTTTCATCATAAGCAGCCATACCGCCGCGTTTCGTTCCTAAATGAGAATTATAGTCTGTCCCATAAAACAAATCAGTCACACAACTCTCTTTGGCGACTGTCCCGAAGAAACCTCCCATATTATTTATACTTTAACTCAAGTTTCGGATTTAGATTCTAAGCTGTTTGTGCATAGGCCTGTAGTGC
>CAYQOV010000145.1:0-4368 GCA_964419245.1 uncultured Bacteroides sp. | reverse complement strand
GTCATCATCCCGACCTACAACGAGCGGGAGAATATCGAGAACATCATACGGGCCGTCTTTGCCCTGGAGCATGGTTTCCACATCCTGGTCATCGAAGACGGGTCGCCCGACGGTACGGCCGAGATTGTCAAGCGCCTGCAACGCGAAGAGTTCGCCGACCGCCTGTTCATGGTGGAGCGGCGCGGCAAGCTGGGCTTGGGCACGGCCTACATCGCAGGCTTCCGCTGGGCGCTGGAGCACGACTACGAATACATCTTCGAGATGGACGCCGACTTCAGCCACAACCCCAAGGACCTGCCCCGCCTCTACAAGGCCTGTGCCGAGGAGGGGGCCGACGTGTCCATCGGCTCGCGCTACGTGAGCGGCGTCAACGTGGTGAACTGGCCCATGGGGCGCGTGCTGATGTCCTACTTCGCCTCGAAATACGTGCGCATCATTACGGGCCTGCCTATCCACGACACCACGGCGGGCTTCGTGTGCTACCGCCGTCGCGTGCTGCAAACCATCAACCTCGACTCCATCCGCTTCAAGGGCTATGCCTTCCAGATCGAGATGAAGTTCACCGCCTACAAGTGCGGCGCACAGGTGAAGGAAGTGCCCGTCATCTTCATCAACCGCGAGCTGGGCACCTCGAAAATGAACTCCAGCATCTTTGGCGAAGCCGTCTTCGGCGTCATCCGCCTGAAGTGGGACAGCTGGTTCAAAAAGTATCCTAAAATTAACGGTTAAACAGACATGAAACGTACCCTCATCCACAACGCCCTCATCGTCAACGAGGGACAGACCATACAAGGCTCCGTAGTCATCACCGACCAGGGACGTATCGCCGAGGTGCTGACCCACGGCAAACCTCTCTCCGCCCCTTGCGACGAAACCATCGACGCCACCGGCTGCTACCTGCTGCCGGGCGCCATCGACGACCACGTGCACTTCCGCGACCCGGGCCTGACGCACAAGGCCGACATCCTCAGCGAAAGCCGAGCGGCTGCCGCAGGAGGCGTAACCAGCATCATGGACATGCCCAACACCCTGCCTCAAACCACTACCCTCGAAGCCCTCGACGCCAAGCTCAACCTGCTGGACGAACGCTGCATCGTGAACCACTCCGCCTACTTCGGCGCTACGAACAACAACTACGGCGACTTTGCCCGCCTGGACCGTTCGCGCGTGTGCGGTATCAAGCTCTTCATGGGCTCGAGCACGGGCAACATGCTGGTGGACCGCATGGAAAGCCTGCGCGCCATCTTCGGCAGCACCGACCTGCTCATCGCCGTCCATTGCGAGGACCCCGCCACCATCCGACGGAACATGGAGAAATACAAGGCGCAATATGCCGACGAGGACGATGTACCCGTCAACAAGCACCCCAACATCCGCTCTTCGGCCGCCTGCTACGCCTCGTCGAGCCTGGCCGTGAAGCTGGCGCGCGAAACGGGTGCCCGCCTGCATGTGCTCCACCTCTCCACCGCCCGCGAGCTGAGCCTCCTCGAGGCAGGCCCCGTCAGCGGCAAGAAGATTACGGGCGAGGCTTGTGTGGCCCATCTGCTGTTCAGCCAAACCGACTACCGCACGCTGGGCACCCTCATCAAATGCAACCCCGCGGTGAAGACCAAGGCCGACCGCGACGCCCTGCGCCGTGCCGTCAACGACGACGTGATAGACGTCATCGCCACCGACCATGCTCCCCACCTCATTACTGAGAAGAAGGGCGGCGCGCTGAAAGCCGTTTCGGGCATGCCGATGGTGCAGTTCTCGCTCGTGAGCATGCTCCAGCTGGTAAATGAAGGCATCTTTACGATAGAGAAAGTTGTGGAGAAGATGTGCCACACCCCTGCCCAACTTTATGGCATCTGCGAACGCGGCTTCATCCGCGAAGGCTGGAAGGCCGACCTCGTACTAGTGCGCCCCGACACGCCCTGGACGCTGGAGAAGAGCCTCATCCAAAGCAAGTGCGGCTGGAGTCCGCTGGAAGGACACACCTTCGACTGGCACGTGGAACGCACCTTCGTCAACGGACATACCGTTTACAATGGACACGAAGTCGACGAAAGCTATCGAGGCGAGGCACTTCGCTTCGACCGCTAAATTCCTATTTCACACCCTGCGGATGCAACCTTATTGACAAGACTGCATTCGCAGACTAAAAAAATAATCCGAAGACTCTCAGGAGGCTGATACCTCTTTATCCGCCTTGACATTGCTCCGAAATTCGGAAGGTGTTACCCCCAAATGCTTCTTGACATATTGGGCAAAAAACGAAACGTTGGAAAATTCGAAATCGGCCGCAATCTCCTTGATGCTTTTGCTGGAATGCTTCAATTCACGAATAATATGCTCAATGGCATTCTCGTGAATCAACGTCAAGGCATTCTTTCCGCTGATGCGTTTAATGATACGCGACAAGTATTTGGGCGAATAACAAAACAAATCGGCATAATATTCTAAGGTCCGATGTCTGCCACTATCCGCCGCCATTGTTTCCATAAAACGCTTGAAATTAAAGTCCGGACGATTGACCAAAGTACGCATATCTTCATTGGAAACAACTGTCTGCTGACTGATAGCCGCAACTAATTCCACAAAAAAGGCGGAGGACAAATACAACAATATTTCTTTCTGATAAGGGTCTTCACACAATGCCAGTTTGCGTTCAATCAATCCCAAATATTGATTGAACAGCTCTTTATTTTCTTCATCAAAGTGCTTGACAGGATTTCGATGTAGATAGTGGAATGATTTCCAAGTATATTTTTCAGTCTGCGTCAGCCGTTGTATAAACCGATTCGACAAGCCAATGATTTTCACCTTATAAGAAGGAGAAGCCAGCACCTCACCAATCAGCATATTCGGTAGACTCACCAACAGATCATCAGCCTTCAAATGACAAGTCTGATTGTTCAATTCCAACTTTACCTCGCCTTCCATGCAATAAATCATCAGAAGGACTTCCATCTTGATTGTTTTACCTCCAACTAAAATATTCTCCAAGCGGTCGGTCACGAACAGATAGTCATCCAAACAACAATTCTGTCCGCCGTATCGCTTCAACGTTTCGATACCAATATGTTCAATAATCTTTTCCATTATTTATTTTTTCTGCAAAGATGGAAATTTATGCGACATTATCAATATTCAATTTTCCCCTTAACACATTCAATTTGCCACGTTTAATAATTATTTTATCAAGTAAGGAGAAAATACAACATTTCTCCAAGAAAATTCATAGTAACCATTCTGGAACAAGGTACTACTTTTGCGCAAATTTTTAAAACGAACTAATATGACAATAAAAAACATTCAAAACCACATGCGATGGTTTGCTTTTACCGGATGCTTGGTCGGACTCACAGCCTGCCAGTCGGAAAAGCAAGAACAAGCCCAACAAAACTATGCCATCGCTACCATTCATGCCGATGCCAACAAAGAGATAACCACTTCCTATTCTGCCTCCATCGAAGGAATGCAGGACATCAATATCTACCCGCAAGTCTCTGGCTATCTCGAAAAGCTCAACGTATCCGAAGGAGAGATTGTACGCAAAGGACAAATTTTGTTCGTCATCGACCAAGTGCCCTATAAGGCAGCTTTGCAAACAGCCATTGCCAACGTAGAAGTAGCCAAAGCCAGTCTTGCCACTGCAGAACTCACCTACAAAAGCACTCAGAAACTACACGAACAGAAAGTAGTATCCGACTTCAACCTGCAAACCACTAAAAACGAATATCTGACAGCCAAAGCCCAACTAGCCCAAGCCGAAGCTCAGGAAGTAAATGCCCGCAACGACCTATCATATACCGAAGTAAAGAGTCCAAGTGACGGTGTGATAGGCATGTTGCCCTATCGTGTAGGAACACTCGTCAGCCCCAGCATGCCCCAACCGTTGACCACCGTTTCCGATAACTCGAACATGTACGTCTACTTCTCCATGACCGAAAACCAGCTACTCTCCCTGGCCCGCCAGTATGGTACCATCGAAAAAGCCCTGCAAGGAATGCCTGACATCCAGCTACAACTGAACGATGGCTCCACCTATGAAGAAAGCGGTAAAATAGAATCCATCAGCGGAGTCATCGACAAAGCGACAGGCACTGTAGGCGTACGCGCCGTCTTCCCCAACCCAGACCGACTACTGCACAGCGGTGCATCGGGCAACGTATTAATCCCCAGTACCTATACCAACTGTATCGTTATTCCCCAAGGAGCTACTGTGCAGCTACAAGACCAAATATTAGTCTACAAGGTTGTAGACGGAAAAGCCGTATCTACTCTGATCAAAGTAGCTCCAGTAAATGATGGAAAAGAATACATTGTTACAGACGGCCTGAAACCTGGTGATGAAATTATCTCCAACGGAGCAGGAATGATCCG
>CAYQOV010000144.1:0-4415 GCA_964419245.1 uncultured Bacteroides sp. | reverse complement strand
GATAGATGCGGACTATCTCCACCCCGTCGCGGCGATAGTCGGCCACGACTTGGCGCAAGCGCTTGATCACATTACCGTTGAAGCCTCCGCACAGACTGGAGTTGGACGTAAACGCCACGATAGCGACCTTGTGAACTTCGCGCTTGACCGCATACGGGGACGTGACCTCTCCCTCCAGATTGGCGACGAACGAAGCCATGATCTTGTTGAGCCGCGTTTCATACGGCCGCATCTGCTCTATCGCCTGCTGCGCACGGTGGAGTTTGGAAGAGGCCACCATCTTCATCGCACTCGTTATCTTACGGGTACTGTTTACTGAAGAGATGCGTGTTTTTACTTCTTTGAGTGATGCCATAAGAGCTTTATCTATTTTCTAACGGGGGCGGCAAAGGCCTGCCACGTCCCTACGCATACTGCTGGACAAGACCGGCTGCCACAGCCTCGATCTGCTTGCAAACTTCTTCCGTGAGGTTGCCTTTGGAAAGCTCTCCCAGCACGGTATCGGCATAGTTGGCTTTCAGGATGCGAAGGAAGTTGTCCTGGAACTCACGCACTTTCTCCAAAGGCACATCCTTAAGCAGGCCGCGCGTTCCACAATAAAGGATGGCAACCTGCTCCCCGACAGGCATCGGACTATACTGCGCCTGGATAAGAAGCTGGTTGTTCTTACGGCCACGGTCGATGGTCATGGCCGTCACAGCATCCATGTCGGAAGAGAACTGGGAGAAAGCCTCCAGCTCTCGGTACTGCGCCTGGTCTATCTTCAGTGTACCGGCAATCTTCTTCATACTCTTGATTTGGGCGGCACCACCCACACGGCTCACGGATATACCTACGTCGATGGCAGGACGGAAGCCTTGGTTGAACAGGTTCGTGTCCAAGTAAATCTGACCGTCTGTAATGGATATCACATTGGTGGGGATATACGCGGAAACGTCGCCCGCCTGCGTCTCAATGATAGGCAGGGCTGTAAGCGAGCCACCTCCCTTCACTTTCCCTTTGAGGGAAGCTGGAAGGTCGTTCATTGCCTGAGCCACTTCTTGCTGGTCATTGATTTTCGCAGCGCGCTCCAACAGGCGGGAATGCAGATAAAACACATCGCCGGGGTATGCCTCCCGACCGGAAGGGCGACGCAAAACCAAGGACACCTCCCTGTATGCGACGGCCTGCTTGGACAAATCGTCGTACACCACCAGCGCATGCATGCCGCGATCGCGAAAATACTCTCCGATGGCTGCCCCTGCGAACGGCGCGAAATACTGGAGGGCGGCCGGGTCGGCGGCTGTAGCTGAAACGACTATGGTGTACGGCATTGCGCCCCGTTCCTTCAATGTATTCACAATGTTGGCGACGGTGGATGCTTTCTGGCCTATGGCCACATAGATGCAATAGACAGGATCGCCTTTCTCGAAGTTTTCTTTCTGGTTAATGATCGTATCTATGGCTATGGCCGTTTTACCGGTCTGTCGGTCACCGATAATCAACTCACGCTGCCCACGGCCAATCGGAATCATGGAATCGACCGCTTTCAGACCGGTCTGGAGGGCTTCGTTCACCGGTTGCCGGAAAATCACACCGGGTGCTTTCCGGTCGAGCGGCATCAGGAATTTCTCACCCGTGATTGCACCGTTTCCGTCAAGTGGCTGTCCCAACGGATTGATGACACGTCCCAACATATTCTCATTGACCTCAATGGAAGCCACACGGCCTGTACGCTTCACGCTCTGGCCTTCCTTGACACTTTCAGAAGACCCGAGAAGCACTGCCCCTACATTGTCTTCCTCCAAGTTCATGGCCACACCGATTACTCCGCTTTCAAATTCAATCAGCTCGTTCTCCGTGACCTGCGTAAGCCCGTATATACGAGCCACACCGTCGCCGACAGTGAGCACGACACCGACTTCCTCGAATTTAAGGTCAGTGCTGAAACCCTCGAGTTGCTGCAAAAGCACTTCCGAGACCTCGCTGGGCTTGATATTATTAGACATATTCGTTTATACAATTAGGTTTTACTTCAATTCGCGACGCAAACGTTCAAATTGTCCACGGACACTGGCATCCATACGGTTGTCGCCATACTGGAGTATAAAGCCCCCACCAATGGCGGGATCCGTGCAAACATTAAAATTGACCCTATTCTGAGTACGCGCTGCAACGAGTGCCTGTATGCGGCCTGCGACCTCTTCGGATACAGGTTGCGCCACCACAAGGCTTCCTGTTATGAGGTTCTTGGCTTTTTCATAGATAGAAATGTAGGAGGTGGCGATGAAGCGCATCATGTCCGCACGTTTACGCTCGACAACCAGCTGGATAAAGCGCACCACAGTTGCCGTAACTCCTTTCTTCTCCGTGCTCGCCGCATTTTGCAGGAGGTTGCATTTCTGTTTGTCGGAAAGAACCGGATTTTGCAACGCCACAGACAAAGCCGCTACAGCTTGGAAATTCCTGTCCAGTTGCTTCATCTCGGCATACACCTGCGTCTCCTCCTTACTCTTCTCGGCAAAACGATAGAGTGCCTTTGCGTATCGCGAAGATACAATTCCTATATCCATTGCGCGTCCTGATTGAATTTACTTTTCCATTTCATCGAGAATGCCATTGATAAAGGATTCCTGCTTCTGCTCGTCATTCAACTGCCTACGAACCAACTTCTCCGCAATTTTTATAGAGAGGTCGGCCACCTGCACACGAATGTCGCGCAAAGCGTTGTCCTTTTCAACTTGAATCTGAGCCTTTGCCTCGTTGAGGATTCTTGCACCCTCGATTTCCGCTTGGCTCTTGGCTTCCTTGACTATTGCGTCACGAGTTGCCACCGCTTCTTTCAGTATCGCAGCTTGCTTTTCGTGCGCTTCCTGTAGAAGCTTTTCGCTCTCAGCCTCAATATTGGCCAGCTTTTCGTTTGCGGCACGTGCAGCCTTGAGGCTCTCATCTATAAAATTCTTACGTTCCTCTACCATATTCACAATGGCAGGGAAACCGAATTTTGCCAAGAAGAAGAACACCACAAGAAATGCCAGCAGCATCCAAAAAAGGAGTCCGAGGTCAGGGGTGAAGATAGCGGGCAAATTCATTGACTCCATTTCCTATATTTTAGAAAGGGTTGGAATGATATCAGACGAAGAGAATGAGGAGGCAGAGAACCACCGCGAAGAGCGCTACACCTTCTACAAAGGCTGCCGTCAGGATCATGTTAGTAAAAACTTTACCGGCAACTTCCGGCTGACGAGCCACGGCCTCATTGGCAGCAGCTCCAATCTTTCCGATTCCAATCCCCGCGCCAACAGCTGCGATTCCGGCACCAAGTCCTGCGCCTAACTTTGCGATTCCTACTGCTTCCACTACTTGTAAGAGAGCTAATAACATCATAGTTGTAATTTTTATAGGTTTATTTTTAGTTATGTTTTCTTATTCATTAATCCTTGTGATGCTCAGGTACAGAAAGGCCGATAAATACAGCCGAAAGCATCGTGAAGACATAGGCCTGGACAAAAGCGACAATGCACTCCAGGCAGTTCATGAATATAAGCATCACACCGCTCAACACCGTGATACACGAACCGATGGCAATGCTGACTTGCATCGTTATAAATATGATAGAAACAAAAGCCAGGATTATCGCATGGCCTGCCATCATGTTTGCAAAGAGACGTATCATCAATGCAAAAGGCTTGGTCAGCACTCCGAACAGTTCTATCACCGGCATAATGGGAACAGGAGCCTTCAGGAACACAGGCACATCAGGCCAAAATATTTCTTTCCAATACTCCTTATTCCCAAACAAGTTGATTGCCAGCATCGTGCAAAGGGCCAAAAACAACGTGATGTTTATATTTCCCGTCACATTTGCCCCTCCCGGGAAAATTGGAATCAGCCCTAAGACGTTCGTTGTAAAGATAAAGAAAAATGCCGTCAGGAGATAAGGGGCATATTTACGGTAATGCCTTTCGCCTATATTCGATTTGATCACATCATCGTTGATCATCATCACAAGCATTTCCATTGCGCCGACAAAACCTTTGGGAGCATCGCTTTCCACAGTCCGTCTTTTATACCATCGTCCGGTAAAAAAGAATATCGAGATAAGGAGGAGCACCACGATCCATAACTGCACCACATCTTTTGTCACACTGAAATCATAGGGGCGCACGATTTCTCCGTTTGGAAGTTGCTCATAAATCTTCCCGTTCTTCTCTTCATTGAAAAAGAATCCGAGGTATGTTTCCCCTTTTTCTCCAGCCTCTTCTATGTGGGAACTACTGAACACATGCCACTTCCCGGTAGCCTCGCTCCGGACTATGACTGGGAGAGGTATGGAATAGTGATGACCGTTGTAACTGACAATATGCCAGTCGTAAGCATCGGACATGTGACCGAGAACAACCTCTTTCACATCCACCTTATCGGCTTCCGCACTT
>CAYQOV010000143.1:0-4793 GCA_964419245.1 uncultured Bacteroides sp. | reverse complement strand
TACGGAGCTTATCGTATGCGCGCTAATGCCGGGAAACGCCAGCTTAGGGCTTTGATAATGGTTCTTGTCCTCGTGGTGCTCGTAGCGATCGGAGTGGGTGTCAAAGCCGCAGTGAAGGCTCTGACCAAGGACAAAGGAGAGACCTACGATGCCGCACTTGAGATGTCTCAACTGAAGAAAGAAGAGAAGAAAGAAGAGAAACAAAAGGACATAGAAGTCAAATACGAGCAACCTATAGAAAAGGTGGCTGTAAAAGCTTCTATCCAGCTCACCATTCCTAAAATCGTGGATGACGACAAAGTCATCAAGGACAACGAGCTGAAGAACATGGATGAGTTGGTTACCAGCAAGGCCGCCATCAGTTCCGCGACCTACAAAGGTGATGTCGGAGGTACTGTAAACATGGACGACTTGAAAGCCAACCAGTCAGCAGGCGGTACCGCCACTCCTGAGGTAGAAGAAGAAAAGGTTTACACCGTGGTAGAAGTTCAGCCGAGCTTCCCCGGAGGCGAAGCCGCACTTCTTAAATACATCAGCACCCACTTGAAATATCCTGCCATCGCAGAAGAGCAAGATATTCAAGGTGTGGTAGTGCTGCGTTTCGTGGTTCTGGAAGACGGTAGCGTCGGTGACGTTGTTGTGCAGAAGAGCCTGCATCCCGAATGCGACAAAGCAGCCGTAAAGGTTGTGAAGTCACTGCCGAGATTTGTTCCCGGAAAGCAGCAGGGTAAACCGGTGAAAGTCTGGTTCACCTGCCCGATTCGCTTCGTCATCACAGGCTAACCACAAGTTTCTCACCATTTGAATAGGACTTTCATGCACAGTACCACTTACATAACAGTACTACGCATGCGCTCTCATACCGCATAAGCGGAGATCCACGGGAACTGATTCAAAACGGTTCCCGTGGATTTTACCTTTAAACACAAGCGGTTCTAATTTCTATTTTGACAAGACGGAAAAACATCAAGTTTGCTGGAAAGGGCACGCACGTCCTACATTCCATAAAGAGGGAAAAGACAAACAAAACCGGGCATCCACAAGAATGCAACGGAAGCTAACAAAAATACACGGAAAGAAATCGCTGCGGGAACGGATCTAAATCGAAACAGAAACGCCCAAAGATGCCTTTTCATCGGATAAAGAAACAAAGAAACGTACCGCAGCATTGCGACCTCTTCGAGGCCAAGATTATAGGAGCTACCGTACCGCAGGTTCGCTACGCTCACCAGCGGTTACGCATAGTCTGGCCTCTTCGAGGCCAACCCACCCCATGTGACTATACTAAGCCTGCAAGCCTACCAAGGAATGAAAAAGGCAAAAACAAGCTGGCACCGCCCACACACTGAGCCCCTGAAAAGAGCTCCAAACGGCATCCACCAATAGGATAATTCCAAGGGAAGGCAAGGCCAAGCGGAAGAGCAACTCGTGAAAGTCCGGGGGTCGTTAAAAACAAACGGATACCGTGTACAGCCCAAGCCTTGGGAGAGAGCCAATGCGCAGCCAATGATGGTACGACTCCAAGGAAAAGCAAGCAAGGCCAAGCAGAAGAGCAACTCGCAAGCCCAAAGTATGAGAAGCCCGAACACACGCGCCGTCAAACTATAGCCTCGGAGAGGCGACACTAAGCGTAACCGCTGGTGAGCGAAGCGAACCTGCGGACAGGTGGAAGCCCTGACACCACGGCCTCGAAGAGGTCGCACAACCAAGAGCAGGGGGGACGTGCCCAGAAAAGACTAACCGCACAACATAGGGAGACGCGCACACGTCATCGGCGGCAAGAACCGCCACGGGCTTATCTGGAAAAAACGCTTTGCGGCAAGCTCTTGCGCCAAGGACATGCCGCAAAGAGACAACGCCACAAGAAAGGCAGTTTAAACCACATCAGGAACAAAGCCAGCCAAACTGGACGTGAACAAACACTTACCAGAAGTAAAATCAAGCCACACCTGATGTCGGCAAAGCCTGACAGCAATAAAGCCAGGCCGCACCGAAAGCCAACCCAAACCGCGCCCATACCAACAAAGCGGCTCCGGAGGCGTGCCATATCCACACCGGACGCCTACAAGACCAGACGGGAGTAAACAAAAACCACGCAGGGCGCAGCTCCAACCAAGCGCAATAAAGCCAGAACCAACCAAGCACAATAACAAAACCAGACAGCATACCCACAAAACAAACAGAGCAATGAAGAAAATACACATTCTCACTATCGCGTCCTTTCTCGCACTCACCACGACCTCATGCAGTCGGCAGAAAGGAAGTAGTTCGAATGACTGGCTATCATCAGACGACGTGCATGTCGCCGTGGACGAGACATTCCGCCCCATCATCGAAGAAGAGCTGCAACTGTTCGGCTCGCGCCATCCGGAAGCGGGCCTGAACCCCGTCTTCGTCAGCGAAAACGAAGCCCTGCGCCTCCTCGTCTCCGACAGCCTGCGCATCTGCATCGCCACGCGCGAACTCTCTGACAAAGAGAAAAGCATTGTGGAAAGCCATACGCTGCGTGCCCGCCAAGCCAAGTTCGCCTACGATGCCTTCGCGCTCATCGTGAACAAATCGAACCCGGACTCACTCATCACGGTAGACGAGATACGCGGCATCGTGAGCGGCAAAATCACACGCTGGGAACAACTCGCCCACTCCTCGCGCAAGGGCGAACTTAACCTCGTGTTCGACAACGAAGGCTCCAGCACCGTGCGCTACATCACCGACTCGCTCCACCAGGGCAAGCCACTCACCGGAAACGTCTTCGCACAGGGAGCCAACCAAAAGGTAATCGAGACGGTGAAGGAACGAACCGACGTTATCGGCGTAGTGGGTGCCGACTGGCTGAAAGAGAAAGGCGACTCGGCACTCTCTTCCTTCGACCGACTTGACATCAACGTCATGCGCGTGAGCCGCTTCACCGGAGCCGGAGAAGAATTTGTGCGTCCCTACCAGTACCACATCGCCACCGGACGCTACCCGCTCGTGCGCTCCGTCTACGTCATCACCACCGACCCGCGCACCAAGTCCATGACCAAAAACTTTTTCCACTTCCTGAAAGGCCAGCCCGCCCAGCTCATCATCTGCAACAGTTCGCAGATGCTGCCCATCATGCCGGTGCAGGTGAAGAGCGTCTCGGCCGAATAGACCCGTACACCCCATTACCATCTTTAAAAGACCGCTTCATGAAGAAAGCACTCGCCACCCTCTTACTCCTCCTTGCGACCGCCGCAAGGCTACAAGCCATCGACATCCACGTCGCCAAGGCCGGCACACTGCCTGCCCTCATCCCCGAAGACCAGAAGTACACCCTCGGCGAACTCACGCTGACCGGAGAAATCAACGGCACCGACATCCTCTACCTGCGGGAGATGGGCGGGAGCAGCCTGTTAGCGAAGCCCACAGGCAAGGGTGCGCTCGAAACCCTCGACCTCCTCGGCGTGAAAATCGTGGCAGGCGGGGAGCCCTACGACTACAGCCTGCCCTGTGAAGGCGGTCCCAAGCTCCCCATCTATTTCCTCCGCGGAAGCAAAACGCTCAAGCGCGTGGTGCTGCCTGCCGGTACCACCGAAATCAGCGACAATGCCTTTGCCGGTTGCAGCAACCTCCAGGAAATCGTCATCCCGGCGGCCACCACACTCATCGGGAACAGTGCTTTCAGGTATTGCAACCTGCGTGAGTTCGACATACCCGCAACCGTTACATCCATCGGAGAGTACGTATTCGCCAACTGCACGGAGCTTGCGCGCATCCACATACCGAGCTCCGTCGTGTCCATCGGCGAATACGCCTTCTACGGTTGCAGTTCGCTCAAAGAAGTGACGCTTCCCAACCAATTGAAAGAGATTCCCGCCTACTGTTTCTTCGACCACAAGTACACCGGCGAAGGACTGGAACGCATCGTCATCCCGGAGTCCGTCGTCTCCATCGGCAAGCAGGCTTTCGCCAACACCAACCTGTCCGGCATCTCCCTCCCCTCTTCCATCACCCAGCTTGGGGAAGAGATTTTCTTCGGTTGCCAGAACCTGAAAGAAGTATCCATTCCCAGTTCGGTCAAAAGCCTGCGCGGGGTCTTCGGCTACAGCCACATTGAGCATATAGACATCCCCGGAAACGTGACCGACCTGACCAAAGCCTTCTACAACTGCCAGTCACTGAAAACCGCCACCGTTTCTGAGGGAGCGACCGACCTGACCCAGACTTTCTACGGCTGCCACTCGCTACAATCCGTCAGCATCCCCGCCAGCGTGACCTGCACCGACCAGGCATTCGCCTACTGCACAAGTCTGACGGAAGTAAGCATCCCCGCTTCAATCAAGGCTATCGGGCAAAGCGCATTCTATGGCTGCACGGGATTGAAGCACGTGCAGCTCCCCGCCACGCTCACCAAGCTCGGTGACATCGCCTTCTACGAATGCTCCTCCTTGGAGGAAATCAGCCTGCCACAAAGCCTGACGGGCATCGGAGAGGGTTGTTTCTGGGGATGCACCCAGCTGAAATCCATCGACATCCCCTCAGCGGTCACCTCCATCGGCGACAATGCGTTCCACGGCTGCACTTCGTTCACGTCGGTCACCATTCCCCAAACCGTCAGTCAGCTCGGACATGGCATTTTCGCAGATTGTACGGCCTTACAGACAGCCGTCCTGCCCGAATGCACCACGGAGATAGGCGAATTCATGTTCCAAGGATGCGGCAGCCTTACCGACCTCCCCATTCCTTCCGCTGTGGAAAAAATCGGCACGGCGGCTTTCCAAAATTGTAGCAGCCTCACGCAAATCGTGCTCCCCGACGGCGTAAGAAGC
>CAYQOV010000142.1:0-4838 GCA_964419245.1 uncultured Bacteroides sp. | reverse complement strand
CATGTTTTTCCTGTTCGATTTCCTGCTGGAGTTTTTCCTCTCGAAAGAAAAAGGAAGATACTTCACCAGCCATTTTATTTTTCTGCTGGTATCTATACCTTATTTAAATATCATTGATTTCTATCACATCACTTTCTCGCCCGAAATCAGTTATTTCCTGCGCTTTATCCCTTTGCTGAGGGGAGGGTATGCGCTGGCCATCGTGGTGGGCTGGCTGTCGGGCAGCAAAGCGTCCGGGTTGTTTACCTCGTACATCACCATGCTGATGGCCACCGTGTATTTTGCCAGTCTTATCTTCTTTGTGCTGGAACATAAGGTGAACCCTATGGTGACGGACTACTGGAGTGCGCTGTGGTGGGCCTTTATGGATGTTACCACCGTAGGGAGTAATATTTATGCCGTCACCCCTACGGGGAAAATACTGTCGGTGGTGCTGGCCGCCCTGGGAATGATGATGTTCCCTATCTTCACGGTATACGTCACCAGTCTGGTGCAGCAGGCCAACAAGCGGAAGGAGGAATATTATCAATCGCAACAATCAAAGTAAGCGTATTCCCTTGATTCATTCAATAATTCCTTAATATCCTCATGTATGGTTATTCTATTCCTTTAATTCGTTCCACTTGTTTGTCTAGGAAGTAACCGGCATAAAAAGAATAATCGCCTGTTTCATAAAAGGCGATGAGCCCTTTCCTATAGTTTAATATGTCGGCATCTTTGGAAGAGTAGACAGGGATAATGTCAGCATTCATCAAAGCAATGCTTTCCACCATTCGGGAAGTACGTTTGTTTCCATCAATGAAAGGTTGCAGCTTGGCTATGTTGCAATGAAGATAAACGGCCCGTTCCAGTGGATTGGTATATTGCTCCTGCTGATAAAGTATTTCATTCAATTTAGCCCGAATATCGTTCAAATTCTTCGGGGGAATATATGCTGTGCCACTGATACGGACGCCTCTTGTCCTTAAATAGCCTGACTCTTCATCGGAAACCAAGCCCGTGGATATAGCTTGATGCACCCTGAACAAAGTACGCTCATCTATCACTTCTTGATTCTTCCCTTTATTGATATATTCCAATTCGGAAATGAAAGTATTGTATAGATTTTTTAGCATCTTGGCATCTTCATACTTCTTTTCGGAAGTAATGTCGTCTTTGAGCAATGCTTCTGTTTCCACGTAAGTATAAGTATTACCTTCAATCTTCCCTGAATAGTAACACCACACTACTGCCAGATCTTTTATTTCATTTGAGCGCAAATCCGATAGCTTAGCTAAAGGATGATTCAAAATGAATTGCGCTTTTTCCTGCTGTTCTTTATTAAATATCTGTTCCATAATCATAAAAACAATTGTAGCTTGTGGTTGGATTTTATTGTTCCCTATATTAGGAGAGTCGTTATTAAAAGCTAAGTGCTAAATATTTGAATATGTTTTTTCTATATTTCGTATACAAAGATAGATAATAAAATTTAGTTCTGACAAATTACACGAGAATTCTAATCAGAAAAGATGGAAAGAGGGATTGTAACTGCCAAAGCTGTTGTGATTACTCGTTCAAATAAGAAATTTCTCTAAGTCGCTTATTTCAAATACAATTCAATATTAAAATGTGATTTTATACAAAAATAAGAAAAAAGTCTTATCTTCGTAGCCAATAACAAATTGCTAACCTAAATAAACAACAAGATGAAATTATTGGCTCTGTGTGCGGCGGGGATAGGCTTGATGCTGTGCGCCTCGTGTACAAACAACAAACATTTGATCAGTGATGAGGCTGAACGCGCCGCTGTTCAGCAGGATTTTGAGGCACGGCGTGATACGCTGACCCAAGGTAACCTCTTCCAGGTATTTGAACAACCCATGAGCGATGAACAGAAGGAGGCGATGACTTTCCTTTACGCCTATATGCCCTTGGCGGATATAGCGGACCATCCCGGTGAATTCTATCTGGAAAATGTGGACTACGCCTTCAAGGCGCGTGAGGAGATGCCGTGGGGAAAAGTGGTTCCCGAACGAGAGTTCCGCCACTTTGTATTACCCATCCGCGTAAACAACGAGAATCTGGACGACAGCCGTAAAGTATTCTACGAGGAGCTGAAGGACAGAGTGAAAAACCTTTCTTTATATGATGCCGTGCTGGAAGTGAGCCACTGGTGTCATGAAAAGGTGATTTATACCCCCTCTGATGCCCGTACCAGTAGTCCGCTGGCTTCCGTAAAGACAGCCTACGGACGTTGTGGCGAGGAATCTACGTTCACGGTAGCTGCCTTGCGTTCGGTAGGTATTCCTGCCCGTCAGGTTTATACTCCTCGTTGGGCACATACCGACGACAATCATGCCTGGGTGGAAGCCTGGGCTGACGGCAAATGGTACTTTCTCGGTGCCTGTGAGCCTGAGCCGGTGCTTAACTTGGGCTGGTTCAACGCGCCTGCCAGCCGCGGCATGCTGATGCACACCAAGGTCTTCGGCCGTTACGAAGGACCGGAAGAAGTGATGTCCGTCACACCCAACTATACCGAAATCAACGTTATCGACAACTATGCTCCCACCGCCCAAGCTACGGTGACCGTGACCGACGAGGCCGGACAGCCCGTCAGCGGAGCGTTGGTGGAGTTCAAGCTCTATAACTACGCCGAGTTCTATACCGTGGCCCGCAAGCAGACCGATGCCTCGGGGCAGGCCTCGCTCACGGCCGGCAAGGGCGACATGCTGGTGTGGGCGTCGAAAAACGGACGCTTCGGTTTCCAGAAGCTTTCGTTTGGCAAGCAGGACGCCCTGACCGTGAAGCTCGACCGTCGCGATGGTGATCCGTTCGAATTGGATTTGGACATCGTTCCGCCCGTTGAGTCGGCCAATCTGCCCGCCGTTACGCCCGAACAGCGAGCAGAGAACGACCGTCGCATGGCCGCAGAAGACTCCATCCGCAACGCCTATGTGGCTACAATGATGACGCCCGAGGCAGCGCATGCCTGGGCTTCTTCCCAGAAGGGACTGAACGAAGCAGAGCAGCAGCGTGTGGCCGATTTCCTGGTGGCTTCGCGTGGTAATCATGCTGTCATCAAGGCCTTTGTTGTCTTTGCCTTGGAGCAGGGACAGGGCGGCCGGGCCGTCGAGCTGCTGGGGGCCGTGTCTGCCAAAGACTTGCGCGATGCCCGTTTCCCCATTCTGAAAGATCATTTGTTGCATACGGCGGTTGTGCCTTGCGAGCAGAGCGTGTCGGCGTTGCTGAACCCGCGCATTGCGACAGAAGAACTGACAGCCTATAAGTCTTTCTTCCAGCAAGTCATTGACGAGCAGACAGCCGAAGACTATCTGTATCATCCGCAGAAGCTGGTGGACTGGTGCCGCGAGAATATCGCTCTGAACGATACCTTGAATTCACAACGCATTCCCATGTCGCCCGAAGGCGTATGGAACGCCCGCATGGCCGACACCTATTCGCGCGACATCTTCTTTGTGGCCGTGGCCCGCAGCTTGGGCATTCCCGCCTGGATTGACGAAGTGACCGGAGCTGTATGTTATTTGGACTTGGCCAATCATCCGAATCTGAAGAACGGGAAACTTTATCATGTGGACTTCAATATGGGCGGCACACAGACGGTATCGCTTTCGGGTAGCCTGGTGGCAATGTTCCAGCCCACTAAGTTCATCGACGATCCTAAATACTACAGCCACTTCACCCTGTCACGTTGCGAGAACGGTGTACTTCGCCTGCAAAGCTATGATGAAAGCGGTGCTTCATGGAACACCTTACTGCGTAATCCCTTGCAGATGCCGGCCGGCTACTATGTGATGGTGAGCGGTACGCGTCTGGCCAGCGGCGGCGTGCTGGTGCACATGAGCGGCCTGAATGTAGAGGCGGACAAAACGGTGAATACAGCCTTGACAATGCGTGAAAGTAAGGACCAGATACAGGTGATAGGTAACTTCAATTCCGAATCGCTCTTTACGCCTATCGCTGACGGTGTCGTGGCCGATGATCCCATTAGCGTATTGACGGCATGTGGTCGCGGTTATTTCGTGGTTGGCGTCTTGGGTGTAGGGCAGGAGCCTACCAATCATGCTCTGAAGGACATTGCCAAACTGAACAAAGACTTGGAGAAGTGGGGGCGCAAGATGGTACTGCTCTTCCCCGATGCCGGGAAGTATGGCAAGTTCCGTCCGCAAGATTTCCCGGGCTTGCCGTCTACCATTGTCTACGGTATCGATAGCCACGGCATTGCTGCCCAGATTATAGAGAATATGAAGCTAAAGCATAAAGATACGCTGCCGGTATTTGTGATAGCCGACACGTTCAACCGCGTGGTGTTCGTTTCGCAAGGCTATACCATCGGACTGGGTGAACAGCTGATGCGGACAGTGAAGGGCCTGTAAGCGCTCTTCCTGACACAGTGCTTCGTTGGGTTCTGACACAGTGCTTCCTCACCTTCTCATGCAGTGCTTCGTGAGAGGATGAGGAAGCACTTCGTTAGACCCTCATCCTGCACTTCATGGCGGCCTTATGTCGTATGGTGTGGAAATCTGCGTTGATATAAAGAGGAGGATACGAACCGTACGGGCATAAAAAAAGTCTGGTGTGCTTTCGCACGTCAGACTTTCAATTCTCTCTGTGTGTTGTACTGAATTTATTCAGCTACAACAGCGCTGTCAGCTACTACAGTATCAGCTGCCTGAGCTGCTGCCTCAGCTGCGGCTGCTTCAACAGCTGCGATAGAGTCAGCGATACGGATAGAATCAGCTGCTGCTTGTTCAGCGTTAGCTGCTTTGTTACCACAAGATGCGAAAGATACTGCTACGATAGCTGCTGCCATCAAAACTAATTTTTTCATTTTCTTT
>CAYQOV010000141.1:0-4912 GCA_964419245.1 uncultured Bacteroides sp. | reverse complement strand
GATCTGAAGACCTATAAGGCAGCAGGCGGCTCAGCCGGCAATGCCATCGGAGCTTTGGCAAGCCTGGGAGCTCCCAGCGGATTCATCGGGAAAATCGGTTCAGATTCTTATGGCGACTTCCTGAAAAGCACACTGGAGAGCAAAGGTATCGAAGATCATCTGCTTGTCTCTTCTACCCTGCCTACAGGAATTGCTTCCACCTTTATATCCCAAAACGATGGAGAACGTACGTTTGGTACCTATTTGGGAGCCGCAGCCGCACTGAAGGCCGAAGATTTGTCGCTGGACATGTTCAAGGGATACACCTATCTGTTTGTCGAAGGCTATCTGGTACAAGACCACGACATGATTCTGCGGGCCGTAGAACTGGCCAAAGAAGCCGGATTGCAAGTCTGTCTGGATATGGCCAGCTATAATATAGTAGATGAAGACAGAGAATTCTTCTCGTTGCTGTTAAACAAATACGTGGACATTGTTTTTGCCAACGAAGAAGAAGCGAAAGCTTTTGCCGGCGGAACACCCGAAGAAGCCTTGGAAACCCTGGCGCAAACATGCAGCATAGCTATAGTGAAATTGGGAGCCCGCGGATCGTTGGTGCGCAAAGGGACTCAGGTACTGGAGGTAGCACCAGTACAAGTGTCTAAAGTAGCCGATACGACAGGAGCAGGCGATTACTTTGCCGCCGGCTTTCTGTACGGACTGGTCACCGGCTGCTCACTCGAAAAATGTGCCCGCATCGCTTCCATACTTGCTGCGAAAGTCATTCAGGTCGTAGGAGCCGAACTTACCGCTGCCTGCTGGAAGGATATCAAAAAAGAGATCGAAAACTTATGAACAAGAACATTGTATGACGGATATGAATATGAAAAGATTTTGTAAAGTACGTTGGATCGCTCTGTTGTTGCTGATAGTGGCTGGCACAGCATTTCTGAGTTTCAAGAACAGTGACAACCGCAGTTTTCAGTTAGCCAAGAATATCGACATTTTCAGTTCAATCGTGAAAGAACTGGACTTGCTGTATGTAGATACGATTGATGCCAACAAAACGATCCGTGAGGGTATCGACGCCATGCTCTATTCGCTCGACCCCTATACGGCCTATTATCCCGAGGACGACCAGAGCGAACTGGAGCAGATGCTGAAGAACACCTATGGCGGTATCGGCTCCATCATCACCTGGAATACGAAACTGAAACGTTCCATGATAGGCGAACCCTACGAAGGCATGCCGGCAGCCAAAGCCGGACTGAAGGCAGGCGATATCCTGATGGCCATCGACGGACAGGATCTGGAAGGAAAGAACAACCAGGAAATCAGCGAAATGCTCCGCGGCCAGGCAGGTACCAGCTTCAAGCTGACAGTGCAACGTCCAGGCGTGGAGAAACCACTGGAATTCGAACTGGTGCGCCGGGCCATCGAGCTGCCTATCATACCTTATTATACGAAACTGGAAAACAATGTGGGTTACATCAACCTCAGTACATTCTCAGGTAAACCTGCACGAGAATTCAAGCAAGCGTTCCTCGACCTGAAGAAGCAGGGCATCACCTCGCTGGTCATCGACCTGCGCAACAACGGCGGCGGATTGCTGGACGAGGCGGTAGATATTGCCAATTACTTCTTACCACGTGGAAAAACCTTAGTAACCACCCGAGGCAAAATCGAACAAATCAATATGTCCTACAAAACATTACGCGAACCCATCGATTTGGATATCCCGTTGGCTGTGTTAGTCAATAGTTCCACGGCATCGGCTTCGGAAATCCTGGCCGGTTCATTACAGGATCTGGACCGTGCGGTGATTGTCGGTACACGCACGTACGGCAAGGGACTGGTACAGACCACACGCTCCCTGCCCTATGGCGGACAGATGAAAATCACGACCTCCAAATACTACATCCCCAGCGGACGCTGCGTGCAGGCCATCGACTACAAGCACCGCAATGCCGACGGCAGCGTAGGTCGTATTCCTGACAGTCTGACAACGGTATTCCATACAGCAGCCGGGCGCGAAGTGCGCGATGGTGGCGGCGTGACTCCCGACATACAGGTAGAGCAGGAGAAACTGCCCAACATTCTGTTCTATCTGGTGAACGACAACCTGATATTCGACTACGCCACACAGTATTGCCTGAAGCACGAAACCATTGCCAACGCACAGCACTTCGAACTGACCGATGCCGACTATGCCGACTTCAAGGAGATGGTACGGAAGGCCGACTTCAAGTACGACCAACAGACAGAAAAGATATTGAAAAGCCTGAAGGAAATGGCCGAATTCGAAGGCTACCTGAAAGATGCCTCCGGCGAATTCGAAGCATTGGAGAAGAAGCTCCAGCATAACCTGGACCACGACCTGGATTATTTCGCAAAGGACATACGCAATATGATTTCCATCGAAATCCTGAAGCGTTACTATTATCAGAAAGGCAGCATCATCCAGCAGCTGAAGGATGACCCCGATCTGAAAGAGGCGTTAAAGGTATTGGGCGATACGGAAAAATATCACAGCCTGCTCAGCCCGAAGGCTGCGGCTGACCCGGCGGTAGCAGAGAAGTAATACAACCTTAGCAGGGGTTATCGTTTCTTCACCCAATACCCATTGCCATACCTTGTGTGTACCCTCCGCCCCAACTGGGCCAACAGGCGGCTGAACGAAGTACAAGAACAGTCTTTCAAGGCTGCGGGATTCTTCTGTTTTAATACGGCATAAATATCTGCCGCAGACATCAGGCGAGCACCTTGCTCGCCTGCCTTGGCAAACGCAAAGCAACTGCCAATAAGTTCTTCGGCAGGTGTCACACGGTAGAACGGACGGTTGGCCGCCTGGATTTCCGCCTCTTCGGCCTTACTGAACCAACAGCGCTCGCCGTTGTTCAACTCGTGCAGCAGTTGGGCATAAAGCTGAGCGTGGTCGATAGGCGTCGTACAGTCGATGGCATGCTCCACTTCCACACAGATGAAGCGTCTGCTGCCCGAAAGGTCGGTCAGCAGGTCGCGGCGGTTGCTCGTGCCGATGAACGAAGCAATTCTTGGCAAGGCTTCGGCCGAACGGCGGTAGGCACGACGCACACGAAGGTCTTCCATCTGCATCAGGTTCTTCAGCAGGGGCATCCGGCTGACGGGAAGGCGGTCGAACTCATCGAGGTTGATCAGGCCGTAAGAGGCCAGTTTATTCTCCGCCGACGAGGTGTTGGTCAGGTCGAAGCTCTCTGTGAAGTAGTCACGCAGTTCCTTAGGTAGCAGCATACGGCAGAAGGTGGATTTACCTAGGCCCTGTGTGGGGCTGACCAGAAGCGGAGCCACACTGTTGGCCCTGCGGCCACGGTTGCCCGAGCCTGTCCACTGGGCGGTTACCGCCAGCATCCAGCGGTGGAAGGCGCGTACCCAGACATCCTTATCGGATACACGTCTTGCCAGTTCCTTCACACGGTCTTTGCCGTCCCATGCGGGCAAGTTCCTGAAATAGAGTTCAAAGGGGTGGTAGTCTTGTACGTGGTCGGATTCCACATATCGCTTGATGTCACGATCCCAGCACTCCACGCCGTTTTCGATGGCACTGAGAGCGATGCCGTTCAGGATACGGCTGTCTACGGGTGTATAAGTAAGGAGGTGAGACTCATCGGCTTTTTCTGTATTCAGGCGGGCGCATTCCGTCCGTTCCGTCAGCAGGTTGTAGCGGAAAGCATAGTGCAGTTTCAGGTAGCGTGAGAGGCGCTGCATCATCCGTTGCTGTTTCGGTTCCTTTTCTGCCTGCTGTGCTACTGGTTTCTTCGCTTCCACGGCAGATGGAGCTGTTTCTACCCATTCCGTCACTTCATTCTGTCCGTTCAGGCTGAACATGCGTTTCTCCGCATCTTCCTGCCGGGGTTTCCAGGTCAGGCGAACAGTGAACTCGCCGTCGCCCATCACGAGGAAGGCCTGTCCTTCGGGCAGACTGGAACAAGCACGGTTCAGGTCGGCAAGCAGCCGGTCGTACGACGAAACGGATGGTTCTTCACGGAAAAAGAAATCTCTCAGTTGGCAAATCAGATTCATAGACGTATTCTTTTTCTCGTAAAGATACGACATCAGGAAGGCGAAGTCAAGTTTTCTGGAGGAAATAACGGACGATAATCAACCATAATCAACGAAAATCAACATTCTTTGCTTTCACAAGTTAGAAATTGGAGCTCTTTCGAGAGTGAATTCATTGTAATCTACTGAGAACCTGCTATTTATAGTGAAACCAACTTGATGATGAACTACTCAACACTTTTAAAACAGTTCCTTCCCCGTGAAACGTTTCCTTTCACCTTAATTCTCACATTTAAAGCGAGATAGCTAGAAAAATGAATCCGTGAATCCATTTTAGGAGAAATCAGTTTTTCTTTTGGATGTGAAAAATATCACTTTCGTTAAAACACTGTTTTGTCCATTGCAAAGCAGTGCTTTCTTTCGTCCAAAACAGCGTTTTCCAATAATCGTTTGGGTAAGGGAGGATATGCGAAGATGCTTGGCGTAAACATCTACTTGGCAGTTGTAAAGAGGGACTTGACGGATATAACTATGGACTTGGTGAGAGTGAAATGCATCTATGAACAGATTAGTTAATCGCACTCAAATTTGACAACCATTTTTAGAGATAGTCATTAAGAAAAAGAGATTCTGAGTAAGTATTTGAGCATTGATTTTACATCGTTAGCTTCCGATACGGGCAAGGTTTCAGTGAAATTGTTAGCCAACGCTCCATGCTTGCCATAATCGTCAAGTTTAATGGCTTCTTGCAGATAGCGTTTTGACCAATGGGATGTGATACTCTGCACCATGTACCAATAACGGGCACGAATATCCTTAACTTGTTGCATAATAATCAAGCTCAAGTTTCGGATTTAGATTCTAAGCTGTTTGTGCATAGGCCTGTAGTGCTGCC
>CAYQOV010000140.1:0-5060 GCA_964419245.1 uncultured Bacteroides sp. | reverse complement strand
CTTGTGGCTCTGATGGATAAGTACAACGGCGAGGCTTTCTCCCCGCAGAACGTGGTCATCTTTGGCTACAGCTTCAGCTTCACTCATCGTGAGGAGCTGCAAAAAAACTTGCGTACCCTCAGGAGCGGCAACAAGAGCCTCACTGTGAACATCGACGTAAGATATTGATCTCAAAATATAAATGCTATGTATCTCAAAAAACTACATATAAAAAACTTCCGTTGTTTCAGTAATTATGAAATAGAGTTTGCCTCTCATGTGACAGTCCTGTTTGGCAAAAATGGTTCAGGTAAAACCTCCTTGATTCATGCGCTCCATAAGGCTTTGAGCTTTATGATGATTTCTGAAAAGATAAAAGAAAAAGACCCAAGGACGAAAAAAATGAAGCCAGTGGGTGAAAGAACTTTAAGGGGAGGTAATCCTTACGTCGGTGTCGAGGGATACAGCATTGTTGGGGATGTTTACTTCCATGATGCAAAACCTGCTGATTATTTGATGGAAATTGCTGCGGAAGGCTATCTTGATACGCAGACACCTCTTGATTGGAAGATGAGTGCATATGCCATCAACTGCCGATTAAGGCCGTCAGAATATAAACAGGGGTTCGAACAACTTTATGCGTGGCACATCAGGACAGGAAAACGTCCTTTGTTGGCCTATTATTCGGATGGATATCCTCATTACTCCAACTTTTCTCAAAAAAAGAAAGAACAGAGTAAAGAGTCATTCCTTGTAGGCTCGTCTTTTGAGAGTGTGGGATACACTGAGTGGAATTCAGAGGTCGGATGTACCAATATATGGCTGAAGCGTTTAGAAACCAAAATGCGGACGATAGAGAATATGAGGAGGCGGATTACTTTGCAGATGCCAGAGGAGATTCGTCAGAAAGCCGAGGCAGAGCTTGGGGTGGCGGAAGCCGAGATTTGCTACATAATAAAGATATTAAAAGATTTTTCAAAGAAGGATTTGGAAGTTGTAATAGAAACTCTGGAAATAAGTCCATATGATGCTCACCTGCATATAGTGACGACAGAGAAGGATTATTCTTTCCGCAATCTTCCGGCAGGCTACAAGCGTCTGTTTTATATAGCGCTCGATCTCGCTTATCGATCTTGGTTTCTTGGGGGAGGAAAAGGTATGGAGGTTTCCGGTATAGCTATCATTGATGAGATAGACCTTCATTTGCATCCTGGTTTGGAACAGGTCGTTCTTGAACGTTTTATGGAAACATTCCCTAATATCCAGTTTATTGTATCGACTCATTCCCCTTTAGTGCTGGCTGGCTTAGAAACGCAAGGGAAAGAGAACGCTGTATTGCGTATGTCTGTGGATTCAGGTAGTCCGGAAATATTACAGAACATTCATGGTATTGACTATAACCTTATGTTAGAAGAGAACATGGATGTCGTAAAGCGGAAACCTGCCGTACAAGCATTGTTTGATCAAGCATGGCAATCGATAAGTGATAAAGATATAAATGGAGCTAAAACTGCTGTAGAGAATTTGAAAAATGCCACTCCAGAAGATCAGCCTGAACTTGTCAGATTGCGTTTATTTATCAAACGGTTAGAAGTGATAGGACAATGAAATATATAGAAAAAAACTATGCTACGCTAGACGTTATGGCGCATGGGAGAGAGCTTGTTGCTTGCCAATTAGATGAAACAAGCCTTTCCATTCCAAATGAATCATATCCAGGACGGAGTGGGGCGGAGTTGTATGAGTTGGTTAGATCTATGAAAACGTTTCCTGCCATTAAGCAACAGTTGTATAAGGAACAAGGTGGCATTTGTTGTTATTGTGGTGCGAAACTCGAATATCCATATAATCCGCAATACAGGATAGAACATGTTAAACCTAAAGAAAAGCACCGGGAGTTAGTAGGTGAATACAAAAATCTTCTCCTTTCGTGCCGGGCAACAAAAGAAGAACAGGATGAAAGGAATGTAGCTCCCAAGAGAAACCGTAAGAAGTTCATGCATTGTGATGAGGCAAAAGGTGCATTAGAGATAACCTGCTCTCCATTGAATTCGGAATGTGAAAAATATTTCAAGTACATGATTGATGGAGGTATTGCTGGAACAAATGAAGATGCAAAAAAGGATATTGAAACGTTAGGGCTAGGGTGTGGCTATTTAGTTCGTAGACGGAGAGCGGCACTTAGTGTTTTATTCGAGGGAAATGAGTTACTGCCAGAAGAGTTGCTACAAAGTTTTAAAAACAGAGTGATGACTCGCGATGAAAATGGACGATTTTCAGAATTTTGCTTTGTTATATCAGATGTAATTGGACAATTTCTATCTACCCCTGACCATGGAACTGAAACTTGAAAGTTCGCTCGCCCACCAGCTTGCGCCCGTCAATGCAGTGGCGACCGTAGTGGAAGCGTCGATGAAAGAACCGGCAAGGGATAGTAACCAGAACCCTTTGCTGGCTACACGGTTGAATGCGGAAGCCCTTGGACTGGTGCGTAAGGAAACCGGCATATTCGACAAGGCCGTGGGGAAACGCATCAACGAACGGGGACTGCCGGACAAGATAAAGGCACTGCCTCCACACAGTATCCTCGACATAAAGATGGAAACGGGTACGGGTAAGACTTACGTATATACCCGTACCATGTTTGAACTGCACAAGCGGTGCGGCTTCAACAAGTTTATAGTGGCAGTTCCCACATTGCCTATCAAGGCTGGCGCAGCCTCTTTCCTTGGCGACCCGGAAGTGGCGCGCCACTTTGCCAATGTGTGCGGTTACAAGGCAGAAATAGAACTGTGCCTGCTGGAACCTCAGAAATCGAAGAAGAAAGGACGGCTCAGCATGCCCCCGGCCGTTGGCCATTTTTTCAGCGGTACCCATCATGTAAGGAACAAGATATATGTGTTGCTGCTGAATTCCCAACTTATTACCAGTGGGAAGCTACTGACGCGTGACGACTACGATGATGTGCAGGGTGAGTTCTACCGTCCGGCGGAGGCCATAAAGGCGACGCGGCCTATACTCATCATCGACGAACCCCACCGTATGGAACGCGGCGGCAAGTCGTATGCGGCACTGATAGAGAACTTCCATCCGCAACTTGTGCTGAGATACGGTGCTACCTTCCCGGAGTTCACTTTCGGGCGTGGCAAGAATAAGATTGTGGCCAAGGATTACCAAGAACTGATCTACGAACTGGATGCAGCCGCTTCGTTCAACAAGGGGTTGATAAAAGGTGTGGCGAAGGAGCACCTTGAACTACCGGGAGGCAGACAGGCAGAAAAAAGGATAAAGGTCGTAAGCACGGAAAGTGGGAACTCAGTAAATTTGAAATACTTCTGTGCGGACAGGAAGGAAATGGTCTATACGCTCCATGCGGGTGAAAACCTGGGTGTGGTGGACAGTAACCCTGACGGGATAGTCGTGGAGGGAATAACGAAGAACAGCATTCTGCTGAGCAACGGGCAGGAGAAAAATGTAAGTGACGATTTCTTCCCGGATCAGTATGGCGCGTCGTATCAGGAAGGCATGATGGAATTGGCGTTGATGCGCCACTTCGAGACGGAACGTCGGAACTTCTGCCGCGATGGTCTTCCCATCAAAACGCTGGCACTCTTTTTCATCGACAACATCGAAAGTTTCCGTGGCTCCCGTGGCGACAATAAAGGGTGGCTTCGGCTGAAGTTTCTTGAAAGGTTGGAAGCAAGGCTCAAGCTGGAATTAAGCAGGCAGAACACTCCCGAGTATGAAGAGTATTTGCAGGCAACCTTGGCTGACCTCGACGGAGCATGTGCGGGCTATTTCTCGCGGGACAACAGCGATTCGGACGAGGGTATAGCCAACGAGGTAAAGGCTATTCTTCACGGGAAGAAAGATTTACTGAGTTTCAAGGGCAGGGACGGAAAATACAATGTGCTGCGCTTCCTCTTTTCCAAATGGACGCTCAAAGAGGGATGGGACAATCCGAATGTTTTTACCATTTGCAAATTGCGTTCAAGCGGTTCCGAAATAAGCAAACTCCAGGAGGTAGGACGCGGGTTGCGCCTGCCGGTAGATAGTGAAGGGAATAGAATCTGCGACAGCTCGTTCATGCTTAATTATATTGTAGACTTCACGGAAAGGTGCTTTGCCGACAAGCTCGTTGCGGAAATCAATAGGGAAGTGGAAGCCGAACAGAATAAGCCGTTGGAGATTACGGAAGATGACATCCGGGAAGTAGCGAGGAAACGCGGCATGGATGCCAATAAGTTCTTCATTGAATTGATGACCGGAGGGTATGTATCCTTTAATTGGGAGATTCGCAAGGAGAAGTATGACGATTTGCTCAGGGATTACCCGGAGTTCAACAATATCCACGGCGGTGTGAATCCTAACCATATAATCAACCGAAACAGCAAGCGCACCGGAAAAATATCTGTCCGCAAGGCAAAGTTTGAGGAATTAAGGGAGTTGTGGCGTCATCTGAACCGCAAATATGTTTTGTATTTTGACCAGAAGATAGATAATAAATTGGAAGAAGACTTGCCCCGGCTTATCAAAGACAAGCATGTGTTCTCGCTCCAGGTCGTACAGACGAGGCGTGAAGAACTGAGCATCCAGGACAATGTGGCCTATTCCCAGAGTGGCACACAAACACAGCTCACATTGTACAGTCGTCACTATGCGTACAATGAGTTCTTGACCCGTGCGTCAAGGCATACAAACGTCCCCATTCTCCTCCTGCACAAGTCAATTTGCAAGGCTGTGGCCAAAGGATGCAGGATTACCGATGATATGTTCAACGAAGACTCTATCGCGAGGCTCATAACAGCCATTGATGATTGGAAGTGTAAAGAGTTGGTCGGCCTTGTTCGATATAAACAAGCAAATTATAGGGTCAAGGAAACAAAGCTGACGGATGTCGATGGCAAAGTGAGGAACGATGTGGCGCAAGCATATATCGGCAATAAGATGATACAGGGCAAAGCTCCCGACAAATACCTCTACGAAGCCTACGCATACGATTCGGATTTGGAATTGCAGAATATAAAGTCCGAGATAGAAGAAGTAACGGTGTATGGAAAGATTCCTTCGCATAGCATCTG
>CAYQOV010000139.1:0-5111 GCA_964419245.1 uncultured Bacteroides sp. | reverse complement strand
TTAATAAAAAAAGCTGTCGGCACAAGGCTCTACTCTATGGCCAACAGCTTTAATCACAGTTCACTTAAAAAACGTATCACTATGATGTTAAAAGAAAAGTCCAATCAGTGGGCGCGGGTGAAGTACCTCTATGTACTCCCGCTGGCGGCACTGGCCGTGTCGGCCTTTGCCCGTCCCGAAGTGTCGGCCGTGGCCGACGAGCTTTCAAGCGCCAAAGTTAATGATTTGGTGGCAAGTATGAAAACAAATCAGGTAGAAACTGCCTCCGTCGCGGTGAAAGATACCTTGATGCCCGACGAGCCCGTCTTCGAGGTGGTGGAGCAGATGCCTGAGTTCCCTGACGGTGGTATGGCGGGGCTGATGGAGTATTTCAAGAAGAACCTTCGCTATCCTGAAGAGGCTAAGAAGGCAGGCACGCAGGGACGCGTGGTTGTCCAGTTCCTGATCAACAAGAATGGCGCCATCAGCGATGCGAGTGTGTTGCGCAGTGTTGACCGTCTGCTCGATGCCGAGGCCGTCCGTCTCGTTCGCTCCATGCCTAAGTGGAAGCCGGGCATGCAGAAGGGGAAGGCGGTGACGGTGAAATATACCGTTCCTGTACTATTCAGTCTGGATGAGCTCGATGAGAAAGTCCGCCAAAAGAACCTGACCCTTATTATGACGGGTACAAGCGCTGCCGACTATGCGGACGTGCTGATACTGGTGGACGGACGGGAGGTAACTTCTGAAATACTTCAGGCTCTCAATCCCGAGCGCATCCAGTCCATCAGCGTACTGAAGGAGCCGTCCGATATTATAGCGAAGTACACGACAGACAAGAGTAAGAAGAGCGTCATGCTGGTCACGCTGAAGAAGGAGGAACCGAAACCCTTGGCAGGTACTGTGTTCACCATCCGCGTGTCGGACAACGCCTCGAAGGCGCAGGTGGTAATTGACGATGTAATGGTGGACGAGGCCAAACTCAAGTCCTTGTCACCCGACCAGATTGAGTCTATTACCGTATTGAAGCCCGAGACAGCTGTTGCAATTTATGGTGAGGCGGGTAAGGACGGTGTCATTGTTGTCCGTACCAAAGCGGCTGCCAGCACGAAGGATGGCGAACTGAAGGTCAGCGGACGGGTGGTGGACACGCAGGGCGAGCCCGTCATCGGCGCCTGTATCACGATTGAAGGTACGACCAACGGTACTGTGACCGACGTGGATGGCAAATTCACGCTCACGGCCCCTAACGATGCCATGCTCAAGGTGGGCTATGTCGGCATGAAGGAGGCCCGGATGAAGGCTTCACCTATTCTGGTAGTGAAGCTGGAGGAAGAATGAGCATAGCTATGATGAAGTACTTGGCGTGGCTGCTTGTCTGGATTGCTTGCTGTGGAACCGTGTGGGGAGCTTCCCCGTCCGATGGGAAGTTCGTCATCCGTTGGAACTTGAAGAACATGCCCGACAGTGTGAAGGGGGTACTTTATGATTTCAATCCCCACATGGGCGTCGGCAAAACCATTGCTGAGTTTCCACTGCAGGACGGACAAATGGTTTATGAAGATACGATTTCCCGCCCTCGTCATCTGAGGTTTTTCGGTTGGGGAAAAGACTTTCCCAACTGGGTACTCGACTTATGGGTGGAGCCTGGCGGTTGGATTGACTTTCAAGGCGAGGACAAATGGTTGAACCGGTGGACGGTGACGACCAACGTCGGTCTGCAGAAAGACATGTTGGGTTATGAGGCCTGCGTTGCCGCCGAAGTGGAAGAAATCCTCCGTCTGGACGAAGAAACCGAGCGAGGGGACAGCTTATCTTTGAAACGCTTGCGTGAACTGAACAATCGTATTGTCAGCAAGGGACTTTCCTATCTGAAGACGATACCCGTAACGGAAGCATGGTTGGATAAGTTTCTGGAAATCGCCTGGTATGCCACAGGCCAACAAGACTTCCTGGCCTCCTGTCGTCCCGACTTCCAGCAGCTCTATGCCCGTCTTCCCCTCGATTGGCTGAATACGGAGAGGGGGAAACTGATGGAGTCGTACGCTTTTCCCGCTCCTACGGTGGATGAAGGTGACGAGATGGTGGACGGGCTTCTTTATGACGCTGATGGCGGGAAGCATCACTTGTCCGAACTGAAAGACCGCTACATCCTGCTTGACTTTTGGAGTGTGGCTTGCGGGCCTTGTCGCATGGCAGAGCCGGAACTGAAGGAAATAGCTGAAAACTATGCGGGCAAGCTGGCGCTAGTAGGCATTTGTACCGACGATAAAGAGCGGTGGACTACTTTTTTGACCGAACACGAGATGCCCGGCCACCAGTGAAACGAACTGAAAGCTGGCGGGCGGACGCTTGCGTCGCGTTACAAAATGAGCGGCATTCCTTATTTTGTACTGATAGCTCCAGACGGGAAGATACTGGAGATATGGAAAGGTTATCGGAAGGGAGTCTTGAAAAAGAAGTTGGAGAAACAGGTATTTGCCTTGTCATCTTTCTCTCTTATTGACAGGAAACTAGCGAAAACTTTACATTTGGGATAGCGTGGGAAACCGCCATTTGAAGCCGCTGAAACGAGGTCTTTATCCTCTTTCGGCGGCTTTTTCATGGGAAACAAGCATTGTTCGGTCTCAACACATACTACGTTCGCCAAGTCCATAGTTACGTCCGTCAAGTTGATGTTTACGTTCGTCAAGTTGATGTTTACAGTTGGCAGGTTCCTGTCTGTCGGTTGGAGACAAGGTTGGTTTTTAGTCGAAATCTTGCTGCTTTGGGAGTGAGACATTGCCGCCTTTTTTATCCTTCTTTTTCCAAAATAGCCCATTTCATCGAGATTTCACATTGGTAGTAACTGTCTTTCCCGTCAGAAACTTCACGCTTTCACGGTGGTTTCACTCAGTTGATTATCAGTCGGATGCGGTGAAACATCCTGCTTTCACACAAGTTTCACGTCTGTTGCTTGTGATTTGTTTGTGTTGTCGCATTGTTTTCCGAATCTAAACATTATCTTTGTCTGTCAAGAATATAAATTCAGTATTGTTATGAAAAACATTCTTTTATTGTTTTGCTTGTTGGCAGGTGCAGTGCTACCGGCCTGGGCCTGCACTTCGGCCGTCGTGTCCGGAAAGGCGACGCCCGACGGCCGCCCCCTTTTATGGAAACATCGCGACACTGATTTTCTGAAAAACCACGTGGAATATGTCCGCGGCGAGAAGTACGACTTTATTGCCGTGGTCAATAGCGCAGACTTCCACCTGAAGCACGAAGCGTGGATCGGTACCAATTCGGCAGGTTTTGCGCTGATGAATACGCAGAGTTATAACCTCGTGGACGTGAAGGACGGCGAGGAGCGGGGCGAGGCCAACGGCCGCGTCATCTATCGGGCACTTGAGGTTTGTGCCACGGTAGACGATTTCCGCCACTTCCTCGACACCCTCGCTAAGCCCAGTCGGATAGAGGCTAACTTTGGGGCAATAGATGCCCAAGGAGGTGCCATGGTGTTTGAGGTGGATTACTATACCTATAAGATATACGACGCCAACGACCCTGCTACGGCGCCTGACGGTTATGTGGCTCGCACCAACTTTTCCCAGTCGGGACAGTACGGGCCTGGAGCAGGCGTGGTGCGCTACAAGGAGGCCGTGCGGGTGTTAGATCCTTTGGCACGTGCGAAAGCTGTCAGCCCCCAGCATATTTTTAACAATCTGTCCCGTTTTTTTCACAACTGCCTGTTAGGCATTGACCTTCGCCAGTCTCCTTTCACTGGATCGGAAGCTTCAGGCTGGTTTGTGGAGCAAGACTTTATTTCGCGTAGCAGTACCTCCTGTTCTGTTGTAGTACAAGGTGTGAAGCCGGGCGAGGCTGCTGAACTGACGACGATGTGGACGGTGTTGGGCTATCCGCCTACGGGCGTGGCCGTTCCGTTGTGGGTAGACGAGGAATTACCATCGATGGTAACAATGGACAAGACGTTGGGTACCTCACCTTTGTCTGATGCTTCTTTGCATTTAAAGAATCAGGTGTTTTCTCTGAAGTGGGGTATGGGTAGCGACCGTTATATGCACTGGGCTTTGTTATACAATGCTGAGGGTAGTGGCTACATGCAGCGCCTGGCTCCCCTTGAAGAAGAGAATTTCCGTCTGGCGGAGCCTGTATTGGAAGGTTGGCGCCGCAAGGGTCGGGTGGACAGGCAGGAGATGCAGGCGCTTTATCGCAAGCTGGACAGGGAAGAGATGTGGAAGTGTTACAAGTAGTGAAAAGATATATAGAGAGAAAAGCATGAAGAACAAACGAACGATGCTGGCGGCGTTGCTGGGCCTTTGTGTGGCCCTGCCCCAGCAGGCACAGAATAAGTCCATCTACCACAAGGGATGGATCGATTTCAACAAGAACGGCGTGAAGGATGTCTACGAGGACCCTACGCAGCCGGTGGACAAGCGGGTGGACGACTTGCTTCGCCAGATGAACATCAATGAGAAAACCTGCCAGCTGGCCACCCTCTACGGTTACGGGCGTGTACTGAAGGACTCTCTTCCTACAGAACGATGGAAGTCGGAGGTGTGGAAGGATGGCATCGCCAACATCGACGAGATGCTCAACGGCGTAGGCGGCAAGTCGCACCGAGTGGAACAGATGCTCTATCCTTTCAGCAACCATGCCGAAGCCATCAACCGTGTGCAGCGTTGGTTTGTGGAAGAAACGAGGCTGGGTATTCCCGTGGACTTCAGTAACGAAGGCATTCACGGCCTGAACCACACCAAGGCGACGCCTCTGCCTGCGCCAATAGCCATCGGTAGTACGTGGAACCGCGATTTAGTGTATCAAGCAGGTACCATCGCCGGGCAAGAGGCGCGGGCTTTGGGCTATACTAATGTCTATGCTCCTATCCTCGACGTGGTGCGCGATCCCCGCTGGGGCCGTACGTTGGAGTGCTACGGCGAAGATCCTTATCTGATTGCTTCGCTGGGTGCGGAGATGGTAAAGGGCATCCAGTCGCAGGGCGTAGCTTCGACGCTGAAACATTATGCCGTCTATAGTGTGCCCAAGGGCGGACGCGATGGTAATTGCCGTACTGATCCGCATGTAGCGCCACGCGAATTGCACCAACTCTATCTCTATCCTTTCAAGAAAGTTAT
>CAYQOV010000138.1:1196-5147 GCA_964419245.1 uncultured Bacteroides sp. | reverse complement strand
CTGAACCTGACAGCAGAAAACAAACGACAATTAGCGTTTAGCGATTTTCGCTTCAAGACCATTTTTTGGCATCGCTTCATATATAAGCCGGACAAGTCCAGAGCCAGCAAGTTCCTATCCACTTTGGCCATAGGCTATACCTTTGCTTTCGGATTGATGATATCGCTCTTGAAATTGCAATTCGGCATCTTCCAAATCAAACGGAAAGCCATACGGGATGGCATACGCTATATAAATAGTGACGAATACAAAGGACTTCCCCCCGTATGATACCCAAAATAATCCACTATTGTTGGTTCGGAGGGAAGCCTCTCCCCCGTCTGGCCGGGAAATGCATAGCATCTTGGAAAAAGTTTTTTCCAGATTGTGAAATCAAAGAATGGAACGAGAATAATTTCGATGTAAACAGCACTCCCTACACCCGGGAAGCCTATGAAGCCGGGAAATATGCTTTTGTCTCCGACTATGCCCGCTTCAAGATACTATATGAAGAAGGCGGGCTATACTTCGACACAGACGTGGAAGTAATCAGACCAATGGACGACATCATCCTCCGCGGACCGTTTATGGGATGCGAGCGTAATGCAAGAGGGGCGACGGTGCCTACAGTAAACCCTGGTCTCGGCCTTGGGGTAAATCCCGGCCTCGGCCTCTACAAAAAAATGTTAGAGCTTTATGCCACATTACACTTCAAAGCCCCCGACGGAAAGCTGAACCTGAAAACCATCGTCGATTACACAACTGAAATATTGACAAAGGAAGGCCTGACAAACAGGGAAGGGACACAGTATGTAGCCGGAGTATACATCTACCCGCAAGAATACTTCTGCCCTATCGACTACTTCACGAAGAAATGTCGCATCACCAGCAATACATATTCTATCCATCACTACGCCGAATCGTGGGTGAGCACCCGGATGAAGATTTACGAACTCTGCAACAGGATACTCGGCGTGAAAACGACCAAGCGCATTGCTGATATAATAAACAGAAGGAAATAACATGCAACCTAAAATCTCTGTCGTTGTGCCAATCTACAACGTCGAGCCATTTATAGCCCGTTGCGCAGAATCGTTGTTCCGGCAGACAATGCGTGAAGTGGAGTATATTTTCATAAATGACGCGACTCCGGACAAAAGCATGCAAGTGCTTGATGAAGTGTTGGCCTCTTATCCCGAAAGGAAACGCTTTGTACAAGTCCTGACGCACGAAGCAAATAAAGGGTTGCCCGCCGCACGCAACACGGGCTTGGCGGTAGCCCAAGGGGAATATATCTTTCATTGCGACAGTGATGATTTCGTTGAACCGACAATGCTTGCGGACTTATACCAAACAGCCACAGAGAAAAATGCGGAAATCGTGTGGTGCGATTGGTTCCTTTCGTATGAAAAATCCGAGCGCCACATGCGCCAACCGGAATACAGCACGCCATTGGACGCCCTGAAGGCGATGTTGAGCGGAGCCATGAAGTATAACGTATGGAACAAACTGGTGAAACGCAGCCTATACACAGAAAACAACATTGTATTCCCCGAAGGATACGGCATGGGAGAAGACATGACCATGATGTTGCTTTTCAGCTGTGCGACCCGCATCGCCTACCTGCCAAATGCTTATTACCATTACGTAAAGCTGAACGCCGGAGCATTCAGCCAGACCTATTCCGACAAGCATATAGGGGAACTAAAACACAATGTACAATGGGTCACGGAATATATGCACGCCAAATACCATAATCAAATAGAAAAGGAACTGGCTTTCTTCCATCTTGAAGCCAAATTCCCTTTTTTGATAAATGACGGGAAAGACGGAAAATATCATTTGTGGACCTCTTGGTATCCGGAGGCCAATAAGTACATCATGGCAAACAGGCACATTACCCTGAGAAGCCGTCTGGTTCAATGGTTCGCATGGAAAAGGCAATGGTGGCTGGTCCGACTCTATTATAAAGTTATCATCAAGACCGTCTATTCTATCATATATAAATAGAGCCGTATGTTGAAACTATTGGGCATTCTCACTACAACAGTCGTAACCAGCCTGTTCTTTTTTCCTTTTGAGTTCACCTTCCTCTCCGGAGTGAACACAAAGATGATGATAGCAGCCTTGGGACTGGTCTTGCTGGTAATCAATTTGGCAAGAGACAGGCATGCCATCATAAATAAAGAGTTCTTCATCCTGTCTGTGATTGCAGCCTTGGTATCCTTGGCAGGATTCACCTCCATAGTTATCAATCATACTTCGGATTTCACTTATGCTTCGTACATCATCTCAATGTGGGTATGGACGAGTGCCGCCTATGTCGTGACCCGCCTGATCAAGCAAGTACATGGGTCCTTATCCTTGGAGCTGGTTTGCAATTACTTGATAGCCGTATGCGCCATCCAGTGCATACTCGCCCTTGCAATGGACAATTACCCGTCGTTGAAGTCGTTCACGGATAGTTTCTTGGCAGGGCAGGGCTATATGGGAAAGGGGCGTGGAGACCGTATCTATGGAATCGGGGCGAATCTTGACGTAGCGGGTATGCGTTTTGCCGCCGTGCTTTGCATGATAAGCCATTTGACTGTAAACTCACACAAGCCGCTTCCGTTCTTTTCGCTTGCGGCGTACCTCGTGGCATATCTGATTATTGCCGTCATAGGAAACATGATCGGACGCTCCACAACTATCGGCCTTGGAGTCTCGTTGGCATATTGGCTGGCTATGTCTTTTTTCAAGAAGGACACTCCTCAAATAAAGCGTCTTTGGAAATGCCTTGCAATCTGTCTGCTCATATTCATTCCCATCGTAGTGGAAGCCTATAACGCCAACCCTTCCATTCACGGAAATATAAGATTTGCTTTCGAGGGCTTCTTCAGTCTTTTTGAAAAAGGAAGATGGGAAGTAAACTCCAACGAGATTCTTAAGAACATGGTGGTTTTTCCGGACAACGCAAAAACATGGTTAATTGGTGATGGATATTTTGATAATCCATATAACAAGGATCCTTATTACATCGGCGAGATATTCCATGGCTTCTACAAGCAGACGGACATAGGCTACTTGAGATTCATTTTCTACTTCGGCGTGATTGGACTGGTCGCTTTCTGCATCTTTATGATTAAAAGCGCGGCTGGAGCAGCCCGCCGGATTCCGCAGCACAAGATATTGGTATGGCTGGTGTTGATTCTGAATTTCATATTCTGGTGCAAAGTGTCATCAGACCTTTTCCTTATCTTCTCTCTCCTTTTGTGCATTAGCCAGGAAGAGCAAGAGAAATATGAAAGTATGACAAAGCAGAGTGCGCAGACCCTATGAAAATAGTCTATTGCACTTGCTCCACATACAATCCCGGCGGCATGGAGCGCGTCTTGCTAAACAAGGTGTCCTATTTACTCAATCGGCTGAAGTGGGACGTGACCGTCGTCACTACCGACCAGCATGGGCGGCCGCCGTTCTATCCGTTTCCCAAAGGCGTCCGTATGATTGACCTTGATATAAACTATACGGACGACAACAGCAAAAATGTATGGTTGAAGACCGCCGGATACCTAAAACGCCGAATAATACACAAGAGAAGGCTCACCACCTTACTGGGAAAGGAGAAAGCTGACATTGTCATTTCCCTCTATCCATCAGAATCGTCCTTTATTCCGGACATAAAAGATGGTAGCAAAAAAGTATTGGAGCTGCATTTCTGCAAATTTTTCCGCATGCAGTACGGGCGGGACGGCCTGCTGGGACTCATAGACCGCTGGCGGACGAAACAGGACGAAAGGATTGCGCGTAAATTCGACAAGTTTGTCGTATTGACAAACGAGGATAAGGGTTATTGGGGAAAACTACCCAATATCGAAGTCATCCCCAATGCAGCCCGGCTTATGGGAAAGGCTCAGCCAAACGGTTCTTCCAAACGGATAATTGCCGTAGGAAGGCTGGATTATCAGAAAGGGTTTGACCGGCTGATCC
>CAYQOV010000138.1:0-1186 GCA_964419245.1 uncultured Bacteroides sp. | reverse complement strand
TCCAGGCATGGGCGCTCGTGCAGGAACAAGCACGATATAAAGATTGGCAATTGGACATCTTCGGACAAGGAGAATGGCGCGATATGCTGCAACAGATGATCGACGAGGCGGGATTAAGGAACCACACGCACATCAACAAACCGACAAATGCCATTGGAGATGAGTATGCAAGCAGTTCCATGCTGGTCATGAGCTCTCATTATGAAGGCTTCCCGATGGTAATGATTGAGGCCATGGCCTGCGGACTGCCCGTGGTGACCTTTGACTACAAATGTGGTCCGAAGGATATCATAAGTCACGGAACGAACGGTCTCTTGGTGAAAGAGGGTGACATTGAGGGGTTAGCCGAAGCGATGATGAAGTTGATGGCCGACGAGGATTACCGGAAAAAACTGTCAGACAATGCCCGCAAGGTGACGGAAATCTATTCGGAAGAGAATGTCATGGAGAGATGGATAAACCTGTTTGCTTCATTGGCCGAAAACTGAAAAAGCTGCTCCAATTGAACCCTGTGCTGCGCGCCAGCACCTCTACCGGACGCATCATGCAGGAAATCGGGGAACTGGCCAAGCGGAACGGATGGGAGAGCCACGTGGCCTACAGCAAGGGACGCGATGGCATACCGTCCTGCCAATCCAAACTTATTCCGATAGGCAACCGGCGGAGCGTAGCGTGGCATGGGCTTGCCACACGCCTGTTCGACTGCCACGGGCTCTCGTCCAACCAGGCAACCAGGCAATTTATCCGGCAGATAGAAGCACTGCGGCCTGACATCATACATATCCACAATATCCACGGATATTTCCTGAACTACCGGATTCTGTTCGACTACCTGTCGCAATGCGACACTCCAGTGCTATGGACCGTACACGACTGCTGGCTGTACACCGGCCATTGCTATCACTATTCCTTCACGGGCTGTAATAAGTGGCAGACGGGATGCGGGCATTGTCCCCAAAAGAGAAAATTTCCCACCAGCTGGTGGATAGACCGCTCCCGACAGAACTACCGGGATAAAAAAGAAGCCTTCACAGCCATGCCCTCCAATATGCTGACGATTGTCCCCGTTTCCCAATGGCTTCGTGAGGAAATGCGCCACTCCTTTCTCCAGGAGTACACATTCCGCGTCATCCACAATGGTATAGATACGGAGATATTTCGCCCGTACAGCCACATAGCGGACATA
>CAYQOV010000137.1:0-5448 GCA_964419245.1 uncultured Bacteroides sp. | reverse complement strand
TCTACATTTGATTAGCTGTTTTTTTCTTTTAATACACATCCCCATGAATATTGGAGATATTCAAAAGAGACCATGCAGAAACTGTATGATAATGGACTGCTTATTGTCACAGAGAACAATCTCCAGAAGAAGTATTACGAAGATCAGGCTCGACAATCAAGAAAAAAAGTTACGACTTGGTGGGATACAGATTTCTTAACTTCTTCCGCAACTTCATATCTTCAGAAATTAATGGGCTGCAAAGCATTCGACAATCCCAAAAGTATAAATCTCTTGATAAGGATGCTCAAGATGATGACTCATTTTGATAAAGATGCACTTATCCTCGATTTCTTCTCAGGCTCTGCCACCACTGCTCATGCTGTAATGCAACTCAACGCCGAAGACGGAGGTAACAGAAGATATATCTGCGTTCAGCTTCCCGAAGAAACGCCAGAAGATAGCGAAGCACGTAAGGCAGGCTACGCCACTATCCCTGAGATAGCCAAAGAACGCATCCGTCGTTCCGGTGCAAAAATAAAAGCAGATTCCCCGCTTACTACCCAAAACCTCGACACCGGTTTCCGTGTCTACCGCCTTGACGAAAGCAACTACGAGAAAGTATCACTTTCACCCAAGGAATACAAGCA
This sequence comes from uncultured Bacteroides sp., assembly GCA_964419245.1. Classification (GTDB taxonomy): domain Bacteria; phylum Bacteroidota; class Bacteroidia; order Bacteroidales; family Bacteroidaceae; genus Bacteroides. The sequence goes on along the minus strand of CAYQOV010000137.1, from coordinate 4,819 downwards.
AGACCAGCTTGACCTCTTTGCCTATAATATCAAGCGCGATCGTACTGACCTCGACCTACTCTATGGTTCGATGTTGGCATGGGGTGTTCGCTTGGACTTGCCCTTGCAGACAGAAACCATGGACGGTTGTACCATCTACACTGTCAACGAAGGCGAACTTGTGGCTTGCTTTTCCGAGGGCATTACCGATAAGGTAGTAACTGCGATGGCCGACAAGAGTCCCTTGCGTGTACTTTTCCGTGATGCCTGCTTCAAGGAAGATGCTCAGAAAATCAATATTTATGAGCAGTTCAAGCAATCCTTGGATTGGTCGGATAATGATGCGTTTAATAATATCAGAGTAATTTGATGTGTCCATGGAAGAGAACAACAAAATACTAATTTATACAGACAATGACGGTCTGACAAAGATAGATGTGAAATTTGAGGAAGATACTTTATGGCTTACTCAAACGCAGATGTGCGAGCTGTATCAGACGAGTAAATCGAATGTAAGTGAGTATATTAAGCACATTTTCGAAGAAGGCGAACTACAAGAGGACTCAGTTGTTCGGAAATGCCGAACAACTGCCACAGATGGTAAGTCATACATGACAACCTTCTATAATCTTGACATGATTATCGCTTTACTTGATTTCGCAGAAAGCCAAGCCGAGAAAGAGCAACCCATGACCATGAACGATTGGGCAAACTATCTGGATCGCATACTCACCTCAACTGGAGAACAACTCCTACTGGATGGAGGCCTAGTATCCCATCAAGAAGCGATGGATCATGCCGCTACTGAGTATCGTAAATATAAACAACGCACACTCAGCGATGTGGAGCAAGACTATTTGAACGCTATCAAGGCGATTAGTGACAAAAGTAAGAAAGGAGGCAAAAAGTGAAAATAAGATATAAACATCAACGCTTTCAAGCGGAAGCCGCCAAATGCGTGAGCGATGTGTTTCAGGGGCAACCCAAACACGATGGTAGCCGCACCTTCTTGAACAAGTTTGGTGCGCTCAACTTCGACGGTTTCGGCAATTTTCCCCTTGTACTTGACAATGAAAGCATTTGCGAGAATGTGCGTGGCATACAGATGGCAGAAGGATTGAATCCCGTGGAGCATCTGGAGGGAGACGGACGTACCTTTACCATCGAGATGGAAACAGGTACGGGTAAGACCTATACCTACATCAAGACCATGTATGAGCTGAACGCCCGCTATGGCTGGTCGAAATTTGTGATTGTAGTGCCCAGTATTGCCATCCGCGAAGGCGTGTTCAAGAGTTTTGAGAGTATGGCAGAGCACTTTGCTGGAGAATATGGTAAACGCATGCAATACTTCATCTACAACTCGAAGCAGCTCGCTAAGATTGATGCCTTTGCTTCGGATAACGGCATTCATGCAATGATTATCAATATGCAGGCTTTCAATGCTTCGCTTAACGAGGATAAAAACAAGGAAGGTCGCGCAGGTGATTCCGCAGCCCGTATCATCTTCTCACGTCGTGATGAGTTCGGTTCGCGAAAGCCTATTGACATCTTGGCAAAAACGAATCCCATCCTAATTATTGACGAGCCGCAAAGCGTGTTGGGTACGGACAAAGGCAATGCCACACGAAAAGGTATCAAACTGTTTAACCCGCTCTTTACCTTACTTTATAGTGCCACGCACCGTGAAATATTCAACCAAGTATATCGCCTCGATGCCATCGACGCTTACAACAAGAAGCTGGTGAAAAAAATAGAGGTACGCAGTGTGCATCAAGTGGGTTCTACAGCTACCAATAGCTATGTTTATCTGGATGAAATCGTCATTAGCAAAGGTAATCCACAAGCTCGATTGGGCTTCGATGTCAAGACTGCCAATGGCACACGCCAGACCATTCGCTTGGTCGGCGAAGGGTTCGATCTTAAAGAACAAAGCGGTGGTTTGCAGGAGTATGCCAATAACTTTAAAGTGGAATGTATAGACGGATTGACCAATACCGTGCATTTCCTCAACGGACTGACGCTTCATCCCGGTGAGGTGGTGGGCAGTGTGAATGAGGATATTCTCCGTCGCCACCAGATACGTGAAACCATCAAGACTCATTTGGAACGTGAACGCCAACTTTTTGCTCGCGGCATCAAGGTGCTTTCGCTCTTCTTTATCGATCATGTGGATAGTTACCGCATCTACGGTAAGGACACGGCAGAGAAGGGGAAATTTGCACGGATGTTTGAAGAGGAATACCAACGTGCCTTGCAAGAGCTTATGTCTACCTTTAAGGATACCGCCTACACTCGCTTCCTTTCCAATCCGAAGAATGCGCCCGAAAACATTCACGATGGTTACTTCTCTATCGATAAAAAAGGGAAGAACGTGGAATCGAAGAATAAGGAAGGCGAAAACGAAGAACGTGGTTTCGACCTTATCATGAAGGATAAGGAGCGCTTACTTAGCCAAAGTTGCCCCATTCGCTTCATCTTCTCTCACTCGGCCTTGAAGGAAGGTTGGGATAATCCTAATGTGTTCCAGATTTGTACGTTGAAAGACACCTCCAACGAAATCAAGAAACGTCAGGAGGTGGGTCGTGGTATGCGCCTATGCGTCAACGATAAGGGCGAACGTCAAGATGCCGACGTATTGGGTGACCATGTGTTCGACACCAATATCCTGACCGTTATCGCCAGCGAAAGCTATGACGACTTTGCCAAGAAGCTGCAAACCGATATGGCAGAAGCCTGTGCCAGCCGTCCGGTAGTGGTGACAGCCACACTGTTTGCCGACCAACTGGCACAGACACAAGATGGACACAGCATAAAGATTACGACCGAACAGGCCGTGGAAATCCACGAAGAACTGATAGTCCAAGGTTACATCAAGAAGGGCAAGCTCACGCAAAAGTACTTTGACGAAAAGAAAGCCGATTCGCTCCAGTTTGGTGAGGTGGAAAATCTACATTCGTTTATCATCAAACAGTTGGATAAAGTGTTCAATCCCGATGCCTTCAAACCAGCCAATGGACGTAATAAAACGGAGGCTCACTTAGTGAAAGACAACTTCAACAAAAAAGAGTGGCAAGAGTTGTGGCGGCGCATTAATACACGTACCTACTATAACGTGAGTTTTGAAACGCCAAAACTCATCAAGAGTGCCATTGATGCACTCGACAAGCACCTGAATGTGACAGAAATCCGTATTGTAGTGGAGAGTGGCGGCATGGAAAGCATCCGTGACCGCGAAGAATTGGAAGCCGGAGCAGCCATGAGTGCCGCTACAGTGAAAACCATTCGGGTAACGGAAGTTATTGGAGCAGAAGTAACTTACGACTTGGTAGGTGAACTCGTGCAATCCACCGGTCTAACTCGCCGCACCATTGTAGAAATGCTGAAAGGCGTTAATCATGCGACTTTCCATCAGTTCAAGCTGAATCCAGAAGAGTTCATCATCAAAGCCGGTCGCATCATCAACGATTGTAAGGCTATCTCGCTCATCCAGCACATTCAGTATGAGAAGTGTGCTGGAACTTTTGGTACTGGCATCTTTGAGGAAGCTACGCTGCGTGGTACACTTGGCAAGAATGCTATCGAAAGTACCAAGTCGCTTTACGATCTTGTAGTGGTAGATAGTGAAGGTATCGAAAAGAGTTTTGCCGAGTCGCTGGAAGCTGAGGATGATGTGGTGGTATATAGCAAACTGCCCGGTGGATTCTACATCAACACTCCGATGGGCAAATATAATCCCGACTGGGCTGTAGCTTTTCGAGAAGATTCCGTGAAGCACGTCTATTTCGTGGCAGAAACCAAAGGCAACGACATCGAAGTATCACAACTTCGCCGTGCCGAGGATGCCAAGATAGAGTGCGCCCGTCGCCATTTTGCAGCTATCAGCACTGGCGATGTGGCGTATAGTGTGGTGAAAACCTACCAGGATTTGTATAATGCAGTAACAAAGTAAAATCAGCCAAACACGTAGAGAGGCACATTCTCTCTATGTGTGCATTCTTTCTTTTCACTGGCATAAACTCTAAATGATGTCATATTGCAAAGAATAGCTTATAGTAACTATCTTGTAGAGACCGGAAGATATAGGTGCCTTCATTATCAGAAGTTTGCGTGTATAGCTTGTAGAGATTATCACCTTATTCTTCTTATTTCAGCTTTATTTCCCCTTCTTCTTGTAGAGATGTTGTTTTTGTAATTGTTTGTATTTTAGTGATTTATGTAAATTGGTTGTAGATGCCATTTTCTTGTTTTCCCTTGTTTCCCACCCTAACTTTGCAACATCGAATTTGAGAAAAGCAGACGGCTGAATCGTTGAGGCCTCACGATGAAAACTTCTGCTTCTCGGGTGAGACAAGAGAAACCGGATATACATTATTAATTAATCATTTAAAACATTACGATTATGGCATTTTTTAAAAGAGTTCAGAAAAAAGTAAACGATTTGTGGTATCCTCAATCAGTAACCTGGGGCAAGGCGGTTACTACCCGTGAAGTGGCAGACGAGCTGTCTGTTCTTTCTACCGTGACCCGTGGTGACACGTATGCGGTGATGGAGAACTTGGGACGTGTATTGAGCAATTTCATGGGGCAGGGACGTACTGTGAAGATAAACGGTGTAGGCACCTTCTACTATACTGCCACCTCTACTAAAAGAGGAGTGCCGACGGCTGCGGAGGTAAGCGCTTCGCTGATTAACGGAGTACGTGTCCGTTTTTTGCCCGAAGTGGAGCGTAATAGTGGCCGTCAGGTGATTACCCGCAGCATGGTGAATACGAAGATTGTGTGGGAAGAGTGGGGCAAGCCTTCTACCTCCACCGGTACTACTCCCGGCGACAATACC
>CAYQOV010000136.1:0-5599 GCA_964419245.1 uncultured Bacteroides sp. | reverse complement strand
ACACCTAACGAAAGCACTACGCCAACCTGGGAATGGCTGTCCTTGATATGATAGGACTCACCAAACATACCAGCAAAAATGGAACCTGCCGCCATACCACTGGTGATAGTAGACGAAATGCCTGCCATAAGCAAAGCCAAGGCAAAGATGACGGCGGCATTGCTGCCCAATAATGGTTCAAGTAGTGACTTGGCCTGCTGAAGTTCGTCCACGGGAATGCCTGCCTGAAAGAAAGTGGAAGCAGCCAGTAGAATCATAGCACTGTTGATAGCCCAACCTACCAGCATGGAGAATAGGGTATCAAACAGTTCGTACTTCAAGACACGACGAATGGAAGCATCGTCCTGCTTATTGTATTCGTGACTCTGGATAACTTCAGAGTGCAGGAACAGATTGTGAGGCATGACGACGGCACCCAGCACACTCATGACAATGAGCATGCTACCCTGAGGCAACGAAGGCGTAACCCATGAAGCAGCCGCCAACGGCCAGTCAATTTTTACCAAGAATAGTTCATAGATGAACGAAAGTCCAATGATGGAAACAAAGGCTATAATAGCCCGCTCAATTTTTTATAGGAATTGGTGAAGAGCATCAGCAGCACAAATACGGTAGTGAGCACTGCTCCCCACGGAATGGGAATGCCAAACAGCATCTGCAAAGCAATAGCTCCACCCAAGATTTCAGCCAAAGATGTGGAGATGGAAGCCAAGACAGCTGTTGCCAATATGGGCTTTGAGACCCAGGCAGGGGTGTATTTCGTAGCAGCTTCGGATAGACAAAGACCAGTAACGATACCCAAGTGGGCTACGTTGTGTTGCAAGATAATGAGCATAATGGTAGACAAGGTCACTACCCACAAAAGAGCATAGCCAAACTCTGAACCTGCGGCAAAATTGGATGCCCAATTACCAGGATCGATAAAACCAACCGTCACCAGCATACCCGGCCCGATATACTTAAGCACATCGAGTCCACCCAAATAACGTTTATGATCTTTCCGTTTAAGATCCTTCAGAATGTTCTTCATATCCCTTTATTATACTCGGCAAAAATACAAAATAATGTGATAAAAAAAGCCGGAAGGATAATTTCCATCCGGCTTTTAAATTATAAACAAGAATTAAAGGTATATTGTTCAATATCCCATTTCATGAAGTGCCTGACAAAGCTGGTCGGGACACGATGTAGGACGCATACCACAACGGATACCCTCAAGACGGCTGATGACATCCTTTACAGGCATGCCTTTCACCAACCGGCAGATACCCTGCAGATTACCGTTACAACCGCTCCAGAACTCGATATCCTTGATGATACCGTCTTCCACTTCAAGATTGATATCAGTACTACACGTACCTTTTGTTTTGTAATGGTAAGTCATTTCAATAGATTATTCCTCTTCGGGCTTCATATTGGTATAAACCGTCTGTACATCGTCGAACTCTTCCAGACGCTCAATCATCTTATTGATTGTCTCGCGGTGCTCGGGCTCGATGTCTTTCAGATCGTTGGGGATATAGGTGAAGTCACCACCGACATCTTCGAAACCGCACTCTTCAAGGTGTTTCTGGATAGCTGCATAGCTTTTCGGATCACCATAAATAGTGATAGTGCCTTCTTCCTCGTCTTCTTCGTAGTCTTCGTCTACATCGAAATCGATCATGTCAAGAATGAATTCTTCCATGTCCATGCCGTCTTTCTTCTTGAACGTGAACACGCACTTATGGTCGAAGAGGAAAGCCAGCGAACCCATTGTACCAAGGTTGCCGCCAAACTTGTTGAATACCGAACGGACATCGGCAACAGTACGAGTAGGATTGTCGGTCAGCGTATCTACAAATACAGCAATGCCATGAGGGCCGTAGCCTTCGTATGTCATGCCCTTGTAGTCGCTCTGGTCCTTACCCATTGCATTCTTGATGGCACGTTCGATATTGTCCTTCGGCATGTTCTCACGCTTACAAGTGGCGATAACAGAACGTAATGTAGGGTTGTTTTCAGGTTCCGGACCGCCAGCCTTTACAGCGATGGCGATTTGTTTGCCCAGACGTGTAAATGTTTTGGCCATGTGGCCCCATCTTTTCAGCTTGGTAGCTTTTCTATATTCAAACGCTCTTCCCATGGGAGTAATGTTTTTATTTTGATTTTAAATGATTCGTTCAATTAGTTTTATCTCAGCTTGGCATCCAGCTTGTTCTGCAAGTTGGCGATGAGCTTCTGCATAATCTTGTCGATCTGCTTCTCGTTGAGCGTGGCGTTTTCGTCCTGCAACAGGAAACTGACGGCGTAGCTCTTCTTGCCGACTTCGAGGTTCTTGCCTTCGTACACATCGAACAACTCAACGGATTTCAAGAGCTTCTTCTCGGTTTCATAAGCAATCTTCTCGATTTCAGCAAACTGGACTTTCTTGTCGAGCAGCAGAGCCAGGTCGCGTTTCACAGCCGGGAACTTGGAAATTTCCGTATAGCTAACCTTGATATTCTTGATAGCCTTCATCTGCTCATTCCAGTTGAGGTCGGCGTAGAAGACTTCATTTTCGATATCGAAAGCTTTCAGAATCTTACGCGTCACAACGCCGAACGTAGCCAGACGTTTTCCGCCACGTGTGTTCACTGACAGGGCGGCAGCATAGATATCATCAGTCAGGTTGCCGACAACGAGGTCGTGCATGTGCAGACCTACACGGGCCAAGATATTCTCTACATAGGCCTTGAGTTCGTATACCGAACTGTCTTCATCGGCATGTGCCCACGAGTTGGACACCTTCTTACCGGTAAGCCACAAGCCCAGGTGATATTCTTCCGAATAAGCGGCAAGAGGCTTCTCGTCGTTTTTCTTTTCGGCATTGAAGTGGTAGCAGTTACCGAATTCGAAGAACTTCAGGTCGGCATTCTTACGGTTGGCATTGCGCACGATGCTTTCCAAACCACCGAAGAGGAGAGTCTGACGCATGGCGTTCAAATCAGCACTCAACGGATTCATCAGCATTACCAGATTGGCAGACGGATAAGATTCCAACCCGTCATAATAGGCGGCACGCGTCAACGAATTGTTCAGGATCTCGTTGAAGCCGGCACCTACCAGCTGTTCGGCAATGAGGTTCTGTATTTTGTTCGACTTGTCGCACTCGCCCTTTGTGGTCAGGCTGGACTTCAAGGTCGTAGGTATCTCTACATTATTATATCCATAGATACGGAGGATATCTTCGATGACATCGCAATCGCGTTGTACGTCTACCCGATAGGGAGGCACGTCGAGCGTCAGTCCTTCAGAGGTTTCACTTACAATCTTCATCTCCAAGCTCTTCACAATGCTCTTGATGGTCTCTACAGGAATGGTCTTGCCGATGAGTGAATGTACCTTTTCGTAAGGAAGCTCCACGCGGAAGTCGGCCACAGGACCTGCACACACATCCTTAATCTCGGATGAAATGGTACCTCCGGCCAGTTCCTTCACCATCAGGGCAGCCAACTTCAGGCAGTAAATAACACTGTTGGGATCAATACCACGCTCGAAGCGGAATGAAGCATCGGTGCTCAAGCCATGACGACGGGCCGTCTTGCGCACCCAAGTGGGATGGAAATAGGCGCTCTCAAGGAATACATCCTTGGTAGCTTCAGTAGAACCAGAGTTCAGTCCGCCAAATACACCCGCGATACACATGGCTTCTTCGCGGTTGCAAATCATCAGGTCGCGTTCGCTCAGCTTACGCTCCACGCCGTCCAATGTCACGAAAGGCGTACCTTCGGGCATGGTCTTCACGATAACCTCTCCCCCTTTGATGGTGTCGGCATCGAAGCAGTGCAACGGCTGACCGAAAGCGTGGACGATATAGTTGGTAATATCGACTACATTATTAATAGGACGCAAACCAATGGTGCGGAGCTTGTCCTGCAACCAGGCGGGACTTTCCTTGACCGTAACGCCTTTGACCGTAACGCCAGCATAATGAGGACAAGCCTCAGCGTTTTCGACCGTCACGTTGATGTCCAGGTCGTGGTTTTCGACGGCAAAAGCCTCTACCGACGGACGCTTCAAGGTAGCTGTACGTCCATTCTGAATCAACCAGGCATAGAGGTCGCGAGCTACACCGTAGTGCGAGCAGGCATCAGCACGGTTGGGAGTAATGTCCACCTCGAGCACATAATCGCTCTTCACCTGATAATAATCCTTGGCCAGCGTACCGGGAACTACATCGGCGGGCAGCACGATGATACCGGCATGGTCGGTGCCGATACCTATCTCGTCTTCCGCGCAAATCATTCCATTGGATTCCACTCCGCGAAGCTTTGATTTCTTGATGGTAAAGCACTGTTCTCCGTCATAGAGCTTGGTGCCCAGTGTAGCAACTACCACTTTCTGTCCGGCAGCTACATTAGGTGCGCCACACACAATCTGTACAGGCTCGCCCGAACCGAGGTTGACGGTAGTGACGTGCATGTGGTCTGAATTAGGATGAGGAACGCATGTCAGCACTTCGCCAATCACCAGACCTTCCAATCCGCCCTTGATGGTCTGCACCTCTTCCACACCACCTGTCTCCAGTCCGATGGAAGTCAGCGCGGCGGCTACTTCGTCTGGCGTCAAGTCGAAATCGACATACTCTTTCAGCCAATTATAAGAGATATTCATATCGTAATGTTTTTTATTGTTTCCAAAAGTGACCTGCAAAGTTAATAAGATTTTTTATTTCGTAGGGAATTATCCCCCAAGAAAATACGCAAAAAGCCCATGCAAGGTCATGAACGTAGCGATACGTCCCTATGAAAGAAGTTTCTGCAATTCGGACTCCAAGCGCAGACGAGCCTCTTCCATCAGCACATCATGCCCCAGTTCCTTTTGCAGGGAAGTGACACCTTTGTCCACAAAACCACAAGGGTTGATGTAACTGAAATAGCGCAAATCGGTATTCACATTGAAGGCCAGGCCATGCATCGTAACGTAATGGCTGCTACGTACCCCGATGGCACAAATTTTACGCGCACGCGACGTGTCTCCTTCCAACCAGACACCTGTAGCCTTGTCCACCCTTCCGGCCACAATACCATAGGAAGCGCACACACCGATGACAGCCTCTTCGAGCAAATGAACATATTCCTTCAGGCCAAGACCAAAATCTTCCAGATTTAAAATGGGATAACACACCTGCTGACCAGGACCGTGATAAGTAATATCGCCCCCACGATCTATATGATAATAAGTAGCACCTATCCGCTGAAGTTGCCCTTCGCTCAAGAGCATATTCCGTTCTTTACCGCTACGTCCCAATGTATAGACGTGCGGATGCTCGCAGAAGACAATACGATTCAGATACTCATGACCACACTGCTTGGCCTGTACCAACGTTTCAAAGTATTCAGCCTGCTTTTTCCAAGCCTGCTCATAGGAGATAATTCCCCAATTTTCTACCAATGTTTTCATGTCTGCAAAGGTAAAAGATTTCGAGAAAAACCTTATCTTTGCCGCATAAAAAAATATGATAGCGTTATGGATTTTCCTCACGTTGACCTACCGGTAGACATCATCGCATGGACCGATGTGACTGAAGATATTCTGAACATCTACAAGCAATCATGCAGTCTGAAAAAATGTATTT
>CAYQOV010000135.1:0-5849 GCA_964419245.1 uncultured Bacteroides sp. | reverse complement strand
ATCTATCTCTCCTTCCACTACTTGAATCCAATCTGAACGACCATTCAGAATACACGGAAGAAAAAATATGGAATATACTAGACGCGGGAGTGATACAGGACTGCGCCTATTTGTGGACACAAACTCGAAGGGAAGATTCACAAGTATGCTATGCCATGACCTATCATTTTTACAAAAACAATAAAGAGACCAGCCTTAATCCTATACGCATCGAAAAAGGGAAACAAACAGGATTCAGTCTAGGAACCGACGTAAAACCTGGAGACACTGTGACGTTGTTGAAATATGTCATTATAGCTTCATCTCTCTATTATGAAAGGCAACATTTAGTAGAAACTTCCACCTGCATGGCTCGTAAAGCTAAAAGTGACGGATGGGAAGCACTTACAAAAGCACATCAGCAAGCATGGCATAAAATTTGGGATGAAACAGATGTCGTCATTCAAGGTGATCCAGAAGCACAACAAGGCATACGATACAACATTTTCCAACTTTACCAAACTTACCGAGGAGACGATCCGCGTCTGAATATTGCCCCCAAAGGTTTCACCGGTGAAAAATACGGAGGAAACACTTATTGGAATACCGAACTCTGCTGTGTCCCTTTTTTCTTGCTGGCTACGCCCCGAAGCATTGTAAAGAACTTACTGATGTATCGCTATAACCAACTACCTAAAGCAATTGAAAACGCCCATAAACTGGGATTTAAAGATGGAGCAGCACTTTTCCCTCAGGTAACCAATAACGGAGAAGAATGCCATAGTGAATGGGAAATTACTTTTGAAGAAATACACCGTAACAATATCATTGTTTATGCCATTCTACAATATGCAGCCATTACAGGATCCAACGAGTATATTTTAAAATATGGTCTGGAAGTAATGATAGCAATTTGCCGATTTTGGAGCCAAAGAGTCACATTCTCAAAGCCCAAACAACAATATGTCATTCTAGGAGTAACAGGCCCAGACGAATATCAAAACAATGTAGACAACAACTGGTATACCAATCTTTCTTGTGCCAGCAGCCTTAAAATGACACTATATTATTTAGATTTGGCTGCACAAAAATATCCAGAAGATTATACACGTATATGCAATCTTACCCACCTTGACTACGAAACTGAAACACCTCTTTGGCATAACATAGCCGAACAAATGTACTTACCAGAAGATAAAGACTTGGGCATTTTCGTACAAAATGATGGTTTTATGGACAAAACATTACAAAGTACAGAAGCCATCCCAGCAGATGAACGGCCAATCAACCAACATTGGTCATGGGATCGTATACTACGTTCCTGTTATATTAAACAAAGTGATGTTTTACTGGGACCTTACTTATACTATCACAAATTTGATATAGAAACGATACGGCGTAATTTCAACTTCTATGAACCCATGACAGTACATGAATCCTCACTTTCACCGCATATCCATGCGATACTTGCCGCACGTATTGGTGAAACAGAAAAAGCATATCAACTTTTTCTGCACGCTACCCGCCTAGATCTAGACGATTACAATAATGAAACGGCTGAAGGTCTACATATCACAAGCATGCCTGGTTCATGGCTCGCTATTGCCAAAGGATTCGGCGGAATGCAAACACAAAAAGGGAAATTGAAATTCGCACCAACTCTCCCTAATCAATGGAAGAAATATATATTTAAAACCAATTATCAAGGAAGGAAATTGCAGATAGAAATCGATCAGGAAATAAAAATTACTTTACTTTCTGGCCCTACTATAAAAATAACAGTCTACGAGGAAGAATACGAATTGGAAATAGGAAATACATTGCATATTCCCCGCATCCAATAATAACTTATTCTACCAATAAAAATAGAGGTGTGTCCAACTGTCTTCTTTCGAATTCACTCGACACACCTCTACATTTATATATTAATATCTAAAGATACACTTCCTTACTTTATAAGCATTACTCTTATCCTAAGAAAGAGATGAGCACACCGGCAGCTACGGCCGAACCGATAACACCCGAAATATTACTGGACATACAATAATTCAGCACGTGGTTCTTCGGGTCGTACTTCGTGGCAATCTCGTTGCACACGCGGCTTGCCATAGGCACGGCGCTCAAGCCCGTCGCACCAATCAGCGGATTAATCTTCTTCTTCGAGAAGAGATTCACCAGCTTCACGAATAGGATACCACCCGAAATGGACAGGGCAAAGGCCAGGAAACCTCCGGCTACGATGCCGATGGTCGTCCAGTTCAGAAAAGCCTCGCTCGTCATCGTGGCGCCCACACTGAGGCCCAGGAAGATAGTGGCGGCATTCATAATGCTGTTGGCGGCGGCGTCGAACAAGCGACTCGTGTCCGAACCGATTTCCTTGATAAGGTTACCGAACATCAGCATACCAATCAAAGGCACAGCTGTAGGCACAAACAGGGCCACGATGGTCGTCACAGCTATCGGGAAGATAATCTTCAATACGCGCAGGTTCTTGATTTCAGTCTTCGACGGATAGAGCTTCTCCTGCTCCTTCATGTTGATCATCAGCTCCTTCTTAGTACAGAGCAGCTTCACAACCAGCGGGATGATGACCGGCACCAGGGCCATGTACGAATAGGCCGCGATAGCAATGGGGCCCAGCAAGTGGGGAGCCAGCTTGATGGTAGTAAAGATGGCCGTCGGACCATCGGCACCGCCGATGATGCCCAGCGCACCGGCTTCCTTAGGCGTGAAGCCCATTAGCACGGCACAGATCAGCACCGTAAAGATACCCAGCTGGGCGGCCGCGCCGAAGATGGACAGGCGCAGGTTGCGGAGCATGGGGCCAAAGTCGGTCATGGCGCCCACACCCATGAAGATGACTGGCGGCAGGAAACCGGTCTTGATCAGCATGTAGTAGATGAAGTTCATCAATCCCAGCTCGTGGGCAATCTCGTGCAGAGGCATTTCCCAGATGTTCTTCATCACCCCGTTAACCATCACCATACCGTTCTCGTCGGCCTGGATGACGCCCATTTCGCCGCCCGGAAAGTTGGCAATGAGCACACCGAAGGCGATGGGCACCAGCAGCAACGGCTCGTAGTGCTTCTTGATGCCCAGGTAGAGCAGGATGAAGGCAATGGCATACATCACGAGGAACGACGGGTCGGCAATGATGTTGCTGAACGCCGTCATGTCATAGAGTTTTCCAAATATATCTTCCATTATCCTAGCTTCATTAATACGTCGTCTTCTGATACTGAGTCACCCGAGTTCAGGCAGATGGCGGTCACGGTGCCCTCCACGTCGCTACGGATGGCGTTGTAGGTCTTCATGGCCTCGATGTAGCACAGCAGGTCGCCCTTCTTCACGCGGTCGCCCACCTTGATCGGCGTCTCCTGCGTGTTCTTGGTCAGGAAGAACTTGCCTTCCAGCGGAGCCACTACCGGCTCGCCTTCGCCCGAGGGAGCCACCTTCTCGGTAGCCGATGCGGGCAGGTCGATGTCGCCATAAGCCACGGTCACGCGATAGGATTGTCCGTCCACCTGTACGGTCAGGGTCTTGGGTTTGGCGTCATCGGCTGGAGTACTGTTCTGCTCGGCGCGGCGCTTCTCCACGTCGGCCAGGAAGTCTTCCTTGGCCTTTCCGCTCTTGTAGGCCTCATACTGGGCGGGGTGCATGGCATATTCGAAGAGTTCTTCGTCGTCTTCGCCCGTTTCCCATTTCTTCTCCTTCATCATCTTGCGGTACTTGTCCAGGCAGTCGGGATAGTTGTCCTGCGGGTTGCCGGTGAAGAACTTGCGTCCCTCGCGTTCGGCCTTCTCCACGATTTCGGGAGCCAGCTCGCCCGGCAGCTTTCCGGCCTTGCCCAGAATCATGTCCCAGATGTCGTCGGCAATCATGCCCCAGCGCTCCTTGCCCTTCTCCATGGCGATGACATTCATCATGGCCAGGTTCTTGACGTACTGGCTGAAGGGGGTTACCAATGGAGGATAGCCCACGCGCGGCCATACGTAAGCCACTTCGTTGAAGAGCTTGATGAGCAGCTCATCCTGCTTCATGAAGGGCAAGTTGTGCTTGGCCTTGTATTTGTTGATGCTTTCAAGGTTCGTCTCCAGGTCGGCCATCAGCGAACCCATCATGCCGCCCGGCAGACCCGGACCGATGAGCAGGGAGTTCATCAGACGGTTGCGCGGCGAGATGTACAGGCCCAGGAAGTCATCCATGAACTCCTGGATGAGGGCACGCACTTTCATGTAGGCCTCCATGTTGATTTCGGGCACCTGATAGCCGGCGTCCTTCAGCATGGCCTGCACGCTGAGCAGGTCGGCATGACCCGTACCCCACGACAACGGCTCCATACCCACGTCGATGTAGTCGCATCCGGCTTCGCAGACGGCCAGGATGCTGGCCATGTTGAAGCCGGGGCCCGCATGGCTGTGATACTGGATGGGGATGTTCTTAATCTGCTTGATGCCGGCCACAATCTTGCCCAGCGTCACGGGGCGTCCGATGCCCGCCATGTCCTTGATGCAGATTTCGTCGGCACCGGCCTCGATGAGCAGCTTGGCCATGTTGACGTAGTATTCCACCGTGTGTACCGGCGAGTGGGTGATGCAGAGCGAGCATTGCGAAATCATGCCGGCCTCGTGGGCATAGCCAATAGAGGGGATGATGTTGCGCACGTCGTTCAGTCCGCAGAACGTGCGGGTGATGTCAGTGCCCTGCGCCTTCTTTACCTTATAGAAGAGCTTGCGCACGTCAGCAGGTACGGGGCTCATGCGGAGGCCGTTCAGCGCACGGTCCAGCATGTGTGTCTGTATGCCGGCTTCATGGAAAGGTTTCGTCCAGGCACGCACGGCCTTATTCGGGTTTTCTCCAAAAAGCAGATTCACTTGTTCGAAGCCGCCGCCGTTGGTTTCCACGCGGGCAAAGCAGCCCATCTCCACAATGGCGGGAGCCACCTTCACCAGCTGGTCAACGCGGGGAACATACTTACCGGCGCTCTGCCACATGTCCCTGAAGACCAAGCTGAACTTAATTTCTCTTTTCATCGTTGATTCTATTCTGTAAAAATATGAATAATGTGTTCTTTTATCTCAGTTTCTCCACCTTCGTCACCTTGCCTTTGTCGTGTGTCACTACGGCAACCGCGGCACTGATGGCCGCCATGATGTTGGCCGGTATAGGAGCGGGACCTTCCTTCTTGGCAGCCGCCGCCTCTTCGGGCGCATACTTGTTGACAAGTGCAATCATCGCCTTGCCCAAATAGATGACAATCAGAAGAATAGCAAACACAGTAGCCATACCCACCACCATCAATAGAAGTGCAATATTTAAATTTTCCATATCAATAATTTATAATCAATTATTTACATTCTGTAAAAAATTGCCCGAAATTACCAATAATTACTTATAGTATAAAGAAATATTGTGATAAAAGATGCTAAATAATAAGACAGAGAATAAACAAAAAGTTCATAAATTCCTCCATTTATATTTTTTCACAAAGCGCACAATTATCATAAAAAAATCACAAAAAGGTACATGGCTACAATTAAAATGAAAAAACTTCGAAAAATAAGCAGAATAATTTATGAAGAATAAAAAATAGTCAACCTCCACAAGGAGATACTTTCAGAAGATGCAACGCAGCGCAGTATGAGGGTGCAACGAAGCACTGCGTGAGGACATCAGAAAGCACTGCATGAAGAACAGACAAAGCACTGCGTGGAGGCGTAACGAAGCACTGTATGGAAGAGATAGGGATTCTCCCGGCGGGCATAAAAAACAAAGTCCTCCGTAACAGGATTGTTACGGAGGACTTCTCTGGAAAACGGCGGCGACCTACTCTCCCACTGTTACGCAGTACCATCGGCGTGACCGGGCTT
>CAYQOV010000134.1:0-5986 GCA_964419245.1 uncultured Bacteroides sp. | reverse complement strand
CATCATAACTGGCCCAAAAGCTCAATACACGTATTTGCCTTTCAGATTTGAAAGTTCGTGTTGTTCATCAGACATAGATTGGATTTTAAAATCAGGGGCTATGTCACCCACATTCAAACCTCCCGTAGGTTTGTCTTTTGATACAAAAGAAGTCAAGGAACTAACTAGTAATACAACAAAAATCCATTTTACATATCTCATGCAATACGGTTTTGGTTAATACTATCCGGGACTGTCGTTCGTGACAGTGATTTCTTCCCGGAACATTGTCTCTCAGGCCTCTCCTACCAAAGAACTCTGATAGTCAAAGCCTTTAATCTGAAATCGGCTGCAAAGGTACGTATTTCTCAAAGTATAATCCAAACAAACAAGTAATTTTCTTACTTTTTAAGGGTCGTTTTTATGTTATTTAGCATATTTTGCCCCACAAACAGGCTTGGGCAAAAGGAAACGGATGCGTCTCGACAAAAAAATCAAGTAAGCTTGTTTTTCCTCTTTCTACATTTATATTATCTTTGCGTCCAAATTGAGATGAAGCATGAAGTTTTCTGAATTACCCCTGAACGACAGCGTTCTTGATGCGCTCGACGCCATGCGCTTCGAAGAATGTACTCCTATACAAGAAAAATCGATTCCAGTAATACTCGAAGGAAGAGACCTGATAGCCGTGGCACAGACGGGAACAGGCAAAACTGCTGCCTATCTGCTGCCCGTACTGAATCGTCTTTCAGAAGAAGAACATCCCGAAGATGCCATCAACTGCATCGTAATGGCGCCTACACGCGAACTGGCCCAACAGATAGACCAGCAGATGGAAGGCTTTTCTTATTTCATGCCTGTGAGCAGCGTGGCTGTATATGGAGGAAACGATGGCATCTTGTTCGAACAGCAGAAGAAAGGGCTTACGCTGGGAGCCGATGTGGTGATAGCAACCCCAGGCCGCCTGATAGCCCACCTGAACTTGGGTTACGTAGACCTTTCGAAGGTATCTTATTTCATTCTGGACGAAGCCGACCGCATGCTCGACATGGGTTTCTACGACGACATCATGCAGATCGTGAAATACCTCCCAAAGGAACGTCAGACGATCATGTTCTCCGCTACCATGCCTGCCAAGATACAGCAGCTGGCAAAAAACATCCTGAACAACCCCGCAGAGGTAAAACTGGCCGTATCCAAACCTGCCGACAAAATCATACAGGCCGCCTACGTCTGCTATGAGAACCAAAAGCTGGGCATCATACGCAGCCTGTTCGCAGAGGAGGTCCCCGAGCGGGTCATCATCTTCGCTTCTTCGAAAATCAAGGTGAAAGAAGTGACAAAAGCCCTGAAGCAGATGAAACTGAACGTAGGCGAAATGCACTCCGACCTGGAGCAGGCGCAACGCGAAGCCGTCATGCATGAGTTTAAGGCAGGGCGCATCAACATCCTGGTGGCGACCGACATCGTGGCGCGTGGCATCGACATCGATGACATCCGCCTGGTCATCAACTTCGACGTACCCCACGACTGCGAAGACTATGTACATCGCATCGGACGTACTGCCCGTGCCAACAACGACGGTGTGGCCATCACCTTCGTCAGCGAAAAAGAGCAGACTAACTTCCACACCATCGAGAAATTCCTTGAGAGGGATATCTATAAGATTCCTGTTCCGGCCGAACTGGGTGAAGCGCCCGAATATCAGCCACGCAACAACGAAAAAGGTGGACGAAAACGAGGAGGAGGCAAATCGCGCAGAGGCGGACGAAAAGGCGCTGGCAACAAAGGGAAAAAACGAATAAAGAATAATCTTTGCTTTTTATCTTATCCCATAAATAAAGAAATAGCCCAAGGCATCTTGTCTCTGGCTATTTTTATTTTCAGAAGGCTTTGCGTATCCTCATTTGGAAACCTAGATTGTCGCCATAAATCTCTCCTGTATCCAGACCTAGGGAGGCATGAATCAACCATGTCTTCTGCTTGTCGGGCATGTATTGGAAAGCGACATAAGCTGAGAAGTTTTCCAAGATATCGAGCGTTGGCGCCGAGTGTGTACCCCACGTGCGATTAAAGGACATCTTGGCTATATAGTTCCATTTGTCGGAAAATTCGCCGCTCCAACCCACATGCAGGGCTTTTACGCGATTGTACTTGAACGACATGCTCCCATCTTCATTGTAAATGGGCGAACGAAGCAAGGGATTGCCGTTGGCCATTCCCCAATGAGCCCATCCATGGTACAAGCCGTTGTTGTAATAGTTGTCACTACCTCCCGTCTTATGTACAGGCCCGTCCTCAGGTTCGTGAAGTCCATGGAGCGGACCACTTTGGTTAGTGGTCTGCAGAAACTCCAATACAACATTGTTGATCGGACGGAAGTTGTTGAACTTCAACTCTATACCCCAGAGGCCGTCCCATCCGTTCTGCTTGCCCATGGCGGAGAAGTCTTCAAAGTAATTATCCAGATAGGCGCTGATCGAGAAGTCTTTTCCACGATAGGTTCCACGAATCTGTTCGGTCCCTACAAAATTGCCCTGATAAAACAAGGCATCGTTAGCAGGTTTGTCTTCGTCAGCCGATCCTGGGATAAATATGCGGAAGTAGTCCTTCAAAGTGTTTCCCAAATCGACTTCTCCGCTGCTGGTCACCCTCTGACCTCCAAACTCAGTGTCCAAAGTCATGCCAAAATCCAATTGCCATTTACCGTCAGGCACTCCGATACGTACAAATCCTTCTTTATGATGGTATTTGATATTCTTGGTATACCAGGCTCCTCCAGCCACGTTGGCATGGTCTTTCAGCCAATTGCTGTCCGTAAACCAGCCGTATGAGATTTCTCCCTTGATGGCCAGACGCGGCAACAGATAGAGGTATTCAGGGATACCTATCATGATTTGTGGGATAGGTCTGGAATTGCCCGACCAGGTAAGTTCTCCACTACTCAGGCGGCTGTTGATCAACGGCGCTGTCATCTCTTTGCTTCCAGCAAAAATGCCGAACCATTTGTATCTGAAATCAGCGTAAGCCTGCTGGATACCAGAACTGAAACCTGCGGCTGCAATCACATCTAATCCGGCCTTTACATCCCACTTGCCCCATCGGTCGTTATAGAAGACACCACCACGGATATAGGTACTATTGTCAAGAGAAGCCAATCCCTGCAGATTGCTCACTTGCCACAAAGGAGTATTGTCACCTGTGCGAACAGTAGCTCCATATTCTACAAAAGAGTTGAGCTTGTTTTGTTTTTGTGCCGTCGCACTTCCAACGCTAGCAAGCAGAAGTGCTAAAAGGCCAACTTTCATATACATAAATAAGCACGCTTTAATGTAAGACGGTGCAAAAGTAGGAAAAATCCAGCAGTCAGATGCCCTTTCGTTGATATTTTGTTGATAAGAAAAACGGAACTTTTGACTCGTTTATCCAATAATTCTGCTATTTTTGCACCATGATTGAATTGTCCCGACACATAGAAACACTGCTACTGGAGAATGATTGCGTCATTGTTCCCGATTTTGGAGGCTTTGTCGCTCATTACAATCCAGCTACTTATATAGAGGAAGAAAACATTTTCCTTCCTCCTACCCGTACCATTGGTTTCAACCCGCAATTGAAAATGAACGACGGGCTTTTGGTACAATCGTATATGGCTGTCTATGGCACCAACTTCCCTGATGCCACCCGTATGGTAAACAAGGAAGTGCAAAACCTGGTAGCCTGTCTGCACGAGAATGGCAAAGTTGAACTGCCCAACATTGGCGAGATAAGCTATACAGTCCATGGCACTTGTAATTTTACGCCTTATGACAATCGAATGACTACTCCCGGCCTGTATGGACTGGACAGCTTCGAAATAAAACCGCTGGCCGCGCTGCATAAGGCAGAGGTGCGCAACCATCTGCATGCTCCTTCTATAGAAGCAAGACCGTCGAGACGTATCAGAAGAAGCAGTTACCATTGGAAGTTAAAACGTTCCTATCTGTCCAACGCCGTTGCCTTTATTGCTGCCATAGCCTTATTTTTCATGTTCTCTACTCCGATAGAAAACACCGAAACCATTCAAGGCAATTATGCCCGCCTGCTTCCCACAGAAATATTCGAGCAGCTGGAAAAGCAATCGCTGGCTGTCACACCCGTCGTTACACCCCAATCATCAAAGGTGCAACAGAAAGCCAAACAGCAGGCCAAACAAACTGCAGCAGCCAAAGCTCAAACATCCAAAGAGGTGAAGCCGATAGCCGTCCGAGAAGTGAAAGTTAAAACGGTAGAAACTAAAAAAGCTCCTGTAGTTGCCCAACCGACCCAACCAGTTGAAAGCAAACCGGCAGTCGCCGAGGCTTCTCCTGCAGCTAAGGCAGCTAAGAATGTCAAGAAGCCGTATCACATCATTGTAGCCAGTGTAGGTACAGAGAAAGACGCGCGCGCAACAGCCGAGCAGCTGAAAAAAGAAGGATATGAAGGCGCTTCAGCCATCATCGGCAATGGAAAAATGAGAGTTAGCATCGAATCTTTCTCCACTCAGGCAGAAGCTTATCGTAGTTTGCAAGTTATCCGTGAGCAGAAAGCCTATCAGAACGCATGGGTACTGAAGTATTGAAAAACATCATTTCGAAGAACTCATAACAATCACCAAGCATGAAACGTGTACGTTGTCCCAAATGCGAGAATTTTCTAACCTTCGATGAGACCAAATATACCGAAGGCCAGTCTTTGGTTTTCATTTGCGACCATTGTAAAAAGCAGTTCAGCATCCGACTGGGCAAAAGCAAAGTACAGGCGCCGCGAAAAGAAGAAAAACTGGACGAGAAAGAATTTCAAAACGCCTTTGGTAGCATCACTGTAATTGAGAATGTCTTCGGCTTCAAACAGGTACTCCCGCTACAGGAAGGCGACAACGTCATAGGACGCCGATGCATTGGTACAGAAATCAATGTACCTATTGAAACTTCTGACATGAGCATGGACCGTCGCCATTGCATCATCAACGTGAAGCGCAACAAACAGGGGGAAATAGTCTATACTCTGCGCGATGCCCCCAGCCTGACAGGAACATTCCTGAACAACGAGATATTGGGCGATCGCGACCGCGTTCGTATCGAAGACGGAGCCATAGTCACCATTGGCGCCACTACGTTCATATTACGGGCAGGAGAGTAAATCCCTAAGATTCCCATAAAATAAAAAAACGCCTGAGGCTTTCTGTTCAATTCCTCAGGCGTTTTCTTTTTATTGATTGTTATAGTTATTATTCAGCTTCCGAAGAAAGTCTTCTTCTTCTGGCGGGCTTTTCCTTAGTAGCATCTACTTTGGGCTCTATGGTTACTCCTGCCAGCTCTGGGTCGATCATGATACGTCCGCAATATTCGCAAACGATTACTTTCTTGCGAGAGCGAATATCCAATTGTCTCTGAGGCGGAATCTTATTGAAACAACCACCACAAGCATCGCGCTGTACGTAAACGATACCCAAACCGTTACGAGAATTCTTACGAATGCGCTTGAATGACTGAAGCAGACGGGGCTCGATTTTTGTTTCCAAGTCCTTTGCCTTGTCTCTCAGCTTTTCTTCCTCTTGTTTGGTTTCTGAGATAATTTCGTCCAGCTCGTTTTTCTTTACTTCCAGATCCTGTTTTCTTTCTTCCAACTGAGCTGCACTGGCTTCCATCTCTTTCGACTTCGCAGCTTCTTGTTCTGTAAACTCGCGGATACGTTTTTCACACAACTCGATCTCCAAAGTCTGGAACTCAATTTCCTTGCTCAAGAAGTCATATTCGCGGTTGTTGCGTACATTCTCCTGCTGTTCCTTATACTTTGCTACAGAAGCCTTAGCTGTTTCGATTTCCACCTTCTTGGTTGCGATGGATGTTTTCAGTTCAGTTACTTCCGTCTTAATTCTTTCGATACGAGTGCTCAAACCTGCAATTTCGTCTTCCAAGTCTTGTACTTCCAAGGGGAGTTCTCCTCTCAAAGTCTTGATTTCATCAATCTTGGAAAGAGTTGTTTG
>CAYQOV010000133.1:0-6168 GCA_964419245.1 uncultured Bacteroides sp. | reverse complement strand
CCTTTTCAGAATTGCGATGTTGTATGGATATCCCCACTAAATTTCTACTGACCCAAAAAAGTTTTTCCCAACTGGAGAAAAATCATCCGGCCAGTTCCACAACTTCCAGATCCTTGAAAACACCATCCTCTATGACAAAGCGCACCAGCGTACGCACTTTGTGGAAACCATACTTGCCTGCCGCACCGGGATTGATGTGGAGCAGGTCGAGCGTCTTGTCATACTTCACCTTCAGGATATGTGAATGGCCGCTGACAAACAGTTTGGGCGGACGCGTCAGAATGCTACCGGCAATCGAAGGGTCGTACTTGCCGGGATAGCCGCCAATGTGTTTCATCAGCACTTCGGCCCCTTCTACCCGAAAACGGAGAGTCTGCGGATAGAGCCGGCGGATGTCCTGACCGTCAATGTTGCCATACACCGCCCGAAAGGGACGGAAAGCAGCCAAACGCCCGGCCACTTCGAGCGAACCGATGTCGCCCGCATGCCAGATTTCATCGCACGGTTCGAAATATTGCAGGTATTTCTCGTCCCAATAACCGTGTGTGTCGGACAACAAACCTATTTTTCTCATCTTTTCATTTGTTTTTGTCTGCAAAGTAAGTACATTTGTGATACATTCGCAAAAGAAGAAAACGTTATTCGACAACCGGACCGGCGTTTCTTCCGCGCCCTAAATCTACAAATATGGATTACCAATTCTTCAAACGAGACATCAGCTGGCTGTCTTTCAACTACCGCGTCCTGCTGGAAGCGAACGACGACTCCCTGCCGCTATACGAACGCATCAACTTTATCTCCATCTATTCGTCGAACCTTGAAGAATTCTACAAGATACGTGTAGCCGACCACAAGGCCATCGCTACCGGCAAGACACCCGAAGACGACGAAAGCGTGCAATCGGCCATCGAATTGGTGGATGAAATCAACCGGGAGGTGAACCGGCAACTGGAAGACCGTATCCGCATCTACGAAACCAAGATCCTGCCCGCCCTGCGCAAGCATCACATTATCTTCTACCAGAACCGACAGGTAGAAGACTTTCACCAGGAATTTGTCAACCGCTTCTTCCGCGAAGAGATTTTCCCTTATCTGGCTCCCGTACCGGTGACCAAAGACCGGATTATCTCCTTCCTGCGCGACAACCGACTTTACCTGGCGGTACGCCTCTACCAGAAAGAAATGCCGGACGCCAAGGCGGAATACTTTGTGATGAAACTGCCCTACAGCAAAGTGCCCCGCTTCATCGAACTGCCGAAAAAGGGTAAAGACTACTACCTGATGTTCATCGAAGACATCATCAAAGCCAACCTGCCAACCATCTTCCCCGGCTATCGGGTGGACAGCAGCTATTGCATCAAGATTTCGCGCGACGCCGATATCCTGATAGACGACGCCACCAGCAGCAACGAAATCATCGAACAACTGAAAACGAAAGTCAAAAAGCGGAAGACAGGCGCCGTGTGCCGCTTCGTCTACGACCGTGCCATGCCGACCGATTTCCTGGAATTTCTGGTAGATACCTACCGGATAGACCGTAACGAACTGGTGCCGGGCGACAAACATCTCAATCTGGAGGACCTCCGCCACCTGCCCAACCCGAACCCGAATCTGAAGCCTATCCAAAAGCCGCAACCCATGAAGCTGAACTGCCTGAACGAACGGGAATCGGTATTCGACTACGTCGGGCAACGGGACTTATTGCTGCACTATCCCTACCATTCGTTCGAACATTTCATCCATTTCCTCTACGAGGCCGTCCACGAACCGACGGTAAAGGAGATTATGGTGACGCAATACCGCGTAGCCGAAAATTCGGCCGTCATCAATACCCTGATTGCAGCGGCGCAAAACGGAAAGAAAGTGACCGTTTTCGTAGAACTGAAAGCCCGTTTTGATGAAGAGAACAATCTGGCTACGGCAGCCATGATGGAAAAAGCAGGTATCCGCATCATCTACAGCATACCCAAACTGAAGGTACATGCCAAGGTGGCACTCATACTACGCAAAGACCCGGCAGGTCATAAACTCACCAGCTACGCCTACATCAGTACCGGAAACTTCAACGAAAAAACCGCCACACTCTATGCCGACTGCGGGCTCTTCACCAGCAATGCAGTCATCGTGAACGACCTGCACAACCTTTTCCGTACCCTGCAAGGCAAGCGGAAAGCCCCCGTCTTCCACCGCCTGCTCGTGGCACGCTTCAACCTCATTCCCGAACTGAACCGACTGATCGACAGGGAAATAGCCCTGGCCAAGGCCGGCAAAGAAGGACGCATCATCCTGAAAATGAATGCCCTGCAGGATCCGGCGATGATAAGCCGCCTGTACGAGGCATCGGAAGCCGGCGTAGAGATAGACCTCATCGTGAGAGGCATCTGCTGCCTCATTCCCGGACAAGCGTACAGCCGGCACATCCGCGTGACGCGTATTGTGGATACTTTTCTGGAACATGCACGCGTGTGGTACTTCGGTAACGACGGGAAGCCACGGCTCTTCCTCGGTTCGCCCGACTGGATGCGCCGTAACCTCTACCGCCGGATCGAAGCGGTGGTTCCGGTCCTCGACCCTGCTCTCCGGCAGGAACTGACAGACATGCTGGAAATACAGCTGGCGGACAAACGCAAAGCCTGCTTTGTGGATGCCCGACAGCACAACTGCTGGAAATCCACGCATCCGCAGAAAGAAAAAATCCGTTCGCAATACACCTTCTACGAATACCTGAAACAAAAAAACAACTGTCGGGACAACGCTTGAACGCACAAAGGAAAAAGGTCAAAAAGAATGTTATCTTTGTAACAGGATTGTAACATGTATGACAATCGACTGTAACACAAACATGCGTTCTTTGCAAGCAGAAATAAAATACACTACATTTTTATATGGAAACTATCTATTTAGGAATCGTTCTCTTCCTGTTCGTCCTCGCCATTTTCGACCTTGTGGTGGGTGTAAGCAACGATGCCGTCAACTTCCTGAACTCCGCCATCGGAGCCAAGGCGGCATCCTTCAAGACCATCATCTTCATTGCAGGCATAGGCGTCTTCATCGGCGCAGCACTCAGCAACGGCATGATGGACATTGCCCGACACGGCATCTATCAGCCGCAACACTTCTATTTCGCGGAAATCATGTGCATCCTACTGGCCGTCATGTTGACGGATGTCGTCCTGCTCGACGTATTCAACACGATGGGTATGCCGACCTCGACCACGGTTTCGATGGCATTCGAACTGCTGGGAGGTACCTTCGCACTGGCCCTTATCAAGGTATACGGCAGTGAAGGAGCCCTGGGACTGGGCGACCTGATCAATACAGACAAGGCGCTGTCCGTCATCATGGCCATCTTCGTCTCCGTAGCCATCGCCTTCTTTTTCGGTATGCTGGTACAATGGTTGGCGCGTATCGTCTTCACTTTCAACTACCAGAAGAAGATGAAATACAGCATCGGCATCTTCGGAGGCATCGCTGCCACCAGTATCATCTACTTCATGCTGATAAAGGGCCTGAAGGACAGCTCCTTCATGACAGCAGAATACAAAAACTGGATTCATGACAACACGCTGATGCTAGTTGGGGCTTTCTTCGTGTTCTTCACCATCCTGATGCAGATACTTCACATCTGCAAGGTAAACGTTTTCAAGGTAATCGTACTGCTGGGTACTTTTGCCCTCGCGCTGGCCTTTGCCGGAAACGACCTTGTGAACTTTATCGGCGTCCCCCTGGCCGGTTATTCTTCCTTTATGGATTATACAGCCAACGGACAGGCAGCCGGGGCCGACGGTTTCCTGATGACCTCCCTGCTAGGGCCTGCCAAAACTCCCTGGTATTTCCTCTTCGGATCGGGCGCCATCATGGTCATCGCCCTCGCCACATCCAAAAAGGCACACAACGTTATCAAGACGTCCGTCGACCTGTCCCGCCAGGATGAAGGAGAGGAAAACTTCGGAAGTACCCCCATTGCCCGTACTTTGGTACGCTTCAGCCTGACACTGGCCACCGGTATTTCCAAAATCACACCTGAGAGTACCAAACGATGGATAGACAGCCGATTCCGCAAAGATGAAGCCATCATTGCCGACGGAGCCGCTTTCGATCTGGTTCGCGCTTCGGTCAACCTGGTATTGGCCGGCCTGCTCATCGCATTGGGTACTTCGCTGAAACTGCCCCTCTCTACAACTTACGTAACCTTTATGGTGGCCATGGGTACCTCACTGGCTGACCGCGCCTGGGGACGTGACTCTGCCGTATTCCGCATCACAGGCGTACTGAGCGTCATTGGCGGCTGGTTCATCACAGCTGGAGCCGCCTTCACCATCTGCTTCTTCGTGGCACTTGTCATCCATTACGGAGGCACAACCGCCGTTGTGCTGCTCATCGCCCTGGCCGTGTTCATGCTCATCCGCAGCCAGGTGATGTACAAGAAACGCAAAGAGAAAGAAAAAGGCAGCGAAACGCTGAAACAGTTACTAAGCAGTACAGACAACAACGAAGTGCTGAAACTGCTACAGCAACATACGCGCGAAGAACTGAGCAAGGTACTGGCTTTTACACAAGAGAACTTCGAACGTACCTCGATTTCATTCCTGCATGAAAACCTGCGCGGACTGCGCCGTTCGATGGGCGCCGTCAAATTTGAAAAACAGCTCATCAAACAGATGAAACGTACCGGTACGCTGGCCATGAGCCATCTGGACAACAACACCATCCTGGAAAAAGGACTTTACTACTACCAGGGCAATGATTTTGCCAGCGAACTGGTGTACAGCGTAGGCCGCCTCTGCGAACCTTGCCTGGAGCATGTGGATAACAACTTCGTTCCGCTCGATGCCATCCAGAAAGGTGAATTTGCCGACGTCACAGAAGATATCACCTATCTGCTTCAGGTATGCCGCAACCGCATCGTCAACAACGACTACGACGGCATGGAAACGGACATCCGCAAAGCCAACGACCTGAACGGCCAACTGGCACACCTGAAACGGGAAGAGCTGCAACGCATACAGAGCCATACAGGCAGCATCAAAGTAAGCATGGTCTACCTGACTATGGTACAGGAAGCCCAAAATGTGGTAACTTATACCAGCAATCTGCTGAAAGTCAGCCGTAAATTCCAGGCTGAAGAATAAAAGGAACTATCCCATCCTCTTTTTATATTGAACGGAGTGAAGAATCTCGCAAACACACTACGAGATTTTCACTCCGTTCCACTTTTACCACAACCGCAAACACCTACACATTGCCAGGCGTAAAGTGGCACTTGAGCCGCATAAAGAGGAACTTGGGCAACGTAAAGAGGGACTTTAAAAATGCAAAGAAGAAAGAGGCTTGAATATATGATGCAAAAAAAGAGCGCACACCAAAGATGTACGCTCCCGCAATTATTATAGAAAGTTTTTTATCAAGCTTCTTCAGCAACTACTTCGAAAGGAACTTCTACAGAAACTTCCTTGTGGAGTTTAACAACTGCTTTGTAGTGACCAACTTCCTTCACAGCGTCTTTTACGACAATGATCTTGCGATCGATATTGTGACCCAATTTTGCCAACTCGTCAGCAATCTGAATGCTTCCTACAGAACCAAAGATAGTACCTGTAGAGCTTACCTTTGTAGCAATAGTCAGAGAAACGCCTTCCAGCTTTGCAGCCAGTTCTTCAGCATCTTTCTTGATTTTCTCCAACTTGTGAGCACGCTGCTTCAGTTCTTCCGCCAACATCTTCTTTGCAGACGGAGAAGCGATAACGGCTTTACCGGTAGGGATGAGGTAGTTGCGACCATAACCGGACTTTACAGTCACGATGTCGTTCTTATAACCCAAGTTTATTACGTCTTCTTTCAATATAATTTCCATACTATCTCCTCCTTATTATTTCATCATGTCAGTTACATAAGGCAGCAATGCCAAGTGACGGGCTCTCTTAACAGCTTGAGCCACACGACGCTGATACTTCAATGAAGTACCTGTAATGCGGCGGGGAAGAATCTTACCCTGTTCGTTCAGGAATTTCTTCAGGAACTCAGGATCTTTGTAATCGATGTACTTGATACCGCTCTTCTTGAAACGGCAGTATTTTTTCTTCTTAACGTCTACTGAGGGCGGAGTTAAATATCTGATTTCTGATTGAACTTGTTGTGCCATGATTAATCCTCCTTTTTAGTTGATTT
>CAYQOV010000132.1:0-6221 GCA_964419245.1 uncultured Bacteroides sp. | reverse complement strand
AATGCGCGTCCAAGCGAACGCACCTACTCGATTCCGTTCGAGGACTTTTTCAACGATTTCTTCGGTCGCGGCAATGGTGGCAGCTCATACCGTTCGGAACCTCAGCCGCGCAAAGGTGCCGGGTCCGGGGTCATCCTTTCTTCCGACGGATATATCGTCACGAACAACCATGTCGTGGAGAACGCGGATGAGCTTCTCGTAAAACTGAACGACAACCGGGAGTTCAAGGCACGCATCATAGGCACGGATAAAAACACCGACCTCGCGCTTATCAAGATTGAAGCCACGGATTTGCCCGCAATCAGCATTGGCGACAGTAACAACTTGAAGCTGGGCGAATGGGTGCTGGCAATCGGCAACCCGTTCAGCCTCACTTCTACAGTCACTGCGGGAATCATCAGTGCCAAGGCACGTATGCTGGGCGGCGGGGCAAGCCCCATGCAGATAGAGAGTTTCATCCAGACGGATGCGGCTATCAATCCCGGTAACAGCGGTGGCGCCTTGGTGAACACCAAGGGAGAACTGGTAGGTATCAATGCCATGATATATTCACAGACAGGTTCCTACAGCGGATACGGCTTCGCGATTCCTACCACGATTGTAAACAAGGTGGTGGCCGACCTGAAGGCTTACGGCACCGTGCAGCGCGCGCTGCTGGGAGTGACTGGAAAAGATGTCAGTGCCTATATTGATGAACAAAAGGAAAAGGGCAACGATGTGGACCTCGGTACGCTGACAGGCGTATACGTCACCGGTGTGAGCGCGGACGGCGCGGCCGAAGAGGCCGGTTTGGAGAAAGGCGATGTCATAGTGGCCATTGACGGGACTCCCACCGACAAATTCGGTGAGTTGCAAGAGGCTATCGTAAGCCACAAGCCTGGCGACAAGATCGCAGTCACGTATATCCGCAACAAAAAGAAGCGCACGGCCACGCTGACCCTGCGCAACATCCAAGGAACAGTATCCTTGATCGAGCGCATCGACGACGACAAGATGGGAGCCGGGCTTCGTCCGCTCACAGACAATGAAAAGAAGGAATTGAACTTGAAGTACGGCCTGCTTGTGACCGCCATAAAGAGCGGAAAAATGCAGGAGGCGGGTATCACGAAAGGCATTATCCTGATGCAAATCAATGGCAAGGAAATGCATACGGTGACCGACTTTGACGAGGCAGTGCGCACTGCCAACATGAGTAGTGAGCGTGTGTTGTGGATAAGAGCCAAGACGCAAAGTGGCATAAACCGCAGCTTTACCGTAGAGCTTGCCGACCAGACAGCGCCGCTTGTAAAAGGAAAAAAGTAGCGTAGCCGGAGAGGATTGCTACTCCTTTGCAAGTAAAATACACGGATTCATCGTGCCCCGCATACTGACTAAAAGATGCGGGGCACGATTCTTTTTGCGTTCATACTGGCCAGGAATCCTCTTTTACTCGATATAAAATCCGAATGCAGGGTAAGCAGGCCGCAGTATGCCCGGCGCATACATGATTTACTCCCAATGTAAATCCATTTACACCGGATGCAGTGCCGATTATCCGGTGTGCAGTTTCGTCCGCCAAAGGGCATTTCACGCCATACTATTGCCCACGTCTTTGTCCGCAGCTTGGTAAGAGCGCAGTTGCACGGGACGCACGGGCGAGGGATAGTAAGAAAGGTTATTCAAAACGCATGTGTAATGAATTTTATCTTTACTTTTGTGCCGATATAACGGAAACAGACCGAATATGAAGCGTATCCTGATAGCCGACAGCGGCAGTACAAAAACAGACTGGAGGTTGCTTTTGCACGATGAAACCGCCTTAAATTTTTCCACACAGGGTTTCAATCCTTACATGTACAATCCGGGCGAAATGGTGATGGCATTGCGCGAAGCCGTCATTCCGTTCATGCAGGGTATCGAACCGGACTTGATCTGCTTTTATGGCGCGGGATGCCGGGGCGAACAGATTCCCATAATGAAAGAGGTGCTGCAAACGGTGTTTGCAAAGGCAAGTGCGGAAGTCTGGCCGGACTTGCTTGGCACAGCACGTGCCATGTGCGGAAAAGCGGAAGGTATCGCATGTATAATTGGAACAGGTTCAAACAGTTGTTTGTACGATGGTGAAGTGATTGTCCAGAATGTGCCACCTTTGGGATACATCTTGGGTGATGAGGGAAGCGGCGCCGTTTTAGGCAAACGCCTTTTAGGCGATATCCTGAAAGGGCAACTGCCGGAAAAAATAGTCGGCAAGTTCCATCTTGCCTATGATGCCGATCTCGACACAGTGGTTCGGCGCGTGTACAAAGAGCCTTTCCCGAATCGTTACCTCGCTTCTTTTTCACGTTTCCTGCATCAGAACCGTAATGAGTTGGGAATAAGAGAACTTATAATCGATGAATTTCAGCGTTTCTTCAATAGAAACATACGAGGATACAGCCGAAATGACTTGCCGGTTCACTTTACGGGAAGCATAGCCCACTTCTTTTCGGAGGAACTATCGGAGGCGGCGCGTATGTCGGGCTTCAAAATTGGAAATATAGAGCGTAGCCCAATGGATGGGCTGGAGCGATATAACCGTATGTTCGCATTATGATAATCTATTGCAAATCAATTTCATATTATTAGTCATTTGAACAAGTAGTTAAGGTATATGTGGCTGGATTCTGAGAGTGGTTGCCAGATTCTTACACACAAGAAAAACAGGCTTTTATTTCCTTATATCAGGATAATCAAGTATTTTTGCATTGTAAATCATCCAACATAAGATAACACACTATGGAAAAAAGTGCATTGCAAATCGCACGTGCCGCTTATCAGCCAAAACTCCCCCAGGGATTGCGCGGCAACGTAAGTATCAAAGAAGGTGCCCCCACGGAAAGTGTAGGCGACCAAGCTGAAATCAAAGCTCTTTTCCCGCATACTTACGGTATGCCTCTCGTGGAATTTGTTCAGTCTTCTGAAAAGAAAGAGTACGCCCCGATGAATATCGGAATCATTTTATCTGGCGGACAGGCTCCAGGCGGACACAATGTAATCTGCGGCCTTTATGATGAATTGAAGAAGCAAAATCCTGCAAACAAGCTCTACGGATTCCTGATGGGTCCCGGCGGACTTGTGGCGCACAAGTATATGGAACTGACTGATGCCGTGATAGACGAATACCGCAACACCGGCGGTTTCGACATGATCGGTTCTGGACGCACCAAACTGGAAGAGACCGACCAGTTTGAGGCAGGCTTGAAGATTATCCGTGAACTTGACATCAAGGCTGTAGTAATTATCGGTGGAGACGACTCCAATACCAACGCTTGTGTGTTGGCAGAGTATTACGCCGCGCACAATTACGGCGTGCAGGTAATCGGTTGCCCGAAAACCATAGACGGAGACTTGAAGAACGAGCAGATAGAAACCAGCTTTGGCTTCGATACTGCTTGCAAGACCTATGCGGAAGTAATCGGAAACATACAGCGTGATGCCAACTCCGCCCGCAAGTACTGGCACTTTATCAAGCTCATGGGCCGCTCCGCCTCCCACATCGCGTTGGAGTGCGCCCTGCAATGTCAGCCTAACGTCTGCATAGTGAGCGAGGAAGTGGAAGAAAAGAATCAGACGCTGGATGATATCGTTACCTACATAGCCAGTGTCGTGACCAAGCGTGCCGCCAATGGCAACAACTTCGGCACGGTGCTGATTCCGGAGGGACTCATCGAGTTTATCCCTGCCATGAAGAAGCTGATAGCGGAGCTGAACGACCTGCTGGCCACTCCCGAGGCTGCCGAAGTGGCTGCCGACGAACAGCGTGTCTGGATCCTGAAGAAACTTTCCGCCGACAATGCTGCAATTTATGAGAGTCTGCCCGAAGGTGTGGCCAAGCAACTGACAATGGAGCGCGACCCGCACGGAAATGTTCAGGTTTCCCTGATTGAAACGGAGAAGCTCCTTTCCGAGATGGTTGGCAAGAAGCTCAAGGTATGGGCTGCCGAAGGTAAATTTACAGGTAAGTTTGCGGCTCAGCACCACTTCTTCGGTTACGAAGGACGCTGCGCGGCTCCATCTAACTATGATGCCGACTATTGCTATGCGCTCGGAACGAGTGCTGCCCAGCTTGTGGCCAACGGGAAGACCGGTTACATGGCCATCGTGAAGAACACCACAGCTCCCGCCGAGGAATGGGTGGCAGGCGGTGTGCCCATCACGATGATGATGAACATGGAGCGCAGAAACGGAAAGATGAAGCCGGTTATCAAGAAAGCACTGGTACGCCTTGACGGTGCTCCTTTCAAGGAATTTGCAGCCCATCGCGAGGAATGGGCGGAGGGTACATGCTTCGTTTATCCTGGTCCCATCCAGTATTTCGGTCCGTCAGAAGTATGCGACCAGTGTACTGTGACATTAAAGTTGGAACAAGGAAAGTAAAAGCAGATACTTGCCCGACAGACATGTCACGCATATAAGTTCTTTTTAGCGGGTGAACGAGCCTCCGGGCTTAGTTTGCCCGCTAATTTATAGTACTGGAAACAGGAAAAAGCTCCATCCGGACAGAAACAGAGGGATTATGGTAAGCAATTCATCAGGGCGTACCGGTAAGAACAGCCAGAAAAAAAGGAAGAGAAAGCCGAAGTCATCAAAGATTCCGGCCTGGAAACGCTTGTTCGGCCCGAAATACATCTACGTGAAATGGCTTGGAGGAATCTTTGCGGCAGTATTCTATGCATATATGTTCTACGCCTATGTGGTTTCTCCCTTTACAACCAGATGGAAAGGGATGTACGGCGAAACGGAATACCCTGAAGGCTATTCCATACACGGCATAGATATCAGCCATCACCAAGGCAGGATTGACTGGGAGAAGTTGCAACATGCCAAAATCGGCGATGAAACCGTCAGTTTCGTATTTATAAAGGCGACGGAAGGGAAGAGTTTGCTTGATGAGAACTTTAACGACAATTTTTATCAGGCACGCGAGCATGGCTTCATCCGTGGCGCGTACCATTACTTCAAGCCCAATGTACCGGCGGAGAAACAAGCGGAATACTTCTTGCGCCAAGTTCATCTTGAGGATGGGGACTTGCCTCCGGTTCTCGACATTGAGGAAATGGGGCATCTCACCCCGAAAGAACTGCGCAGTGCCGCACTTCTCTGGTTGCGTACTGTGGAAAAGCGGTATGGTGTGAAGCCCATTTTATATACGTATTATAAGTTCAGGACGCAGTATCTGAACACGCCGGAGTTCGATGAATACCCATATTGGATAGCACATTACTATGTGCAGAAGGTGGCTTTTGAAGGAAAATGGAAGTTCTGGCAGCACACCGATTGCGGAAAAGTCAGCGGCATTACCGGATACGTGGACCTCAATATCTACGCAGGTTCCATGTATGACCTGCGTAAGCTGACAATAGGGCAAGAGGAAGGGTGAGACAAGCGGAACGCTTATTGATACGAAGCCCGAAGAAGCCTTTCCCATACGGACGGAAAAGGCTTCTTTGCCAATGATTGTTGCGGCTGTCTTGTTCCTGCGCTTTTTTTATTTCAACACGACTCCGTGGGAGTGGCGACCATCCATCTTTACGACGAAAGGCTCGGTGCGGGAGACATGTCTGACGAATTCTGTCTCGTGCTCAGCCGGAAGGGCATCGAGCCAATCTTCATCGAAAAAGCCGTCGCCCCTGAACGGATTGATGGTAAAATATCCTGCACCGAACGATGTGAGGTTCTGGAAGAAATGTGTGCCTTGGCTGGGGTCGATGCGGTAGTTTTCAAGTCCGCGCTCCACAATGACACGCGCGTTGCAAATATGCGACCACTTCACAGGAATGCCCAACCAAGGGTCGCTGCTTCCCCAGCGGCCGGGGCCGACGAGGATATAGCTTCTTTCCCGCTCCACAAGCTCCCTGTTCAGCCGCTCCACCTCCCGGGCTATTTGCGGGTTGTTGGCGGCATTGAAGTTTTTGCTCTTCACGTAAATGATGTCGAATACGTCTGTGGCTATTCCGTTACCCAAGGTACGGTTGGCGGAAATAACCGTGTCGGCAGCTGGAATGAGAGTAAGGTCTTCGTCCACCACTTCTTTGTTGTCCACAATGGGGCGTATCTGCAACAGATAGAACTCTGCGTAAAGCTCGCCCAGGCCGCCACGGTCCCTCTTTCCGTTTGCGCCAGACGCAGCCGGACCATTGGTGAGGTTCATGGCGAACTCAATTTCCACAGGTCGCCCCATTTCTTGTTTGCCTATTCTTAGT
>CAYQOV010000131.1:3725-6288 GCA_964419245.1 uncultured Bacteroides sp. | reverse complement strand
GCCAGATTTGCTGCGTATGGCTCAGCTCCAGGAATCAGAGCAAATAGTGGAACCAGGTCGTCTGCAATATTTG
The DNA here is from genome assembly GCA_964419245.1 of uncultured Bacteroides sp. Lineage (GTDB taxonomy): Bacteria > Bacteroidota > Bacteroidia > Bacteroidales > Bacteroidaceae > Bacteroides. The sequence goes on along the minus strand of CAYQOV010000131.1, from coordinate 6,215 downwards.
CACCACCGTATGCACCGGAAACAATTCCGATGAGAGTGATGCCTATTTGGATTGTAGAAAGAAATTTTTCGGGTTCTTCCAGTTGTTTCAGTACCCCTTTGGCTCGTTTGTTTCCTTTGTTGACCAGAGTTTCTAGCCGTGCTTTACTGGATGATACAAGTGCGATTTCATACATGGCAAAAATGCCGTTCAATACTAATAAAAGTAGAATGATAATAAATTCCATATAATAAATGAAGTGTTTTCGCCGCAAACATACTAAATTTGGAGCAATTTTGTAATCTTTTGTAATAAAACATCTGTAAATAATGAAAAAAGAGTTCTTTTTGGCAGGTATGCTGCTATGTTTGGTTGTGTTGTCTGTACACGCGGCACGGGTGGATACGGTAATGGTTAAAAGCCGTTCCATGGACAAGGAGGTTCAAGTTGTTTATGTTGTGCCTGACAAGGCAGAAGGCGATCGGGCTCAGGCGTGTCCGGTAGTTTATTTATTACATGGTTACGGTGGAAATGCCAAGACATGGATCAATATCAAACCTCAATTGCCTTCCATAGCTGACGAAAAAGGTATTATATTCGTTTGTCCGGATGGAAAAAACAGTTGGTATTGGGATAGTCCGGTGAACTCTTCATACCGTTATGAAACATTTGTATCTTCCGAATTGATTGCTTATACGGATAGTCATTATAAGACGATTGCAGCACCTCAGGGTCGTGCGATCACAGGACTGAGTATGGGTGGCCACGGTGCTTTGTGGAATGCCTTCCGTCATAAAGATGTGTTTGGTGCTGCCGGCAGTACCAGCGGTGGAGTGGATATCCGTCCTTTCCCGCTGAACTGGCAGATGAATAAACAGCTGGGAGAGTATGCTGCCAATAGGAAACGTTGGGACGAACATACAGCCATTAATCAGATAGACAAGATAGAGAATGGTGATTTGGCCATTATATTCGATTGCGGTGAGAGTGATTTCTTTCTTGAGGTGAATAAAGAGCTTCATCAACGTTTATTGGGACGGGGGATCGATCACGATTTTATTACCAGACCCGGCACACATAATAATACTTATTGGAATAATTCCATTGATTACCAGATTTTGTTTTTTGAGAAATTTTTCGGAAAACAGAAGTAAGCTCAGATTTTATTGGCTGAAAAAGAATTGATTGAGAGAAGCTTCGTGGGTTGACATTTACATGTGTATTGCCCTCGAAGCTTCTTTTCATTTATGACAGGTTAGCTTTCTTCACAACTATTTTGTACCCGATGGCTGCCATCAGGATGCTCATTAGCGGACTGATGAGGTTGAAGAAGCAGAAGGGTAGATAGACCAGTGTAGGTACACTCAAGATGGTGGCCTGGGTCATGCCGCAAGTATTCCATGGAATCAGTACGGAAGTGACTGTTACGGCATCTTCGGTTGTTCGGCTCAACAGACGGCTTTCGTAGCCTTGTCTTTTATAAATGTCTCCAAACATATTACCCAGCAGAATGATGCTGATATATTGGTCGGCTGTGGCTATGTTCAAAAAGAGTCCTGAAAAAACCGTAGAAGCTACAGTGCTGACACGGCTTTTAATAAAACGTACACATACGGATGTGATACTACCCAACATGCCACTGGCTGTCATGGCTCCACCGAAGCACATGGCGCATAGGATAAGCCATACGGTATTCATCATACCTGACATACCCCGGGTGGCGACCAGTTCAGTCAGGATGCTATTATCGGTCTGCAGGCTGGTACTTCCATAGCAGGTCATCATTGTTCCTTTGAACAAGCTTCCACCTTCTGCTACTTCGCGCAGCAGGTCGGGCTGAAAGATGAGGGCGGCTACACAAGCCAGTACAGTCGAGATGGCCAAGGTGACAATAGAGGGTACTTTGCGTGCAATAAGAATGCCTGTTACGATGGGAACAAGCAACAGCCAGGGAGTAATATGAAATTTGTTTTCCAGTGTTGCACCAAATGCAGCCATTTCTTGGGCCGTGCTACCGCCGTCGTGCGTTAACCCCATGATGGTGAAGAGTGTGATAGCTATGAGTAGGGAAGGTACAGTCGTAATCATCATGTAGCGGATGTGGGTAAAAAGAGGAGTATCTGTAACCGATGAAGCCAGAATGGTCGTGTCAGACAGAGGGGAAACTTTGTCTCCAAAATAGGCTCCTGAGATGATAGCACCGGCTATCCATCCTTCGTGGAACCCTTGTGCTTTGCCGATGCCCATCAGGGCAATGCCGATAGTAGCGATAGTAGTCCATGAACTTCCAGTCATTACGGATACGAGAGCGCAGATAAGGCAGGTCGAAGCCAGAAAAAATCAGGATGGATTATCTGCATGCCATAATATATTAAGGTTGGCACTACACCACTGATCATCCAAGTTCCGCTTAGTGCACCGATAATAAGCAGAATGAGAAGGGCGGTAGAGACACCTGCTATATTATTGGTTATTGCCCGTTCAAAGTTTTTCCAAGGAATGCGGTAGAAG
>CAYQOV010000131.1:0-3715 GCA_964419245.1 uncultured Bacteroides sp. | reverse complement strand
TTCCGATAAGTGCACAGCAGGCAGTGGTTACTAATAAGGAAATTTGGCTACCACCGTTCAGCGCATCACTTCCGAAAGTACTAATGGTGGCAAACAACATTCCTGCCAGCAACGCAATAGGCAGGAGGGATACGAGGGGAGAGGGAATCTTCTTCGTTGAATTCATGCTTATTTTTCAATTTTGCGGCAAAGGTACGATAAAATTTATGCTTATTCCGTATCCGTAGGGGAATATTGCATAAAAATGATGTTTTGATAGGGATTCTTTGGCTTTTATATTATTTTGTGTGAATATATATTCGGATTTTTACTAGTTTTTTTCTTTTTTCGAAGTTGAACCGATTTTGTTATCCATTAAATTTGTACATTCGCAATCTCAAAACGAATTGAAGAATAAAACTTGGATAATCAGATGGAAAACAAGCGATTGAATATTGGAAAGAAAGTGGTTACTTTCGGTGAGGTGATGCTTCGTCTGTCTACCCCCGGTTTCCGGCGTTTTTCGCAGACAAACGAATGGATAGCCACGTATGGTGGTAGTGAGGCTAATGTAGCAGTGTCGTTGGCTCATTTCGGGGTGCCGACTGAGTTTGTAACTCGTTTGCCGGACAATGCCATTGCTCATGCCTGTATTGATTCGTTACGTTCTTATGGGTTGGGCACGGAAGGTGTCGTTTTCGGTGGCAAGCGTATGGGGATTTATTTTTTGGAACCGGGAGCTGCTTTTCGTAATTCCAATGTCGTGTACGATCGCGAGGATTCTGCATTTGCGACTCTTCGTCCGGGTATGATTGACTGGGAGAAGGTGTTCGACGGAGCGGGATGGTTCCATTGGTCGGGTATTGCTGCCGCCCTTTCGCAGGAAGGGGCTGATGCTTGTCGTGAGGCGTTGGAAGTAGCCGATCGCATGGGACTGATCATTTCGTGTGATTTGAATTTCCGCAAGAAACTGTGGAACTATGGACGGACAGCAGCTGAAGTGATGATGCCGCTTGTGCAGTACAGTGATGTATTGTTTGGTGCCGAACCCGAGTATCGGGAGATTATGGGAGTTGAGCCTGTCGGTTTTAAGGCTGTGACCGCAGCTGATGTTTCATTTGAAGCCAATTTGCCTGCATTCGAAACTTTCACGCGTAAAGTAAGTAAGGCTGTACCACGTTGTCAGAAGGTTTTCCTTGAGTTGCGCAATTCTCTCACTGCTAATCATAATTTATTGGCAGCTGTTCTTTTGTTTGATGGAAAGTTCCATCACACTGGAATCTATGACATCGAGCATGAAGTAGATCGTGTGGGTGCCGGCGATGCCTTTGTAGGAGGTATGATTTATGGTTTGCGGGCCTATCCCGATGATGCACAGAAAGTGCTTGATTTTGCTTTGGCTGCTTCTGCCTTGAAGAATACGGTCTATGGCGATTTCAATCTGGTGACGGTTGAGGAGGTGGAAAGCCTGATGCAGGGAAATACCTCTGGACGGGTATCAAGATGATGTAAGTGCAAAGAGCGGAAAAATCCTGCAAACAGATGCCTTCCTCCATACCTTCTCCGTACCAGGTCCGTACCTGCTCCATGTTTGGGTACTTGTATACGGAGAATGTACGGAGGAGGTAGTGGGTGTGTCATGCCCATTTTGGGGGTTGAAATAGTAGCATGTAGTGGTTTTAATAGAGTGTGAAATGTTATATTGAGTTAAGTTTACATTACTTTGTGTATAGTTTACTTGTCATTTTGTATTCTATGCTTTATATTTGCATCGTAATCTTTAAAACCATTACGATATGAAAACCGATTATCTTTTGTCGCCCTCCTGCAAGAAAGTAGGATTGTGGTTGGGTATTCCTTTTGTGTTGGGAGGTCTTTATCTCTTGCTTGATGGATCGTGGATGGATACATTCTTATCCCAAATGGGGATGAAGGATTGTTTTGATGAACTTGTTGTGGTAGGTCTTGCTGTCTGCTTGTTGCTGGCTTCCTTTTCGTGTGAGAAGGATGAGGACGAATGTATTGCTCATTTGCGTATGCAGGCTTGGACGTTGGCTATTGTGTGCAACTACCTGATTCTGATTGTGGTAACACTTTGCATTTACGGAATGCCATACCTCAACTTTATGGCCGTCAATATGTTTACCGTATTGATTTTGTTTCTTGTCATTTTTCATTGGAAACTTTTGCGTTTCAGAAAGGAGAATCATGAATAATACATTGCGCGTGCAGCGCGCCATCCATCAGATGACGCAGCAGCAACTGGCCGAGGCGGTAGGAGTGAGCCGCCAGACCATCAATGCCATCGAGACCAAGAAGTATGTTCCTTCTACGGTGTTGGCCCTCAAGATAGCAAAAGTTTTCGGCCAGCCGGTCGAAACAGTTTTCCAACTGGAGGAAGGTGATTGATTACTTTGCCCGACTTCTATACAATTGTGTGGCTGTATCAATAACAAGAGAGAATGCGAACCATTCTATCATGTTGTTGATGCAGCCCCATTGCTTTTTTACTTTTGTGTCACCACCGTGATGCCCAGTGAAATCAGCGTCAGTAGGGAGGCGACGGCCGATACGCCGCCCCAGCCCCACAGCTCCCAGCAGCTGCCGGCCAGGAAGGTACCCAGCGAGCCGCCGATGAAGTAGGTGGTCATGAAGATGGTGTTCAGGCGGTTGGAGGCCGAAGGGCAGAGGTGGAAGATGCTTGTCTGGTTGCTGAGCTGGATGCACTGCATGCCGATATCTATTAGCAGGATGCCTGCCACGATGGCGGCAAAGCTGTTTTGCCCGAAGTAGAAGCAACACCAGGACAGGAGGATGAGTCCGCATCCGATGTAGTTGAAGTTGCGTACACCCACTTTCTTTACCCAACTGCCCACGAAGGAAGCCGTCAAGGCGCCGGCCACGCCGCACAGGCCCAGGAAGCCGATGACGTCGCTGTCGGCATAGAACGGTGCGCCGCCCATTTTGAAGGCCAGGCACGACCACATGCCCAGCATGGAGCCGAAGGCCAGTGCGGAGCGGATGGAGTAAATGCGCAGTTCGGTATAGTCCCTTACTAACTGGAAGAGCGATTTCATCAGGTCGGAGTACCGTCCGCTGAAGGTGGGGCGGATGTCGGGCAGCACCTTGAGCACCACCACAGCACATACTACCATCATGCCGGCAGCTATGTAGTACATTTCGCGCCAGCCCAGCAGTTCGCCGATGTAGCCGCTGACCACGCGCGAGGCCAGGATGCCCGTCAGCAGACCCGAGATGACGATGCCCACGTTGCGCCCCTTGTTCTCAGGGCGAGAGAAGACGGAGGCGATGGGCACGAAGATTTGGGGAATCATGGAACCTATACCCGTGAGCAGCGATGCGGCCCAGATGACATGGATGTCTTTGCTGACAGCCATCGTCAGCAGGGAGCAGATGAGCAGGGCGAAGTTGGCCAGAATGATTTTCTTGCGTGGATAGAGGTCTCCCAGCGGGATGATGAGCAGCAGTCCCAGCGCATAGCCCACCTGCGTGATCATGGCGATGAGGTTGGCGCTGAACTCCGTGATGCCCAGTTCCTGCCGTATCAGGTTGAGCAGGGGCTGGTTGTAGTAGATGTTGGCTACAGACACGCCTGCCACGATGGCGAGTGTCCAAAGGATATGGGCGGGAAGGCCGCCATTTTCTTTCAATTCCTGTTTCAGGCGCATAGTAAAAAACCTGTGTAAGCGAAAAAAGTTAGTACCTTTGTAGAAAG
>CAYQOV010000130.1:0-6334 GCA_964419245.1 uncultured Bacteroides sp. | reverse complement strand
ACCAGCAGCAGGATTACATGGAGGACATCCTGGTAGGCTATCGCTGGCATGACACCAAGAAGATTCCGGCTCTCTTCCCGTTCGGCTATGGCCTGAGTTATACTGCTTTCGATTACGGCAAGGGATCGATAGCTGAGACTGCCGACGGATGGACTGTCTCCGTGCCTGTTACCAATGTGGGATCAGTCACCGGAAAGGAAGTGGTGCAGCTTTACATCTCCGACGACAAAGCATCGGTGCTTCGTCCGGTAAAAGAGCTCAAAGGTTTTGAGAAGATTGCCCTGGAGCCTGGAGAGACCAAGACAGTCAGCTTCACCATCACCGTTGACGATCTCAAATATTACGATGAAGGCACCGCCTCATGGGTAGCCGAGCCGGGCAAATTCAAAGCCCTCATCGGCTCCTCCTCGACCGACCTTCGCGCCACCCTCCCCTTCGAACTAAAACACTGATTCATACTGGGGATGTGTCATAATGCACATTACCCTGGGAATCCCAGCGGGATTCTTTCAAATAGATAGGGAAATCTCCTAAAATAATCAAAAATTGGCACCTGAGGTGCCAATTTTTGATTAAAAAGAGATAATCTTGTATCTATTTGGAAGAACCCCTACGGGGTTCCCTGAGGAGTAACAGACCAGCGCAACCACATAGGTTAACAAAATTACGCAACCGGGGAGGTCTTCGAGTTTTTATGCCAAATATTAAACTTTAGAGTCCGAATTCTTGTTTTTGTATTACAAATGCATTAACTTTGCATACAAAATTAGTACAATATGGAAATTGCAATAGAAAAGAAGGCTCAGAGCTTTCGCTTACCAGTCGATTTACTTGAAAGACTGAAGAAATTAGCAAAGAGGCAGAATAGAAGTCTTAATAATTATGTTGAGACCATCCTCCTTGAGGCTGCATATAATATTCCCAATTCTGAAACCATAGCTGCAATTGAAGAAGCAAAGAATAGTAGTCTTCATGGGCCGTTGGACGTGTCGAGTGTTGAGGCAATGTACAAGTCAATGGGACTATGAAAATTTTACGATATTCAAGCCAATATAAAAAAGACGTCAAGCGCTACCGCAACCAACCCAAGAAGATGGAGAAGGTTGTGAAAATTCTTTCTATGCTTCAAAATGAAATTCCAATACCTGAAGAAAACAAGCCACATCCCTTGGTTGGTAATTATAATGGGTGTATGGAATGCCATATAGAAGGAGATTTCCTGTTGATATGGATTGACGAGACAGAAAATCAAATTGGAGTTTTGCGCCTTGGCTCCCATTCCGAACTATTCGGATAGTTCAGAATCGATGTCACTCTTGACATGGGCCAGTACGGAACAATAGCCCTGTGGTGACAGCCTCAGTCTTGAAAAAATGAGCTGACAAACATATTCCGCCTTTTATGGCCCTTTATGGCCAAGTTTGTTTGTCTAAAAATCATTGAATGTAGATAAATGGCTGAATGCCAATACTTATTATATTCTTCGGTGAAGAAGAGTACTAATCCGTCCCAAACCCATAAACCGCTATAACCCAATGAAATAAACAATCAAATTTGTTTGTCTCATTGGTTTTTTATGTTATTTATCCTAACATTTTCACTCGTGGGGATGAAGACACCTTCAAAAGCTTGTGATGATGGCCGCTTTCTTCGTGGCCACCTTCTTGCTCAATTCACAGCTCTGGCATATAGATGCTCTGCAAAGTTTGGACAACAAGATATTGGCCTTTGGCGGAGCCTACATTGTCCTGTACTTCGGTGTCATGTATCTACGGCATAAGCTCAAGAATAAGTATAGTTGATATCATCCATCGTAAGTTATTTCAGAATGCCGGAATTTACGCCCGATTACAGGGTGGCTTCGTCACCGCGCTGCACTTTCTCGGCCGAAGCCGAAGGTATAGGTGACGGCCGCTGGTGCAGGTGCGAGAATATCTTGCCAATCATTTTACTTTCATTTATTTGCCGGGTCATTTATATAGAGTGTCCGTTCAAATGCACCCACGAACAGATATGTATGACTTAAACATTTGAAGTATTATGAGACCAACAGGAAAATTGAAAATAGCAATATTTGGCAATGAGCGAACCAGAGGCTTATGGTAACACGGAGTGACGCTGACATACTTTCGACCTTGAAGGTAGATGCCGAAAAAGGATTCCGTCTTTTGATGGCGAGATACAAGGAAGCGGCGTATTGGCACATCCGGCGGTTGGTCGTGTCGCACGATGACGCGCAGGATGCCACCCAAGAAACGTTTGTACGGGTGTTCCGCTCCTTCCGCCAGTTCAAGGGCGAGTGCTCATTGTGTGCATGGATTTACCGGATTGCCATCAACGAAGCGTTGCGCACGTTGGAGCGCAGACATACCGAACGGCTTTCATTGGATGACCCAGAAGCAGGGACAGGCAGACTGATGGCTGATGAATATGTCGATTACAGCGATTTGGAAGCCGTGAAGCTACAACAGGCCATCCTTTCATTGCCCACCAAGCAGCAACTGGCATTCAACCTGCGCTACTACGATGAATTGAGCTATGAAGAGATTGCCGTCATCACCGGATCAACAGCCGCCAACGTGAAAGCCAACTACCACGTGGCCAAAGAGAAGATTATCAAATATATGAACGCAATAGATTAAAGATATGCAAAAAGATTTTGATTTCGACCGCATAGGAAAACGGATGCCCTACAAGACCCCGGAGGACTTCTTCAATAAGTTGGAGGCAGACGTATGGCAGGAGGTACAAGGCGAACTTCCCCAAATGCACAAGCGCAAAGCACTCTGCCTGCGCATCCTCGCCGGAGCAGTGGCGATAGCTGCCAGTGTTGCCTTACTGCTTGTATTCAGTCCATTCCCGCATGAGGAGACAGCCATTGGTTTCTCCCAAGTGGAACAGGCTTTCGCCAACCTCAGCCAAGAAGACCAAGCCTATATGCTTGCAGTCTATCAGGAAGACATATTTATGAACGAATAAAAACAATAAGGCAATGAAAATTTTTATCAGATTATTATTGACTATATCATTGGTGCTATTCTGCGGCACAGTTTCAGCCCAAAACAACCGCCAACGCCTCACACGTGAGCAACTTGCAGAAGTGCAGGCCAAGCACATTGCAGGAGATATGGACATGGACGAGGCCACAAGCAAACGCTTTATCGACACATTCTGCCAGTTCCAACAGGAAATATGGTCACTTGGCCCGCGCCCCAAGCCCCTGCAAGACGGCATGACCGACGAAGAGACGGAGCAGGCACTGAAAGCCCGTTTCGCCCATAGCCAAAAAATATTGGACCTCAGACAAAAGTATTACGGCATATACAGCGAGTTCCTGACGCAACATCAAATCCGCCGTGTCTATGAACTGGAACGGCAGATGATGGATCAGCTAGCCAAACGTGGTAAAAAAGCAAATAGATAACCCACATAATAATAACTTAAAATACACGCCGTATGAAAAAGTTAATTGTTGCTATGATTGGAGCCGTATCAATGTCGCAGTCCTTTCCGCGCAATCCGCGGTCGAAAAAGAAAGGATGATTTCGAAAAATGTTACAATTACTTCAAGATGGGTCAACCAAAGGAAGGGAGAAACAACCAAAGTAAGAAAACTGCGCTGATTAACAGTTCTTGAAGACCTACACTTACAACGACGGAAAGAAGGTTCTCAGCAACACCACCAGTCGCATCTTCATCAACCGCTTCACCTCTGCTTTGAACAAAGCGTTAGTGGAGGGGCTTATCTCTGTTAATCCGTTCAAGTTGATTGAGAACAAGGAGAAGCCGCGCAAGAACAATGCCGTTAAGGAGTTCCTTACGATTGAGCACCGCCAGGTCAAGACCAAGGACATGGTAACTGTGCCTCTCTCGGAAGAAGCGTTGAAGTGGATGCCTGAGCAAGTAGGATACTTGGCCACAAGAGTATCGGCAGCACCCAGGTTTATGCCGACGTACAAATGGAGACCAAGATAGATGCCGTGAACCTGGCCAACGGCGTTTTCGACTAATCGGTTGGCCTACGAAAAAGAAGAAGTATCAGTCTCTTATGTAACTGCAAAAGTGAAACAGCAGATACGGCTTGCTATAACCGCGTGATTATCAACGCGCATTCTTATGTAACTGACATGTAACTGAGACATACGTATAGTTATGCGGTTATGGTAAAACGTCCGACACTGTTTTCCCGTGAAATATTAGCCTTTTCCTTTCCCTATCTTTCATCGCTTGAAAGATGGTGGGAAATGGCTTGTAGAAATAGCAAAAGTGGGTTTTGACGAGAAAATTCCTGGACTATAAATGGTTTCTTCAGCTTAAAGGCAAGAATATGGGCGATATTTTGTAACTTTGCACACTAATCGGTGACAAGATGAAGATAAACGGCAACATACTGGTAGCGGAATGTACGGCTTACGACTTCAAGGAAGCCTTGGAGCGTAAAAAGACTAAGTCGTGGCTGAAGTCGGTAGTGGCATTCGCCAACACCGACGGTGGAAGCTTGTACTATGGCATTGCCAATGATGGCACTGTCGTTGGCCTTGCCGACATTCAGGCCGATGCAGACTTCCTCAGCGAGACCATAAAGTCGAAGATTGACCCAATACCCGAGATGGAAATCATCCCCTTCGAGCATGATGGCAAGCATATTTTGGAGGTCAAGGTGAAGAAAGGAATGCTTTCGCCCTATTACTATGTACATGACGGAGCCAGAACGGCATTCATGAGGGTTGGAAACGAGAGCGTGGAGTGTGATGCCCAGCAGCTGATGACGCTCATGTTGCGTGGCAGCGGCAGAACGTGGGACAGCCTGAGTACTTCCACGCCAGCAGACAAGCATTCCTTCCGCATCTTTGCCAACACCTTTGAGGAACGGACGCACCTGCAATGGGAGGACAAACTGCTGGAGTCGTTTGGCTTGGTGACCAGTGACGGCTATCTGACAAATGCTGGCACACTGTTCACAGACAACTGCAACATCTTCAACTCGCGTGTGTTCTGCACCCGCTGGAGCGGACTGTTCAAGGACAATGCATTCGACTCAAAAGAATTGCAGGGCAACATCATCATGCTGCTTCGTCAGGGACTGGACTTCATGAAAACGTTCACCATGCAGGGCTGGGTTATAATGCCCACCTATCGACTGAATGTTCCCGACTATGCGGAGCGTGCCTTGACCGAAGGACTAGTCAACTCGCTCATTCATAGAACGTACATCCCCATGGGGAGCGAGGTGCATATCGACATCTTTGATGACAGGATAGAAATTCATTCCCCTGGCGGCATGTACGACGGCACTCTCATCCAAGAGCAGGACATTAACGATGTGTCCTCCAACCGTCGGAACCCGGTGTTGGCGGAAACGTTCGCCCAACTGGGCTATATGGAGAAACGTGGCTCCGGCCTGCGGCGTATGCGTGAGATTACTTCCAAGTTGCCGCACTATACGGAAGACAAGGCTCCACAGTACAAATCCTCCGGCTCGCAGTTCATTACCACGTTCTACAACGTGAACTGGCAGGATGGGAAGCGATTGGATATGGGGACAAGTGTCCCCAGAAATACTGAAGGCGTCCCCGAAAATGTCCCCGAAAATGTCCCCGAAAACAAAAGGGAATTACCTCAAGTCAATAAAGCGCGGCCAGTAAATAAAACAAGTCAAGCCATCATTGATGCGATTGTCAACGACCCGCAGGTTTCAAGAGAACGCCTTGCGCAGTTGACTGGCATTTCTGAGGAAGCCGTTAAGAAGCAACTACAACGTCTAAAAGAACGAGGCCTCATAGAACACGAAGGCCCCGCAAAAGGCGGTTACTGGAAAGTGCTTGTTTAATCGCCCTTCTTGTTAATCCGCCTGCGACACCTCTGCCGCATCATCAGGTGTCATCACCCAATCATATTTCTTCACCCATCGCCAGATGGTGACACGCGAGAGGTTGGTCATGTTCTGAATCTGCGGTTTGGAGAGTCCTGCCCTCATAAGGTAGCATACCTGCATCTGCTGTTCGTTGAAATGCCCAAGTTCCTTTAAGAGCCTGTCATTGAATAATGGGTAAAGCTCATCAATAGCCTGGTAAAGTTGTTTCCAGTCAGCCGTGCTCATATTCTTCCTTCCTATTGATGTTTTTTTGATGGCATCGATAACATCTTCTGACTTTCCTTCCAGGGCTGACTTATGTAGCAACTTGATGAAATCCGTTTTACGAAAATGTTATGAGAGACCAAATAAAACTCACAGATTAACCTAATTGATTTCTTGTTTTATACACAAACATACAAACACAGAGGCTGCGCCAAAAGATCTGGGCATCTTTGGCGCAGCCTCCTTTTTTGATCT
>CAYQOV010000129.1:0-6336 GCA_964419245.1 uncultured Bacteroides sp. | reverse complement strand
TTCTACAAAGGTACTAACTTTTTTCGCTTACACAGGTTTTTTACTATGCGCCGAAAAAACTCCTCACCTCAGTGGCATAATCCAAAGATTTTCACTATTTTTGCTCAGTTATTACAATAAGCACAAATTTATGACTGAAGCAGAAAAAATAAACGGTGAAAACAATTATTCGGCCAGCAACATCCAAGTGCTGGAAGGATTGGAAGCGGTAAGAAAACGCCCCGCCATGTACATTGGCGACATCAGCGAAAACGGTTTGCACCACCTGGTCTACGAAGTGGTGGACAACTCCATCGACGAAGCGATGGCCGGCTACTGCGACCACATCGAAGTGACCATCAACGAAGACAACTCCATTACTGTACAAGATAACGGCCGCGGTATCCCCGTCGACCTGCACGAAAAAGAAAAGAAGTCGGCACTGGAGGTCGTAATGACCGTACTCCATGCGGGTGGAAAGTTCGACAAAGGCTCCTACAAAGTATCAGGCGGTTTGCATGGTGTCGGCGTATCGTGTGTCAACGCACTTTCCACGCACATGACGACCCAAGTATTCCGCAACGGAAAAATCTATCAGCAGGAATACGAATGCGGCAAACCGCTCTACGCCGTCAAGGAAGTAGGCACCTGCGAACCTGGCTTTACAGGCACAAAGCAGACTTTCTGGCCTGATGGAAGCATCTTCACCACGACCGAATATAAGTACAGCACCCTGCAGGCCCGCCTGCGTGAGTTGGCTTATCTGAACGCCGGTATCCGCATTACCCTAACCGACCGCCGTCAACAGGACGAAAACGGTGAATACGTAAAGGAAGTATTCCACTCCGTAGAAGGTGTAAAGGAATTTGTCCGCTACCTGAACAGCAATAACACACCGCTCTTCGATGATGTCATCTACCTGAATACTGAAAAGGCAGGTGTGCCCATCGAGTGCGCTATCATGTATAACACAGGCTATCGTGAAAATCTGCACTCCTACGTGAACAACATCAACACGAAGGAAGGTGGTACGCACGAAGCCGGCTTCCGCGCCGCCCTGACCCGCGTACTGAAGAAATACGGCGAAGAGACCTGCGCCAAACAGCTGGAGAAAGCCAAAGTAGAAATCTCAGGAGAGGACTTCCGTGAAGGACTCATCGCCGTCATCTCCGTCAAAGTAGCCGAACCTCAGTTTGAGGGACAGACGAAGACGAAGCTGGGCAACAGCGAAGTGAGTGGCGCCGTCAATCAGGCAGTGGGCGAAGCTCTGACCTATTACCTGGAAGAACATCCGAAAGAAGCCAAACTGATTGTCGACAAAGTGATACTTGCCGCAACTGCCCGTGTAGCAGCCCGCAAGGCTCGTGAGTCCGTACAACGCAAATCGCCTATGAGTGGCGGAGGTATGCCTGGCAAACTGGCCGACTGCTCCAGCAAGGATCCCGACGAATGCGAATTGTTCCTCGTCGAGGGTGACTCGGCAGGCGGCTCGGCCAAACAAGGACGTAATCGCCAATACCAGGCTATCCTGCCCCTGCGTGGTAAAATCCTGAACGTGGAGAAAGCCATGTGGCACAAAGCCTTCGAAAGCGATGAAGTAAACAACATCATCCAAGCGTTGGGTATCCGCTTCGGCCTGAACGGCGAAGACAGCAAGGAAGCCAACATCGACAAGCTGCGCTACAAGAAAGTGATTATCATGACCGATGCTGATGTCGATGGATCTCACATCGACACGCTGATCATGACGTTGTTCTTCCGTTACTTCCCGCAAGTCATCCAGCAGGGTTACCTGTACATCGCTACTCCCCCGCTCTACCTCTGTACAAAGGGTAAGGTAAAGGAATACTGCTGGACCGACCAACAACGCCAACGCTTCATCGATACTTACGGCGGCGGTTCGGAAAACGCCATCCACACACAACGCTACAAAGGTTTGGGTGAAATGAATCCCGAACAGCTGTGGGAAACAACCATGAACCCCGAGAACCGTATGTTGAAGCAGGTGAACATCGAAAACGCAGCTGAAGCCGACTACATTTTCTCCATGCTGATGGGCGAAGACGTAGGACCACGCCGCGAATTCATCGAAAAGAACGCCACTTACGCTAACATCGACGCATAAAGAAAAACAGATGACTGTAGGTAATCAAGATGGTTAGTGCCCACGGTCAATCTCCTATTAAATATTTATCTAACCATCATTAATTAACCAACCTCACATCTTACAACGAGGCAGTCCCGGCAGAACAGGATAATCCTGTGGTCGGGACTTTTTTATTCCTATACTTCTCTTTCCTGACAGGTTAAGACTAAATAAGACTATTCTTTTGGCATACTCCACTAAAATCGACATCTTTGACCTGAAAACTCAAAAGGAAACATTATGAAAAAGCTACTCCTGGCACTCTGCCTCACCGCTACACAGGTTGCCATCGCACAAAATGCCGACACACGCATCGGCACCCTCATCAACGAAAGCGACTGGTTCGAACTGAAACGAACAATGGAAACGACATCCCGCGACTCCCTCAGTCCTCTGCTCTATTGGATGGGGACGGCCATGACGGCCCATTACTTCAATCGCCCCGACTCGGCTTGCGTCGCCATCGGCACACTACTGAACGAACATCAGGAAGAAATAGGTGGACAAAACTCCGTGAACATGGCAGCACTGATGGCTACCAACCTAACACGCTGCACCCGATACGAAGAAGCTGCCGCACTGATGCAGAGCCTGGCCCAGCAGCTACAAGCACAGGGCGTGGACACCGCTACCACAGCCTCTATCCTCAAGGCGGCCGACCTTTACACAATGTATGCCCGCGAGTCGCCCCTCTGCCGCCCGCTTCATCCGGCAGGCGAATACCACCTCCCCTTCATGTTCAACGACGACATGCACCAGGGATACAAGAAGCAGGGACACTTCCTAATGTTGGATGCACGTATCAACGGGACGAACGAACCGGTAGTGTTCGACACCGGTGCTGGCATGAACATCATCAGCAGCAGCCAAGCCAAGGCATGTGGCCTGCGACAGACTGAAATCACCATCGACATGCAGGGCATCGGCACTCAACAGGGACGCATCGCCTTGGCCGACACGCTGCGCATCGGCCCGATGGCGTGGCAGAACGTTCCTTTCTTGATTGTAGACACGCGAACGGGCGATGCCGAAGCCGACAGCGTCGGAGGACTGCTGCAACCCGTCATAGGACTCCCCATTATGTTGAGTATGAAAGAAGTGCAGTTTGATTTTGAACACCGCGAACTGGTGATTCCTGCCACGCCAACATCTAATCCGTTAGGTGAAAGCAACCTGCTGCGCACGGACAGCGAAGGCTTGCGCGTGAAGAGCCGCGACGACGAGGGGCGCCCGATGTACATGCACCTCGACACGGGTTCTTATGGTAGCGATCTGACCGCCCGCTGGTATGCCACCCACCGTGCGCAGGTGGAGGCACAGGGCCAACCGGACTCAATCCGCATGGCGGGCATCGGTGGCGTGAGCAGGCAGAAGACCTACCGACTGCCAAGCGTCACCTACCGCATCGGGCGGGGTGAAGCGACCATTGAAGACGTACACGTCAGCACGGGCCTCGACCTGCGCACGGGCCAGCCCGTTGGCGAAATGTTTGGCATCGACGATATAGACGGCATTATCGGATTAGGACTGCTGGAGCGATTCCGCCGTGTGACGCTAAATTTGGAGGAGATGTATATCGACGCGGAATGAGGCGCGAAAATTACCGCACCTCACCGCCCGTGGTCATAACGCTGGGCACCGGCCACCATCACCACCGAACCCACCACGGGTACTGCAATTACGCTGACCACCCTAGCCGCCATTTCGGCCATCCCGCCCCACAACAGCAGGTAATAAACAAGGATTATAAGCAGCCCGATGATACAAAACGACCGGCACATGAAAGCCCTCAGTCCCTTGACATCGACCAGCTTCTGCCGTTCGGGCAACATCGTATTATACCCGGCTATCAGCTTGGGATACTTGCGCACAAGCAGACCCAGAAGGACAAAAATGGCTGCGAAGAGCCAGACAAACAAACTATCCATCATTCTATATTTATTTAATTACAGCATCCCCTGCTTCTCCAGCTCCTCCGCCGCGATCTCCAGTTCCTTGTACCACGCCTCGCCGAACTTGCGAATAAGCGGTTCGCGCAGGAACTTATAGACAGGTACATTCTCCTTGCGCCCCAGCAGGACGGCGGCCTTGCAGACATCCCAACGGTGGTAGTTCACCGCCTTGTAGGGCCCGTAGTCGCCCACGCGGATGGGATAAAGGTGGCAGGAAACGGGTTTGTAGAAATCGGTCTTGCCTTCGCGGAAGGCTTTCTCGATGGCACAATAGCAGCACCCCTTGTTATCGTAGCAGGTAAAGACGCAATCCTTGTTGTTGACAATGGACGTCACCAGATCGCCCTCACAATCAGTGTACACCACCCCCTGGCGGTCAATGACGGCCCGCGCTTCTGGACTGAGGTCGTCCCATATCACGGGGAGCACTTCTTCGAGCTTCTCCACCTCGTCCAGCTCTACCGGCGCTCCGGCATCTCCCTCGATGCAACACTCGCCCTTGCAGGCAGACAGGTCGCACAGAAACTTCTCGCGCAACACGTCGAGACTTACCACTACATCGTCTATCTGTATCATAAATTACCGTTCTTTTATCAAAGACTTTACTCACAATCGGGCGCTCACATAAACCGTTATGAATCAAATATATATCAGTTTATTTTACTTTATAAGAAATAAACTCTCAGTTTAATGCTGATAAACTGACAGTTTAAACGTACTAAACTGGTAGTTTAAACGGAGTAAACTGACAGTACAAAGGCTTTAAACTGACAGTACAAACGGAGTAAACAGTGCCCTCGTGAACAAAGACAATCCTTAAAAATACAAGGGCAGACAGAAGGAATCTTTTCATCAGCACCTTCTGCCTGCCCTCTATTCATTTATAATCTTCCGAATAATTACTTAATCAGATCCTTACCGGTCATCTCAGCAGGCTGAGGCATGCCGAGGATGTGGAGGATGGACGGAGCTACGTCGGCCAGCACACCGTTCTCTACCTTGGCACCCTTGTTGTCTGTTACGTAAACGAAGGGCACAGGATTCAATGAATGGGCAGTGTTGGGCGTACCGTCGGCGTTCAGAGCGTGGTCGGCATTACCGTGGTCAGCGATAATGATCACCTCGTAGCCGTTGGCCTTGGCAGCCTCAACGGTATCCTTCACGCAATTGTCGATGGCTACAACGGCCTTCTCGATAGCCTCGTAGATACCCGTGTGGCCCACCATGTCGCCGTTGGCGTAGTTCACCACGATGAAGTCGTACTTCTGTGTGCCAATAGCCTCCACCAGCTTGTCCTTCACTTCGTAGGCGCTCATCTCAGGCTTCAGGTCGTACGTAGCAACTTTCGGAGAAGGAACGAGGATGCGGTCTTCGTTGGCATACGGAGTTTCGCGGCCACCGTTGAAGAAGAAGGTTACGTGTGCATACTTCTCTGTCTCGGCGATGTGCAGCTGCGTCTTGCCGTTGTTGGCCAAGTATTCGCCCAGTGTGTTCTGTACGTTCTCCTTGTCGAAGAGAATGTGTACACCAGTGAACGAAGCGTCGTACGGCGTCATGCAGTAGTATTGCAGGCCGGGGATGGTGTGCATGCCCTGCTCCGGCATATCCTGCTGAGTTAGTACAATGGTCAACTCCTTAGCACGGTCGTTGCGGTAGTTGAAGAAGATCACTACATCACCTTCATTGATGGTGCCGTCGAAAGCGCCATTTACGATGGGTTTAATGAACTCGTCCGTCACGCCGTCGTCATACGACTCCTGCATGGCTTGTACCATGTCGGTAGCCACGCGACCCTGTCCGTTGACAAGCAGGTCGTATGCCTGTTTCACACGCTCCCAACGTTTGTCGCGGTCCATAGCATAGAAACGGCCCACGATGCTGGCAATACGTCCGGCCGACTGTGCACAATGGGCAGTCAGCTGTTCGATGAAGCCCTTACCACTCTTCGGGTCGGTATCACGGCCATCCATGAAGCAGTGAATGAACGTCGTATCCTGCAGGCCATATTCCTTGGCAATGTCGCAGAGCTTGAACAGGTGGTCGAACGAAGAGTGAACGCCGCCGTTCGAAGTCAGACCCATGAAGTGGATGTTCTTGCCATTCTCCTTCGCATAAGAGAAGGCAGAGATGATTTCCTTATTCTTCAGGATACTTCCATCGGCACAAGCGCGGTTGATCTTCACGAGGTCCTGATAAACGATACGGCCCGCACCGATGTTCAGGTGCCCTACTTCAGAGTTACCCATCTGACCGTCGGGC
>CAYQOV010000128.1:0-6376 GCA_964419245.1 uncultured Bacteroides sp. | reverse complement strand
CATCTTCCGCCTCTGCAAGCTCTATGCCTAAACACAGGTTTTTTACTATGCGCCATTTCTTCTTAAAGCTAATACATGTTACATTCGCAGGGCAATGCTCAAAAAAAGTGAAAGAGACTTGTTTCTTACAAGATGTACTCTTACTTTTGGGAATACATTTTAAATAATTAAAGCAATATGAAAAAATTAATCTTATCTCTTGCACTGTGTTGTGCAGCAACAAACTTTTTTGCTCAGGAAGCAGATCTCGCAAAATTGAGAGACGACGGCATCGCAGCCTTGGAAGCCAAGGATTATCAAAAAGCCTATACCAATTTCAGTAATTATCTGAACCAGACAAACAATCAAGACTCAGTTATCGCATTTAATTGTGGTATTTGTGCCGATAAAATAAAGAAATCTGAAGATGCTGTGAAATACTTTGATATAGCTGTACAGAAGAAATACAATCTGGTTAATGCTTATATCGGAAAAGCGGGTGCATTAAAAGA
Source organism: uncultured Bacteroides sp. (assembly GCA_964419245.1). Lineage (GTDB taxonomy): Bacteria > Bacteroidota > Bacteroidia > Bacteroidales > Bacteroidaceae > Bacteroides. Next base: position 5,885 of record CAYQOV010000128.1, on the reverse strand, counting down.
CTTGAAAAAGAACGATGAATATCTTGCTACCATTAAGGAAGGGTTGAAAGAAGTTCCGGGCGACAAGTCTCTGACCAAGATGTATACCACTTATTATCTGAACGCTGGCATTACGGCACAGAAAGCCGGTAAGACAGCAGCTGCTGAAGAAGCATACAAAGAAATTCTGGAGGTTCAGGAAAACAATACAAATGCTTTGTACAGCCTTGGTGCTTTGAAATACAACGATGCTACCAAGACATTGGCTACTGACAGAGATAAGGCTAAAACCATTTATACAGAGGCTAAGGGTTATTTGGAGTCTGTTGCCAAGCTTTTGACCAACCCAAAGCAAAAAGCAATGTTGGACAATGTAAATGGTATGCTGAAGCAAATTGATATTCAGTTACAAGCTGAGTAATTCTTTTCTGTCTTTAGAGAAAGAATAAAAGAGGGTGCGTTTATGCAACGCATCCTCTTTTTGTATATATTAATCCGGACTTAGTCTGTAAGCTCAATGATTGTGTCTCTAAAGTGAAGCTTTAGGAACATAAAGTACCACTTTACATCGCTCAAGTAGAGGTTTGTTGTTATCAGATGAAAAGAGCCACATCAATTCTTTTTAGAGAATGATGTGGCCCCTTTTAATTGAGCTTTTATGTTCTACGCTCCTTACTTCTTTCTTTTCAACACAACAGCTGTACGCGCAGGGATATATAGTTTCATCCATTCTTTCTTTTCCTTCTTATAGAGAGGGTCGGGGATGGTGAAATGTTTCACGCTGTCGTCGGCAAATCCGTAACCTCCATAAGCGGGATCGTCGGTGTTGAGAATAACTTCGTAACAACCGGCAGGTACCAGGAATCCGTAGTCTGTAAACGACTGCTTTGGATTGAAATTGAAAACAAATACCAAATCCTTACGCATATAGGCGAGTATCTGGTCGCCGTCGTTGTGCCAGATTTCCTGTACGGGAGTGGCCTGGAAGTTTTTAATGCTCTTGATGACCTGCAGCATGGCAGCGTCGAAGTCGCCCAGGTAATGGTAGGCCAGGTTCTTGTTATCTACCAGGTTCCATTGGCGACGGGCATACTTGCACGACCATCCGTTGCCTTCGCGTGGGAAGTCTATCCATTCGGGATGTCCGAACTCGTTGCCCATGAAGTTGAGATAGCCGCCGTTGATGGTGGTGGCCGTCAGCAGGCGTATCATCTTGTGCAGGGCAATGCCGCGCTTCACGGTGTAGTTTTCGTCGCCCTTCTGCATGTGCCAGTACATGTCCGCGTCTATCAGGCGGAAGATGATGGTCTTGTCGCCCACCAGCGCCTGGTCGTGGCTTTCGGCATACGAGATGGTCTTCTCGTCGGAACGGCGGTTGGTCACTTCCCAGAACATGCTCGACGGCTTCCAGTCTTCGTCAATCTTTTCCTTGATGGTCTTGATCCAGTAGTCGGGGATGTTCATGGCCATGCGGTAGTCGAAGCCGTATCCGCCGTCTTCGTACTTGGCGGCCAGGCCGGGCATACCCGACACTTCTTCAGCTATAGTGATTGCTTTAGGATTTACTTGATGGATCAGTCGGTTTGCTAAGGTCAGATAACAGATGGCGTTGTCGTCCTGATGGCCGTTGAAGTAGTCGCCGTAGTTGCAGAAGGCTTCTCCCAGTCCGTGGCTGTAGTAGAGCATGGATGTCACGCCGTCGAAGCGGAAACCGTCGAAGCGGTATTCTTCCATCCAGTATTTGCAGTTGGAGAGCAGGAAGTGGATGACTTCGTTCTTGCCGTAGTCGAAGCAGAGCGAGTCCCATGCCGGATGTTCGTGTCGGTCGCCGGGATAGAAGTATTGGTTGGGGTCGCCGGCAAAGTTGCCCAGACCTTCCACTTCGTTCTTCACGGCGTGTGAATGCACGATGTCCATGATGACTGCGATGCCCATGCCGTGGGCCGTATCAATCAGTTCCTTCAGTTCGTCTGGGGTGCCGAAGCGTGACGAAGCGGCAAAGAAGCTGGACACGTGGTAACCGAAGCTGCCGTAGTAAGGATGTTCCTGGATGGCCATGATCTGGATGCAGTTGTAGCCGTCCGCAGCCACGCGTGGCAGTACTTTTTCCTGGAATTCCCGGTAGCTTCCCACCTTCTCTTCCTGCTGGGCCATGCCGATGTGGCATTCGTAAATCAGCAGCGGGTCGGTTGCAGCCTTGAAGGCGCGTTTCTTCATCTTGTACGGTTTCTCTGGATCCCATACCTGTGCGCTGAATATCTTGGTCTCGTCGTCCTGCACGACGCGTGTGGCCCATGCCGGTATGCGTTCGCCGCATCCGCCTTCCCAATAGACTTTCAGTTTGTACAGGTCGCCGTGTTTCAGTACGTCTGCCGGGAGTTTCAGTTCCCAGTTGCCGTTGTTTTTACGTTTCAGACCGAATTTCTTTTCCTCTTTCCAGCCGTTGAACGTTCCGACCAGGAAGATTTGGGTTGCGTTTGGGGCCCATTCGCGGAAAACCCAGCCGCTTTCAGTACGGTGCAGGCCGAAGTATAGGTAGCCGGATGCAAAGTCGGAGAGTGTTTTTTTTCCATTGTTAGTCAGCTCGGCTTCCTTGCTTACCGCATACTGATGGCGTCCGTTGATGGCATCAGCGTAAGGCTCCAGCCAGGGATCGTTTTTTATAAGATTAAGTGTTTCCATAACGGATGAGTTTTATTGTTAGTTTGGTTTTGTTCAGGCTTTCACTTTTATGATAATTTTCTTCACACCGTCGGGGGTGATGCCGGGAGCGTGTCCGTCCTGTGGGAAGAAGATGGCGAACATGCCGGGCTTCACGTCGATGTAGCTTTCGGCCGGTCCCTCGAAGAAGGTGATGTCCTTTTCCGCACTGTAGGGGGCATCGGCAGGCCGGCAGTCGCAGGCGGGGGTGTAGCCCATGATTTCGGTTCCCGATACGGGGATTTGGATGTCGATGAAGTCCCTGTGGGTTTCGAGGCGTGCCTGTTCTTTGGTCTTGGGTTTGGTCTCCGTCACGTTTACAAGGAGGTCTTTTCCTTTCAGTTCGGTTTTGCCAGGTTCGAGAGCCTTCAGGTCGTGCGATTTCAGGAATTCAACGGCTTGTGCGAACAAGGGGTTCAGCGTCGCATACTTTTCTATGTTTTCCAGTTTGTCTATTACCATAATCCAAATGTTTTAGTTAGTTATAATCTATTTTTATTCGAAATCGTCTATCGTGTAGTTTACGAAGTCTGCAAAGCGTTTCATCTGTCGGAAGATGTCCGTCGTGCGGTCCAGGAAGTCTGGGTCCAGAAAGAAGTCGTCGGGCAGGGGCAGTTGACGGTATATTCCCTGCATTGCAGATACTTCAGGTAAGGGAAATCCTTTGGGAAGCCTTTCGGGGCAGTTTTCAGGAACGTTTCGCCGACAACGGGGAAGTATCGGCTGAAAGCGGGATCTTCCACGATGGCGCGGAACTCGTCGATGTTGTCAAACACGGCCTGTCGCAGGGCTTTCAGCAGGGCAGGAGGGGGGCAATAGCTTCCTCCGGCCAGCAGGCAGTTGCCGGGTTGCAGATGGAGGTAGTAGCCGCAGTGGTCCGATTTTTTCCCTTTGGCGTTGATGTAGCCTCCCATGTGTATCTTGTAAGGTGTTTTGTCCTGGCTGAAGCGCGTGTCGCGATAGATGCGGTAGGTGCAGTCTTTGGCTTCGATGCCGCGGATGGTCTCGTCGAACGTCGAAATGCGCGCGATAACAGCCGTCAGGAGATTCTCGAATTCCCTGCGGGCCGATTCGTAGGCGTCGCGATGGGCGTTGAACCAGTCGCGGTTGTTGTTGGCGGCCAGGTCTTTCAAATACCGGAATATAACAGGAATGTCCATATTCAGCTTCTTTTTATCAATGTGACAAACTTACGAATAATATTTCTAAAATGCCAAATAATGGTAAAAAAAAGCATCGGTTTTGGGGTAAACCGATGCTCTTAAAGCATTCATTAAATCAACAGACGCCTCTGTTGTGCCTCCACCTACTTTCACAAGCCGGCTTCTGGTCTCAATTAATCTTATATCTAATACTATGAAAAACACATTTATATAACAGACGAAGTATCTGTTTTGTTCAGCAGGAAAATGATTTTTTCTCTTATCTTTGCGGAAAAAATAAGAAGAAACATCATGAAAGAGTATTCATACGATGAAGAAAGTGTCAAGGCCTTGTGTGATTGGGCGGTTCACACCACTTTCCCGAAAGAGGCGGATTTGAACGAGGCAGAGCATATTTTCGATGTAGACCGTTATGTTCAGGCCAATTTGAACGATATCAAAGCGCATTACCCTGATCCGTTTTATCATCCGGCTATTACGCGATTGTATCTGTTGAAAGATATTATGGAAGGAAAGGATACGGAGTAACGCTGAAGAAAACGGATAATGATTCTGATAGGTAATGCCCGACATATTTCGTCCTTGATGCAAAATTCTGCATCAGAGACGGTGTGCCGGGCATTTCTTTTGTCTGTTTACAGCGTGAACTTCAGTATCTTTGCGCTGTATCCTTTAACGGTTATGTCTGTGGCCTTGTAGGGCAGCAGGCAGACGGTTTCTTCGACGCCAGTGAGCAGATCGACGGCCTGGTAGTGTTCTACTTGCGGCATTTGCAGGTAGCTGAAGGCGTGGGAAGGGATGTTGATTGCCACGTCGGCAGTGGCGGAGTCGAAGTTGGCGACGATGAGCAGCACTTCATTGCCGTGTTTGCGGAGGAAGGCATACTGGCGGTGTTCGTTGAAGCGCCAGCCGCCAATGTTGGCATACATCAGGTCGAAGAACAGGCCGTGGGCAATGGCTTCCTCTTGACGGCAGAGGGTGAGGACGCGCTGGTAAACGTCATGCAGACGTTGTTCGTCGTCGGTCAGCATGCGCCCGTCGAACTTGCCGCCGTCGCGCCAACGGCGGATGGTCCCCACACTCCAGTAGTCGAAGATAGTGGTACGTCCGTCGCGTCCGCTGAAGCCTTCGTGATCCATGCCGGGTTCGCCAAATTCCTGTCCGAAGTAGATCATCATGGGGTTGGTATTTATGCAGGCCGATACGACCAAGGCAGGGATGGCTTTCCAAGGATTTCCGGCAAAAAAGTCGGAGGCGATGCGCTGTTCGTCGTGGTTTTCCAGGAAATTGAGCATGCGTTGCTCGATGCCACCCAAACTTTGCCAGCAACGGGTGATGGCGGTAGCCGATTCGTTACTGCAGACGATGGCGCGGAGTGTATCGTAGAGTCCTACCTTGTCATACAGGTAGTCGAAGTGGCCGCGGTCCAGGTAGTTGCGATATTAGGAGGGGTTATAGACTTCGGCGATGAAGAGCAGGTCGGAATACTTTTCTTTTACTTGTGGGATGGCCCATCCCCAGAATTCGACGGGCACCATCTCCGCCATGTCGCAGCGGAAGCCGCCTATGTCTTTCGCGGCCCAAAAGAGGAGGATGTCCCGCATCTTTTCCCACGTGTCGGGGATAGGGTCGAAGTGGCGGGTGCCACCGTTCTGGTAGTCTACGCCGTAGTTCAGTTTCACTGTCTCGTACCAATCGTCAATCGTAGGGCAAGCATCGAAGCGGTTGTTGCCCGTAGCTTTGGCGGGATATTCATGATAGGGTTCAGCAGCACTGCCTTGCATGTCGAACTGCCCGTGGAGCTCGCTTTGCGGGATGTAGTAGAAGTTGTTGTAGGGGCTAAAGGCATAATGTGGATCGTCGTTGGCACCAAGCTGTGAAGTGCCGTCGGGCTGGGCGTCGGAGTGATATTGGCGTGCCACGTGGTTGGGCACAAAGTCTATGATGACTTTCAGGCCGGTGCGGTGGGTACGCTGTACCAGATTTTCGAATTCCTTCATACGTCCGGGAACGTCCTTGGCCAGGTCGGGGTCTACGTCGTAG
>CAYQOV010000127.1:0-6463 GCA_964419245.1 uncultured Bacteroides sp. | reverse complement strand
TTCTACAAAGGTACTAACTTTTTTCGCTTACACAGGTTTTTTACTATGCGCCGAAGAAATCACAATAAATGTTACTTTATTATCCACCAGATCTAAACCAACACTCCGTCTACATGCAAATGGCAATCATAATAATAAAAATAGGCCCTGTCGTCACGACAGGACCTATTCACAACACAAACACAAAATAAAACACGACAAAACTACTATGCAATTATGCCTATTATGTTTTCACATAAAACACCTTCTATGGATATTCACATACACATATCGGCGACATATTGCATTCAATGAACAAATATCATGAAACATTTGTTCAATGAGGTTATGTATTTTTTCTTATTTAATCTATTATTCTTTATTGAATGCCTCTTTCACGAAGTTTCAACTGCCAGTTCCATGCAGAACGTACAGTATCTTCAATTGAGGTTTCAGCCTTCCAACCCAGCTCCTCGTTAGCCAATGTCGGGTCAGCCCATACTTTTACAATATCACCGGCACGACGGCCTACAATCTGATAGTTTAGCTTCACACCTGTTGCAGTTTCAAAAGCTTTAATGAGTTCAAGTACAGAGAGACCACGACCTGTACCAATGTTGAACACTTCCACTTTCTCTTTCTGCTTGTGCTGTAGAATGCGGTTAATAGCTACCACATGTGCCTTGGCCAGATCGACTACATTGATGAAGTCGCGGATACAAGAACCATCCGGAGTATCATAATCATCACCGAATACGCTCAATTTCTCGCGGATTCCGATAGCTGTCTGCGTCAGGTAAGGAACGAGGTTCTGGGGAACACCGTTGGGCAATTCGCCGAGCAATGCGCTTGGATGAGCACCGATCGGATTGAAGTAACGCAACATGATAGCATTAATAGGCGCACCCGAAGCTACAGTATCACGAATAATCTCTTCATTAATCTGCTTGGTGTTGCCATAGGGAGATTCGGCCTTTTTAATAGGCGCAGCTTCTGTTACAGGCAAAACATCGGGCTGACCATATACCGTACATGAAGAAGAAAATACAATTCCTTCTACCCCATGTTTAGGCATCAACTCAAGCAAGTTAATCAAAGAAACCAAATTATTGCGATAATATTTCAAAGGTTTCTCGACAGACTCACCCACAGCTTTGCTGGCAGCAAAATGAATGATTGCTTTAATGCCTGTATATTTGGAGAACATGGCGTCAAGTCCCTCAAAATCCAAACAATCAAGTTTCTCAAACGCCGGACGGATACCTGATACCTTTTCAATATTGTCTACTACATCAGCACTGGAATTAGACAAATTGTCAATGATAACTACTTCATAACCTGCGTTTTGAAGTTCTACAACAGTATGAGAACCAATATATCCGGTACCTCCTGTCACTAATATTCTTTCTTTCATAAGTAGAGATGTTTTAGTTTTTAGGTCTTTTACTGGTACAAAAGTAGCAAACATTTTTAAATTTATATACAGAAAACAAGAAAAAAAACGTGCCGGCCTGTTTTTCTGCATGAAAAGTATTTCTACTTTCATCCAAACAGGTCGGCACGTCATTATTTCAATGCGTGTCAGCGTATCAGATCTTCACAACTCCTGAGAAGCCCATAAAAGCCATAGCCAGAAGACCAGCTGTAATCAATGCAATAGGAGTTCCCTGCATACCCTTTGGTATGTTAACAAGGCTCATTTGCTCACGCAAGCCGGCAAACAAAGTCAATGCCAAACCAAAACCAAGAGCTGTAGAGAATGCATATACCACACCAGTCAGAAGGTCATAATTCTTCTGAATAACCAAAATGGCCACACCCAAAATACAGCAGTTAGTTGTAATCAGAGGGAGGAATACGCCCAAAGCCTGATAAAGCGAAGGCGATACTTTCTTCAGAATGATTTCCACCATCTGAACCAACGCAGCGATAACAAGAATAAAAGTAATGGTCTGCAGATAGCCTAAGTTCAGTGCATCGAGCACATACTTCTGCAACAGGAAAGTGACAATCGTGGCAATGGTGAGCACAAAGGCTACAGCTGCCGACATTCCCAGTGCAGTATCCACTTTCTTGGAAACGCCCAAAAACGGACAAATACCCAAGAACTGTGACAGTACGATGTTGTTTACAAAGACTGCCGAAATAAATATTAAGATATATTCCATCTTCTAATCAATTAACGGTTAATAATTGGCAACCAGACAGGTACACCCGCCGATGGTTGTCGCAGCCTCAGGCTTTTTTCAGGCGGTTCACCAAAGCGATGAGATAACCCAACGCGATGAAGGCACCCGGTGCCAAAACAAATATCAGCATACCATATTCTTCGGGAATCAGTGAAAGACCGAACATTTTTCCTGTACCCAAAAACTCACGGACAGCGCCAAGCAGCGTCAAGGCAATGGTAAATCCCAGGCCGATACCGAGACCGTCAAACAGGGATGCTACCGGATTATTTTTAGCAGCAAAAGCTTCAGCACGTCCTAACACGATACAGTTCACAACAATCAATGGAATGAACAAACCCAACGTGGCATACAACGCCGGAACATAAGCCTGCATCACCATCTGGAGTAACGTCACAAATGAAGCGATGACCACGATATACGACGGGATTCTCACCATATCGGGAATCAGATTCTTGATGGCAGAGATTACCACATTGGAGCAAATGAGCACAAACATGGTGGCCAGTCCCATACCCATACCGTTGATGGCGGAAGAAGTGGTACCCAGCGTAGGACACATACCAAGCAGAAGCACAAATGTCGGATTCTCCTTGATAATGCCGTTCATCAAAACTTTAAAGTTATTCATAAGTCAGGCTCCTTTCTTATTTGGCGCTGATAGAATCTGTTGTGGCAGATTCGGCAGCGGGTTCAACATTCTTTTGAGTGGCTCCTGTAGCTCCGTCAGCTGTATTCTGTCCGGCGTAAGCTGCATAAGCCGTATTCACTGCGTTCAAGAAAGCACGTGAAGTAATGGTAGAAGCCGTGATGGCATCTATTTCACCACCATCCTTGCTCACTGTCAACGGAGCGTTTCCAGGATTCTTGCCGGTGATGTCGCCCTTATTTCCTTTCTTAAACCAGTCAGACGCTTTGGAACCCAAACCCGGAGTTTCGGCATGGGACAGCAAGGAATAATCTATAATATTACCCTGGGCATCAAAACCTACCAGCACACGCAAGTCGCCTCCGAAACCCATGGCTGATGCCTCGACAGCAGCACCGATAAACTCACCACTCTTAGTTGCAGGGTATACAGCATACTCCACGCCATTTACTTCCTGCATTTTCTTTTCAGCAATCGGGTCGTTGTCAAAACCGTGAACCACCGCCTTTACAGCATCGCTCAATGTCTTGGCATTGGCTGCCGCAATCGGTTCCTTGGTCAATTCATTCACATAAGCCAGCAACGCTACGGAGATTGCAGTCACCCCTGTAAGTACCAGCAACATATTCTTTAAAGATGATTCTAACTTTTTCATTTCTTCTTAGCCACCTCCCCGAAGCGTTTAGGTTTGACATACGTATTAATAAGCGGAGTGAACGCGTTCATGATCAGAATGGCGAACGACATACCTTCGGGATATGCACCAAACAGACGGATGATCACAGTCAGCAAACCGATGCAGACACCATAGATCAGCATTCCCTTGTGGTTCATCGGAGAAGTTACATAATCGGTTGCCATGAACACAGCACCCAGCATCAGACCACCGGAAAGCAAGTGAACCAAACCACAAGCGTACTTGTCAGGATCAACCCAGTGCATAATGGACGCGAACACAAACACCGTTACCAGGATAGATACGGGAATGTGCCACGTAATGATCTTCTTCCACAACATATATACCAGGCCCAACAACAGAGCTACGGCACTTACTTCACCGATACAACCAGGATTGTTTCCGAAAAACAAATCCAATGCACCGGGAAGCTGATCCATAGAGAAGCCAGGAGCGCCATTCGCTACGCCCTTCATGATAGCCAGCGGAGTAGCAGTGGTCACAGCATCCGTGTAAGCGGTCAGCTGTCCGACAGCAGGCCAGCTAGTCATCTGCACAGGGAAAGACAACAACAGGAACACACGACCTACCAAAGCAGGGTTGAAAGGGTTGCAACCTAAACCACCGAACGACATCTTGCCAACACCAATGGCAAACAAAGCACCAATGATGATAATCCAGACAGGCAGATTGGATGGCAAGTTAAAGGCCAGCAACACACCTGTGATAATAGCCGAACCGTCGCAAATGGTCGTAGTTTCTTTCTTCATGATAAACTTACCGATGGCCCACTCAAAGAACACGCAAGCCAATACGGAAGTCAAAGTCACAATCAAAGCACCCACTCCAAAAAAGTAGAGGGACACGAGGAAGGCCGGCAGCAGTGCGATGAGCACGCCGTACATATTCTTCTTCACGCTGTCACCTCCATGAACGTGGGGCGAAAGGGATACAATTAATTTATTCATAAATGTTCTTGAATTCTGTTCTTTACTATTCTTACTTCTTGGCCTGACGGGCACGTATCATAGCTCCGACCTTAGCTTTACCCAAACGGATGTAGTCAAGCATCGGACGATTGGACGGACAAGTGAACTGACATGAACCACACTCAATGCACGACATGATGTCCTCTTTTTCCACACGTTCGAAATCGCCGTGAGCCGAAACCGTGGCAAGCAGGAAAGGCTCCAATCCCATCGGACAGGCACCAACACACTTGGCGCAACGGATACAGGGCTGTACGGCTCCGCGCTTGGCTTCCTTGTTGTTCATGATCAGGATACCGGAACTGCCTTTAGCGGTAGGAACATCGGTATTGACCAATGCCTTACCCATCATCGGACCACCGCCGATAATCTTACCTGTATCTTCGGGCAGACCACCGCAAGCGTCGATCAGTTGCTGCATCGGCGTACCGATACGTGCCAGGAAGTTGGAAGGTTTGGCCAGCGACTTACCTGTTACAGAGATGACACGTTCGAACAACGGTTTGTTCTTCTGCACAGCTTCATACACAGCGAAGGCTGTACCTACGTTCTGCACTACGGCACCCGTAGAAATAGGCAACGCACCGGCAGCCACCTGACGCTTGATAATGGCGTCGATCAACTGCTTTTCACCGCCCTGCGGATATTTCACTTTCAAGGGAACTACCTCGATGCCGGAATAAGAAGAAGCAACCTTCGTCATCAGCTGGATAGCGTCGGGCTTGTTGTTTTCAATACCAATGAATGCCTTATTCACCTTGACAGCTTTCATCAGGATCGTCACACCTACCATGATTTCTTCGGCATGTTCCAGCATCAGCTGGTGGTCGGCCGTCAGGTAAGGCTCACATTCCACAGCATTAATGATGACACATTCGGCCTTGAATGCAGGAGGTGGGCAAAGTTTCACTTGAGTGGGGAAGCAGGCACCACCCATACCTACAATACCGGCATCGGCTATCTTCTTGACAATTTCTTCGGGAGTCAGGTTGCATTCCTTCACCAGCGTGTCAGTGCGGTCAATGCTTTCTTCCCATTCGTCGCCTTCCACGTCGATGAAGATGGCAGGTTTAGCGTAGCCGCTGGCATCGACAATCGTATCAATCTTGGCAACTTTACCGCTGACAGACGAATGAATAGCTGCTGATACAAAGCCACCGGGTTCGGCAATCTTCGTACCTACTTTCACAACATCATCCTTGGCTACAATCGGCTTTGCAGGAGCACCGATGTGCTGCCCCAACAGAATGACGGCCTTGGCAGGAACTTCTGCCTTGATGATGGGCTGATGTGCTGAAAGTTTATTTTCGTGTGGATGAACACCACCGATTGAAAATGTTTTCAACATACAAATTCTGTATTTTAGTCGTTTATGATTCTAGTTGATTATGCTTCGGCTTTGGGGGCTTCGGGAGTCTGTTTTGAAGCCTCGGCTTTGGGAGCCTCTGCCTTCGGAGCAGCAGTCTTCGAGGCAGCAACCGGAGCGGTTCCTTCTTCCGTCTTCGGCTTACGCGGAGGGAAGTTCAGGGCAATGATGGCGTTCTGCGGACAAACCTCTTCGCACTTACGGCAAGATTTACACTTGTTCGGATCGATGTAAGCCAGGTTATTCTCCAGCGTAATGGCTTCGAAAGCACATACCTTCACGCACTTGCCACAACCGATGCAGGCAGCCGTACAAGCCTTGCGTGCCACGGCACCTTTATCCTTGTTGACACACTGTACGTACACGCGACGTGACTTCTTGCCCTGCGGACGAATTTCGATAATGTTGCGCGGACAAGCTTTGGCACACGCACCACAGGCCGTACACTTGGCCTCATCCACTTCGGGAAGCCCCGTCTCGGGAGTTATTCGGAGGGCACCGAACTGGCAGGCCGACACGCAGTCGCCACATCCCAGACAGCCATAGCTACAACCGGTTTCACCACCATACAGCGAAGCCGCAATGGCGCAGCTCTTCGCGCTGTCATACTGGTTG
>CAYQOV010000126.1:0-6706 GCA_964419245.1 uncultured Bacteroides sp. | reverse complement strand
GTACCGGTATAGATGTCCACACGTCCGTAAGTATTATACAATTCGCTGACACCATGTCCTGTAGGACCTACTACACCTGCGGAATGTGATTCGTCTACCATAACTAGGGCATCGTATTTTTCTGCCAGATCGCAGATCTTGTCCATTGGGGCTACATTTCCGTCCATTGAGAATACACCGTCTGTTACGATAATACGGAAACGCTGTGCTTGAGCTTCTTGCAAGCAACGTTCCAGATCAGCCATATCAGCGTTGGCGTAACGATAACGTTTTGCTTTGCAGAGGCGTACACCGTCAATGATAGAAGCATGATTCAGTGAGTCGGAAATGATGGCATCTTCTTCGGTGAACAGGGGTTCGAATACACCACCATTAGCGTCGAAACAAGCTGCATATAAAATAGTGTCTTCTGTATGGAAGTAATCGGAGATTGCTGCTTCAAGTTCCTTGTGAATGTCTTGGGTGCCACAAATGAAGCGGACGGATGACATACCATAACCACGGCGATCCATCATTTTCTGAGCAGCTTCGATTAAGCGGGGATGATTGGACAATCCCAAGTAATTGTTGGCACAGAAGTTCAGCACTTCTTGGCCTTTTACTGTGATAGCGGCTTGCTGCGCGCTTTCAATCAGACGTTCTTCCTTATAGAGACCGGCTTCTTTTATCTCAGCAAGTGTCTGGCTGAGAAACTCTTTCATTTTACCATACATAACGTTTTTGTTTTAGGATTTTTACAATTAGTTACACACTATGCAAAGGACATCATTTTTCCTGAAATAAACAATATCAGAATGATAGAATTTTGAAAAAAAAGTGTGTATCTTTGCGTACTTTTTGAAAAAAGGAATTCTCTAACTTTATTTTGTTCGAAATGAAAAATATTTTAGTAATTGGAGCTACCGGTCAGATCGGATCGGAACTTACGATGGAATTACGTAAGCGTTATGGCAATGAACATGTTGTTGCCGGGTACATTAAAGGGGCTGAACCGAAAGGTGAATTGAAGGAGACGGGCCCTTCTGTATTGGCCGATGTAACTGACTTTGATGCTATTGAAACGGCTGTTAAAGAGTACAGTATTGATACGATTTATAATTTGGCGGCATTGCTTTCTGTTGTTGCCGAAAGTAAACCTCGCTTGGCGTGGAAAATTGGTATAGACGGTTTATGGAATGTGCTTGAGGTGGCTCGCATACATAGTTGTGCAGTGTTTACACCGAGTTCAATCGGTTCGTTTGGACAGGATACTCCGCATGTCATGACACCGCAGGATACCATTCAACGTCCGCGTACGATGTATGGTGTTAGCAAGGTTACTACAGAATTGTTGAGTGATTATTATCATACCAAATACGGCGTTGACACGCGTGCGGTACGTTTTTCGGGTATTATTTCGAATGTAACTCCTCCGGGTGGTGGAACTACCGATTATGCGGTTGACATCTATTATGCTGCCGTGAAAGGAGAAAAATTTGTTTGTCCCCTGAAAGAAGGTACGCTGATGGATATGATGTACATGCCTGACGCCTTGAATGCGGCTATTACGTTGATGGAGGCCGATCCTGCCAGACTGAAGCATCGCAATGCCTTCAACATCGCTTCCATGAGCTTTGCTCCCGAGACAATTTATGCTGCAATCAAGAAGCATGTGCCGGACTTTGAAATGGTTTATGATGTAGATCCCTTAAAGCAAAGCATTGCTGATAGCTGGCCTGATTGCATGGATGATAGCTGTGCCCGTGAAGAATGGGATTGGAAACCTCAATACGACCTGGAGTCCATGACTGTGGACATGCTGGAGAAGCTGAGGGTAAAGTTGAATAAATGATCGTTGCCGATCTGTTGGATATGAGAAAAATAATATGGGGATTATCGGTGTTTGCCTTGCTGTTCTCTTGCAAGAATCCCAAGGCGAACATCGATTCTTTCAGTGCAATTACTGCGATGGTCGATTCGGCTGGTGTCAGGGAAGAAGAGTCGCTGGATGAAGTTCCGGCGGAAGATGCTCCTCGGCCGGTAGGCGCAGACGAACTGTTTGACGATTTTGTTTTTAACTATGCGACCGATTCTCTGTTCCAACGGCAGCGTACTATCTTCCCATTGCCTTATTATAATGTGGATACTCCCTTAAAGATTGAAAAGAAATATTGGAAACACGATCCACTTTTTGCCGGTCAGACTTTCTATACGTTACTATTCGACAGTGAGGACGATATGGATTTGGTTGGCGATACGACGCTTTCGTCTGTTCAGGTGGAGTGGATTTTTCTTAAGACGCGGATGGTGAAGCGTTATTATTTCGAACGAACTAAAGGAATGTGGATGCTTGAAGCCATCAACTTGCGAAAGATGGAGGAAGATAAAGAGAAGGATCCCAGTTTTGTATCCTTTTATGCCCGTTTTGCGGTAGATAGTCTCTATCAGCGGGAACATATCTCCCGGCCTTTACAGTTCGTGACGATCGATCCCGATGATGAATTTTCTATTTTGGAGACGACACTTGATGTGGATCAGTGGTATGTGTTTAGGCCTACGTTGCCTTCCGATCGGCTTTCCAATATCAATTACGGACAGAAGAATGAAGATCGTTCTTCAACTAAGATTTTGAAGGTCAATGGTCTCAGCAATGGTTATTCAAACATTTTCTATTTCAGGAAGAGAAAGGGGGAATGGGAATTATATAAATACGAAGATACAGGAATCTGACAGAGTGACGTGTATGGAATATCATTCATTGCTACCTCATAATACGTTCGGTATCCAGGCAGAGGCGGCAGACTTTCGCGAATTTGCTTCAGTAGAGGAATTGGAGCGGCTGATTGAAGGGGGGACATTCTCGGCTCGCCCTTATTTTTGTATAGGGGGGGGAAGTAACTTGTTGTTCACGCAGAAACGGTATGACTGGACTTTCCTTCATTCAATTGTCAAGACGATAGAAGTGACCTATGAGAATCGTAATTGGGTAGAGGTACGAGTGGGAAGTGGAGTGGTTTGGGATGATTTTGTACAGCATTGTGTAGACAATGATTGGCATGGTGCAGAAAATCTTTCTTTGATCCCCGGTGAGGTAGGTGCTGCGGCAGTGCAGAATATCGGTGCCTATGGCGCGGAGGTCTGTGACCTGATAGATTCTGTGGAAACAATGGATGTGATGGGGCGAAAGCGAATCTATAAGGCTGCGGAATGTGCTTATGCTTATCGTGACAGCATTTTCAAACGTCCGAACATGAAGTCTGTTTTCATTCTTTATGTTAATTTTCGTCTGAGTAAGCACCCTTGTTTCAGGCTCGACTATGGTAATGTCCGTCAGTCGCTGGCGCAATATGACGAAGTGACGCTGGCTCATGTCCGGCAAGTCATTGTAGATATCCGTCGCAGCAAGTTACCCGATCCGGCCAGGTTGGGCAATGCCGGCAGCTTCTTTAAGAACCCGGTCATCCTCAAGTCGCAGTATGAAGAACTGTGTACCAGTTTTCCCGATATGCCCTGTTACGAAGTGGATACCGACTGCGTGAAAGTACCCGCCGGGTGGCTCATTGAGCAGGCCGGCTGGAAGGGAAAAGCTTTGGGGCGTGCGGCTGTCCATGACCGTCAGGCGCTGGTGCTGGTCAATCGGGGCGGAGCTGAAGGAGCGGATGTTGTAGCTCTGGCACGTGCTGTGCAGAAAACTGTGGCCGACCGTTTCGGGATTGAGATTGAGCCGGAAGTGAACTTCATTTGAACGAATACGATTAAAGGATAGAATTTGTGAAACTGAGATTCTTAGGAACTGGAACATCTACCGGAGTGCCCGAGGTGGGGTGCACCTGTCCCGTCTGTACATCAACAGATTTCCGTGACAACCGCTTGCGTACGTCCGCCCTGCTGCATACAGACGATGGCGCTACTATTCTGATCGATTGCGGTCCCGACTTTCGGGAACAGATGATACGTTCCCGGTGGTTTGGTCGGATAGACGGCGTGCTCATTACACATGAGCACTATGACCACGTGGGTGGACTGGACGATTTGCGTCCTTATTGTCGATTTGGTGAGGTTCCGGTCTTTTCCGATGCTTATACGGCAGAACATCTTCGTATGCGTATGCCCTACTGCTTTGTGGAGCACAAGTATCCAGGTGTGCCTCGCATTTCGCTTCATGAGCTGAAGGCTGGTGTACCTTTTTTTATGGGGACAACGGAAATCCTGCCTTTTGAGGTAATGCATGGCCGTCTGCCCATTTTGGGCTTCCGAATTGGAGGTGGGCTGGGTTATGTGACGGACATGTTGACCATGTCCGACGATTCCTACCGTCTGTTGGAGGGAATTGATGTACTGGTGATGAATGCCTTGCGTCTTACTCCTCATGGTTCGCACCAGTCCATCCCCGAGGCGTTGGAAGCTGCCCGTCGCATCGGAGCCCGTGAAACCTATTTTGTCCACATGGGGCATCATGCGGGACTGCATGCTGAAATCAGCGGCCAGTTGCCTCCGCACATTCATTTTGCCTACGACGGACTGGAGATTGAGTGGAAGGGGAAGATGTGTATGGATGATTCAGATTGAATCTGGGGGGGCAGATCCCGTTTAAACTCTGATTTTGTTTTTCAATGAACAGAATATCGATGGGAAATTTACAAGTTTGTGATGATTTTGCTGTGTGACGAATGTTTTTCCCTCTTGTTTTCTGACGTTTTTCCGGAAGGGAACTTTGGAGGAAACCATGTTTCAACGGATAAATAAATTGCCAAATTCTTTAAACTTTTTGGCTGTAATTTTGTTTTATTAGTGAAAATGTTTATTTTTGCAAAAACAAGCAGCCGGAAGCCATGAAGCCAAACAATTTGATACGAGTCAGCCTGATAGTATGCATCGTCCTTCTATGCACGGGATTTGTCGTGTACTCTTTCATGCGTTTGGACACGATGGATGAACGACGTGATTTCGATCTTTATACCTTAATTCCCCAGAATGTTGAAGCTGTGTTTGAGACTGATCGTGCGGCGGAACTGGTCGAACGTATCGACAACATGGCTTGTAGCCGTGACGGACATTTTCTTTACGCTTCCGATCTTTTTTCTTATGCAAAAAAATTCCTTCGCATGTATATGGACGAGGAACCTCATGGCCTAAGTTGGGAGATGAACGAATTGCTTATCAGTTTTCACAGTCTCGATCTGAAGAACGATCAGGTGCTCTACTGTCGTTTGGGGTCTGACGACCGTGCGTTGCTGGAGACCTATATTCGTCGTTGCGGTTCGGCAGGTTTCCCTTCTCGGACATCCCGTTACAACGGTCAGGTGATTGATATCTATCCTCTCACAGATGGTCGCTTTCTGTCAGTTTGGATGAAGCGTGACTTTTTGGTCGTCAGTTTCCAGAAGCGGTTGGTAGAGCAGGTGATTGATGCGTGGAAGCAGAAGAAGTCTCTTGCCAGGCTTGACGCTTTTCGTTCCACCATCGAGAGGAGGCGCGAAGAGAATAGAACTGTAGCCTATGTTCGTTGTCCGTCCCGTTTTGCGTCGTTGGTGGCGACCGATGATACGCCCTTTTGGTTGGAGTTCAACCTGAAGTTTGCCGAAGAAGGAGTTTATTGTGCGGGTATTGTACACTGTGATACTATAGCCGATACGTATCGGCATACATTTTTCAATGCTCGTCCGCTGGAAGGATTTTCAGGGAACAGACTGCCCGGATCTACTTTTCTCTATAAAAACTGTACCCTTTCAGCGTCAAAGGAGGAAATTGACTGTTTCCTTCAACAGTTGAAGGCTGATTCCGTAAAGATTGCTGGAGGTGGTGAGACTTTCGACGAGTCTCTGGCTGATTACTTTCGGTTGGAGGCAGAGGCGCAATTGCTGTCCTGTAGCTTTTTTTCTAGTGACTCGTTGGATAGGCGGCCTTGCGTGTTGCTGAATATGTCGCTGAAAGATGCAGCTCGTGCGCAGTGGGAGTTGCACAAGTTGCTGTATACTGTATCTCAGGGACGCTATCCTTTCTACAAGAGCTTCTCAGCAGCTACGGGTGTGTCCGGCCTGAGGTTGTACCGCTTGCCGGACCATCGGCTGACGGCCTTGCTGGCGGGATGTAGCGAGGGACCGGCATTTACCTGTGCCTGTTTCTATCGTGGAAGTTTGTTGTTTGCTCCCGATGAACAGTCTTTGGTTGCTTATGTCGTGGCATTGGAGCAGGGGGATGTACTCGAAGGACAGCCGCTTTTTGGGGTAACTACTGAAAAACTGGCCTTAGACTATCAGATGCTGGTGATGGCAGACATGGCAGAGGCTGTGCTCCATCCCGAATTGAGCTGCGGCATATTGCCTTCTTTCTTTTTAGATTATGCCGATTTTTTCCGCCATTTTCTGCTATCTATCCAGCTTTGTTGTATCGAGAAAGTTGTTTATCCCAATCTCGTGCTCCTTTATACTTGTCCGGAAGTATCAGTGGAGGACTGTCAGTAGGTGAACTCTACGGGTGATTTGACGAAGCGAACGATGCGCGTGTCTTTAGGACCTCCTCCGTTGAATTGTAGCCCCCAGGTTCCGTTATACCACCCGTTTCCGCTGGGTGAATAGCAGGCGAAGAGCATCTTGTTGTGGTTGACGCCTCCTTCTCCCCATTGTGCGCCAGGGCCGTAGAAAGTGACGGACTCTTTTTTCACACCATTTATTGGCGCATAGTAAAAAACCTGTGTTTAGGCATAGAGCTTGCAGAGGCGGAAGAT
>CAYQOV010000125.1:0-6849 GCA_964419245.1 uncultured Bacteroides sp. | reverse complement strand
TCAGAATTCCCATAGATTTGGAAAACAAATCCCCACTAAATTTCTACTGACCCGTAAAACCAGCCTGTTGCAAAACAAAAAATCAGAGATTTACATCACGTAAACCTCTGATTACCAGTATGAGCGGCAAGCGGGACTCGAACCCGTGACCCTCAGCTTGGGAAGCTGATGCTCTACCAACTGAGCTACTGCCGCCTGTCGAAGTGTTTTTGTCTTTACAAATAGTACTTTTCGCAAAGCGGGAGCAAAGATAAATACTTTTTTGAGAAATACAACTATGAAATCAGCAAAATCTTGTATTTTTGTTTTCCGTTAGAAAAATAGAACTTATGAAACGGATTATATTAATCACAGGAGGAGCACGTTCCGGCAAAAGCAGCTATGCGGAAAAAAGAGCCTTAACCCTCTCTCCCAACCCGGTTTACATGGCGACAGCACGCATCTGGGACGAAGAGTTCAAACAGCGCGTTTTGCGTCATCAGGAACGAAGAGGCCGCGAATGGACCAACATCGAAGAAGAAAAGACACTGAGCCGACACACGGTGAACGGACGGGTGGTCCTGATAGACTGCGTAACCTTGTGGTGTACCAACTTCTTTTTCGACCTGAATGCAGAAGTGGACAAAACCCTGGAAGCCGTCCGCGAAGAGTTCGACCGCTTCACACGCCAGGATGCGACCTTCCTGTTTGTCACCAACGAAATAGGCTGTGGAGCGACCTCCGAAAACGAAATACAACGCAAGTTCACCGACCTTCAGGGTTGGGTAAACCAGTATATCGCCTCACAGGCCGACGAAGTCATCCTTATGGTGGCAGGAATACCAATGAAAGTAAAATAACAAAAACAGAGATAAAAGCATGAAAACATTTCATATCGAAAAACCGGACGAAAACCTGCGTCCGTCCATTATAGACAAGATTAACAACCTAACCAAACCGAAAGGCTCGCTGGGAAGGCTGGAAGAAATAGCCCTGCAAATTGCCCTGATTCAACAAACCCTGACTCCGGCACTGCACAGGCCGCAGAACATCATCTTTGCCGCCGACCACGGGATTGTAGACGAAGGTGTAAGCCTGTCACCGAAAGAAGTGACCTGGCAACAACTGAGCAATTTCCTTCATGGAGGAGCCGGCGTCAACTTCCTCTGCCGCCAGCATGGTTTCGAACTGAAAATCGTAGACGCCGGTGTGGACTATGACCTGCCCTACGAGAAAGGCATCATCGACATGAAAGTACGCCGCAGTACCCGCAACTATCTGTACGAAGCTGCCATGACGCAGGAAGAAATGGAGCTTTGCATCGAACGCGGTGCCGAAGTGGTATGCCGATGCCACGAAGAAGGAAGCAACGTGCTGAGCTTCGGCGAAATGGGAATAGGAAACACCTCGTCCTCGTCGCTGTGGATGACCTATTTCACGGGAATTCCCTTGG
Source organism: uncultured Bacteroides sp. (assembly GCA_964419245.1). Lineage (GTDB taxonomy): Bacteria > Bacteroidota > Bacteroidia > Bacteroidales > Bacteroidaceae > Bacteroides. The sequence continues at coordinate 5,417 of CAYQOV010000125.1, read as the reverse complement.
AGCAGTGTGTAGGTGCTGGTAGCGGACTGAACCAGCAAGGCATCCGTCATAAATACGAAGTACTGAAAAGAAGCATGGAAAACTACAACGGAGACGGATCGGCCACCGACATCATCCGCTACTTCGGTGGACTGGAAATGGTGATGGCTGTAGGAGCCATGCTCCAGGCTGCCGAAGTGAAAATGCTGATACTGGTAGACGGATTTATCATGACCAACTGCATGCTGGCTGCCATGCAGCTCTGTCCGGCCGTGAAAGATTATGCCATCTTCGGCCATTGCGGCGACGAAAGCGGACATAAACTGATACTGGAGTACATGCAAGCCAAACCGCTGATAAACCTTGGATTAAGGCTTGGAGAGGGAACCGGTGCCATTTGTGCCTATCCCTTGGTCGACTCAGCCATACGAATGATTAACGAGATGGATAACTTTGCGCATGCTTCCATTACCAAATACTTTTAAGCAATGAATTTTCTGGCTGCCTTGATATTCTTTACCCGCCTTCCCTTCTGGAAAATCAGGGAAGTACCCGCCGAATGCTTCAAGCATGTAGTACCTTACTGGCCACTTGTGGGCTGGCTGACGGGCGGCATTATGGCCGGAGTACTTTGGCTCACTGCCCAAGTTCTGCCTTTGCCTGTAGCCTGGCTGCTGGCCATCGTGTCGCGCCTGCTCGTGACGGGATGCCTGCACGAGGACGGACTGGCCGACTTCTTCGACGGCTTCGGCGGAGGAACGACCCGCGAACGCATTCTGGCCATCATGAAGGACTCTCATATTGGCACGTATGGTGTCGTGGGGCTGATTTTTTACTTCCTGTTGTTCTGGCAGCTTCCAAGCGGATTGCCGCTTTCCGTACTGTGTGTGTTGGCGCTCTGCTGCGACTGCTGGAGCAAATTCTGTGCCTCGCAAATCATTAACTACCTGCCCTACGCCCGCCCCGAAGCGGAAAGCAAGGCAAAGGTGGTATATAGCGGCATGAACCGGGGCGAACTGATTACAGCTTTCGTCAGCGGCATCCTGCCCTTGCTGTTCCTGCTGCCGCTCCGGCTGTGGCCCGCTACCGTCGCCCCCATGTTCGTATTCCTGCTGCTTTGCCGACTCCTGAAGAAAAAACTTCAAGGCTACACGGGCGACTGCTGCGGAGCGATGTTCCTGTTATGTGAAATCTCATTTTATCTTTGCGCTGTTATCTTATGGAAATTACTTTGATACGACATACCTCGGTAGACGTACCGCCGGGCGTCTGCTACGGACAGACAGACGTCCCCCTGAAAGACAGTTTCGAACAGGAAGCTGCCATCACCCTGGCTCGTCTGAAAGCTTCCTTACCCGAAGAAGAAAACTTCGATCACGCGTTCACCAGTCCGTTGACCCGTTGCGTACGACTGGCCGACTATTGCGGTTACCCCGATGCCGAACGGGACAAACGGCTCATGGAAATCAACTTCGGAGCCTGGGAAATGAAGCCATTCGACCGGAACGACGATCCCCGCCTTCAGGAATGGTATGCCGACTACCTGAACGTAGCGGCTACAGGAGGCGAATCTTTCGCCATGCAATACGAACGTGTCAGCCGCTTCCTGGATGAGCTAAAGCAGAAACCCTACCGGCGTGTAGCCATCTTTGCCCACGGAGGTGTACTGATCTGTGCACAGATTTACGCAGGCCTCATCACCGCAGAAAAAGCTTTCAGCTCTCTGACACCCTACGGCGGCCTCATCCAAATCACGCTGTAAACCGGAAGTTTTATTGGAGCAATAACTGGATACAGAAAGAAGCAAGTACGAGCAGAATCATCAACCCTTCCGCACGACGGTTGATGCGGATAGCCGTATGCATGTCTTCCGTGGTCAGCGGACGCTCGTTGTCGCCGATGTAAGGTTTCCACACCTCCTCACCAAAGTAGTTATGAGGACCTCCGAAACGACAGTTCAGGATACCGGCCAAGGCAGACTCCGGATAACCGGAATTGGGACTGGCATGCTGGCTACCATAACGAGCCACAAACCCCAGCAACGAAAGACGACCGGACACCACAACCATCAAGAAGGCAGTCAGACGGGCAGGAATGAAATTGGCCACATCGTCCAGACGGGCAGCAAAACAGCCGAAACGGCGATAACGTTCGTTGCGATAACCTATCATCGAGTCCAGCGTGTTCACCATTTTATAGGCAAGCATGCCCGGCACGCCCAGTAGCAAATACCAGAATAAGGGGGCCACCACCCCGTCGCTCAAGTTCTCGGCAAGAGTCTCCAAAGCTGCCGTACGCACTTCCTGCGCAGACAGTTCGGACGTGTCGCGTCCCACAATACGTGCCACCTGACGCCGGCCCTCCTCCAGCGAACGGTCTACAGCAAGAAACACCATACGCACTTCGCGCACCAACGTAGTACCTGCCAGGCAATAAAAAATCAGCAGAACCTGTAATACCATCAGCAACCCCGCCGAAAACAGAGCCGCCTGCTGCAACAGCCATGCTGTCAGCCAATAGACACCCGCTACCAACAGGCAGCTGACCAGCATCCCTTTCAGGAAACGTCCGTTCCCGTGGTTCAACCGATGTTCGAAAAACGCAATCGCTTTCCCAAATGCCACCACCGGATGGGGCATCCACTGAGGATCGCCCAGCCAGCGGTCCAACAACCATGCCACCAACAGCGGCAACGCCATGTAAAAAGCCAGACTAAAGGCTATCAATGTCTGTTCCAATTGAAAATACTGTTTATCCGTTTATCCATCTTATTCCTGAAACCATTCTGCAATGGCATCTACCAGCCGGTCATTTTCTTCGGGTGTCTGGGTGGCAATACGGAAGAAGCGTTCGTCCAGCCCTTCGAAATTCGAAGCGTCGCGTATCAGGATGCCATACTTCTCTGCCAAATACTCCTTCAAGGCCGACGCCTTGCCAAAACGCAGGCACACCAACATGAAATGCGTCTGCGTCTCCCATACGTCCATCCCTCCCAACGCTTCCAATCGGGCACGCAACCGTTGTGTCTCGTCCAGATAGACCGCCATGTCCAATGAATGGGGCACTCCCTTTTCGATCAGGAAAAGTCCGGCTTCAATAGCCACAGCATTGACTGACCACGGCATCCGGTTGTTGCGGATACGGCTCAACAGCCCTGCGTTTCCGGTGATATACCCCAACCGCAAACCAGGTACGGCATAGCGTTTGGTCATGGAATGCAACAACAACACATTGGGGAAAGCTACTGCCTCAGCCGCCGAGAACAATGGCTGCAACGTAAAGTATTCATAAGACTGGTCGATAACAAAACACACCTGTGGATTACAGCGTATCAACTCCTCCATCCACGCCTTGTCCGTCACACTGCCCGTCGGGTTATTGGGATTGCACAACCAAAGCATACGCACGTCCTCGGGCAACCGATAACGTTCGCGTTTCGCAGGCAGACTGTAAAGCGAAACCGTGGGATGACCGTGTATCAGGCAGGCATCGGCATATTCCCGAAAAGTAGGCTGCAAAATAGCCGAACGGGTACCCCGAAAAGTCTGGGCCATCAGATAGATGGCTTCGGTAGCCCCATTAGTCACGCATACCTCGTCGGGCTCCAGCTTCAGCTTACGCGCCAGAGCGGCTTCCAGCGTATAGGGCTGAGGTTCGGGATAGGAAGAAAGAGGGCTCAATTCACCGTCTTTCCCCTGCATGAACCTACATAAATGGTTCTTCAGTTCTGTCAAGTCCGTCCGGCTATGTACATTCGAACTGAAATTGGCCGTTATCGGCCGGGCATATTTATAAGAATCGTCTCCGTGTCCGTCAATCATGTTGCTTCAATATTTGATAAACAAGCGGCAGATTGACATGCGCACGCACATGGTCGGCCAGCTTGTCATATTGTTGTTCCTTGAATACCTGATAATCGAAAGTGCTGCGTTCCTTCACCTTGCCGGCAAAAGGTTCGAGCAGGTAGTCGATGAAAGCCGCATTGTCCAGTATGCCATGGATATAAGTCCCCATACAGGTCCGATCCACCAAGCATCCCTCCTCCTGCCCGTCTTCCAGACGGTTCAGTGGCGTATATACAGCTCCGTCTACGGGAACAGTAGTTCCCATGTGTATCTCGTAGCCGCTCAGGTTGCAATCTCCCACCGTATCTTCATTGTTCAGGGCAAATCGCACTTGTCGGGTCACTTTCTCACCTGTCATGCGGGTTGTTGTCGGAAGAAGTCCCAAACCGGGCAAGCGGTCAATGTCTCCTTCCACATGGTCTGGATCGAGCACCTCCTGCCCCATCATCTGATAGCCTCCACAAATACCCATCACCGTCACTCCGTCACGATGGGCACGGATAATAGCCTGTGCTACTCCATTGCGACGCAACTCATACAGATCGTCCAGCGTGCTTTTGGAACCGGGCAACAGAATGATATCCGCCTTGGCTATTTCTTCCGTATTATTGGTGTAAAAGAGGTGGACACGAGGATCGCGCTCCAGCACGTTGAAGTCCGTAAAATTACTGAGATGACGCAACATCACCACGGCAATATTCACCTTCCCCTTTGTAGCCTGCATGGATTTGGTTGCAAGGGCCACGCTATCCTCTTCTTCTATATAGATATCTTTATAATAAGGTACCACTCCCAGCACCGGAATGCCGCAAAGTTCTTCAAGCATTTTCACGCCCGACTCGAACAAACGCAGGTCTCCCCGGAATTTATTGATAAGGATTCCCTTGATACAGGCTCGTTCGTGCGGTCTGAGCAACATAAGCGAACCGTAGACACTGGCAAACACTCCGCCCCGGTCAATATCCCCCACCAGCACGACTTTCGCTCCGGCATGAAGAGCCATAGGCAAGTTCACCAAATCGCTGTCGCGCAGGTTGATTTCAGAGATGCTCCCGGCCCCTTCCAGTACAATAGGATTATAACGTGCCGCCAGACGGTCGTAAGCAGCACATACTTCCTTGCGCAACTCCTCACGTCCCTCCTTACGGAAATAATCGTAAGCCGAGCGATTGCCTGCCGGACGTCCATTCAGTACCACCTGCGACGTATGGTCGCTCTGCGGCTTCAGCAGCAGCGGGTTCATATCCGTATGACAGGGAATGCCGGCAGCCTCTGCCTGTACCGCCTGTGCACGGCCTATCTCAAGACCTTCGGGAGTCGCATATGAATTGAGCGCCATGTTCTGCGCCTTGAAGGGAGCAGGCCGATAGCCGTCTTGTCTGAAGATGCGACAGAAGGCAGCAGCCAGAATACTTTTGCCCACATCACTTCCGGTTCCTACCAGCATAAGGGGTTCCAATAATTCCATAGATTCCATTTTTTGCGAACGCAAAGATAGTAATAAGTCTGGGAAGTAGCATCAAAAAAAAAGGCTATCTTCCCAGACAGCCAATCTTTTGTTAACCTTAAATCTAATACTATGAAAAACACATT
>CAYQOV010000124.1:0-7042 GCA_964419245.1 uncultured Bacteroides sp. | reverse complement strand
CAAGTGGTACACTTTTCAATTAGTACCTGGTACACTTTTGCATGCGTAACTACATTTACAAGGTTTACCGCCTCGTCCTTTTTGCGGTTGACAATCTTTGCATATACCTGTGTCATGCGCACGTCTGTATGGCCAAGCAGCTTGCTTGTCGTGTACAGGTCGGCGCCTAATGTCAGCATCATGGTGGCGAATGTGTGCCTCGCGGTATGGAATGTGAAGTGCTTGTTGATGCCTGCCGCCTTTGCCCAAAGTTTGATAAGCATGTTGATGGCAGCTGTGCACGGAAGGTCAAACACTTTGTCCTGCGGGCTCTTGCCGCCCCGTTCCGGCATCCACCGCAAAGCCTCAGGCGAAAGGGGCAGGTAGATTGGGGCTTTGGTCTTCTGCATCACAACTTCAAGCCTGGTCTGTTCCCCGTCCTGATAAACATTCTCCCATCTTAGAGCTGTAATGTCACTGATACGCAGGCCGCAGAAACAGGAGAACAGATATGCCGCCTTTACCGTCTCGTTCTGCATGGGGGTGGCAATCAGTTTTCTTACCTCGTCAACCGTCATGTACTCACGCTTGCTTTCCGGTTTCTTGATTTTATCCGCGCTGCTGATTCTGCTGAACGGATTCACCTTTATCAAGTCCTCACGTATGGCCGCATTCAATGCGCCGTTCAAAACACGGTAATAGTTGTGGGCGGTGTTCGCGGCAAGATGATCCACATGCCTGGGACGGTAGTCTGTCCTCAGATAGTCGATGTACCCTTGGCAAAATGCCTTGTCAACTTGGTCAAGCGTCACTTTGTCCCCTGCCCATTCCTTGACAATCCTCATGGCGACAGAAATCTGACGCCAGTCTTTCTTGCCGCGTTTCTTTTGATTGTCCATGTAGGTGCTCATCCAGTCAAGCAGAAGAACCTTCGGCTCATCTTTAGCTTGCTTTATGCCTGCCTCACCATTGGTCAGCTCAATGATTCTGTCGGCTTTGATTTTATTGGCGGCAGCCAATGCGGCTTGGTTCTGCCTGCGGGAGTTCTCGTCCGTTTCAGGAACGATATACATTTTGAGATATTCATAGGAACGTTTGCCGTCCCTGTAGATATCCAAGTACAAACTTTTATTTCCATTGCTTAGGTCTTTCATCCTAAGACGGATCGGTTCCTTCGCCTTTGTCGCTTTCTTGTTTCTTGCCATGGCTGATTTATTTAATGTCCTAAACTGGGTGCAAAGGTACAAAAAATAAACGGAAACAAGAAACAAATAAGAAACAAAAATGATGAAAACAACAGAATTTATATGATAAATCAAGAAACAAATGTAAAAATCACATTTTTATAAAGTATCTATATATCAATATCTTTATTTGTACTTATTTGGAACTTGCTTTCATGTTACATCATTACTTTATAAATCTCGCAACTTCATGTTGACGAAGCTATAAAGCATCATCGGTTCTTCGGGTAAATTCATTGCAACAATCTTTTATGTTAAACTAATACCGGGGCGCAAAGATAAAGGTTTCTACAGTACATTCACTTGATTTATGTCAATTTTACCAGTTTTGGCCTGCAACCGTTTGCGTGGTGCAAGTCGTAAACTCAGTTAAAATGTTGTGACTTACGTTGACTTACAATGACGTAGATGATAACCGGCGCGCCGATGATGGGAGTGACTGCGTTCAGTGGGATAATGCCGGCATCGCCGGGCAAGATGCAGATCAGGTTGCAAAGAAGGGCTACGGCTCCACCGCTCAGAATGGTGACGGGCAGCAGCGAGTGGTGGTTGGACGTGCCCAGCAGCATGCGGGCCACATGGGGGACGGCCAGGCCGATGAAAGCCACTGGACCGCAAAAGGCAGTAGTGATGGCGGTGAGCAGGCCGGTTACTACCAGTAGCCAGTTGCGCACGCGGCGGATGTTCACTCCCAGGTTCTCGGCATACCTTTCACCCAGTAACAAGGCATTGAGTGGCTTGATGAGCATCAGGGCGCCTGCCAGTCCCAATAAGGTGACCGATGCAAAGGCGGGCATCTGTTGCAGCGAGACACCGCCGAAGTTTCCCATGCCCCAGATGATGTACGACTGCACCCCCTCGGCCGTGGCGAAGAAGTTGAGCAGCGAGATGGCAGACGAGGCGATGTAGCCTATCATGATGCCCGTGATGAGCAGCATCACGTTGCTCTTGATCAGTGTAGAGAAGAACAGGATGAGGGCCATGATGGCCATCGCTCCGATGAAGGCTCCTGCCAGAACTGACAGAAACCCTGAGAGACTGAATGTACCTGCCGTGACGCTTCCTCCGAACAGCAGCATGACAAAAGCTACCCCCAAACTAGCCCCCGAATTAATACCCAGAATGGAGGGGCCTGCCAGCGGATTCTTGAAAGCCGTCTGCAGCATGAGCCCGCACACGGCCAGGGCACCGCCGCACAGCAAGGCTGTTAGTGCTTGGGGCAGGCGAGCTTCCCATACGATGAAATTCCAGCTGGCTTTGCTGCTTTCACCGCCTGTCAGGATATGCCACACCTCGGCGGGGGGAATGTTCACTGAACCAATCAGCAGATTGGCTATGAACAACAGCAGGATGACTCCTGTCAAGCCTATACCATATTTGCAGCCTCTATTCATATTAGTTTTCTTTTAATTCTTTATAATAACGCAGTCCGTCAGAGATGTCCGTTTCTGGATGTAGGATCTGTATCAAATCTGCCAGCAACCTGTCTGGATGGAAAGGGGTTTCTTCATAAAAAGCGACCTTCCCGGTATTACAGCCATAGACGCGGCGTCCTTTGAACGCCTTGAAGCCTGTGTAACCCACGAAGTCGGCTTGCAAGTCGGCATAAGTCATGTCGCGCTGGCGGTTGTACTTGATGAGCCATATGTCTGCATCGCCTGCTTTCTCGAATACCGTTTCGAAGGGCAGAGGGACAGAGCCACTATGAGAGTCTTTGGCAAAAGCGTAATCGCTGTATGCATCTTCCAGTAATCGGCCTGTTGTGCTGCGTCCGCCGGGCACATACCAGGCTGAACCGTTTTTCAACTCACAGACCACCGACAGGCGGACGGATGACAGGGCTGCCCGGTGTTTGAGCCGGTTGTAACTGCTGTCCACGTGGGCGAACAGGCTGTCGGCCTGCAGGACGGTTCCGAACAACCGACCGTAGAAGCGCATCCATTCTGCACGTCCCAGGGCCGAAGTTTCCATATAGTCGGCGCATTCGATGATGGGCGTCCCCAGTTTCTCCACCCGTCCATATCCACCACTGTTTTCGAAGGGAGACAGCAGGATGGCGTCGGGATGGAGGTCGATGATACGTTCCATGTCCGGATTCATGCCGTCGCCGCAATCGGCTATACGCCCCTGGTTTACGGCTTTATGCAGTTCGGGTAGCTTAATGTATTTCAAGTCACATACGCCACCGATCGCATTTCCGGCACCTAATTCATGAAGCAATCCGCAGTGGACAGAAGAATAGACCACCGCTTTTGTTAAAGGAGTGCGTACCACTGTACCTGCTGGCAGATTATCGGGCAGATCGTTCGATTTAGGCACCAGTATATAGGTATGCAGTGTTTTAAGCGTGTCCCAAGGATTTCGCAGCGTGGCTACCGTATAACCGGGATAATCTACGAGCGTCAGGTTCTCGGCGTAGCGCAGGGACAGGGTATCTCCTTCCGTAAAAGCAGGGAGAGCCTTGCCCCTTCCGCTACAGGCGGAAAGAAGCAAGGCCGCTCCCCAGATGAATATGAATATAGGAAATCTTCTCATGGGATTTAGTTGAAGAATACGGCTGAATTCGGACTGATACCTCCCGCATCGAACTTCTCGACAAAGGTTCCGTCTTTCTTGAAACGATAGATGGTGCCGTTGGTTGTAAAATCCGAAGTTCCGATATAGATATCACCATTATCATCGTTTACAACCAACATGTGTAAAGTAGATGAAGCAAGTTCTGCCGGTGCATTCTTCAGGAAAGAGGCATTGTTCGTTTGTCCAGTCTTGATGTTATAAGTAAAGAACGTGTTGACCGTTGTATATGGTTGGGTACTCCAGTCTGTCATTGAATTGACCAGATACAACACATCATCGTCGGCAGCCATGTAAGTGGCATAGCCAATTTTTGTCACCTTGTTGTTGTCCGCAGGATCAATCACCTGCAATACATATCCATCTATGGAAGAATAATCATTGGAGATGAAGAATATCTTGTCATTTTCTTCCAGCATCTGAGTATAAGGGTTTTCAGCCACCGTCAGCGTTTCCTTCAAGCTGAACGTGTTCAGGTCTATCACCTTTACCTCGTTGTGGTAAACATATTCGGCTGTACAGCTGTTGGCCACGTAGAGCATGTCCTTGCAGATGGCCACGCCTTCCAGGTTGTCGCCCAGCCCCGTCAGCTTGCTCTCCACCTTCAAGGTCTGTGCGTTGATTTTGGCCACCACGCCGCCCCAGAAGGAAGCATATATGTAACCGTCTTCAGCAACCAGGTAACGAATGCCTGCGCTCAGTTCCGGGTCTGTGACAAACGAAAGTCGTTGTTGCTCCACGCCGGCAGAGTTGAGTTTAGCCAGATAATTCGATCCATAGACAGCCACATAGATTTCTCCTTCATATTCGATCATACACTGACCTGTATCTCCCAGCTTGGCATCATTCTGATAGCTGTAAATGTCGCTGATGAAATCCGCATCGCCGTTGGGCGCATAGAATGAGATTCCCGCATTATTGCCATTATAGGAGCCTTCGTTCAGGAAGAAGGCGCGCACTTGCGGTAACTGGACCTTCGACCCCGTATCGTCGCGGTCATCGTCGTTATTACCGTTGTCGTCGCTACAAGAAGATAAACTTACACTCACGGCCAGCATGCACAGCAGGCCATACCATAGATTACTTGCTTTCATTTTCATACTTCGTTTATATTTAAGTTGGTTATATTTAGTCCTGTCGGCGTTTCCTATATATGGAAACGCCAGTTCCCCTATGGGGAAACGCTCGTTCCCACCGTAGGAAACGGATTCTTTCTCCCGTGTTCTTGTCCTTGCATCCCGCCTTACCCGTTGTATCAGAAATAGAAACTCCCGGTCAGTCGCCATGAACGGCCCGGCATGGGGTAATACTTGATTACGTCATACTGCTCGTCCGCCAGGTTCAGCACCTCGGCCTTTACGGCTATGCGTCCCCGTTTCAGGTTGAAATTGCGTGAAAGGCTCAGGCTCTGCTCCACATAGCCGTCTATTCTGTTTTCGGGTAAGTTCTGTGACATATAATATCGTTCACCTACGCCCACCAGCGAATATCCCAAGCTGAACCAGGGAGTGCCGACAATAAGCGAGGCGCTTCCACTGTGTACGGGTGTATAGGGCAACTGGTCACGATAGTTCTTGGCATCGGGGTCGGTCAGGTCGATGGCTTTCTGCCACATGTAGTTACCGCTGAACGTAAGGTCATAACCCGATGTCAGTGTTGCCGAAGCAGCCAGAGTGGCGTCTATGCCCGCTGCATGCACCCGTCCGTAGTTGGCCATCTTCCATGTGTAGGTAGAGGGGAAGGCCACGATCTTGTCCGTCACGTTGTTGAAGTAACCGTCCAGCGTGACGGACAGATAGTCCAGCCAGGCAGCTTTCTGCAGACTCCAAGTTAGGCCGGCAGTGTATTCGTTCGCCTTCTCTGGCCGCAGATTACGGTTTCCCAAGCGGTAATAATAAAGATCATTGAAGGTGGGCAGGCGGAAGGTGCTCTTGTACATCAGCCGCAGGAAAAGCTCCTCTTCTTGCCAGGGTTTCAGGCTGACAGACAAGGAGGGTGCGAAGCGGCGGAAGTTGTCGGGTGCCTCGCCTTTTTCCACATGTTCAAAAGTAGCGGTATGTACCAATAAAGCCGTAGCTGTTAACCAGTTGTTGCTATAGCGGGCATTGAATGCGCTGATGGAAGTTAAGCGTGTGGGAAAGGGGCATTCGGGCAAGGTGTTGTGCAGCGTATTCGCCACTCCGTCCTGTGCCAAGGAAAAGGATAATCCTTCCAGCGGACGGTAGAAGACAGATGCCGACAGATAGTATTCATCCTGTTTGTGGTGTTCGCTATAGGTGCCGTCAGTATATTCCGCTCCTTGGTCTTCGTAGCGGTTCCAGCCATGATTGTATTTGCCCTGTACCTGCATAGCCCATCGTGGATTGAACTGTTTCTTGTAACGGGTCTGTACAAAGATGTTTTCATCCCACAAGCGTTCGTCAGATAAAGGATTGTAGAGAGTGACGGCTCCGGGCAGTCCACGACGGGAACGGTAATAGTAAGCCTTTACATCCAGCTCGCTATTGTCTTTGAATGTATGATATAGGTTGGCTTCGCCCTGCCCTGAGAGTATGTCGGAATTGTTACGTCGTTCTTGTGTGACGTATTTTCCATTTACCAATGTAAAAGGATAGTTACCGTCGGCCCGCATGAAACTGCCGTCAACAGCCAGACGTGTACGGTTGCCCAGTTGCTGCCACCAGCGCAGGGACGGTGTAATGTATCCGAAAGATCCTCCACTGACACGGGCGCGCAAGGCATAGCGGCGGCCTTCATCAAAATGAGGCTTTTCGGTTTCGATACTGAGAACGCCTGCCGAGGCATAGTGTCGGGCTGTCTGCAATAAATCGTCCGTCTGTCCTACGGCTAGCGTTACCATCGACACGTTGTCCAGTGAAAACCGTCCGATGTCTATTTGCCCGGCTTGGCAGTTACTCACTGTCACGCCATCATAACTCACCGCTGTATGTGCAGCTCCCATGTTACGGACCGAAACGGTCTTTAGGCCACCTATACCGCCGTAGTCGCGCACCTGTGCTCCGGCAAAGCGGCGTACGGCATCGGCCATGTCTTGAATACCCAGACGCTCGATGTCCTGCCCCGACAGGCTCTGTACGGGTGCTGCCGAGGTCAGCTTGTTGGGTACACGTCGGGCAGTGACGGTTACACGGTCTATCTGGTGTATCCTGTCCGTAATCGTGTCGCTCGCTTCGGGTCAGTAGAAATTTAGTGGGGATATCCATACAACATCGCAATTCTGAAAA
>CAYQOV010000123.1:0-7093 GCA_964419245.1 uncultured Bacteroides sp. | reverse complement strand
GAAATATGTGAGCCATATTCCGATTTGTTTACCACTCCATTATAATGTCTCTTTTATTCTATCCATAATCAAAGTCCTGTTTTATTTTTGTGCCCTAATTTTAAAGGACACATAGAAATGAAAGAAATAAATCCCGCCTTAACAACACGTGCGTACGCATACGAAATGTGGATGCAGGCCTCTATGCCAATGGTCACATTTTTCAAGACGCTTGATGTGACTAATCTTGTAAGAATTAGTAAAAAGAAAGGGCTAAAACTAAACATGCTGATGTGTTGGTGTATCGGCAAGGCTGCTTCCGACATCAAGGAATTCTATATGCTTCCAGTTGGCGACAAGCTGATTCAATATGATACAATTGCCGTGAATACGATTGTTGCCAATAGATTAGGGGAAGTAAGTTCCTGTGATATTCCTTTCTCAGAAGATCTGAATCAATTTAATAGTGATTATATCCGGCTAACTGGTCAAGTTGCTGAAACATGTCAAAATCATGATTTGACTGAAAGTATGGTTATTGGGACCTCTGCTCTTGTAAATTATGAAATAGATGGTGCTGTTGGTATGTATAGCGGTATATTCAACAATCCATTCCTGATATGGGGAAGAATCAAAAACCGTTTCTTCAGGAAATACTTGACCGTTTCATTTCAGTTTCATCATACACAGATGGACGGAGCTCATGCAGCACGATTTTTGGAGGAACTTCAACATGTTTTTGATTTTCAGCTATAATTTGTCTTTCCCGTCTATGTTTCACCATATAGCTCTTATTTACAGGAATTTATGATTTTGTGAAGGCGTGAAACTTTCACTAATATAGTTTGATATAGGTAGAATGGGAAAGGGAATTGCTTTCACAAATGTTTTAATTGCCTACATTAGCCTGCTAACTACCTACATTAGCCGCGTAACTATCTACTTTAGAAACGCGAAGTTCATGGTTATGTTGAGCAGATAGAAAAAGCCGAAACTCCTTTTCCTGATGTTAGGAAAAGAGGTTCCGGCTGAGGCTATGAAGGATAAGCCCGCGGTTTATTGCTTCTCGTCGTTCTTACGGATTTCCACGCGGCGAATTTTGCCGCTGATAGTCTTGGGCAGCTCGTCCACAAACTCGATGACACGCGGATATTTGTAGGGGGCGGTGACGCGCTTCACGTGGTTCTGAAGCTCCTTGATGAGGGCGTCGCCGGCCTTGTCCTTATAGGCCTTGGAGAGGACGATGGTGGCCTTGACAACCTGGCCGCGGATTTCGTCGGGCACGCCGGTGATGGCACACTCTACGACGGCGGGATGGGTCATCAGCGCGCTTTCCACTTCGAACGGGCCGATGCGGTAACCCGAGCTCTTGATGACGTCGTCCGCACGCCCCACGAACCACAAGTAGCCGTCCTCGTCTTTCCAGGCCACGTCGCCCGTGTAGTAGATGCCGTCGTGCCAGGCTTCACGGGTACGCTCAGGGTCGCGGTAGTATTCCTTGAACAGGCCGAGGGGCTTGCCCTTGTCGGTGCGGATGACGATCTGTCCCTGCTCGCCGGCCTCGACGGAGCGGCCTTCGGAGTCGATGAGGTCCACGTCGTATTGCGGGTTGGGTAGGCCCATGCTGCCGGGCTTCGGCTCCATCCAGGGCATGGTGGCCACGGTCAGGGTGGTTTCGGTTTGGCCGAAGCCTTCCATCAGACGGATGCCCGTGAGCTTCTTGAAGGTGTCGAACACGGCGGGGTTCAGTGCCTCGCCTGCAATGGTGCAGTACTCGAGGTGCGACAGGTCGTACTTGGTGAGGTCTTCGTGGATGAGGAAGCGGAAGATGGTGGGCGGCGCGCAGAGCGAGGTGACGTGGTAGTCCTGTATCTTTTGCAGGATGTCGGCGGGGGTGAACTTCTCGTGGTCGTAGACGAAGACGTTGGCGCCGGCTATCCACTGGCCGTAGAGCTTGCCCCACACAGCCTTGCCCCAGCCCGTGTCAGCAATGGTGAGGTGGAGGCTGTCGGGCTTCAGATTGTGCCAGATGTAGCCCGTGACGATGTGTCCCAGCGGATAAGTGAAGTCGTGGGCCACCATCTTGGGCTCGCCCGTGGTGCCACTGGTGAAGTACATCAGCGAGATGTCGTCGTTGGTGTTGGGGTGTTCGGGCTTGACGAAGGGTGCGGCGGCCTCGATGCCCTTGTGGAAGTCTTCGTAGCCTTCGGGCACCTCGGGACCTACGCTGACCAGACGCTTCACGCTGGGCGACTCGGGCATGGCGGCGGTGATGTGGTCGGTGATGACCGATTCGCCCGCGCAGACAATCATCTTGATGTCTGCGGCGTTGCAACGGTAGACGATGTCCTTCTTCGTCAACAGGTGGGTGGCGGGGATGACGACGGCACCCAGCTTGTGTAAGGCCACGATGCTGAACCAGAACTCGTAGCGGCGTTTCAGGATGAGCATCACCATGTCGCCGCGGCCGATGCCGAGGCTCTGGAAGTAGCTGGCCGTCATGTCGGTATAGCGCTTCATGTCGCCGAAGCTGAACTGACGGTGCTCGCCCTTGTCGTTGGTCCAGAGCAGGGCGGGTTTGTCGGGTTGCTCGGCGGCCCAGGCGTCCACGACGTCGTAGCCGAAGTTGAAGTTCTGGGGTACATTTATCTTCAGGTGGTCAATGAAGTCCTGTTGGGATGTAAATGTGGTTTGTTGGAGAAATCTTTCTATCATAGTTGTGCTAATTTTACATGATGATTGCCAGGAAGCGCACGGTCTTGCCGTCGAGGGCCTTCATGCCGTGGGGCAGGCTGGAGTTGAAGTAGATGCTGTCGCCCGGGGTCAGGGTGAGTTCCTTGCCGCCGATGCTCAGGAGCAGGGTGCCTTCGATGACGAGGTTGAATTCCTGTCCGGCATGCGTGTTGTAGTGCATGGGGCGGTCGTTGGGCTCTACGGTCACGATGAAGGGGTCGGCCTTGCGGTCCTTGAATCCGGCGGCCAGCGACTGGTACTTGTAGGCCTTGGTGCGCTCTACGCTGATGCCCTTGCCGGCACGCGTCAGGAAGTAGGTGCTCATCTTGGGTTCTTCGCCGAACATCAGCGCGTCGAGGGCGATGTTGTAGTGGCGTGCTATCTGTTGGAGCATGCTCACGGAGATGTCGTGTTCGCCCGACTCGGCGCGTTCGTATTCGTCCTTGTCGATGCCGCATTCGTTGGCAATGTCGTTGGGAGTTAGTTCCATGGCGTCGCGCAATCCGCGCAGGCGCTCGGCTATTTGTTTAATCTGTTCGTCCATACTGTTATTTAGTGATTAGAATGATAAATGGTTAAGTGGTACTTGCTTTTATTGCATTGATAATGGCCGATGTGAATCCGTCGTGCTCCAGGCTGTTGATACCTTTGATGGTGAGTCCGCCGGGGGTACACACTTTGTCTATTTCGAGGGCAGGGTGCGTATCGTTGTTGAGGATGAGCTCAGCGGCACCTTTGAGAGACTGGGCTACCATTTTCATGCCGTCTGTGGGACGGATGCCCAGCTCCACACCGGCTTGCATGGCAGCCTGGATGTACTTCAGTGCATAGGCAATGCCGCAGGAGGTCATAGACGTGGCGGCGGCAAATTTCTCTTCGGGTAGGAGTATGGCAAGCCCCATTTCGTTGAAAATATCCAGTACCTGTTTGGCCTGTTCAGAGGTGGCGTAGGCGCTGGTAATGAGCGTCATGCTTTGCATCTCGCTGATACCGGTGTTGGGAATCACACGAAAAAGGGGAAGTGGCTGACAATTCAGCATGTTCCACAGTTCGCCCAAGTTGATGCCGGCGGCAATAGATATCAGCATTTGTGGAGCTTTCGGCTTTATTTCGCTAAGTACATCGTTTACCAGCCAGGGTTTTACGGCCAGAATGATGAGATCGACGTCTTTTGCTGCCTTCCGGTTGTTTGAGGTTACTTGTATGTCGGGAATTTCGGCTTTCAGAACGTCGAGTTTGCCTTGCGTGGGGTTCGAAACGATAATCTCTGAGGCAGGGATAATGGTGCCTTTTGCCAGTCCGCGGGCGATGGCTCCGCCCATGTTTCCTGCTCCGATGATGGCTGTTCTCATAAGCGTTTGTTTTAGATAAAGATTGATTTCTGGCAAAGTTAATAAGTTTTGGAAAGAAATTTGTACACCTTGCCAGAAAAATGCAATGGGAACCTTGCTTTTTGTTGTCGACAGAAAAATTAGACCGGTATGAAAAGACTTCGGCGTGGAGAACATAAGTGTCCGAAGATGCTTATGCCATTCACGCCGAAAGGGAAGAGGGATAAAAAGGTATCAGCCTAGCACTTTCTTGAATCGCTCGAGGAAGAGGCTGGCCTCGTCCATGGACAGGCAGAGGGGCGGCAGGAGGCGGATGACGTTGGTGCCGCTCACGCCCGTAAAGACGTGCTGCTCCTTGAGCAGGCGCAGGCGCAGGTCTTTGATGGGTTCGTCGAACTCGAGGCCGATCATCAGGCCGCGGCCGCGTACGTCCTTGATTTGGGGCAATTTCTTCAGTTCATCCAGCAGGTAGGTACCTACACGGGCGGCATTCTCCACCAGGTGTTCCTGCTCCATGACGTCGAGCACGGCCAAGGCGGCGGAGCAGGCCAGGTGGTTGCCTCCGAAGGTGGTGCCCAGCTGGCCGTAGACGGGTGTGAACATGGGGCTGATAAGGACGCCGGCCATGGGGAAGCCGTTGCCGATGCCCTTGGCTACGGTGATGATGTCGGGACGGATGCCCTGGTGCTGGTGGGCGAAGAACTTGCCGCTACGTCCGTAGCCGCTCTGTATCTCGTCGAGGATGAGCACGGTGCCCGTCTCCGTACAGGCATGACGGAGGGCGTGCATGAATTCGTCGGTGGGCAGCTGGATGCCGCCTACACCCTGGATGCCTTCGATGATGACGGCGCAGACATCACCCTTGGCCAGCTCGGCCTGCATGGCGGCCGTGTCGTTGAGCGGCAGGTAGGTGACGTGGCCGCAATCGTTGATGGGGGCGATGATTTTGGGGTTGTTGGTCACCTCGACGGCCAGCGACGTGCGGCCGTGGAAGGCCTTGGCAAAGGACACCACCCGTGTGCGTCCGTTGTGGAAGGAGGCCAGCTTCAGGGCGTTTTCGTTGGCTTCGGCACCGCTATTGATGAGGAAGAGCGAGTAGTCTTCGTAGCCACTGGCCTTGCCCAGGCGTTCGGCCACCTGCTGCTGGAGCTTGTTGATGACGGAGTTGGAGTAGAAGCCCAGGGTGGCTACCTGGTGGCTGATCATCTCCACGTAGTGCGGATGGGCGTGGCCGATGGAGATGACGGCATGGCCGCCGTAGAGGTCGAGGTACTCCGTACCGTTCTCGTCCCACACGTGGCAGCCTTTCCCTTTGACGATGTTGATGTCGAACAAAGGATATACATCGAAAAGTTTCATAATCGTTTTCTTTTTTTGTTGGTCCTGTTCTCATCCTGTCATCCTGAACGAAGTGAAGGATCTCTTGTTCTTTTAGTGGAGATGCTTCACTTCGTTCAGCATGACATTGAGAGTTCAGTATGATGCTATAATAGATATTGTCCCAAATCTTCCCATTGCGGATTCATCTGTTCCACCAAAGCGTTTTTCTTTTGACGGATAAAGCCTTTCAATTGTTTTTCTCTTGCGATGGCCTCCTCTATTTGCTGATATTCTTCGTAATACACCAAATGATGGCATCGGTATTTTTTTGTGAATCCGTCAATTGAGCCGCTTTTGTGTTCTCTGTATCGGCGGGCTAAGTCATTGGTGACTCCCGTATAGAGAACATTTCGGCGGATATTGGTCATCATATAAATCCAGTAGGGCATTTTAGAGATTCTTCACTTCGTTCAGAATGACAGAATGTTGCGTGAATTCTTCATTCTTCGTTCTTCATTCTTCATTAAAACGCACTCGGCTTCAGCCTCAGTCCTACCGTCTCTTCGAGGTTGAACATCAGGTTCATGTTGTGGACGGCCTGGCCGCTGGCACCCTTCAGCAGGTTGTCGATGCACGAGATGATGAGCAGCTTGTCGCCGTGCTTCTCCAAGTGGATGAGGCACTTGTTGGTGTTGACTACCTGCTTCAGGTCGATGTTCTTGTTGACGATGTGTGTGAAGGAATCCTTGGCATAGTATTCTTCGTACATGCGGCGAATTTCCTCGAGAGCTACCTTGGTCTTCACGACGATGGTAGCGAAAATGCCGCGGGCGAAGTCACCACGATAGGGGATGAAGTCGATTTCGGAGTCGAAGCTGTTCTGGAGCTGGCGGAGCGACTGCTTGATTTCGGGTACGTGCTGGTGCTCGAAAGCCTTGTAGACACTCAGGTTGTTGTTGCGCCAGCTGAAGTGACTTGTAGCACCCGGCTTGACGCCTGCGCCCGTGCTGCCCGTGATGGCGTTTACCATAATGTCGTCGTTTAGCATCAGGTTCTTGGCCAAGGGAAGCAGGCCCAGCTGGATGCAGGTGGCGAAGCAGCCGGGATTGGCCACGTGCTTGGCCGTGCAGGTGGCGCGACGGTTCAGCTCGGGCAGGCCGTAGATGAAGTCGTGGTCGTCGCTCTTGAGGCGGTAGTCCATCGAGAGATCGATGATTTTCAGGTCTTCGGGTACGTTGTGGCTCTCCAGGAACTTGCGTGTGTCGCCATGGGCGGTGCAGAAGAAGAGCACGTCGATGTCGTCCAGCGGGAGCTGGTCGGTGAAGGTCAGGTCGGTTTCGCCGTAGAGACCTTCGTGCACGTCGGTTATCTTGTTGCCGGCGTTGCTCGAGCTGTTGACGAAGACGATTTCCGCCTCCGGATGGTTCAGCAACAGGCGGATGAGTTCGCCTGCCGTGTAGCCGGCTCCGCCGATAATTCCTACTTTAATCATAATATGTAATATCTGTCTGTTTTAATCTTGAAAGTAACGGTTTTCCTCTTCGGGGATAATCAGCATCAGCAGAAAGTAGATGATGACACCCGAGAAGGCGGTGAATACGGTCGCGAGCGTGTAGACAACGCGGATGACGGTTGGGTCGAGTGCAAAGTAGTTTGCGATGCCGGCGCATACACCGGCCAGCATGCGGCCGGTGCGCGGGCGTCTGAGTTTCTTTTCTGCTTCCAGGGCG
>CAYQOV010000122.1:0-7126 GCA_964419245.1 uncultured Bacteroides sp. | reverse complement strand
TGGATTGAGATATCTCAATACGATTTAGATACTGCGCAAGCTATGATGGATACAAAACGGTATTTGTATGTGGGTTTTATGTGTCATCAAGTGATAGAAAAAATATTAAAGGCTTATTGGGCGAAAGTCCTTGTAGAACCTCCCGTAAAGACTCATTCGCTTTCTAAATTAATAGAAAAGACAGATTTAGAAGGACAAATGAGTCAAGATCAAATAGATTTTATAGACACTCTTGAACCACTTAACATAGAATCGCGTTATCCCTCCTACAAACAACAAATTGCACAAGGATTAAATCAAAACATCTGTCAGAATATTCTTGATAAAACTCGAGATTTACATCTATGGATAAAAAGCAAGCTATAGAATTGGCACAAAGATATAAGGCTTTGGTAGAGGATAGATTTCCAATGAGATGTATGTATCTCTTCGGTTCTTATTCCAAAGGGAACTATACCGAAGAGAGCGACATTGATATTGCCATAATTGTTGATAAGTTGGAGGATGATAATTTTCAGTATAGAGCTAATCTATGGAAGTTACGAAGACAAGTAAGTACCTTAATTGAACCTGTCGTTTTAGAACCAGACGAAAGCAATCCCCTCTATTACGACATACTCCGCACAGGCACATTATTGTAAAAGGCCTATTATATTTAGGACAGGAGTGTAGAATAACTTTTCAAGGTCACTAAATTATTTCTTGGTTAACTCTGAGTAGAGGCGGAAGAGGTGGGCTACGCAGGAGGATTCTGTGGTGCCTTTGATAGGGAGGCCGTAGGCTTCCATAGAGTCTCGCGAGACAATTGACGGTAAGCTCCAATATAAGCAGCACGAGGTTGACTTCATTGCCACCAATGGTATGAAAAAATTCTATATTCAATCAGCTTTTGCCCTGCCCGATGAGGCAAAGCGTCAGCAAGAGTTGGCCTCTTTGCTCCGAATTGACGATTCGTTCACCAAGATTGTCATAACAGGCGATGACATAGCCACCTATATAGATGACCATGGCATTGTTTTTATGGGCTTATTCCAGTTCCTTACCAATCAAGACATCTTAGAATAACCCAAGATTTATTGCAAATTTGCAATAAATCTTGGGTTATTCTAAGATGTCTTCGCCGTATTGAACAGTTTGAACAGCGTGGCACCTTGCAAGGTGAGCGGGCGGTTGTGCACGAAGAAGACGATGGAGCGCACAGGAGCCATGATGCGCTCGCGCATCTCGCCGTCGTAAGGATTGATGATGCGCGCCAGCTCCTCACCTGCTTCCACATGTGAACCGGCCGGACGCAGACACACGAAGATGCCGGCCTCGGTGGCCTTGATGTTCACCAGTTCGCCCTCGTCAAAACAAATGCTGTCGCAGGCCGGAAGGGTCTCATACTGACGGACAGCCCCAACCCGCTGCATGAAGCGCAGACAGGCCTCCACGGTCTGGCGCGCCTGCGGCGGGTTGATGCTGTCCGTTTCGCTGCCGTAGACAGAGTAAGCGCGGGTGTTCCATATTTGCCAGTTGTAGTTGAGCAACGTGGTGTCGAAGGGACGCGGCGTGCAGATGGTCACGAAAGGCAGGCCGAAGAGGCGTGCGCCCTCCACGTCCTCGTAGCCCGTGGCCAACATGCGCACATGGGGCACAAAGTTGCCGGGCAAGTAATAGCTGGCCAGCTGCATCCCATATTTGTACCCCTCGATGCGCTTGAAAACGGCGGCGGCAATGCGCTGCGTGGTCTCCCCCTTGTCGTAACCAGGGAACATGCGGTTGATGTCTGTGCCGTCCATGGCCCAGAAGCGGCGCCCCACGTTGAGCGAGAAGTGGTTGCATGAGGGGATGACCATGATGCTCTGGCCCGGCGTCAGGCCGCCACGCTGTTCCAGCTTTTTCAGTTCGGCCACTATCTGCGAACAGATGTATTGTTGCTGCACCTCGTCGCCACGCATGGTGCCGACGATGGCCACCGACGGCTCGCCCCGCCCGAAGGTGTAGGCTCGGATGCGGAAGGTGTCGCGGTAGGGCGACTGCAGTTCAAAGATTATTTCCTGTTTCATCGTTTTGTTTCGTCTTATTCGTGCGGTGTTTTGTAGACGCGGGCCATCAGCGAGCCCTCGTAGACAATGGGGTAGGCGCGCACGGTGAAAAGGTAACCGCTGCACGGGGCGGTCACACGGCACAGCACCTTACTGGTCAGGGGACTAACGATTTGCCCAATCTCCTCGCCCTCGGCCACGTTCTCGCCGGTCTTCTTTTCCGTAAGGAACACGCCCGAGACAGTGGCGTTGAGGAAAGCTACCGAGTCGCCGCGGCAGACAATGGGAGTTGTGATTTCAGCCCCTGCGCATGGGGTTTTGTCGGCTTTTGCGTCCGTTTCGTCTGTCTGCCAGAAGTTCATCTGCGCCATCAGGCGGAAGATGCCGTCCACCAGCCGGTTGCACATCTTGTGGTTAATGCGCTGGCCCACGCCCATCTCCACCACGAGGCAGGGCGTGCCGCCTTGGTTGAGCGTGTGTGCCAGTGTGGCCTCGAGCACCGTGGCCGCGTCATGCACCCAGATGAAGTCCACGCCAAGGGTGATGGCGTGGGGTACCAGCATGGCTTCGTGCAACACATTGATGCGTACCTGTGGCGTCTCGCGCAAATAGAGGTTGCTGCTGTGGATGTCAATCACCATGTCGGCGCCTTGCAGTTCCTGCACCACGCTGTAGGCGGCCTGCTCGGCCATGGATCCCTGCGCGTCGCCGGGGAAGATGCGGTTCATGTCGAGGTCGAAATTGGGGATGCCCCGCTGTATGGTGTCGATGCCCAAGGGGTTGAGGGCCGGATAGATTTCCAGCGTGCCGCAGAGGCGTTCGGGCTCGACCATCACGCGGCGGCCCACCTCGTAGCACACCATCTGGCCCTCGAGTTCATCGCCGTGAGTACCGGTGACGATGCAGAAGCGACGGGCTCGGTCCTTACGGCCCTTGCCGCGCAACACGTGACGGCGCAGGGCGAACTGCTCGTCCACGGGCAGTTGGGTTGAAAAGAATGTCTCTATCATTTTTGAGTTTACGTTTGCTTATTGAGCTTATACTTCCATCACCAGCGCCCGCACGAGGGTACTCTCCGCCACACCCGCCCCTCGAAACACGGCGCGCAGCACCTGACAGTCGGCGGCGTCGCGACCGTGGGACCATTTCACATAGCCCGGCCCAGCGGGACGGTCGTGGGTGGGGTCCAAGGGCCACCAAAAGCCGTCCTGCCAAACCTCCACCCAAGCGTGGGTGGTGCCCTCGCCCTCAATCAGACCCGTGACGTAGCGGGCGGGCAGGCCCGCCTGGCGACACAGGGCGATGAGGATATGGGCATAGTCCTGACACACGCCGCTGCGGGCGGCCCATGCCTCGGCGGCTGTCGTTGCCGGGGTGGTGGAGCCGGGAGCGTAGGTCATGGCTTCAAACACGGCGTGACACAGGGCTTGGGGTGAGACGGTCGGATTAGTCAGATCGGTCTGACTAATCTGACCAATCTTCCCAGTCAACCGGGAGGGCATCAGGTAAAACCTTGCGGGGTGCTCGTCTGGCTGCGCTAAATTATCCTCATGTACCACCACGCCCGTGCTTTGGCACACGAACGAGGGGTGCCAGCCGCGCTGGCCTATGCACAGCAGGGAGCCTCCCAGCCAATCGACGGACGGGTGTTGCCAGAAACCCGGCGCGAGGGCCACGCGCTGCTCCAGCACCCGCTGGCCTTGCAAGACCATGGGTTGACAGCGCAGCAGGGCCACGTGGTCGCTCACCGGGCGGCTGAAGCGCGTAGCACACAGATAGCTATAGAAGAACTTACGCGGCATGATACTCTCTTGGTGATGTTTGTATTTGCATGGGGGCGTTACACCCGCACCACCACGTTGATCAGCCCCAGCAGCTCGTTACGCACATCGGCGTTGTAGATGCCGTCGCCAAGACGCGCCCTGATTTGCCCCGCCACGGCCATGTCGGCCAGTTCGGGCAGGCGTTCCAGGCGTTGCTGCAGGGCGTCCAGGGCGAAGCTCACGCGTTCCACGGGGTAGTCGAAGCGCAGGAGCATGTCGATGTGCTCCGTGATGCGGCCCGCCTGAATGATGTCCAGCGCCATGGTGTTCTCAATGCGCTGCTCGGCGCTGCCGAAAAAGGCCAGCGCCCAGTCCGTCACGGGCTGCAGGTCGGTGATGTTCATGCGGCGTTCGGCCTTGCAACGGCGCAGGCGTGCCACGCTCATCTCCAGGTAGCTGAGCGTCTCGCTGGTGATGCTGTTGCGCAGCAGCATGGCGTTGTCCAGCGCGCCGAGCTGTGCCGAGAGCACGCTGCTGGGGTGGTGCTCGTCGTAGAGCATACCCAGCTCAAACTCCTCCACGGAGGCGTAGGTGTTGTCCACATCGAAGCGCCGCCAAAAGGAGGCATAGTCGGCCGGCTCGCCGTCGATCATCTTATCGTAACATTTGCGCAGCAGGTGGAGCGTGGTGTACACGCGCTCCTCGTAGCGCCCCAGCCAGTATAGGCGGTTGGCGTTGGCTGCCGAAATAATCGTGCTTTGTGTCATGATGTGTTTGTGTTTATAATCGATTACTCCATCACCCACGTGTCCTTGAATCCGCCGCCCTGCGACGAGTTGACCACGAACGAGGCGGGGTTGCGCGAGAAGCGCGTCAGGCCACTCTTCCACACGCGCGTGTCCTGCCCGCTGACCACGAAGGCGCGCAGGTCGGCCTTGCGCCACACCAGTTCCTCGCCCTCCACGATCTGGAGGTCTTTGAAGTCAATCACCTCCTGGGCGATCCAGCGGCGCGGGTCGCTGATGATGAGCTGCCGTAGCTCGGCCAAGTGCTCCGCGTCGAGATCGCGGCCGAAGACCACGCCGTAGCCGCCGGCCTCGCTGACATCCTTGATCACCAGCCGCGCGAGGTTGTCCATCACGTAGTCGTAGTCCTCTTTAAAATAAGGTAAATAGGTGGGCGCATTGTGCAGGATGGGTTCCTCGCCCAGGTAGTACTTCACCATCTTGGGCACGAAGTAGTAGATGCCCTTGTCGTCGGCCACGCCGTTGCCCATGGCGTTGATGAGCGCCACGCCGCCCTCGCGGTAGACCTGCATCACGCCCGGTATGCCCAGCAGCGAGTCGGGCACGAAGGCCAGCGGATCCATGTACTCGTCGCTCACGCGACGGTAGATGCAGCCCACGCGCGTCTTCTCGTCCTGGTTGAGGCCGCCGTAGTAGACGGCACCGTCCTCCACGAACAGGTCGCCGGGGTAGGCCAGCACGGCCCCTGTCTTCTCGGCGAAGTACGAGTGTTCGAAGTAGGCCGAGTTGAAGCGCCCGGGCGTCAAGATGACCGAGATGCCTCGTCCGGCGGCCATCTGCTCCATCATCTCGCGCAGCAGGTCGGCATAGTCGCGGTTGTCGGCCACGTCGTTGGTGGCGAACGTGTAGGGCGACACCTTGCGGGTGATGGTGCGCGCTATCATGGGGTAGCTGGCTCCGGAGGGTATGCGCAGGTTGTCCTCCAGGACGTACCACTGGCCGTCCTTGCCCTCCACCAGGTCGATGCCGGCGATGTGGGCGTAGACGCCGCCCTGCGGGGTAATGCCCTCGCACTCGGGCATGTAGCCCTTGGAGGCATAGACGAACTCCTCGGGCACGATGCCGTCTCGCACGATGCGTTTCTCGTGATAGATGTCCAGCAGGAACATGTTCAGGGCGCGCACGCGCTGCCGCAGTCCTGGCTCCAGGTACTGCCAGTCCTGGCGGCTGATGACGCGAGCCACCGGGTCGAAGGGGAACAGTTGCTCGTTGAATACTCCGTGCTTGTAGACGCCGAACCTGACGCCGAACCGCTCCATCCAGTTGTTCACCCGGTCGCGGTTGTCAAGCAAATCCTTAAATCCTTTTATCATAATGAGACCTATTTTGCGGCGACACTTGTCAACACGTCACCGAATACAACTGCAAAGGTAGCAAAATAAAAGCAAACTTGTACGTTTTTGAAGCAAAAAGTTTGCAGTTTACATTGTTCTGTAACAAAATGGACAAAAATAGAGGAAATGAGTAACAAAATGTGCGCGTCAGTTCAACTAAACATCTTTGGCTAAACACAGTGGTTTGCAGGTGTCCCAATACAGTTAAAGAGGATTCAGAGGTTTTGTTACTTAAAGAATTATTTGTATCTTTGCAACATTATCGATAAATGCCTCTCAAAGTAGAAATCAATTCTATTAATTGTGACTAAATATTGAGAATATGAATGAACTTTCAAAAGAAAATCAAAACAAGCTTGGAAATACAATAATTTTCTTAGCTGAAAAATGCAGTGATTTGAGTAAAACAAAAATGCTGAAGCTTTTGTATCTGATTGAAGAAAGATGCGCTCTTTCCTACCATATGCCGTTTTTAGGTTTATCTTACAAAGTATGGCAAGCCGGGCCTGTGGCGGATTTGGTGTATGATGACATTTGCAACGAAGCTCCTTTGCTTAAAAGTTTTGTTCATCTCTATATGAAAAACAATTGCATTTACATAGCTCCTATAAAAGATTTCGAGGAAGATGAATTTTCAGAGACCGAAATAAAAGTCATGAATGAAATCATCGACCAATACGGCAACAAAACAGCCTCAGATCTTGTAAAGCAATTACATAGTAGAGATTCGCTTTGGTATGTCGTAGCCAAAGAGAACAGCTTGCTTCAAGGTTTCAGAAACGGGAAACATGCCTCTTCAAAAGAAATAGATTTCACAAAGAAAATGAGCCCTGAGGATGCCGCTTATTATACAGAATTACTCTCGGATCTCAGAGCCGCTAATTATTATAATGCACATCATGTTTGAAGAAGGTTCTCTCCTCTATTTTGAACCCTTTATCTTCCCAGATGGAGGGCAACCTAAGAATAAATATTTCTTAGTTTTAAAGAGACAATCAGATCATTTGCTCATTGTAGCATTGCCTACTTCTAAAAATCATATACCTTCTGAATTAGATAGAGGCTCAGGAGTTATAGAATATAGGGATAGGGCTATTAGTGCATACAAATTCAAAAATGGAGAAGTTGTTACTGACAACAATTTTTCTTTTGCAATGGATACCTTTCTCTATGGTGAAGCTTTACATGAATATTCT
>CAYQOV010000121.1:0-7169 GCA_964419245.1 uncultured Bacteroides sp. | reverse complement strand
TATTACAAATGTTTATATCAAAATAAAGCCTCTGAGAATGCGATATTTTCTCCAATTAGTCCATTTATACGGAAAAAAGGGCTGGAAATTACAATAATAAAAAGGAAAGAAGAAAATATCCGGCTATCCATAATAATGTACCACCAATCCGCACACATAATCCTCCATTTCATCAAATCTGTCATATCCAAATGGTGTATCAGGCTACTAAAATGGACAAAATAGTTGTAAATACAACAAGGAAGATTTTCATTTGTAATATATCGGTATATTCACCTATGTAATAGTTGCAACCGCTATATTATACATATAATATTCACTATTGTTATATATACAAATGTATTTATATTTATTGTGGTAAAGTAGGGGATTACATTCGTACCTTCCCAGTGATTAAGCGTAAATATAACATCTATCAATTAACTATATACCAATAAAATACTATGATTTGATACAAATATGCTTTCACAAACATCCCAAAAGGATATTTACTTATGTAAACATAGCCGAAAATCATGGCAATACACATTATTATATACTGACTATCAGATATATATTTAGTTTTACTAAAGTTTAATATATGCATTATTTTTACTTACGTCAGGTACATTTCCGAATGTAATAATCGAAAATGAAATATATAGAATACTTTTGTAAAATCAACAAATTACATTCTCAAATTTGCTTTTGTGAACTATATTATTTACTTTTGTAACCAATAATAAAAGGGAATACTATTGTAATATCTACCTGTATGAGCATCAAAGACCGCTTTAAAATGATCATGGAACGGGAAAAGCTGACGGCCGGAGCTTTTGCCGAAAGTATTGGAGTGGCACAAGCTACCATCTCTCACATTCTGGGCCCCCGTAACAAATATCCCAGCACGGAAGTTATCCTCCGGCTTCACCAGCGTTATAGTGACATCAACCTCGAGTGGTTGCTCACGGGACAAGGCAGCATGAGTAACGATGCCGAGGCTTCCGCTTCTACCCCCGAAAACATCGGCGCAGACTATCCGCTATTCGCTGAGAATGCCGAAAATCCGGACAAAGGGACAGATGAACCGGAAAATCGCAAGGAAATGGCATTAGCAAAGCCATTAAACACGCCTAAAGAGATTGTAAAACAAGAGATTATCTATAAAGAAAGACCACCCAGGAAAATCACCGAAATAAGAATCTTCTTCGACGACAATACGTACGAGACTTTCAAGCCGGCGTGAAAGAGGATAAGACAGGCGACACCTCGGAAGTAAAAAGCCTGAAAACAACGTTTTCAGCTTTTGTACTTCTCTCGGTTTGCACTATCTTTGCACAACGATTGAAATCCATTCTCTTTTATAGTAATGAAAAAATATATCTTAGATTTGACAGTCACGGAGAACGTCCGCCTGCATGCCCATTATGTGCTGCTGAAGCTGACGTCCCCCCAGATGGAACTGCCGGAGATGCTGCCAGGACAGTTCGCTGAAATCCGTGTGGACGGCTCGCCCACCACATTCCTGCGCCGCCCCATTTCCATCAATTATGTGGACAGACAACGCAACGAGGTGTGGTTCCTGATCCAGCTCGTAGGAGACGGAACAAAGCGCCTGGGCGAAGCGAAAGCCGGCGATGCAATCAATGTAGTGCTTCCTTTGGGAAATGGCTTTACCATGCCTGAAAAGCCTTCAGACAAGCTGCTTTTGGTAGGTGGCGGCGTGGGTACGGCTCCGATGCTCTACCTGGGCGAACAATTGAAGCAACGGGGATGCAAGCCTACCTTCCTGCTGGGCGCCCGCAGCGACAAGGATCTGTTGCAGCTCGACCAGTTTGCCGCCTATGGCGAGGTGTATACGACGACCGAAGACGGTAGTCACGGCGAAAAGGGCTTTGTGACGCAGCATTCCATCCTGGAGCAGGTGAAGTTCGAACACATTTATACGTGCGGTCCCAAGCCGATGATGATGGCCGTGGCGCGCTATGCCAAGGCGAAGGGCATCGACTGCGAAGTGTCTCTGGAAAACAAGATGGCCTGTGGCGTAGGTGCCTGCCTCTGCTGCGTGGAAAACACCGATGAAGGCCACCTGTGTGTATGTAAAGAAGGTCCCGTATTTAATATAAACAAACTGTTATGGCAGATTTAAGTGTAAAGATTGGTGAATTACAAATGAAAAATCCCGTGATGACCGCTTCCGGGACTTTCGGCTACGGCGAAGAATTTGCCGATTTCATCGATTTGGAGCGAATAGGCGGTATCATTGTAAAGGGAACCACCCTTCACAAACGTGAAGGCAACCCGTATCCGCGTATGGCGGAGACTCCTTCGGGCATGTTAAACGCTGTGGGACTGCAAAATAAGGGCGTACATTACTTTGTTGAACACATCTATCCCCGCATCAAGGATATCCGGACCAATATGATTGTGAACGTATCGGGGTCGGCCATCGAAGACTACGCCGAAACGGCCTCCATCATTAACGAACTTGACAAAATTCCTGCCATCGAATTGAACATTTCCTGCCCCAATGTAAAGCAGGGTGGAATGGCCTTCGGTGTGACTGCCAAAGGAGCCGAAGAAGTGGTCAAGGCAGTACGCCAGGTGTATAAAAAAACGCTCATCGTGAAACTGTCACCCAACGTGACAGACATTACTGAAATAGCGCGTGCGGCCGAAAACGGTGGTGCCGACAGCGTTTCGCTCATCAATACCCTGCTGGGTATGGCTATCGACGCCGAAAAACGTCGTCCTTTGCTCTCCACAGTTACTGGAGGCATGTCTGGAGCAGCCGTGAAACCCATTGCCCTGCGTATGGTGTGGCAGGTGGCCAAGGCGGTAAAAATACCCGTCATCGGCCTGGGAGGCATCATGAACTGGCGGGATGCGGTGGAATTCCTGCTGGCAGGGGCTTCAGCCATCCAAATCGGTACGGCCAACTTCATCGATCCGACGGTTACAGTCAAGGTGGCCGAGGGTATTGACGACTACCTGAACCGGCACGGATTCAAGTCGGTAACGGACATTATCGGTGCGCTTGAGGTATAACCTCTGACAGAAATACCCTCTTCGCAACCGAAGACAATAAAAAAGGACATCAGCTGACTGATGTCCTTTTCTTTTATATTTACACGTCTGTTTTATTCTCCCAACAAGTCGGGACGCAACCGGCGGGTCCGTTCGATAGACTGCTGCAACTCCCATTCCTTAATCTTCGCCTCATGACCGGAAAGTAAAATATCCGGAACTTTCCAGCCGTTATAATCGGCCGGACGGGTATAGACAGGAGCGGCCAGCAGATTATCCTGAAACGAGTCCGACAGAGCCGACTGCTCATCGGAAATCACACCGGGAATGATGCGCACGATGGCGTCGGCCATCACGGCAGCTGCCAGTTCGCCGCCCGTCAGCACATAGTCGCCGATGCTCACTTCTTTCGTGATGAGGTGCTCGCGGATGCGGTAGTCGATGCCCTTGAAGTGGCCGCACAGGATGATGAGGTTCTGCGCCAGCGACAGGGTGTTGGCCATGGGCTGATTGAACTGTTCGCCGTCGGGCGTGGTGAAAATCACTTCATCGTACTCGCGTTCAGCCTTCAGGCTGTTGATGCAGCGTTCGATGGGCTCAATCTTCATCACCATACCGGCAAAGCCGCCGAAGGGGTAATCGTCCACGCGGCGGTACTTGTCCTGGGTGTAGTCGCGCAGGTTGTGGATATGTATTTCGGCCAGGCCCTTGTTCTGTGCCCGTTTCATGATGGAGCAGTTGAAGAAGCCTTCAATCATCTCCGGAAGAACGGTAATAATGTCTATGCGCATAACGTTTCTTGCAATTTTTCTGCAAAGATAGTATTTTGGCACGGATTACACGGATTTTCACGGAGAAACCCGTATTTTTGCATGCAAACTATCTGTAAGACGAACTATGACACCCAAAGAACGAATAGACTGGCTGCGTGCTGAGCTGCACCGCCACAACTACAACTACTACGTCATGAACGCTCCCGAAATCACGGACAAGGAGTTTGACGACCTGATGCGCGAACTACAGGACCTGGAGAAGGAGCACCCCGAATATGCGGACGAGAATTCGCCCACCATGCGTGTAGGCAGCGACCTGAATAAGAACTTCACGCAGGTAGCCCACAAATATCCTATGCTCTCGTTGGGCAACACCTACTCCGAAAGTGAGGTGACCGACTTCTACGAACGGGTGAAGAAGGCCCTGAACGAGGACTTCGAAATCTGTTGCGAGCTGAAGTACGACGGCACGTCCATTTCCCTGACCTACGAAGACGGCAAACTGGTGCGCGCCGTGACCCGCGGCGACGGCGAGAAGGGTGATGACGTGACGGACAACGTGAAGACCATCCGTACCATCCCTCTCGTGCTGCACGGCGACTATCCCTCTACATTCGAGATACGCGGCGAGATTCTGATGCCGTGGGAGTCGTTCGAAGCCCTGAACCGCGAACGCGAAGCTCGCGAAGAACCGCTCTTTGCCAATCCGCGCAACGCCGCTTCGGGCACACTGAAATCGCAGAACTCTTCCGTAGTGGCCGCGCGCAAGCTCGACGCCTACCTCTACTACTTGTTGGGCGAAGACCTGCCCGCCGACGGCCACTACGAATGCCTGCAGAAGGCGGCGCAGTGGGGCTTCAAGATATCGGAGCACATGAAGAAGGCCCGCACCCTGCAGGAAGTGTTCGACTACATCAACTATTGGGACACGGAACGCAAGAACCTGCCCGTGGCCACCGACGGCATCGTGCTGAAGGTGAACAGCCTGCGCCAGCAGAAGAACCTGGGCTACACGGCCAAGTCGCCCCGCTGGGCTATCGCCTACAAGTTCCAGGCCGAACGGGCACTGACGCGGCTCAACAAGGTGAGCTACCAAGTGGGCCGTACGGGTGCCATCACGCCAGTGGCCAATCTGGACCCCGTGCAGTTGTCGGGGACCGTCGTAAAACGTGCCTCGCTCCACAATGCTGACATCATCGAAGGCCTCGACTTGCACATCGGCGATATGGTCTATGTTGAAAAAGGCGGTGAAATCATCCCCAAGATAACGGGTGTAGACACCGATGCCCGCGGCATGCTGCTGGGCGAAAAGGTAAAGTTTATCACCCGCTGCCCCGAGTGCGGCACACCGCTGGTGCGGTTCGAAGGCGAGGCAGCCCACTATTGTCCCAACGAAACGGCCTGTCCGCCGCAAATCAAGGGCAAGATAGAACACTTCATCAGCCGCCGGGCCATGAACATCGACGGACTGGGGCCCGAGACCGTGGACATGTTCTATCGTCTGAAGCTTATAAAGGACGCTGCTGACCTTTACCGCCTCACGGTGGACGATATTAAGGATCTGGACCGAATGGGGCAGAAATCGGCTGAAAATATCGTTAACGGCATCGCTGCGAGCCGTAGCGTCCCCTTCGAGCGTGTTCTCTTCGCCCTGGGCATCCGCTTCGTAGGCGAAACGGTGGCCAAGAAGATTGCCCGTTCCTTCAAGAGCATCGACGAAGTGGAGCAGGCCAGCCTCGAAACGTTGATGAGTATCGATGAAATCGGCGAAAAAATAGCCCAAAGCATCGTCAGCTACTTCGGCAATCCGCTGAACCGCAACCTGGTGGAACGACTGAAGGAAGCCGGCCTGCAGTTCAGCCGAAGCGAGGAAGACCTGAGCGGATACACCGACAAGCTGGCGGGGCAGTCCATCGTCATCAGCGGCGTATTCGAACACCATTCGCGTGACGAATACAAGGAAATGATCGAGCGCAACGGTGGAAAGAACGTGGGAAGCATCTCGTCCAAAACGAGCTTCATCCTGGCCGGTGCCAACATGGGCCCTGCCAAGCTGGAGAAAGCACAGAAACTGGGTATCTGCATTATGTCCGAAAACGAGTTCCTGGACTTGCTTTCCTGACAAAATCACATAAAAACGTTTTTTATCTCGGATATTTGTAGCGCAAAACGAAAAAAATAGTACATTTGCGAACTGCTAAACCACAGATTATCTCATAAGACCCATGATAAAAACTAGATTGAAGGGAATGGGGGTTGCATTGATCACCCCGTTTAAAGAAGATGAAAGTGTAGACTACGATGCCCTGATGCGTATCGTGGACTACCTGATACAGAACAACGCAGATTTCCTGTGCGTACTGGGAACTACTGCCGAAACCCCAACACTGACTGAAGAGGAAAAAAAGAAAATCAAGCGAATGGTGATAGAGCGCGTCAACGGACGTGTTCCCATTTTGCTGGGTGTAGGAGGCAACAACACACGTGCCATCGTCGACACGCTGAAACATGACGATTTCACCGGTGTAGACGCCATCCTCTCCGTAGTGCCTTACTATAACAAACCTTCGCAAGAGGGCATCTACCAGCACTACAAAGCTATTGCCGAAGCCACAGAGCTACCCATCGTACTCTACAACGTGCCGGGTCGTACAGGCGTGAACATGACAGCCGAAACTACCTTGCGCATTGCCCGCGATTTCGAGAACGTGATCGCTATCAAAGAGGCTTCGGGCAACATCACACAAATGGACGATATCATTAAGAACAAGCCGGCTAACTTCGATGTTATTTCGGGTGACGACGGCATCACCTTCCCCCTCATCACACTGGGTGCCGTGGGTGTCATCTCGGTCATCGGCAATGCCTTCCCACGCGAGTTCAGCCGCATGGTGCGCCTGGCCCTACAGGGCGACTACGCCAATGCACTGACCATTCACCACAAGTTTGCCGAACTGTTCAAGCTGCTCTTCGTGGACGGTAATCCTGCCGGCGTGAAAGCCATGCTTAACGCCATGGGTATGGTGGAGAACAAGCTTCGCCTACCGCTGGTTCCTACACGTATCACCACGTTTGAGGCTATGCGCAAGATTCTGAGCGAGCTGAACATTAAGTGCTAAAACTTTATCAGAGAAGAGATATACTAATCAGAGAGTGTGTCACATCAGGAACAAAGGGCGGGTTGTTCCTGATGTGACACACTCTTTTTATGGGCTGCAACACAGTACTTCATGAGAGTATAACACAGTGCTCTATGAGGATGTAACAAAGCACTGTATGACATGCTTACAAAGCACTTCATGGAACCATCAGAAAGTGCTTCATGGCAGAACAAGAACGGGTCAGTAGAAATTTAGTGGGGATTTGTTTTCCAAATCTATGGGAATTCTG
>CAYQOV010000120.1:0-7267 GCA_964419245.1 uncultured Bacteroides sp. | reverse complement strand
CAAACTTAAAAAGTATCATCTTTGCAGACAGATTTTTAGTGTTGAAAGGATTAAACCGAATATTGATATACAATAATGACGAGATATAAACAGACACTCTTGGCGCTTGTGCTCAGCTTGTTTTGCGGGGGAGTAATGGCCCAAAATAATACAAACTCACCTTATACAAGGTATGGATACGGGCATCTGGCAGACCAGGGGTCGAGTAATAGCAAGGCAATGGGCGGAGTGGCCTATGGCTTGCGTGACGGTACGCAGGTGAACTTTGCCAATCCGGCTTCCTATACGGCGGTTGATTCCTTGACATTTATTTTTGATGGAGCAGTTTCGTTGCAAAACACGAACTTCAGTGACGGTACGCTGAAACAGAATGCCAAAAATTCCAGCTTCGATTATATTACCATGCAGTTCAGATTGGCTCGCTGGTGTGGTATGAGCTTGGGTTTGATTCCTTTTTCAAATGTGGGTTATAGCATGGGAGAATATAGAGAAGATACTGAGAATTCTTCTAATTCCAGCTCTGTGACCTACTCTGGCGAAGGAGGCTTGCATCAGGCTTATGTTGGATTAGGATTTAAAATATTTAAAAATCTTTCTGTTGGTGCAAATATTTCGTATCTTTGGGGAGATATAGCACGGACTTCGTACCTGACATTCCCCTCGGACGCCAATAAGTTTCCTTATCAGAAAACGTTGGACGCTGTTTGGAAAAGCTATAAGCTCGATTTTGGCGTACAGTATACGCAAACCTGGGGAAAGAAGAATGCGTTGACATTTGGAGCCGTGTTCTCTCCCAAACACGATTTGGGAGGTAAGACCTCGATTAGCGAAGCGGTAGGTAATTCTACAACCGGAGCTACTTATACTTCGCGTGACAGTGTGGCAACTTATGGCATTCCGTTGTCTATCGGTGCAGGCTTGGCTTATGTATATGACAAACGTCTGACGGTGGGAGCCGACTTCCTGTTGCAGGAATGGAACAAAGTAAGCTACATGAACAATGCCGATGCGTTTTGTTCCAGAATGCGTATCGGAATAGGAGCTGAATACATACCTAATCTGATAGGACGTAGCTACTTCGCTCATGTCAAATATCGTTTGGGAGCCTATTATTCGCTTCCTTACTATAAGATAGAAGGTGAACGTGCCGCAAAGGAATTTGGAGTATCTGCCGGTTTTGGTCTTCCGATACCGCGTACCCGCTCCGTGTTGAGCGTGACAGCACAGTATGCGAAGACCCACGGATCGAAAGTGACCTTTGTCGATGAAAATACATTGAGGCTCGTTGTAGGTGTGACGTTCAATGAACGTTGGTTCTTCAAACGTAAAGTGGATTAAGGTATATTGAAACATAACAACTAAAAATTT
Source organism: uncultured Bacteroides sp. (assembly GCA_964419245.1). Classification (GTDB taxonomy): domain Bacteria; phylum Bacteroidota; class Bacteroidia; order Bacteroidales; family Bacteroidaceae; genus Bacteroides. The sequence continues at coordinate 5,899 of CAYQOV010000120.1, read as the reverse complement.
GAATACAATGAAAATTAAGACGCTTGTAGCTGTATTGCTCCTTGCTGGTGGAGCGACCGGCGCTTACGCACAAAATGACTGTAAAGCCAACAGTAGTATCTCTCACGAAGCTGCTAAGGCTGGAAATTTTAAGGATGCTTATGCTCCTTGTATGGAGGTGTTGAAGGATTGTCCGACACTGAGATTTTATACATTTACAGATGCTGAGAATATCTTGGAAGGTTTGATGAAACCTATCAAGGACCGCAATTCTGCTGAATATCAGAAATATTTCAATGAGTTGATGGAAGTGCATGACTTGAAGATGAAGTACATGCCCGAATTTTCGGCTAAAGGTACGAAGCTGACTTATTCAGTAGCTGGTGCTTTGGGACGTAAGGCAATCGCATATCTGACTTATTCTCCCAAACCGGATTTGAAAGTGGCTTATGATTGGTTGAAGGAATCTGTTGAAACCGACAAGGCTGAAACTTGGAGTCCTATTTTCTATTACTTCATGGATGCTTCTATGCGTATCGTGAAGGCTGATGTTTCCCATACAGACCAGTTCTTCCAGGACTATTTGAACGTGGGACAATATTTGAATGATGCGTTGGCTGCCGAGACTGCTGCTGCCAAAAAAACTAACATCGAAAAAATGAAAGAAACCGTTGATGCTATCTTTATCAATAGCGGTGTGGCCGATTGTGAGTCCTTACAGAATATTTACGGTCCTCAGGTGGAAGCCAATCAAACAGACTCCGTTTTCCTGAAGAAAGCTATCAGTGTACTCAAGATGATGAGGTGTACTGAAAGCGAAGCTTATTTCCAGGCTTCTTATTATATGTACAAGATTGATCCTACTGCCGATGCTGCTGTCGGTTGCGGTTATCAGGCATACAAGAAAGGTGATTATGAAACAGCGGTGAAATATTTCGATGAGGCAATGGGACTGGAAACCGACAATGCAAAGAAAGCAGAAATGGCTTATGCAGCTGCTGGTGCAATGTTTGTTGCCAAGAAATGGTCGCAGGTGCGTAGTTATTGCTACAAGGCTATCAGTTTCAATGAAAGCTATGGCAATGCATATATCTTGTTGGCACAGGCTTATGGATCCAATCCTTCGTGGAGCGATGAACCAGCTTTGAACAAATGTACTTATTATGTAGTTCTTGACAAACTACAGAGAGCAAAATCGGTAGATCCTTCTGTTACCGATCAGGCTAATGAGTTGATTAAGACTTATTCGGCTCACTTGCCTGAAGCAAAGGACCTCTTCATGTTGGGTTATAAAGTTGGTGACCGTATTACGGTTGAAGGGTGGATTGGTGAGAGTACAACCATCAGATAACATTATGTCTCCAAGACCTTTACAAGTCGTAGGACATAAGGACCTAAGCATAACCATTGCCTCAATGGCAATGGTTATGCTTCTTTTATTCTCTTCCTGTTCAGGTCGTAAGAAAGAATTGGGAGAGGCTATCACTGAACGTGACTCATTGCCTGTGATGGATACTCGTGGAGTCACTACATTGGTGTCCGATTCGGGAGTTATCCGTTATCGTATTAATGCAGAGGAATGGAAGGTTTATGACCGTAAATCGCCTTCTTATTGGGCTTTTGAGAAAGGTGTATATGTCGAGAAGTTCGATTCATTGTTTCAGGTAGAAGCCAGTATCGAGGCTGATACAGCCTATTATTTCGATAAGCAACGGTTATGGAAACTGATGAGCAATGTGCATATTCAAAACCTGAAAGGAGAGAAATTTGATACCGAACTGTTGTATTGGGATCAGAATAAGAAAAAAGTGTATTCAGATAAGGAGGTACGCATTGAACAGCCTGACCAGATTATTTATGCTGTGGGATTTGAATCGGACGAACAGTTGTCAAAGTATGTTTTCTTCAAGACGAATGGCATCTTTTATATAGACGAAGAGAATAAGGAAGTCCTGGCTGATTCCTTGCAAACAGATACAGTCAATTGATTATCTAGATATGGGGATATTGATATCTTTATTGGTTACGATGGCTTTCTCCGCTTTCTTTTCAGGGATGGAGATTGCTTATGTTTCTGTGGATAAGCTCCGCTTTGAGATGGAGAAGAAGCCAGGAGTGACAGCTTACATATTGTCTTATTTCTTCAGGAATCCCAATAACTTTATATCTACGATGTTGGTAGGCAATAATATCGCTCTGGTTATCTATGGTATTTTGATGGCACAGATTATAGAGGGGTATTTATTGGCAGGAATCATTGACAATCATTTTTTGCAGGTATTGATTCAGACTGTCATTTCCACACTGATTATCCTTGTGACAGGAGAATTTTTGCCCAAGAATCTTTTTAAAATCAATCCGAACCTGATGCTGCGCGTTTGTGCCGTTCCTCTGTTTGTGTGTTATGTCGTTCTTTTCCCTGTTTCTAAATTTGCTTCGTGTTTGTCTTTTCTATGTTTGCGCATATTTGGAATACGCGTCAATAAAGAGGCTTCTGACAAAGCTTTCGGCAAAGTCGATTTGGATTATTTCGTTCAGTCGGGTATCGAGAATGCAGAAGATGAAAAGGAACTGGATACGGAGGTGAAAATCTTTCAGAATGCGCTCGATTTTTCGAATGTCAAGATACGCGATTGCATCGTGCCACGTACGGAGATTGTGGCTGTCGACATGGAGGATTCCCTTTCTCTCGAAGAACTTAAGAATCTGTTTGTCGAATCTGGATTGTCGAAAATTATTGTGTATAAAGGTAATATAGACAATGTCGTAGGATATATTCATTCTTCAGAGATGTTTCGTAATCCGACAGATTGGCGCAATAATGTGAAAGATATCCCTATTGTACCTGAAACCATGCCTGCTCATAAACTGATGAAAATTTTTATGCAGCAAAAGAAGACATTGGCTGTGGTTGTCGATGAGTTTGGTGGTACTTCTGGTATCGTGTCGCTTGAGGATTTGGTGGAAGAAATTTTTGGCGATATTGAGGATGAGCATGACAATACGTCTTATGTATGCAGGCAAATCGCAGAGCAGGAATATTTGCTGTCTGCCCGCCTCGAAATAGAAAAAGTAAATGAAACTTTCGCACTTGATTTACCTGAATCAGATGATTATTTGACAATAGGAGGTTTGATTTTGAACACTTATCAAAGTTTTCCTAAATTGAATGAAGTAGTCGTTATTGGAAAGTTTCAGTTTAAAATCATCAAGGTTTCAGCTACAAAAATAGAACTTGTAAAGCTGAAAGTGGTCGAATAATTTTTATGAAGCGTAATTTTTTGTGGAATAGATAGATGTATATTAGCATTTTTTGTATCTTCGTGCGCTAAAAACTGTTTGGAGCGAGAAAAAGAATAATAAACAAATAAATCAATTAATAAAAAATGGCAACATTACAAAACATTCGGTCTAAAGGACCATTATTGGTGATTGCTGTGGGCTTGGCATTGTTTGCCTTCATCGCAGGTGATGCATGGAGGGTTTTGCAACCGCATCAGTCACAAGATGTGGGTGAGGTGAATGGTGAAGTACTTTCAGCCCAAGATTATCAGTCTTTAGTTGAGGAATATGCAGAAGTGGTCAAATTCTCGAGTGGCAATAACTTGACAGACGACCAGATGAATCAGCTGCGAGACGAAGTTTGGAGAACTTATGTCAATAACAAACTGATAGAAGGCGAGGCCAAGAAATTAGGCTTGACAGTATCTAAGGAAGAAATAAAGTCTATTATTAATGAGGGTACTCATCCGCTTCTGGCTCAAACTCCTTTCCGCAATCCTCAGACAGGTGCTTTCGACAAGGATATGTTGATGAAATTCTTGGCTGATTATGCTAAGATGAACAAAAGTCAAATGCCGGCACAGTATGCTGAATACTACGACTCGATGTATAAGTTGTGGTCGTTCATCGAGAAAACACTTGTGCAGACTCGTTTGCAGGAAAAATATAGTACACTCATTGCAAAGTCATTGCTTTCCAATCCGGTTGAGGCCCAATCTGCTTTCGATGGCCGAGTAAATCAGATGGATTTGCAGCTGGCTGCTATTCCTTATTCTACAATCGCTGATTCAACGGTGAAAATTACAGATGCAGAGCTGAAGGCGGCTTATAATGAAAAGAAGGAACAATATCGTCAATATGTAGAGACACGCAACATCAAGTATATTGATGTGCAAGTAACTGCTAGCGAAGAAGATAAGGCTGAATTGCGCAAGGAAATGGATGAATATACTGCCCAGCTTGCTGCTGCAACTTCCGATTATGCCTCACTGGTGCGTTCTACTGGTTCAGAGCAGCCTTATGTGGACTTGTATTATACCACAAGAGCTTTGCCTTCTGATGTTGTCGCACGTTTGGATTCTGTATCTGTAGGCGATGTGTTTGGTCCTTATTATAACGCTGCAGACAACACATTGAACTCGTTCAAGAAATTGGCCAAGGCCGCTTTGCCTGATTCTGTCCAATACCGTCAGATTCAAGTAGCTGCTGAAACTCCTGAGAAAACAAGGGCTCTGGCTGATAGTATTTATGGGGCAATCAAGGGTGGAGCTGATTTCGCTGAATTAGCTAAGAAGTATGGACAAACAGGTGAGTCTGTTTGGATTACTTCTGCTAACTACGAAGGTGCCCAAGTGGATGGTGATAATTTGAAGTATATTACTGCTGTTGTAGATGCGGAGACAAACGAATTGAAGAATATTGCTTTAGGACAAGGCAATGTTATTCTTCAGGTAACTGCTAAGAAAGCTGTTAAGGATAAATATAAAGTAGCTGTAGTGAAGCGCACGATCGAATTTAGCAAGGAAACTTATAGCAAGGCTTACAATGATTGCAGCCAGTTCATTGCTTCCAATGGAACATTGGACGAACTTGTAGCCAATGCAGAAGATGCTGGCTATAGACTGCTTGACCGTACAGATCTTTACAGTGCAGAACACAACATCGGTGGCGTTCGTGGTACAAAGGAAGCCTTGAGATGGGTATTCTCTGCGAAGCCGGGTGAAGTTTCAGGTCTATATGAGTGTGGCGAAAGCGATCACATGATGGTTGTAGGGCTGGTTGCAGTAAATCCTGAAGGCTATCGTCCCTTGTCTGCTGTGCACAATGAACTGAGAATGCAGTTGGTACGTGACAAGAAAGCAGAGAAAATTATGGCTGATATGAAAGCTGCTAACGTTTCTTCGTTTGATCAGTATAAGAATATGTCTGGTGCAGTTTCCGACTCAGTGAAGCATGTGACATTTGATGCTCCGGCTTTCGTCTCTGCATTGCGTAGCAGTGAGCCTTTGGTTAGCGCATATGTACCGGTAGGTGAAGTGAACCAATTGAGCGCTCCTATAAAAGGTAATGCAGGTGTCTTTGTTCTGCAGCCTTATGCGGAAGATAAACTCAATGAAACTTTCGAGCAGCAAGCTGAAGTAGACAAGTTACAAAGCATGTATACAAACTTGGTTGTAAGACAGTTTATCAACGATCTTTATCTGAAGGCAGAAGTCAAAGATGAACGTTATCTGTTCTTTTGATAAATAAACTATTTCTTATTGATAAAGGAGCTGTCCAAATCGCTTGGATGGCTCCTGTTGTTTTTATGCAACTTTATTTTTACCTTTGCATAGTTGAAACTTTAAGAAATGTAGTATGCAAAAACAACCTCTTTTGGGAATGACTTTGTCCGAGTTGCAATCTGTCGTGAAATATCTGGGGATGCCTTCTTTCTCTGCCAAACAGATTGCGTCTTGGCTGTATGACAAGAAAGTAGATTCTATTGATGAAATGACCAATCTTTCCTTAAAGCATCGTGAAATGTTAAAAGAAGAATACGAGGTTGGTGCATACTCTCCTGTAGACGCAATGCGTTCTTCAGATGGTACCGTGAAATATCTTTATCAGGTTGGAGAGGGGCATTACGTGGAAGCTG
>CAYQOV010000119.1:0-7302 GCA_964419245.1 uncultured Bacteroides sp. | reverse complement strand
CGGCGCAGAAACTGGGGACTCCCCGTTGTCAACATCGGCGGAACCTGGTGGTGTAAATACAATTTGCGGGGCAACGTCAAGAGTTTCGACGATCAGATCAGCATAGCCGACGACCAGGCAGCAGGAACCGGCGTATTGGACCGCTTGACCACCTGCAGTGATGACGAACTGCTATCCCTAATGGGTGGACAATATCAGGGAGGCAATCCTGATGAACTGTCACTGAGCCACAACGGAACAGCATTCTATCATGAAGGGATGAAAGGCTCCGCACAAAATTGGGGGCAAATACCTGCCACGCAAATGGCCCCCGACGGCTATCAGTTGCCGACATATGACGATTATGCTTTCTTTGTGTGGGGCACCAACTGCAATATCGGAGGTGTAGGTACACGAACCCACCAGAACAGTCAGGGACAAACCATTACCGTGAACATTGTAGAACGTGAGGCCCGATTTTTGGAAGTGTCTTATGGCACCATAGCTTTTTACGACTTCGAGTACGAAGGTAATCACTGGACATTGTACGGACTTGGACATCAATGGAATACCACTGACGGAAACATCGCACAGATGTCCATCATTATGGCCATTACCGGAAACACGTCGAACAGTTGGTATATGGAAGGCTATGCCCAAGCCAGCCGTCCGGGACAGAACTGGTTCAAATTTACAGCACAAAACTCTATCAAAACCCGTACAGTACGCTGTATTAAGAGTCCGGTAGAATACATATACAACTAATATAATGATAGGTTCAGCTTACAACTGACATCATGTAGTTTATACTTTTATATTAACTTAAACTAAACAGACGATTATGGATTTGAAGTTTATGAAGGCTATGACCTTTGCAGTATGCACCACATTTGTGATGACGTCTTGTACGAACGATGCAGAAGAGAATCTGCCGTCCGGCAACTCGGGTACTACAATCATCAATGCCCGACTGGCCGCCTACGAAAGCCTGATTCAGGCTGCTGATGGCGAAAATGACATAACCGATGTAAAAGCTTTCCTGTTCAGAAACGGAAAAATGGCAAAAATCTACGAACTGGGAGCTCCTGAATCTGAAAGATACAATCTGCAGATAGACAGCCGTTCGGGCAACCTTTACCTGCTGGCCTACACGGGCGGAACCATCCCCACCGAAGGTCTGGAAGAAACTGAACTGGATGAAACTAACTGGAAGCAAAGCATCATCAACATGCCTGCCCAAACAGAACACTTCTTCACCGGAATGCTGGCTTTGGAAAGTACCGAAAATCAGACAAATACAGCTTCGGTATCGCTGAAGCGCGGAATGGCACGTTTCGACTTGGCTGTAGAATCGATCGAGGAAGTATCGGTAAAGAATGTCACTGTACGCAATCTGGCCAATTCGGCTTACCTGTTCCCGCAAGAAAGCATCCAGTCGCCGTCCAACGCCAATCGCAAGGATACAACCGTGGTATTTCAGCAACCCATTACTGACGGCAAATTAGGAATGCTCTATGTATACGAGCAGGAGAACCAAAGTATAGAAATCAGTGCGACAGTCGTTATCGGCGGTAAAGAGGAAATACTTACTAAAGCTGTCGATGGACCGCTGAAGAGAAATACCGTCTACACTATTACCGTACGTCAGGATCGCCTCGACATCAAGCTGAACGTATCGTACGACGAATGGGAAGAAGGTACGAACACCGACCTTACGCCTTACAGACGGTGATGCTAAATGCCAGTTGTAAGTTTTTGAGTTTAAACACAAAACTTAAGAAACCGGAAACTTAGAGGCTTAAAAACTCGGGAACGTAAAAACTTAAAATTTATGAACATCCAAAGACATATTGCACGGACAACTGTCCTGCTGGCAACCCTGCTGATGCTGAATGCCTGTTCGGACGAACATACCAATGAATACTTTGCCGACAACAGCCATACTTTGCTTCGAGTTAGTCTCAGCCATTTCAGCGCCGAAGGACAGGCACAGCCCGTATCCGGTGAAACCCGCATCGAACGTATGGATGCCTACCTTTTCGAAGATGGTATACTAACCGAATATCATCCCCAACTGATAGCCGAAAGCGAGAACAGTTACAAACTTGATCTGCAACGTCGGGTTGGTGCGTTGTACGTGCTGGCCAATGCAGAAACCGGCCTGGTGCCCGAAATAGGTTTGTTAACCGAAGTGGACTTCTGTCAACAAACCCTTACGGTCGCGGACGGACATGTACAACCATTTCTGACCGGACAGATCAAACTGACCGGACAAGCCGTCAGTTCCATTCCGCTGACACTGAAGCACGGAACGGCCCGACTCGATTTCCGTGCCCGCGTAGCAGGCAGTTTCAGTGTACACCAGTTCGGAGTAAGGAGTGCGGCGAAACAGACGTTTGTCCTTCCGCAAACCGACATACAGACACCGCAGGGAGCCGAAAAAGATGACATCCTGCTGACCTTCGACCCAGGACTGAAACAGGACTCGGCAGCCATCATGTATCTGTACGAGCAGGCCAATCCCGACCTGAAAGTCTACGTAAAAGCCGAGATGGACGGAACTACCTACGAAATGGAACAGTCCTTACCCGAAGTACTGAAACGCAACACAATCTATACCATAACCCTACGCAAGGACCTGAGTGGAGCACACCTTGTGGTTGAGGAATGGGCCAAAGGCGAAGATACCGAACTCATCCCCAGTCTGGACAGCCGGCTCACCGTGGACCGGTCTGCTTCGCAACTGCCCGACGACGTACAGGTGGCCGACGGAGGAAGTACACTCATTTTCCCGCACAACGCTACCGAAGTACTGCTGGCCGTAGACTGTGATGACGAACTGGAGATGCTTCCCCTCAAAGGTTATCCGCTGACCGTAGAACCCGTGACACAGACACGAGGAATCGCAGGTAAGAACCTGTTTCGGATACGCAAATTGCTCTATCCGCCGGGCCATGCCAGCGATGAAGCCTGCTTGCAGTTCCACCGCAAAGGACTGGACAACTCCTATCCCGAAGACCACATTCGCTTGGTGTTGCAAGCCAACCCGACGCAAATGGAAGGATTGCTGGATTTTGATTTGCAAAATTATGCCCACCGTTTCGATCATTACATCGATAACGAACTGGCAACAATCACCCTGCCCGAAGGAAAAGAAATCTTTGCCGAATTTACCGAAGGTGAAGATCCGTGGATGAAAATCGCTCCACAAGAGGAAGGCAGCAACGTCTATCGTGTACTGGCCGGCTGGAAGCCCAACGATCCTACTGCCAACGGACGGGTGCAGGAAGCACGAATCGTCATCCGCAACAAAGCCGACGGCTCGGCACGCGAGGCATATACCGTGTCGCGCCGCAATTACGGACTGCCTGTTACCTGGCTGCATGGTGTATGGTGGTGCAAGTATAATGCCCGTGGCAACTCAAAATCGTTCGACGACCAGATCCTTTCGTCCGACGACCCTGCCGTAAAAGTCGGGACCACGGTATTCAACTACCTGCGCGACTGTACTATCGACGAGTTCTACGACCTTTGGGGCTGGGCTTATCAGGGAGGACGCACACAGGGCATGCAAGTAGTAGTGCAAGACAGCGTCGCCGTACTTGACGGATTCACCACATCGGGTAATACACACATGAACAAACTGGAGCCCACCACCCTTGCCCCCGACGGCTACGAGGTGCCCAGCATGGAAGAGTTCAACCGTATGTTCGATGCCACCGACTATGTATGGGTTATGTGGAACGGAACCCATACCCTGAAGAATCCCTGGGAAGGGCACAGCAAGATACAGCGCGAACAGCGCCGGCGGAACGATCTCGTAATCGACGAACTGGCTCTGAGCGAACTCATCTACATAGCCATGAAGAGTCCCGACTTCACGCAATACGAGCCTGTTGTGTGGTATGGACCGTCTGCCCAATGGAATACATCGGGCATCTATCACGGCCATTACAACAACATACTGTTTACTGTATATTCGCCCATAGGCAGCGGTTGGTATTTCAACGGCAGCATGGCCGGCCTGTATCTGACGCAAAACGGTGCCGGAGTGCACGATACCCGCATTCTGCGCTTCAAAAAGTCGCCCGTGGAGTACATCTACGGTGAAGAGTAAGGAGTTATCCTGATTCCCTTCATTTTTTCCCAGTTAGGAAAAAATAATTTTCTAACTGGAGACTAATTTTTTTTCTAACTGGGGAAAACGGCTGTTCTGCAAGTATCGCACTCGGCCTCTTTCAACGCTTCTTCATCACGCTGTTCACCACACGGACGGTAGAGACAAGCTTGTTGGTTGAAGTAAAGACATCCACGTTCCAGACGTGCGAAGAGCGTCCTTTGTGAACGATGGTGCCCACGGCCCGCACCGTATCGCCTTCGAGTGCCGACGAAATGTGATTGCCGCTCACCTGCATCCCTACGACTATCTCGTCGGGTTGACACAGAATCATGGAACCCAGTCCGGCTACAGTTTCGGCAAGCGCTAATGTGGCTCCGCCGTGAAGGATGCCAAAGGGTTGACGGGTACGGTGGTCTACTGGCATGGTAGCTTCAACGCGGTCTTCGGCTATATAGGTGTATTGGATACCCAGATTTCCCATCAGCGCGTGGCTTCCTTGGGCATTCAGTTGGTCGAGAGGTATCTTGGTAGCGCGAATGTCGGCTAAAATCAGTTTCTCTACAGCTTGGGCCACTCCGTCGTTTTCGTTGGTATCTGTCGTATAGTCGGCGCAGATCTTCACAGAATCCACGGAATTCCCCATTGCAACGCCCATGCCAGCCAGTTGGATCATGGCAACGTCGCATACACCGTCCCCAATGGCCATCACTTCATCGCGTGTCACTCCCAGTTGCTCCATCAAGACAGCCAGTGTATTGGCTTTGTCTACAGAACAGGGGACTACTTCCAGGAAATAGTCTTCCGAACGGAAAACATCCAATACTCCATCGAGACGTTTTTTCCAGTGGCTTTCAAGGCCGATTAACGCATCTGCGTCATCGCTCACTAACATGCACTTGCAAGGGGCAAAGTCTATAGCAGTAGAAAATTCGCTTTCTTCAATGATTTCCAGGCCGTTCAGCTCTGCCTCTTCTTTGACATGCGTGTTATCCGGCGTATTGGTCAACAGGGTATTGTCGTGGTATGTAAACAGGGCAAAATTGTTCTTGACAGCCTTCTTTTCAATATAGGGCAGCATCTCCGGATTAATTCTGCGCTCAAACAAGACTTGCCCGTTGCGTGCATCGATAATCTGACAACCATTGTAAGACAATATGAAACCACCGTAGAGGCCTAATTCCAGTGTTTTGGCTATCGACATCAGTCCGTAGGTCGGCCTGCCTGATGCCAATACAATACGTACTCCCATTTGCTGTACTTTCAGCAATGCGGACAGTGTACGTTTACTAATGGCTTTCTCTTCGTTGAGAAGTGTTCCGTCCACATCCAGAACCAAAAGTTTATATTTCATAGCTGCAAAATTTGATGTCCTTCAAAGATAACCCGATTGTTTGAGCTTTCCGATTATTGGGGCATTAAAAAATGCAAAATGCGCTATCGCATACAACTTCCGGTTTGTTCGGATAGTTTATCCTTCCATATTCCGTATTTCTACTTCTTTTACTTTGCGGAACAGATCGGAGGCAAAAATGAAGTTGTTCAGACGTTCGTTACTTGATGTAAAGATGTCGTCCTTGCTGCCTTCCCATTCTTTGTGTCCTTCGTATATGAAGATGATATTTTCGCCAATACCCATGACGGAATTCATATCGTGCGTATTGATGAGTGTTGTCATGTTGTACTCGCGGGTGATGTCCTGTATCAGTCCGTCGATGACGAGCGAAGTCTTGGGGTCAAGACCGGAGTTAGGTTCATCGCAGAATAGATATTGTGGGTTGAGAGCGATGGCACGGGCAATAGCTACACGTTTCTGCATGCCGCCGCTGATCTCGCCGGGATATTTGTCTTTGGCTTCAACCAGATTTACACGATCCAGGCAGAACATGGCACGGCGTGTACGGTCGCGCAAGGTATCGTTACTGAACATGTTCAGTGGAAACATGACATTCTCCAATACCGTCATGGAGTCGAACAGGGCAGCACTTTGGAAAATCATACCCATTTCGCGACGCAGGGCCTTCTTTTCTTTCTTATCCATGATCAGAAAATTACGGTTGTCATACAACAGTTCCCCTTTTTCAGGTGTCAGCAGACCTACTATACATTTCATCAATACTGTTTTTCCCGATCCACTCTGTCCGATAATCAGATTGGTCTTTCCGTTTTCAAAAGTTGCGCTGATATCAGTCAGCACATCTTTTCCTTCAAATGACTTGCAGAGACTTTTCAGTTCTATCATGGTCTGAAATGTTTATTTGGTCAGTAATTGGGTAAGTATAAGGTCGGCAAAAAGGATTAGTACGCTGCTTGTTACCACAGCGTCGGTCGATGCCTTGCCTACTTCGATCGATCCACCGTCTACCGTATAGCCGAAGAAGGCCGATACACTGGCGATGATGAAAGCAAAAAACAGTGATTTGATGATACTGCACCATACGTACCATTCGACGAACATGTATTGAAGTCCGTACTCCAAGTCTGTAGCGGTCATGATTCCTCCAAACCAGCAGGTGCCGAAAGCACCGATGATACCTGCGAACGTGCTGAAGATTACGAGTAATGGAATGATGGTGACCATGGCGATTATCTTTGGCAGGATAAGATAGCAGGCGGAATTTACTCCCATAATCTCTAGGGCATCAATCTGTTGGGTGACACGCATCGTTCCTAATTCTGATGCAATGTTCGATCCGACCTTTCCGGCCAATATTAGACACATGATACTGGATGAAAATTCGAGTAACAGGATTTCTCGTGTTACGTAACCTACGGTCCATCGGGGCATCCATGGACTTTCGATGTTGTATTTGATTTGTATCGTGATGACAGCGCCGATAAAGAACGATATCAGCAGTACGATGCCGATGGAGTTCACTCCAAGTTGCTCCATCTCGTTACGGTATTGGCGGAAGAACATGCGCATACGTTCGGGACGGGAAAAAGTTCGACCCATCAGCATGATATATCTTCCTACGGTTCTAAGTGCCTTAAACATAATTGGTCAAGTATTTGCCTGCAAATGTACGGCTTTATCGTTTATTTTTGCTACAGTTGCGGCAAATTAACGCAAGTATGGAAGATAGTAAAATGGTTCTTCGCACGGAAGATTTGGTGAAAAAGTACGGAAAGCGTACAGTGGTAAGCCACGTTTCCTTTAATGTCAAACAAGGAGAGATCGTTGGTCTGTTGGGCCCTAATGGAGG
>CAYQOV010000118.1:0-7762 GCA_964419245.1 uncultured Bacteroides sp. | reverse complement strand
GCAGGGTTTCTTCTGTCCACAGATTACGTTCGGCAGACTTTCCGGAAGGGTCACCAATCATACCTGTTGCGCCGCCAATCAAAGCCAAAGGCTTGTGTCCGCAACGCTGAAAGTGACGCAGAATCATGACACTGCACAAGTGTCCGATGTGCAAGGAGTCAGCTGTAGGATCAAAACCAATATAAGCAGTCACTTGTTCCTTGGCCAGTAGTTCTTCCGTGCCCGGCATCATATCGTGGAGCATGCCACGCCATCTTAATTCTTCTACAAAATTCATCGAATGATTGATTGTTTAATGATTTGATTTATAGTTATACTTGCTACAAAAGTACGACCTTTCTTTGAAGAAACAAAACTTAATGTTCAAAAAAGATACGTTGTATGTTAGTGGAAACTGTTTCCATGAGTTCTTTATCTGTTATGTTACGTAGAAGCGCGGCTTTTTTGTATAAGTCTGCGATAGGTACGTTGCTTTCGTCCGTTTCCAGTAACAGACGGTTGGCAGGTATCTGTTTCATGGCTTCTTCTTGATAGTTAGCGCCAAATGAAAGATATAAACCGTGGCGCACAAGTTCGAGGGCTAGTTGTAGCTTACCACGAAAACCGTGGATAATCCAAGGTACACGAGGAGACAGTGCTTTTTTCAGTGCCAGCAATTCCGTTGTAGCCTTCACCAGATGAAGAATTAAGGGCTTGGCGATTGTTTCGGCTACAAGAGCTTGATAGCGTAGTGCTTCTATTTGTTGAAGCAGAGAGGTACTTGCGAGCTTGTCTAACCCGGCTTCACCTATTGCTATCACTTGCGGATGATGTATCAACGATTCAAAGTGTACTTTGAATGCAGCCTCTTTCCATGCGTAGTTGTCCAGTTGCCAGGGGTGAATACCTACGGAATACCAGCTGTTTTCCTGTGGGTGGAATGTATCAGGCAAACAGCAGATAATGGCCTCTCCCGGTAAGGCTGGAAGTTGATGGGTGTGGATATCTATAGGCAAGGTATACATAAACTAATAAAAGAAAGTTCAAGGAACGGGGTCGTAGCCTGATCCTCCCCAAGGATGACAACGAAGAATTCGTCTGATAGCTAAATAAAGCCCTTTAATTGGGCCGTATTTTTTCAGTGCCTCTACAGCATATTGCGAACATGTAGGCGTAAAACGGCAGGATGGAGGAGTCAGCGGAGAAATACACCGTTGATAGAAATAAATGGGGAGTAATAGTAGGTATGTCAGTAGTTTTCTGATCATTCGGTAGGCTGGACCGTCTGTTCGGCCGAGATCTTTTCAACAATACGTGTCAAAGCTGCCTTTATTTTCTCTTCCACCAATGCCGAATTCATCAGTTCGTCAGCTAGGTAGATGAAAGCAATAGCTACACGGCTGTTTTTTTCAGTCAAAGGAGCAAGTAGTATTTGTTTATTTAAACGGTAGGCTTCACGTATTTGACGTTTTATGCGGTTACGTTTAACTGCTCGTTTGAAGCGACGTTTGGATACACTGATCAGAATGGATGCCTGCACATCAAGTTCCTCTACTGGCAACCATACTACCCGTAAAGGAAAAATAGAGAAGGAACGCGAACCTCCCGCGAACATCTTCTCTATTATCTTTTTTTTGTTCAGCCTTTCGGGCTTTCGCAATCTGTTCACTTATTCTTTATTGTTCTCCTTGATAAACATGTCAAGAGCCGCTGTCATTGAAGGGGCTTTTACGCTGGGGGCTTCCAAGTCGAGACGCAGTCCTGCATCGCGTACAGCTTGTGCCGTCGTAGAACCGAAAGTGCCTATTTTAATGTCTTTCTGTTCAAAGTTGGGGAAGTTTTTTTGCAGAGAAGACACTCCTGCGGGGCTAAAGAACACCAGCATGTCGTAGTCGAATGATTCACCTGGTTGGAAGTCATTGCTCACCGTACGGTACATGACAGCCTCACTATGCTGGATTTTGTTCTTATCCAATGCATTCTTAATTTCGTCGGTATGTACGTCTGACATGGGGACCAAATATTTTTCCGTCTTGTGTTTCAGAATGGCTGGCAGCAAGTCGTCGAACTTGCCGGTTTGGCCAAAAAATATCTTACGCTTCCGATATTGTACGTACTTTTGAATGTAGAGTGCAATGGACTCAGTTACACAGAAATATTTCATGGTTTCTGGAATCGTAACACGCAGTTCTGTGCACAAGTGGAAGAAATGATCGATAGCGTGGCGAGATGTGAAAACCACAGCAGTATGGTCTAGAATCGAGATCTTCTGTTGTCTGAACTCTTTTGCAGAAACGCTCTCCACTTTTATAAACGGGCGAAATTCTATTTTCACTCCGTACTTTTCGGCTATATCGTAGTATGGAGACTTTTCTGAGGCCGGCTTCGGCTGCGATACAAGCACTTTTTTTATTTTCAACGTCCTAAAATTTTATTGTCAAAAAATCGTTTAGTTGTGTCAACCCGCTGTATAACATAATACAAGGGCTGATTTCAAGGGCACAAAAGTATAAAATTAAAAGGAAACAGCCGAATAAATTGTGACAAAAAAGCTTTATCCATTTGTAAAACATCAATATTTTAACCAAACCAAGCAGAAGGAGGCCGATTATAACACAATTTTGCAGACTGAAATTGAGGTAGACTACCATGAGAATAGAGAGAAAAAGCCCGAATCCCATATAATATAAGAGAGTGGAATAAGATTCCATCCAGAAATCCACTGTGCCTTTGTCAAAGAAAATCCATCCAAGCATAGAATAGATAGACCATTTCAGAAAGAGGTATAGTATGCAACTTGCTATGTAGCCGGCAAGGAGGAAGGAAGATGGTGTAGTATGGCTTATTTCAGGGTAGAGATCGCTGAAACAGACGAAGAGGTAAATGCCGGCCAGTACGCAGGTTTGAAGAATAAGTACCAGCAGAAAACGAATGTCTGTTCCTGAAGATATTGCAAAGATACTAGCTCGTTCACGGTGCATGATAAAGTCTTTGCCTAGTTGGAGCAGGAACTTACGGCTGCGGGAGAGAATGTAGGATGATAGTAGGAAGCAGCATAGCAATAGCAACGCGATGGTATCGTCACGTCCTGGCAGATAGGGTAGGGAGATGCCCTGCTCTGAGATGGGTATAGCCTGGAGTAGTGGCGAAAGCATCATAGGGCAGCAAATTTACGGATGGAAACGTCCCAAATAGGAGTAGTTTGTATTTGTGTTATGGCCTCTTCGGGTGTATTGGCTACACGCCAGATATCCATGTGGCGAACACCCATGAAATGTTCTTCGGTTGCATGGGCAAACATCTCGAGTAGCGGGTTATAGTAGCCTTTCACGTTCAGGATGACGATGGGGTTCAGATAGAGGCCCAGTTGTTTCCAAGTGATGATCTCGAGCAGCTCTTCTAGTGTGCCGCAACCGCCGGGCAGGGCGATGACAGCGTCACTCAGGGCAGCCATCTTCTGCTTGCGTTCGTGCATGGTGTTGACTTCTATCAGTTCGCTCAATCCAGTATGATGCCAGTTCTGCTCTACCATAAAATGGGGAATGACACCTGTTACCTTCCCTCCAGCCGCCAATGTCGCATCGGAGACAGCTGCCATTAGTCCCATATTCCCGGCACCGTTGACTACACGGATACCATTCTGGGCCAACAGGGTACCTAACTCATGTGCTATTTCAAAATACACAGAATCGATTTTCGTACTCGATGCACTATAGACACAGACAGCATTAATCTTATTCATCATGATGACACGGATTGGTTTTGCAGGCAAAGGTACATGATTTCAGTCAGAAAAGTACGCTTACAGACAAAAAAACGAGGGTGTACCAAAAGGATTCCTTTTCTTTGACACACCCTCGGTAAGAACAAATACTGCCGGATTACAATCCGAAAGCAGCTTTTACCTTATCTACATAGTCGAGTTTTTCCCACGTGAAGAGCTCTACCGTAACATCCTTGTTGCCTTCGTAACGGCTACGGAAATGCTTGGTCACAATTTGAGGCTCACGTCCCATGTGTCCGTAAGCTGCCGTTTCCTGATAGATGGGGTTACGCAGTTTCAGACGATCTTCAATGGCTTTGGGTCGGAGATCGAAGATTTCGTCAATCTTGCGGGCTATCTCACCGTCGCTCATATTCACATGGCTACGTCCATAGGTGTTGACGTAAATGTTGATGGGGCGTGCCACACCGATGGCATAGCTGACCTGTACCAAGATTTCGTCGGCCACACCGGCTGCAACAAGGTTTTTGGCAATATGACGAGCGGCATAGGCAGCCGAGCGGTCTACCTTCGAGGGGTCTTTGCCGGAGAAAGCACCACCACCGTGTGCACCCTTACCGCCATAAGTATCTACAATAATCTTGCGACCCGTCAAACCGGTATCACCATGAGGACCTCCGATTACGAACTTACCAGTAGGATTGACGTGATAGGTGATGTGGTCATTAAACAAAGCAAGCACCTTCGGAGCATGGATAGAAGCGATGACACGAGGCATCAGCACTTCGATGACATCCTTGCGGATGACGGCCAGCATTTCTTCATCGGCTTTCAGTTGGGCAGCCTCCGTACCATCGGCAGGCTGGATGAAGTCGTCGTGCTGCGTGGAAACGACGATAGTATCAATGCGTACAGGCGTGTTGTTGTCGTCGTATTCGATAGTTACTTGGCTCTTGGCGTCGGGGCGTAAGTAGGTCATCTGTTTGCCTTCGCGGCGAATGTCGGCCAGCACCTGAAGGATGCGGTGTGCTAAGTCGAGTGAGAGTGGCATGTAGTTCTCAGTCTCGTTGGTGGCGTAACCGAACATCATACCTTGGTCGCCTGCACCTTGCTCCATGGGGTCCTCACGCTCTACCCCTCGGTTGATGTCAGGGCTTTGCTCGTGGATGGCACTCAGCACGCCGCATGAGTTGCTCTCGAACATGTATTCGCCTTTCGTATAACCAATCTTCTTGATGACTTCACGTGCAATGAGTTGGAGGTCTACGTAAGCTTTAGTCTTTACTTCGCCGGCCAGTACTACTTGTCCGGTTGTTACCAGTGTTTCGCAGGCTACCTTCGAATTGGGGTCGTAAGCCAGCAGTTTGTCAAGTACAGCGTCCGATATTTGGTCGGCCACTTTGTCGGGGTGTCCTTCAGACACCGATTCGGATGTAAACAAGTATCCCATTTCAATAACAGTTAAATAATAATTAATAAAACAAAGTTTGAATGGGAAAGTTCAGCGAGTAGAAGTATCGGCCGGTGGCCGTACTGTTCAGAAAAGTATGTGTTTTAGCATTTTTTTCTGTGGTTGCAAGCTACTCAAATCTTTCCACATAGTTATTTCGGGTACAAAGATAGCGCTTTTTCTTCAAGAAACGATGCTTTACGCCAAAATTAACGTTACACGAAGATTATTTTAGTCTGAAAGTTACTAGCACCCCTTTATGGTCGGTAGGCCAAACGCCCAAAGGCTGCAGAAAACGGTCTTTCGACTCTTCGGGCATACGCTTGCTGTTGACGATGGAGCCACGGGGGCCGAAGATGACAGCATCCTTCAGCTCAACGGCCGGATGCGGATGGTAGAACACATAATCAATGCGGTCGCGCTCATCGGCTTTGGGTGCCCACGTCAGCTTCTCGACGGGGATAAGCGGGTTGTCGGCAGGGAAAGTGAAACCGGGATAGTTGATAACGTCGGGATAGAGTTCGCGGTACGTATCGACAAAACCGTTGTTGTCTAGAAGCAGGGGAACCGTCCAGGGCACAATCAGGCCGTTGTGGTCGAAGAGGTCCTTTGTCTCGCGTGTCCAGTCGAGGTGTGACGGTTCGTTGAAGTCGCCGCCCAATATCACGATGGTCCCTTCGGCGATGTCTTTCTTCGCTTCGGCGATGAAGTTGCGGATAGCGTCGTCGCGCTGGGAAGCGTCGTTCACCTGCAACACTTCGCACACCGTCTGCGGAATGGGGATTTCCTTCCAGGTGGAGCCATCATAACCGCGTACGTTGTAATAGGCATCGCTCAGGTAGTCCAGATGGGCCGTATAGACAGCTATCCGATGCCCGTGGATAGAACTTACCATCTTGTAAATGCTCCCGTGGTCGTCCTTCAAGGGGAAAACGGTCAGCGAATCGGTAATGGGATAACGGCTCAGCAGTCCCGAATCATAACTGAAAAAGGAATAATAAATTTCGCCTCGTTGCTTCAACGATTGGACGATACGGTCGCAAAAGCGGGTATTCTTATAATTCCTTACTTCACTGAGTGTTACAAAGTCGGGTTTCAGGCGGACTATCTCGTCCACAATGGCGTCATATCCTCCCTTTACCTGCGTACCTTCCTGCCAGATGTTCCATTGCAATACGGTAAATTCATTCTTCTCTTGGGCTTTTATACACAGTATAACCCATAGAAGCAGGATGAACAATCCTATTTTTTTCATATTTCTTTTTGTTTTGATAAGATTGAATATGTCAGCTCAGGAGCTATTTCTTTTAGTGGTTTCATTACAAAATCGCGGAGATGTATCAATGGGTGAGGTAGCTTCAGTTGCGGAGTGTCCATGAGTACTTCTCTGCCCGATATATCTAGGCAAATTAGCAGGTCTATGTCAATGATACGGTCGTGATAAATACCGTCTACAGATTTACCTCTACGTCCCATTTTGTACTCTATCGCTTGTGTACTTTCCAGAACTTGTAAGGGATGCAGGGATGTATCAACTCGACAGGCTGCATTCAGAAAACCGTTTGCAGAGTCAAATCCCCAAGGGATAGTTGCGTAAAAAGCGGACAGGGAAACTACTTTCCCTATCCGCTCTTCTATCTTCTGAACAGCATCGCGAAGATTCTGCTCTTTATTGCCGAGATTGGTACCCAGGCCTAAATAATATATAAATGAAGAATCCTCCATTAAATGATTATTTATCTGTAATAAGCATGGCGTCACCATAGGTACCGAAACGGTACTCTTCTTTTAGAGCTACGTCGTAAGCATTCATCACCTGTTCATATCCTCCGAAAGCGGCCACAATCATCAGCAGAGTAGAAAGTGGCATGTGGAAATTAGATACCATTGCATTGGCTACCGTAAAATCATAGGGCGGGAAAATGAACTTATTCGTCCAGCCGTCGTAAGTCTTCAGATGGCCGTCGGTGCTGACGGTACTTTCGATGGCACGCATTACGGTTGTGCCTACAGCACACACTTGCTTGTTCAGGTCCTTAGCACGATTCACGATATTTACGGCTTCCTGATCTACAATCATCTGCTCAGAGTCTGTTTTGTGTTTCGTCAGATCTTCTACATCGATTTCGCGGAAATTGCCTAAACCTGCGTGAAGTGTGATGTACGCAAAATCTATTCCTTTGATCTCCATGCGTTTCATCAACTCGCGGCTGAAGTGCAGATTGGCTGTTGGAGCCGTTACGGCACCTTCGTGGCGGGCAAAGATAGATTGGAAACGTTCGGCGTCTTCTGGTTCTACAGGACGGTTGATGATGCTATGGGGCAATGGAGTTTCTCCTAATGCGTAGAGTGCCTTCTTGAATTCATCGTGCGGGCCGTCGTAAAGGAAGCGTAGGGTACGTCCACGTGAAGTGGTGTTATCAATGACTTCGGCTACCATTGAATCGTCGTCTCCAAAGTAGAGCTTATTTCCGATACGTATCTTGCGGGCAGGGTCGACGAGTACGCCCCACAAACGCAGTTCTTCATTCAGCTCGCGCAACAGGAATACTTCGATACGGGCTCCTGTTTTCTCTTTGTTGCCGTACAGGCGGGCGGGGAATACTTTG
>CAYQOV010000117.1:0-7844 GCA_964419245.1 uncultured Bacteroides sp. | reverse complement strand
AGAAGATACTCGTGCAAAAATCGCAGACATCCTGCGCAAGAAAGGCATTCGACTCAGCCGAAACGAAATGGAAAATTTGGTAGACGAAATCGCTGCAGAAATCAAAAATGAAGCAGACGAATAAACAGCCAAAGTAAAAAACGTATAAAACAGAGCTACCATGTTCCCCAATGATAAAAGCATAGAAACATTACAACAGCTTTTCATTGAAGTCAAAAAATATCTAGCACTTCAGAAAAGATATACCCAACTAGAGATAGCAGAAAAACTAACAATTCTGCTATCCACTTTAATTTTGGTGCTGATTATCATTATCCTTAGCATGGTAGCCCTGTTTTATCTATCTTTCACACTAGCCTATCTGCTAGCCCATCTAGTTGGAAGTATCGTAACAAGTTTTGCTCTAATTACATGCATCATCCTCATTCTGATAGCAGCTGTCTATCTTTTGCGCAAAAAACTCATCATCAACCCAATGGCCAAATTTATCGCAAACTTGTTTATTGAAGACCCTGTAAAAAAAGACGAGCAATATGGACAATAACAAACTACAAATAACCACATTGGATGACATTCGGGTCCTGAGGAAGCAAGCTTTACTAGATGTCCAGCAACAAAAGAAAGTCCTTGGTACCACCGCCCGAAAACTGATTGCCCCTCTTGCACCTACAGTAAACAAAGGGAATTCTATCATGAAAGCTTTCAATACAGGAATGGCCCTATTCGATGGCTTCATGTTGGGCATAAAATTAATTCGGAAATTTCACAGAGCCATTAGAAAATAAAAAAACAGCGCTACATTCATTGAAATGCAGCGCTATCTTCATCACAAAACAGTGTTTTATCAAACGTAAGCTTCTAATAGCTTCACCTTTCCTTCAGGAATGATATTGACAGATTGGGTTGTAGCAGGGAACAACACCGTTTCACCCGCACGTAAAGTGATCTCATTTTGAGCATCGTCCACCATACGGCACTCTCCTTCAATGCAGACAAATATTACAAAAGAATCCAACTCTGAATAGTCACATGTAATATCCTCCGTCATATCGTATAAAGAAACAGAGAAATAGGGGGTAGTCAATATTTCTACAGGTTCATTAGGCACAGCCTCATACTCCGTTCTAAAATCATCTTGTACATCTGAGAAATTGATGGCATCCATCGCTTGGCCGATATGCAACTCACGAAGCTTTCCATCCTTATCTCTACGATTATAATCGTAAATACGATATGTCACATCAGACGACTGCTGCACTTCTACCACAAAGGCACCTGCCCCAATACCATGTACACGGCCAGCAGGTACATAGAACACATCACCCGGCCGGATAGCACATGTCTGAAGTACCTCGTCAAATGTACCATTATGTACACGTTCTTTATATTCTTTTGGAGTGATCTGCTTGGAGAAACCCGATATCAAAGTGGCCCCTTCATCGGCAGAAACAACATACCACATTTCATTTTTACCAAAACTGTTATGACGTTTTTTGGCCAATTCATCGCCTGGATGAACTTGAATAGACAATTTTTGCCGCGCATCAATAAACTTAACCAGCAGAGGGAATTGATTGCCAAAACGTGCATAATTCGACTCGCCAACCAATTCTTCCCGATACTTACGTACCATTTCGGGCAACGTTAGCCCTTTGTCTGCGCCATTAGCCACAACAGATTCGCTACCTTCTACAGCTGATACTTCCCAACTTTCACCCACATTGGGCAAGTTTTCATTCAAATGTTTAAAAGGGATAATCTTATCGCCTCCCCAAAGCGTCTGCTTCAAGACAGGCTCAAATTTCAGAGGGTACATCAAATGTTCTATTAAATATTTTTCAAAATAGTATAAATTGTTTTTCTTCTTTAGTATCAATTTCCCTGCCAAGCCAGCAAGTTCTTCTACATCTTCTTCAAGACTTCAACTCACAAATTGTCTTGACCAAAGCTTGAATATGGCGACAAACATACAAAAAATTATTTGTTATTGCTTGGAAGAACAAAAGAAAATCTGTTTATTTGCAAGAAATTTAATGGATACCATGATATGACAGCATCTAATATTTATGAAAGTAACCGTTCCTGTTTGGACAGGAAAAACTTTCAAAAAGAAATAGGCGGCAAAAAGACCGACCTTTACATTCTGAGAAACAGCCAGGGAATGGAAGTAGCAGTGACGAACTACGGATGTGCAATCCTTTCCATTATGGTGCCCGACAAGGCAGGAGAATATGCCAACGTAATCCTAGGGCATGATAGCATAGACCACGTCATTAACAGCCCCGAACCATTTCTTAATACGACAATCGGACGATATGGCAATCGAATAGCCAAAGGACATTTCACTCTCTACGGTGAAGAGCATCAGCTTGCTATCAACAACGGCCCTAATTCTTTGCACGGCGGACCGACCGGTTTCCATACCAAAGTATGGGATGCCGTACAACCTAACCCGACAACCGTGATTTTCAACTACACATCGGCCGATGGAGAAGAAGGTTTCCCCGGCAATTTAGAGGTTGAAATGACCTATCGCCTTGAAGAAGACATTAACGCGCTGGTGATCGAATATCGCGCAACAACCGATAAAGCGACCGTTGTCAACCTGACGAACCATGGTTTTTTCAACCTGTCAGGAATTGCTTCACCAACTCCTACCGTGCTAAATCATTCTATCAGTATCAATGCAGATTTCTACGTTCCTATTGATGAAGTCTCTATCCCAACTGGAGAAATACTGAAAGTGGAAGGCACTCCTATGGATTTCCGTACGCCACACACCATTGGTGAACGAATAGATGAACCATTCCAACAACTAATCAACGGAGCCGGATACGACCATTGCTATGTACTGAATAAGACAGAAGCAGGAGAATTGAGCCAAGCTGCTACATACACCGACCCAGCCAGTGGACGCATGATGGAAGTATTTACTACAGAAAACGGCATCCAACTATACACAGGTAACTGGCTTAACGGATTTACAGGAGCACATGGCGCTACCTATCCAGCCAGAAGTGCTGTATGCTTCGAAGCCCAATGTTTTCCTGACACTCCTAACAAACCTCACTTTCCGTCGGCAGTCCTACTTCCAGGCGATGAGTACCAGCAAGTAACTATTTACAAATTTAGCGTTACAGAATAATAATTAACACAATTAATAATCTCTTTTATAAAAAGAAAAAACCATGACACAACAAAAGAATGGTAACATCATCGCCATCATAACCATGATTTTCCTTTTTGGTATGATTGCATTCGTTACGAATCTCGCTGCCCCAATGGGGATTGTATTGAAAAATCAATTTTCAGTTTCCAACGCACTTGGTATGTTAGGAAACTTGGGAAACTTCATTGCTTATGCCGTAATGGGTATTCCCAGTGGTATTTTATTAACCAAAGTCGGATACAAAAAGACAGCCCTTATCGCTGTAGCCATTGGATTCATTGGTGTAGGAGTACAGTATCTTTCAGGCCACGCCAGTCCTTCATCGGCTTTTGCTGTATATCTGTGCGGTGCTTTTATCTCAGGTTTCTCCATGTGTCTGCTCAACACTGTGGTCAACCCAATGTTGAACAAGCTGGGTGGTGAAGGCAACAAAGGTAACCAGCTGATCCAAGTAGGTGGTTCGTTTAACTCCGTAATGGCTACTATCACCCCGATGTTTGTAGGTATCCTTATTGCAGGCTCTGTTGAGAAAGCTACCATCTCACAAATTTTCCCTGTGATGTATACCGCCATGGCCGTATTTGCCTTTGCATTTTTCGTGCTTTTGTTTGTCAACATCCCCGAACCCAGCCAAACCAAATCATCAGAATCTATCGGTACATTAATGAAGGGTGCATTGAAATTCCGCCACTTTGTATTGGGCGCCATTGCAATCTTTGTTTATGTAGGTGTTGAAGTAGGCGTACCAGGAACATTGAACCTTTTCCTGACCGACCCTATCGAAAAGGGTGGTGCAGGCATTTCGTCCACGATTTCTGGTTTTGTAGTAGGAACATATTGGTTGCTGATGCTGGTAGGCCGTCTGGCTGGCGCATCATTAGGAGCCAAAATATCAAGCCGTACGATGATGATTTTCACCTCCGGTTTAGGCCTAATTCTAGTATTACTGGCCATTTTCTCTTCGACCAGCACATTGGTTAATCTGCCCGTATTGCAACAGAGTGCTACAGGAGGCTTGTCTTTCGGAATGGCTGAAGTGCCCGTCAACGCCATGTATCTGGTATTAGTAGGTATCTGTACTTCTATCATGTGGGGTGGCATCTTCAATTTGGCTGTTGAAGGCTTAGGCAAATACTTGGCAGCGGCCTCTGGCTTATTTATGGTATTGGTATGCGGCGGTGGCATTCTTCCTGTTATTCAGGGATGGTTGGCCGACGTTGCCGGATTTATGAACAGCTACTGGGTCATCATTATCGCACTGGCCTATCTGCTCTATTATGGTCTTGTAGGTTGCAAAAACGTTAACAAGGATATCCCTGTTGATTAAGCAGACATTAAAAAGGAAAAGATTACAGGTAATTTTTATTATTCACCTAATAAATTATAAGTATCATGGATATAGAACACGTAAGAAGTCGTTTCATCAAACATTTTGACGGAACAACAGGAGCTGTATATGCATCTCCGGGTCGTATCAACCTTATTGGTGAACACACCGACTATAACGGTGGATTTGTATTCCCCGGAGCCATTGACAAAGGCATGATAGCCGAAATCAAACCAAACGGAACCAACATTGTAAAGGCCTATTCCATCGACCTGAAGGACTATGTAGAATTCGGCCTTAATGAAGAAGATGCTCCTCGCGCTAGCTGGGCTCGTTATATCTTCGGTGTATGTCGCGAAATGATCAAACGTGGTGTAGAAGTAAAGGGATTCAATACAGCTTTCGCAGGCGATGTTCCCCTTGGTGCCGGAATGTCTTCTTCTGCAGCTTTAGAAAGTACGTATGCATATGCACTGAACGATCTTTTCGGCGATAACAAGATTGATAAATTCGAACTCGCTAAGGTTGGCCAAGCTACTGAACATAATTATTGCGGCGTGAACTGCGGCATCATGGACCAGTTTGCTTCCGTATTCGGCAAGAAAGGCAGCCTCATCCGTTTGGATTGCCGTTCGCTGGAATACCAGTATTTCCCATTCGAGCCGAAAGGATATCGCCTCGTATTGGTTGACTCCGTTGTAAAACATGAATTGGCATCCTCGGCTTACAACAAACGCCGCCAAAGCTGCGAAGCTGTTGTAGCAGCTGTACAGAAGAATCATCCACACGTAGAGTACCTGCGCGACTGCAACATGGAAATGCTGAACGAAGTGAAAGCTGACGTAACAGAAGAAGACTACAAACGTGCAGAATATGTCATCGAAGAAATCCAACGCGTACTCGATGTTTGCGATGCTTTGGAGAAAGGCGACTATGAAACAGTAGGTCAAAAGATGTACGAAACGCATCACGGCATGAGCAAGCTGTACGAAGTGAGCTGCGAAGAATTGGACTTCCTAAACGATCTTGCTTTCGATTGCGGTGTGACAGGTTCACGCGTAATGGGCGGCGGTTTCGGTGGATGTACCATCAATCTGGTTAAAGACGAACTGTACAGCACTTTCGTTGAAAAAGCGAAAGAAGAATTTAAGAACAAGTTTGGCAGAAGCCCCAAGATCTATGATGTAGTCATCAGCGACGGCGCACGCCGATTGGAATAACCAGATTTCATCACGCATAAGTATCTGATCCCCTTCCCCACGCTAATGTCTGGAGAAGGGGATTTTCCATATTTACACCCACATAGTAAAAAAGACAGGCAGGAACGATGGATATTCACACATAAAAGCCTATCTTTGTCCGTACGAAAAAGATAATCCTTTAAACTGTTTAAACATGAACGACAACAAGCTAATGAACCGCGCGGCAGACAATATCCGCATCCTTGCCGCCTCGATGGTTGAGAAAGCCAAGTCCGGACATCCCAGCGGCGCAATGGGCGGTGCCGACTTTATGAACATATTGTTTTCCGGATTTCTGATATACGATCCCGAAAAACCCGCATGGGAAGGACGCGACCGCTTCTTCCTCGATCCAGGGCATATGTCGCCCATGCTCTACTCGCAACTGGCCTTAACGGGCAAGTTTACAATCGACGAACTGAAAGAATTCCGCCAATGGGGAAGCCATACGCCAGGACACCCTGAACGTGACGTTATGCGCGGCATTGAAAACACATCGGGCCCGCTAGGACAAGGACACACGTTTGCCGTAGGAGCTGCCATCGCAGCCAAATTCCTGAAAGCACGTTTCGGCGAGGTAATGAACCAGACAATTTATGCCTACATCTCCGACGGTGGTGTACAGGAAGAAATCTCGCAGGGTAGCGGACGCATCGCCGGAACGCTGGGACTGGACAACCTCATTATGTTCTACGACGCCAACGACATCCAGCTGTCTACCACAACTAAAGAAGTAACCACGGAAGATACTGCAAAAAAATATGAAGCCTGGGGATGGAAAGTCATCTGCATTGACGGAAACAACCCCGACGAAATCCGCAAGGCACTAATTGAAGCAAAAGCTGAAAACGAACGCCCCACCCTCATCATCGGGCACACCGTTATGGGCAAAGGAGCCCGCAAGGCCGACGGAAGCAGCTACGAAGCCAACTGTGCTACCCACGGCGCTCCCCTCGGCGGCGATGCTTACGTGAACACCATCAAGAACCTGGGCGGTGATCCTGAAAATCCATTTGTCATCTTCCCCGAAGTAGCCGAGCTCTATGCACGCCGCACCGAAGAGCTACGTAAGATCGTAGCCGAGCGCCACGCAGCCCAAGCCGAATGGGCCAAAGCTAATCCCGAGCTGGCCGCCAAACTGGAGCAATTCTTCGCAGGCAAAGCGCCGCAAGTAGACTGGGCCGCCATCACCCAAAAGCCTGACGCTGCCACACGCGCTGCATCGGCTACCGTGCTGGGTGCACTGGCCACGCAGGTAGAAAACATGGTTGTAGCTTCTGCCGACCTCTCCAACTCCGACAAGACCGACGGCTTCCTGAAGAAAACCCACGCCTTCCAAAAAGGCGACTTCAGCGGCGCCTTCTTCCAGGCAGGTGTATCCGAACTGACGATGGCCTGCTGCTGCATCGGCATGGCCCTGCACGGCGGCGTCATCCCCGCATGCGGTACGTTCTTCGTCTTCTCCGACTATATGAAACCTGCCGTGCGCATGGCTGCCCTGATGGAAGTGCCCATCAAATTCATTTGGACACACGACGCCTTCCGCGTAGGTGAAGACGGGCCGACGCACGAACCCGTAGAACAGGAAGCTCAGATCCGCCTGATGGAAAAACTCCAGAACCACAAGGGACACAACTCCATGCTGGTGCTCCGCCCCGCCGACGTCGAAGAAACCACCGAGGCCTGGCGGCTGGCCATGGAGAACACCGCCACGCCGACGGCACTCATCCTCTCGCGCCAGAACATCGCGAACCTGCCCGCCGGAAACGACTACACGCAGACGGCACGCGGCGCCTACATCGTGGCCGGCTCCGACGCCGACGCCGACGTGGTGCTCGTAGCCTCTGGTTCCGAAGTCTCCACCCTCGTGGCCGGTGCCGAGCTGCTCCGCCGCGACGGCGTGAAGGTGCGCATCGTCTCCGCACCCTCCGAAGGTCTCTTCCGCAGCCAGGACAAAGAATATCAGGAGAACATCATCCCCGCCGGAGCCAAAGTCTTCGGTCTGACAGCCGGCCTGCCCGTCACCCTGGAAGGCCTCGTGGGAGCCAACGGAAAAGTCTGGGGCCTGCCCTCGTTCGGCTACTCCGCCCCCTACAAAGTGCTCGAC
>CAYQOV010000116.1:1218-8099 GCA_964419245.1 uncultured Bacteroides sp. | reverse complement strand
TTTTCTGCAGCACGGTGCTGACGGTAAATGTCCGCGACTATACCGCCGAAGAAGCAGCCGACTGGGCTTCATGCGGCAATCGACTGGGTCATTGGGAAAAGCTGATGGCAACCCTACACTTCATCGCCGCCTGCGATGCCGAAGGACGCATCGTGGGCTTCACCTCCATCCGCAACGACGGCTACCTGCACTCCATGTTCGTCCACAAGGACCACCAGGGAGAAGGCATTGCCACCGCTCTGCTGCAGCGGATTGAAGCATACGCCATGGAACACGGCATCTGCGACATCACTTCGGAAGTAAGCATCACGGCACGCCCCTTCTTTGAGCGACGAGGATATGTCGTGGAGCAGGAGCAACGCGCACAGGCCAACCGCCTGAAACTGACAAACTATATCATGAAAAAGCAACTGAAAAAGATATGAACATATTGATTCTGTATGAACATCCAACTTATCACTACCGACAAGAAACGCTTCCTCTCCCTCCTTCTACTGGCCGACGAGCAGGAGTCTATGATTGACCGTTATCTGGAACGGGGAGAGTTGTTCGTCATGCACGGCACGCAGGAAACTGAAACCGTTGCCGTAGCCGTTGTGACAAACGAAGGAAATGGTGTATATGAGCTGAAGAATCTGGCCGTTGCACCAGCCTACCAACGGAAGGGATACGGACAGCAGATGGTGGAATATCTTTGCCGGCACTATGCTGACGTGTGTCACACGTTACTTGTAGGCACGGGAGAAAGCAAGCAGACAATCGCTTTCTACGAAAGTTGCGGTTTCAGCTACTCGCATACCGTTGCCGACTTTTTCACTCTCAACTACGACCATCCGATTGTAGAGGAAGGCAAGGTACTGAAGGACATGATTTATTTTCAGAAGAAACTGACCAGCCTCAGAAGCCTTCTTCCTTCCGAACGAACAAACAACCTGACAGATACATTAGTTGCCTTGTGGAACGTTTCAGTTCGGGCAAGCCATCACTTCCTGACAGAAGAAGATATCTGCAAACTGACTCCATACGTAAGAGAAGCCATCCGCGCAATCGGGACATTACTGGTACTCCATCAGGGTAAAGCACCCATCGCCTTTATGGGAATCGAGGGACAGAAAATCGAAATGCTGTTCGTCTCGCCCACTCATTTCGGCTGCGGATTCGGTAAGCAACTTATCAACGTCGCCATCAAAGACTATCATGCCCTTTATGTAGATGTAAATGAGCAAAATCCGCAAGCCGAAGGTTTCTACCGTCATCTTGGTTTCAACACGTTTGAACGGACAGAAACGGACGAGCAAGGCAATCCGTTTCCAATCCTAAAAATGGCATACAAGAACAAATCAAACTAGAAAACAATGAAACAAACCGAACAACAGACTTTTGAAAAAGTATATCAAATGCTACTTGGCAAGGTCTATCCTTTGCTGGTGAACAAAGCCTTAAGAAAAGGAAGAACTCAGGAAGAAGTCAACGAAATCATCTGTTGGCTGACCGGTTACAGCCCTCGACAACTGGAGGAACTGCTGAACCTGTCCACTACCTACGGCGACTTCTTCCGCAATGCCCCAGCTCCCAACCCCAACCGTAAACTGATAAAAGGCAGTATCTGCGGCATCCGTGTGGAAGAAATAGAAGAACCGTTGATGCAAGAAATACGCTACCTGGACAAGCTGGTAGACGAACTGGCGAAAGGAAAGCCCATGGAGAAAATCCTGAGAACATGAACAGACAAACGCATGACATGCCTACAGCTTCCCGCTACTTTCCCTCTACCTCCATCGTCTGCATCTGCCTCCTTGTAGTACCAAACCGCTTGCCATAAAATGTCCAATAAATGTCGGCGGCCAGACGAAACAAATACTTGGAAAGCGGCATTGTGGCGCTCAACGTATGGTAACGTCCGTTTACCATGGACTGGGCCAAACGACGAATATTCCTTGTAGCTACGTACTTAAATGGCGTGTCGAGGATAGCTTCTCCGCTACCTAACATCAATACAGACCCCATGACATAGCCATTGCGACGACAAAAAAGTCGCATCATACGGATGGCAACTTCACTCTGTTCAGCTTCCAGAAAACCACAGTTTATCAAGATGGAGACCACAGGCTTATGAGCTGGCGGACAAGCCTCCAACGCTTTCAGAAAATTCAGAAAGCCCACTGGCAAAGAATCGGCATAGAGCGGAAAAGCAAACAACACATCGGTATAACCGCTGAGCGCAGCACACAATTCTTCATGGTTCTTCTTTGTAATGTTACGATAATCAGTCTCGGCCGTACAATAACGCATAAAAATCTCAGCATAGCGTTTCGAGTTCGATTTCGGAGCACGAGGGCTGCCATTCAATATCAGAATTTTTCCCATTTCTGCAATACTTGTTTTACCATGTCATCGATCATGGATTCGGTTGTAAACTGGATTTCATAACTCTCGAAGTTCATGTTGCGGGCATTACGCTCTACAAGCTGACGGAAAATAGCACGTTCCTCTTCGTCCTCGGCCCCATAGGCAATGATAGTGGCATGCTTGGGCGCGACAGAGCGCTGCACGTGGTGTGTCTCGCCACAATGGATACGGATGAAAGCTTGCTGTACGGGAATGGCCCGTTCGAGCATGGTCTTCATCACGGTATCATAACCGCCATACTTCAAGCGACTGACGTAAAGTACGGCATCACTGGCAGCAATGCAAGGATAGATTCGAGTGGCATCGTCGCGAATAACGCATCGTCCTGGCGTTTGAGTCCAACAAGCGAAGCAACCCATGCAATTGGCTATCTTCAGATTGGATAAATCAAAATAGCGAATATCCTTTTCTGGATCGACAGAAATATCCAATCGTTTATCGCTTAAAATCAGTTTCATACGTCGTCTTTAATTTTGCACTATACTCAAAAAACATTTATATATCTATTTTGTTCACTTCTTCTTCCCCTGCAATCTTACCTTCAACAAAAAGACATTGATATAAACATACAGGCAACAAAAAGAAAGAGTTTCATCGTTTCAGCGAACACAGACCTTTTTCAGAAAAGAGAAAACAGGAATAGATAACATGAAAAACAAACACTTCGAATACGGAAAAGGGTGTTTTTCAGAAGCTAAAAGTATGCTTTCTCCCGAAAGATAGTATGTTTTCTGTCATCAGGTCGTATGTTTTCACCCTCAAAAATACGTCTTTTTAAGCAAAAAAGTAAATGTTTACACGTCTAAAGTGGCACTTTAGCGGCATAAACACCCACTTTAGACCGACAATCTCCTTGTTTTCCACCTTCTTTGCGGTAGTTTCCTCCCCTTTCTCTTCTATTTCAAATGTAAATATTTCGCTATCCTATTGTCTATTAGACAGAAAGCAGATTTCTTTTCCGTTCTTTTCGACCGCCCTCTACTTCGGGCCGAAAGAAGCGATTCTCAGGCGGTTGGGAAATCAAAATGTCATTTTGATACTTCCCCTCTCCGCATACGGTATTTCAAAGGCGAAAGACCTGTCTTACGAACAAAGAATTTGCCAAAGACCGACTGGTCGGAAAAGCCCAGCTCGTCGGCAATCTCCTTCACATCCTTGTCGGTACATTCCAGCAACTTGCGCGCATCGGCACAAAGCAGTTCGGATATGTGGAAACAGACCGTGTGCCCCGTGATATTGCGCACGATGCGCGAAAGGTAGGTAGTAGAAATGTGCAGACGGTCAGCATAGAAACTGATGTTGTGCTGTTCGCGGTAGTGATGCACCAACAAACGCTTGAAGTTGCGGAAAATCTCAGTCGAACGGTTGGCAAAACCCGTCGTCTCACGGTTCTTCTGATACAGTGCATCGGCCATCTGCAACAAAAGAAAGCTACACAAATGGCGGACTATACCATCACGATAAAGGTGAAGCTCCTCCAGCCGGCTGGAAAAAAGCACCAATGTCTTCTGCAAATAATCGGCCTGTTCCGCTTCCAATTGGAAAATCGGCAGCAGATAATTACCCACGAACTGGGATACCTGTCCATAGACAAGCTGTCCGACGGAAAGCGTGTCGAAATAATCGGGCTCGATATAAAGGCAGACCATACGGAAATCGGCACTCATGTCAGTGAGTGTGACACGAATACTCGGTGTGACAACCAACAAATGAAGGGAAGCAAGCGTATAACTGGCATGGACATCCGACACAGACGCCGTTCCGTTTGTGACGAGCAAGAAATAAAATCCCTTGTCCAACAGAATTTGTCCGTATCCAGCACAGGCCATATCCATAGCAAGGCCACAAGGCATGCCTACACCCGGCTTACAGGCCTTCATCAGTTCGGTAATTGCAATGCTCATATCTTACCATAAATTAATCACAAAAATAAGATTTGTTTCGTTTTCGACCAAGATAGGTCGTTCTTTTCTGAAGGAAATGCAAAGAAATAGTATGAACTTTGCGGCGGTTTTCAAAACAGAAGATTATGAGTAAATATACTTTCAGACGCTACCTGCTGTTCGTCGCCTCACTGTTCATCAATGCATTCGGCATTGCCTTCATCACCAAAGCGCTGCTGGGCACGTCGCCCATCACGAGTGTAACCTATGTACTGAGCCTGTTTACGCCCTTCACAATGGGTATATGGACCATTCTGCTCAACCTGCTGTTCGTCGTCCTCGAACCATTTCTGATGACACGCAGGGAGTTGAGAGAAGACCTGCGAATGTACCTGCTCCAAATCCCCATTGCGTTCTGCTTCGGCCTGTTCATCGACTTCTCCATGTTCATGCTCTTCTGGCTGGAACCTTCGGCCTATGTCATGAAAGTGACAGTCCTGCTGGTCGGTTGCGTCATTCTGGCTCTGGGTATCGCTCTCGAAGTAAAAGCCAATGCAGCCATGATGGCAGGAGAATATCTGGTAAAAGCCATCACCCGACGTTTCCATGGGGAGTTCGGTTATGTAAAACTGGGCTTTGACGTTACACTGCTCACCATAGCCTGCATCCTGTCGCTCGTCTTCTTGTCCGACATTCAAGGCGTACGCGAAGGAACAGTAGTGTCCGCCTTGCTGGTAGGCCCCATCGTACACTTCGTCAATCCTGCCTACCACGTCTTCGACCATTGGATCAATGCTCCCATCAAACAGGCCGACACACCTTCGGCCCAACATACAAATACTATCATCACCATCGCTCGCGAATATGGAAGCGGAGGTCATCTGCTGGGTGAAAGACTTGCCAAGGAGCTGGGCATCAAGTTGTACGACCGCGAGTTCATCCGCATGGCTGCCCAACGGAGCGGCATAGACGAACAGTATATCGCGAAAGACGAACAGTCCATTCCTTCGTTCTGGCTGAAGTGCATCCTCTCGAAGAACAGCGAACAACCGGTGGAAGCCAGTCTCTCGGCGGACGACATACTGTTCGTGGCCGAAAGTCGGATTGTACAGGAGCTCGCCGCTCAAGAACCTTGCATCATCATAGGCCGTTGTGCCGACTTCGTACTGAAAGACCACCCTAAAGTGGTGAAAGTATTCTGCTATTCCGACCTGAAAAGTGCGGTGAACCGCTGCGTTAACGACTACGGCATTCCCCAAGAGCAAGCAGAAGCGGAAATCCGCCGCATCAACCGCAACCGCATCCATCACTACGAATACTACACCGGCTGGAAATGGGGCGAACCTCATCACTACCACCTGATGCTCAATACAGGAAATATCAGCCTGGAAACAGCCTGCAAGCTGGTGAAAGAGGTTTATCAGAATATAGCCAAAGCATAAGAGAAAAGGAGATACGAAAGAAACAAACACAAAAAAAGCCGCCCTCGTCAGGCGGCTTTTCTTATTTATATACGGATAAAACTTATTCTGCCAGCTTGTTGTCAGAACCCAGCACGTTGATGATTTTGTGCTTGTAGAGTTTCTCCATGTTGTCACGAGCCGGACCCAGATACTTACGAGGATCGAATTCAGCCGGTTTCTCAGCGAATACCTTACGGATAGCAGCAGTCATAGCCAGACGAGAGTCTGAGTCGATGTTGATCTTGCAAACAGCAGACTTGGCAGCCTTACGCAGTTCGTCTTCGGGGATACCGATAGCAGCTTCCAGCTTGCCACCAAACTTGTTGATAGTATCAACTTCTTCCTGAGGAACTGAAGAAGATCCGTGCAGAACGATGGGGAAGCCCGGCAATTTCTCCATAACGGCGTCGAGAACTTCGAATGCCAAAGGAGGAGGAACCAGACGACCCGTAGCAGGATCTACGTGGCACTGTTCGGGTTTGAACTTGTAAGCACCGTGAGAAGTACCGATAGAGATAGCCAAGCTGTCGCAACCAGTGCGAGTAGCGAAGTCGATTACTTCTTCAGGGTCAGTATAAGTGTGATGTTCTGCAGATACTTCGTCTTCTACACCGGCCAATACACCCAGCTCGCCTTCTACAGTTACATCAAACTGATGAGCGTAGTCAACAACCTTCTTAGTCAAAGCTACGTTCTCTTCATAAGGCAGGTGAGAACCGTCGATCATTACAGAAGAGAAGCCCATATCGATGCAAGACTTGCAGAGTTCGAAGCTGTCACCGTGGTCAAGGTGGAGCACGATTTCAGGATGAGCGCAACCCAGTTCCTTAGCATATTCTACGGCACCTTCAGCCATGTAACGCAGCAGAGTCTGGTTTGCATAGTTACGTGCACCCTTAGAAACCTGCAGGATAACCGGAGACTTAGTTTCAACAGCAGCCTTTACGATAGCCTGCAACTGCTCCATATTATTGAAGTTGAAAGCCGGGATAGCATATCCACCCTTAATGGCACGAGCAAACATATCTCTTGTGTTTACAAGGCCCAAATCTTTGTAATTAACCATTTTGTTTAAAAGTTTATAGTTAGTGAATCAAATTCTGTGCAAAAGTACACATTCTCGTTA
>CAYQOV010000116.1:0-1208 GCA_964419245.1 uncultured Bacteroides sp. | reverse complement strand
CGCCAATTCCACTAAAAAAACTCTTCAAACAAAAGAAAAACAATCATTTTTCAAGTGTTTGAAGAGTTTTAACAAAAGATTGTAAAGTCTACGTTACAAGTTCAAAGAATATATTCCGCGACCTGAGCTGAATTATTTCTTCAGATAAATAATGGTAGGCAGATGATCACTATAGCCGTTCAACCACGTACGGCCACCATGGGTACGTAACGGAGAACCCTTGTATTTACCGTCCTGCTGAATAAGATAGTCGCGGTAGAAGACCTCATGATGGTCGTAACGCAATCCGCGACGTTTTTTCAATAATGGTTTCGACAGGACAATCTGATCGAACAGGTTCCACTTGCCACGATAGAGCAGCGTACCTACCCCTTCGTCTTCCAGCGTTTCCCACCAGGGGTTGTAGAAATCGGCCTTCTTCACCTCTTTTTTATATTTACGTGCACCCAACGTCTGCATGCTCTCATCCATTGGGTCGTCGTTCATATCTCCCATGATGAATAGCTTCAGCTTGCGGTCTTCGTTCCGCAAAGAATCTGCCAGAGCTTTTACCTGTCGTGCCGCATGTACACGTACTGGTGACTGGGCTCCACGCGAAGGCCAATGGTTGACAATGACACACACACGCTCACCGGCCATACGCCCGTCCACAATCAAGAAGCCACGTGTCAAGTGAACCGTATCCCCCTGATAAGGTTCGGAAAAAACAAGTTTCGAACGAGTCACTTCAAACTGTTGCGGATCGTAGAGCAAAGCACAATCAATGCCGCGCTTGTCGGGACCTTCGTAGTGGATATATTTGTAAGCAGAAAGAGAAGGTTGCTTCAAGAGGTCGTCCAATACACGATCGTTCTCCACTTCAGCTACCCCGATAAAAGCTGGACCTTGCGGCACCCTTTCGCGCGACAAGGAGGATAACACCTTAGCCATGTTTTCCAACTTTGCCTCATACTTCTTCGAATTCCATTTATAACTGCCGTTGGGTAGGAAATCGTAGTCGTTTTTGCCCGCATCATGAATGGTATCGAACAAATTCTCAAGATTATAAAATGCTACGCTGTACAGGTCGCGCTTCTCGTTTTGTGCCTCCAAAACTATCGCACAGAGGCAACACATCAACAGAAAGAATAGTTTCTTCATATTCATACACAAATTTTAGATGCAAAAAAAAGAAATAAAACGAGATAAACCTATTTTTTAGTCGAACT
>CAYQOV010000115.1:0-8263 GCA_964419245.1 uncultured Bacteroides sp. | reverse complement strand
GTGTGCCTTAGTATTGGTCTATATCTGCTATGCCAGCATTATGGGGCCGATCAATTTCGAAAAAGCAGAGAAGATCAGAGAGCAAGCAGTTATTGCCCGTCTGATAGACATCCGCAAAGCTCAGACTGAATACCGCAACTTGAACAACTTGCAGTATACACCCAGCTTTGACACGCTGATTCACTTTGTGAAGACTGCTAAACTGCCTTTTATTTATAAGAAAGGTGAGCTGACCGATAAGCAGATGGAAGACGGTCTGACAGAAAAGAAGGCTGTCAGCATCATCAACAAAGCTAAAAAGACTGGTAACTATGCTGAAGTAAAAAAATGGGGATTGGAAAACTTTGAGCGTGATACTTTGTGGACTGCTGTATTGGATACAATTTTCCCAAAAGGTTTCAATCCTGACTCTATGAGATATGTACCTTATGGAAACGGTGCACAGTTTGAAATGGCTATCAAGAACGATACAGCCAAATCGGGTGCTCCTTTCTGTCTGCTCGAAGTTAAGACTCCGTACACTGTTTACCTGAATGGTTTGGATCCTCAGGAAATCGCCAACAAGATTGACCTTCAGACTAAATTGGGCAAATACGCAGGTCTGATGATTGGTAGCTTGGAAACTGCAAACAACAACGCAGGTAACTGGGAATAATCTTCCTGATTCTATATATGATAGAGAAACTTGATTTCAGTAAATCAAAGCAATATACATTATCCATCCGTCTTAGTACGGATGGATTTTCTTTTTCTGTACTCAACCCATTGGAAGAGAACGGATATGCAATTTATGAATATTCCCTTAACGAAGGATCGTCCTTAACAGCGAACCTTAAACAAGTGTTCAAAGAAAAGGAATGGTTGAACCTTCCCTATCGACGCATCAATATTCTAATAGCCAATAACCGCTTCACTTTCATTCCATTGGAATATTTCGAGGATGAGCAAGCTGAAACCATTTTCTATCATAATTTTT
This sequence comes from uncultured Bacteroides sp., assembly GCA_964419245.1. Taxonomy (GTDB): domain Bacteria; phylum Bacteroidota; class Bacteroidia; order Bacteroidales; family Bacteroidaceae; genus Bacteroides. The sequence goes on along the minus strand of CAYQOV010000115.1, from coordinate 7,287 downwards.
CCACACAAGAAAACGAAATAATACGATATAACATCCTTCATAGAAATGATACGGTAGTCGTATTCGGTATGGACAAAAGCGTTTATACTTTCTTGTGCGACCAATATCCCGAAGCACACTTCTATTCCCAAGCCAGTATATTTATTGAATATTTCTTTTCGAAAAGCAGGCTGGGAAACAACCAGAAAATGTATGTTAACCTACGGGAAAATGCGACGGACGTTTATGCTTTTGAGCGTAACCGATTATTATTAGCTAACTCTTTTTCATGCAAAACAGCATCGGACCGTCTCTACTACGTACTTTACATCTGGAAACAGCTGGGATTCGACCAGGAACGCGACGAGCTTCATCTGACTGGATTATTAGCCTCTAAAGAGCCTTTACTGAGAGAATTAAGAAAATATATACGACAGGTCTTTATAACCAACCCTGCCACTAACCTTGACCTACAAGCCATCACCCAATGCGAGTAATTAGCGGAATATACAAACGACGCCGTTTCGACGTACCCCATTCTTTCAAGGCACGTCCCACAACAGATTTTGCCAAAGAAAATTTGTTTAATGTATTGTCTAACTACCTGGATTTTGAAGATAATATACATGCGCTCGATTTGTTTGCTGGCACTGGCAGCATCAGCCTGGAACTGGTATCACGCGGATGCGACCAAGTAGTCAGCATTGAAAGAGACCGAGATCATCATGCCTTCATTTGTAAAGTCATGAATGAAGTCAAAACTGACAAATGTATTCCCATCAGAGGAGATGTATTCAAATATATCCAAAGTTGTCACAACCAGTTTGACTTTATATTTGCGGATCCTCCATATGAGTTGAAGGGGCTGGAAACAATCCCCGACCTGATATTCGAACATGGGTTACTCAAAGATGAAGGGCTTTTCGTGTTGGAACATGGAAAGAAAAACAATTTTGAATCTCATCCCCATTTCATCGAACGACGTGTCTATGGGAGTGTAAACTTCTCATTTTTTCAATAAAATCTTGATCACAACAATGGAGCCAATAAACGAACCAGACTTTCCAGAGCTTTTCTATACCAAGGACGTTTAACCCAAGTTTTCAAATGTAATTGTACACAATCGCGTTGATCCTGTAAAAAGATCTCACGCATCAACAAAGCTGTCTCTACATCATAAATAAAGGCATTTACCTCAAAATTGTGTTCGAAGCTCCTGAAGCCCATGTTGGTGGATCCCACTGTAGACAATGCGTCATCAGACACCATCAATTTGGAATGGAGAAAACCTTTTTTGTAAAAATAGACTTTGACACCTGCTGCCAGAATCTCATTCAGATAGGAGCAAGATGCCAAATGAATAATACGCGCATCAGCCTTCTGCGGAAGCATCAACCGCACGTCCACACCAGCCAAAGCAGCTGTACGCAACGCAACAAGAATAGAATCCGTCGGCAAGAAATAAGGCGTTTGAATATAAAAATATTTTTTAGCACAACCGATAGCCATCACCAACCCTTGCATGATCTCATTCCAAGGCCCTACCGGTTCACTCGTTACAATCTGTACCAATAATGTACCGCAAGGCTGTAATTTTGGGAAATATCGGGCAGCAGTCATCAAAGTACAATCTACAAAATACCAGTCAAGCAAGAAAGTTGTCTGCAACCCATGTACAGCCTTACCTTCTACCAGCAAGTGCGTATCTCGCCACACGCCCCATGGAACTCCTTTCACATAGCGTTCCGCCAGGTTCATACCTCCAATAAATCCAATACGCCCGTCTATGACTACAACTTTTCTATGGTTTCGGTAATTAACTTTACTAGTAAATAAAGGGAAACGGACTTTCAAGAAACTACGGACATCGACACCCGCTTCACGCATTTCTTCATAAAAACGATTAGGAACATGCCAACAGCCTACATCATCGTAAAGTAACCTAACTTCTACACCGCTCTGTGCCTTCTCTATCAATACATCCCGTATCATGCGTCCTACGGCATCATCCTCAAAAATATAAAACTCCAGATGGATGTGATGAACAGCCTTCTGAAGTTCCCGCAAAAGAGCCTGCAACATCGCATATCCAGAGGTAAAAGTTTCGATCCGATTGCCATCGAAAGGAAGAGATTGATTTGTATTTCGGAATAAAGATATCAATCGGCTATAAGCCAAAGGCAAGGAACTGGAAGTCTGGGACATATACTCCAGTAACGGTTTTTTCTGCAAGCTATTATAACCTTTGCGGTTTATTATACGCACATGCCGCTGACTCCGTCCGAAAAAAAAATAAAAAACAAGCCCCACAATGGGCAAAAAAATCAGAACCAATATCCAAGCTAAGGTTTTGACAGGATTGCGGTTGTCAAGAACAATCACCAGAATTGTCCCTAACACAACACCGAAATACACTACATCAAAAGTTGCTGTAGCAATTAGCCCAACTAGAGTACTCCAATCAAACATTTGTTTTCCATACCATTTATATGGAAAACAAATGTAGAAAAAACATTGGGAAAAAGCAAACTTATTTCATTAGAAACGGCGGCGTCCCGGCCCACCCATGGGAGGACGATGTCCACCAGGGCCAAAGTTCATCTGCCCCCGTTTGTCACGAGCTTGTTTCCCACCAAATATATTCAAACGATAGATGAAATGCAACATACAATAGCTGTTCACTCCATTGTATTTATATACCGAACGTCCACTTGCCGTCAGTGAACGGCTGATATTGCTCTGCTGATGCAGAATATCATACATCTCAAAGCTGACAGTAGCATCACCTTTCAGGAAAGTCTGTGAAAGCTGGGCATTCCAAATCAATTCATCGCGATTCATGCTGGAGTCTGAATAGCCACGACGACTCTGATTAGCAATATTGGTAGACAAACTCATTCCCCATGGCATACTTACGGTCGTATTGGCTCCATAAGAATAAGTATATGGTTGCTGGTTGTTGGAAGGGGTTAACTTATCTTTTTCTATCGAGTAAGAGAATGTCCCATTCAATCCGAATTCCAGCCAGTCATTACGATATGTGCCGTTCAACCGTTCATTCAAAGTCAGGTTGGTAGTTGTATTCTTCTGCTGTACAGCCTCAGCCCCGTTACCGGTTGTCAGATAACCAACGTTGTTATTATAGGACAGATTACTGAAAGAGCCAATATTGAATTTCTTGTTTTTCAGTGCCGAATTGATGCCGAACATACCGAATGCGCTCCAATTTCCATTTATATTCTCAGGTTTCGTCACCCATCCACCCGTAGAAGAGTTATAGGTACGCGAACTGCTGATGCTATTCTGCGTCATCTGCATGTTGACATGCGAGAATATTCCCTGTTGGCGATCCACATTATATGTATTGTAGAATATACGAAGGCTATGATTGAAAGAAGGCTTCAAGTAAGGATTACCCTTGGTAATGTTCAGCGGATTGGAGTCGTCCGTCACATCCAACAAGTTCTCCATACCCGGCTGTGAACTACGTCCACGATAAGTGACACGCAACTGGCTTACCTTCGAGAAACGATAACGGAAATCCAAGTTCGGAGCTACATTGAAGACATTGCGTACAGCCAATGTATCCATGGCATCCTTCTTATAGGACAACGAGGTCTTTTGCGGCTCAAGATCCGCACCAACACTCAGCTGATATTTCTGACGAATAAAACGCAAACTGGGACTGAAACGATGCGTATAGGTCTTGTATTCGGCAAATTTACTCAGGCTCATATCATAACCATCTTCATAATCATCAGGCAGGGCCTCACCAAAATTCCAATCTTCACCTAAATCATAAGCTTTCTTGTCACTCTTACTATAACTGTAGTTGAAACGATAACGGAACTGCAAGAAAGTAGCTTTCCAAAGCGGTTCGCTATAAGTCAGCTCCAGGCTATAGTTGTAACCATCAGTCGGAGTAGTTACATAACGACGAATGATATTTTCTGGGGTTACCGTACCATCTTCATTCTGTTGAAAATAGCGGGTATTAGAAGCTGTATATTGCTTACTCTCCGAATCGTCATAACCGATTGTACCACGGAACGTGATATTACGCCCCATAGAATTCAGTTTACGGTTGACCTGCAAAGTTGCATCTGCCGAAAGGGTCTTACTGTCACTGCCCGAAAGGCTATTTGAAGTATTGACACGAATAGAATCCAACGGATCTTCTTCACTGTCCGCATCAAAAATCTCATCGGACAAATTCATTTTAGAGAGTTTGGTGATGTCAAGATACTCATTTGGGTTCGTAACTACAGCATAAGGATCACTATTAAAGGTACCCGATTTAGAATCGGCAGTACTATAACTTTTCCCCCAACTGAAATTAGGACGGAATATAATGTTGGTCAGCGTATCGGGTTTCCATTCCAATCGAAAATCCGCATGAAAATCTTTATTTCCACTCGATGTACTTGAGATGGAGTTATTAAACGAAGAAGCCTCACCACCTGTCAGGAAGTTTTCAGTGTAACCGTCACTATAGACATCATTGCCACGGTAATTGTAACGCACACTACCCCCCATATCTATCTTTTCCGTCTCTGTGGCAAAGTTCAAGCCCAGTTCCTTGGTCGAAGTCAGACCATTGTTGACCCGCCAGCGAGGTCCACCGCCACCAGCAGAGAATCCCTGGTCGTTTACATTATTGGCACCTGCAATGAGCGAAACTTGCGTCTTATCATAAAAATAATTCACCATAGCACGTCCAATATAGCGGTCTTCCGTACCTCCAGACAAGTCTATATTGCCAAAGATACCTTTGTTCATACCTTTCTTGACCGTCAGGTCGAGCACCGTTTCTTCCTCACCATCATCAATACCTGTAATACGCGCCAAGTCCGATTTCTTATCATACGTTTTCAACTTGTCAATCATATCTACCGGCAAGTTCTTCAAACCCGTTTTTACATCCCCGCCAAAGAATTCCTTGCCATCCACCATGATCTTGGAGATTTCCTTACCGTTTATCTTCACATTACCATCATCATCCACTTCCGCACCAGGCAACTTCTTTACCAATTCCTCGAGCATAGCTCCCTCTGGAGTACGATAGGCCGAAGAATTGAAAGCTACCGTATCTTCCACAATCTGTACCTGCGGTGCTTCAGCTACAATGACAGCCTCGGCCAGCATAATGGCATCTGATTCCAACGTCAACGTACCTAAACGTTTATTGGGAGCAGAAGCAGTGAGTTGCAAGGGAAGAAACAGTGTTTTATAACCGATATAAGATACTTTTAGGACATACTTTCCAGCCTTTACCTTAGGCAATGCAAAACTACCTGCTTCCGAACTGGCCGCACCCGTAACATAAGCGCTGTCCGGCAAAGACAATAACTGGATAGTAGCCTGTGCAGCGGGAGCCTTGGTGTCATCTTCGACAAGCCGTCCCGAAACGGAAATAATCTTGCTCTGCGATACTGCCGACAGCGCTACAGCCCAAAGCAGCACTACCAGCAAAAAAGTCTTTCTCATTTGTGTCTATTCTTAAAAAAACATCTATTAAACGTGATGTTTCATTTGACACATATCTCCACTAAAGGTTTAATGAGAGCAGATGTTTTTTTCGCATTTTATCGACCATTTCCCCGAAATAGTCGATTAACTGACGATTTCTTTATACCAAATTCCAGGCACAAGACATTAATGAACAGAAATATCAGAAAAGACGAACCATCCACAGTAAAGACATCCCCCTGAGCCACCCGATAAAGCATGATACCAAAGACATACAGTACCGTCAGGAACATGGCATTACGGACAGCCTTGTTGCGGACCTTCACCGTCTCTTCCGACTCATGTTTGCTCAATGCAAAGATAATCATCAGCGCCCCCATCATCATTAACAGCTTTGCACACTCTTTATAAAACAACAGATTGGCATCGGTCACCCGCCCCATCAGGAACATCAGAAAGGGAAGAAACAACGCCAAAGCAATGATAAAATAGCCCAAAGGCCGACAATATACAGGAAGCAATGCATTCATAAGTTTACTAATTTTCGTTCAACATTATCAATGCAAAGATACGTCTTTCAAAGATAAGTCCTATCTTTGTCAGCAGAAAAAAGCAAATACAACATGAGCAAACAAGAAGTGATATTGTGCAAAGAGCTGGAAAGCAGTCTGACGCAAGCCATCGAAAAATGTTCCCCCGACAGGCTTTTCGTCCTGACCGACGAACACACCCACCGCCTGTGCCTACCCCAGATCAAGGATATCCCCGCCATGCGGCAGGCGCAGGAAATTGTCATCGGAGCCGAAGATGTGAACAAAACCCTAGAGACACTGGCTCAGGTATGGCAAGCGCTGAGCCAACAAGGCGCTACTCGCCACTCACTCCTCATCAATCTGGGAGGTGGCATGGTGACCGACCTGGGAGGTTTCGCGGCTGCCACCTTCAAGCGCGGCATCGCCTACATCAACATTCCCACTACCCTACTGGCCATGGTCGACGCTTCGGTAGGCGGAAAGACAGGCATCAACTTCAACGGGCTGAAGAACGAAATCGGTGCGTTCGCTCCCGCCAATTGCGTACTGCTCGAAACAGAGTTCCTGCGCAGCCTCGACGCTCACAACTTCTTCTCCGGCTATGCCGAAATGTTGAAACACGGCCTCATCAGTACGCCACAACATCTCGATGAACTGCTGGCCTTCGACACCGAGCAGCCCGACTACGTCCTATTGAAGAATATGGTAGGCCGCTCCGTACAAGTCAAGGAAGACATTGTAGAGCAAGATCCCAAGGAACATGGTATCCGCAAAGCGCTCAACTTGGGTCACACCATCGGACATGCCTTCGAAAGTCTGGCCTTGGCTGAAAGCCGTCCCGTGCTCCATGGCTATGCCGTGGCATGGGGACTGGTTTGTGAGCTCTATCTCTCACATCTTCAGGCAGGTTTTCCCCAAGACCGCATGCGTCAGGTCATCCAGTTCATCAAGGAAAACTACGGTCCATTCCCCTTCACCTGCAAACACTACGACCACCTGTACGAGCTGATGCTGCATGACAAAAAAAATACGGCCGGCGTCATCAACTTCACCCTGCTGAAAGATGTAGGTGAAATCAGCCTCAACCAGACGGCCGATAAAGATACTATTTTTGAGACTTTCGACTTCTTCCGCGAGTGCATGGGGTTGTAAAAGCCCCTCTATGCGCTGCCTTCAGCAGCTTTCGAAGAATTATTTTTGTATTTCTTGCGAAAAAGTCGGCCATATATTTGCAGATTCAAAATAAAGCCGTACCTTTGCATCCGCAATTCGGGGTGTAGCTCAGCCCGGTTAGAGTACGCGTCTG
>CAYQOV010000114.1:0-8424 GCA_964419245.1 uncultured Bacteroides sp. | reverse complement strand
ACAATATTAAGAGTATATCTATGGAAAAAGTGATTATTAATTCGTATGAAGAATTCGAGAAGCTGGTAGGTCAGCAGATTGGTGTATCGGACTATGTACAGATCCCGCAGGAACGTATTAACCTCTTTGCCGATGCCACGTTGGACCACCAGTGGATACACGTCGACACCGAACGCGCCAAAGCCGAAAGTCCCTTCAAAAGCACCATCGTGCACGGTTACCTGACCCTTTCTATGCTGCCCTACTTGTGGAACCAGATTATAGAGGTGAACAATCTGAAGATGATGATCAACTACGGCATCGAGAAGATGAAGTTCGGTCAGGCTGTTTTGTCGGGCCAGAGTATCCGTCTGGTCGCTTCGATGCAGTCGCTGACCAACTTGCGTGGTGTGGCCAAGGCTGAAATCAAGTTTGCCATCGAAATCGAGGGTGAGAAGAAGAAAGCACTAGAGGGCGTGGCTGTCTTTCTCTACTATTTTAACTGATATCGGGCATGAAGAAATTGCTTTGTCCGCAATGTAAGGTGGGTATTTTCTGTGTGAAGGACGCTCAGGGCAATCGTCTGCCAGTCTATGTTTCAGACCAGGGAGAGATTGTGCCGAAGGACGAAACAGCTTCTTTGGCAGGTTATGATCTGAGTGAAGTCTACTGTCTGGGATGTTCGTGGCACGGTAGCCCAAAGCGTCTGGTGAAGTATTGATACCTTTCTTTTATTTTTATATTTAGGCACGGATTGCGTAAATGCTTACGGATTTTTAGTTATTTTCCTGTATTTATCTGGGCAATTCGTGCCTAAAATGTATCTAATCTTTTTGTTTTCTGGTGTATTCATGCCATAGGTGCCGAAAAGTAGCCTGCGGGTGATAGAGCAGCATCCGTGGCCCTGCGTAGCGCATGACTTGGCACATTCGTTCCTTCATTTCCGGCTTGTAGCAATGGACAGGGCAAAGGCGGCAGGTAGGCTTGTCTTCACCAAAACGGCAATAGGACAGGCGGGTGTGGGCATACGTCAATAGCTCTTGACAGGCAGAACACAGCTCTCGGTTTCCTTCTTTGCGGCGGCAATAGAGGCGGATCATCAGTTCCACGGTCTGTTTTTCTTGTCGGATACGTCGTTGCTCTTTTTCTGAGGTTGTTATCATTTGTGGTATGAAGGGTTAGGCTAGTGTTCTGCGATATTCGCAAGGCGTGTGTCCCACGTGCTTCTTGAACAGGCGATTGAAGTGCTGGGAATATTGGAAGCCTAGTTCGTAGGCTATTTGGCTTACCGTCTTGTCCGTGCCGGCTATCATTTCTTTGGACAGGTCGATGATTTTGTCCTGTATGTACTCCTGGGGTGACTTGCCCGTTTCCTTTTTGATAAGGTCGCCGAAGTAGTTGGGCGAGAGGCAAACTTTGTCGGCAAAATAACGGACGGTGGGTAGGCCGTGTTCCTGCGCCAGATGGTTCAGAAAGTAGCCGTCCAGCAGGTCTTCGAACTTGTTGAGAACATTCTTGTTGACGGCTGCGCGGGTGTTGAATTGGCGTTCGTAGAAGCGTAGGCAGTAGTCCAGCAGGAGCTCAATGTTGCGTACGATGAGTCGTTTGCTATGTCGGTCGGCCGGTCGTTCCACCTCCATGCGTATTTTGTTCAGGCAGTCGGTGAAGATGCCTTTCTCTGTATCTGATAGGTGGAGTGCTTCGCTGGAACTGTAGGAGAAGAATGAATAATGCCTGATTTCGCGTCCCAACGCTGTGCCGTGTATAAGGTCGGGATGGAACAGTAGTCCTTGTGCCTGGGGTTGGTCTTCCAGCTGAACTTCGACTACCTGCCCCGGCGCGAAGCTGGTTACAGTCCCTTCCTGATAGTCGTAGGTCTGGCGTCCATAACGTATGTCGCCACAACGGGTCTGTTTCAGGAACAGGGCGTAGACACCATAGTTCATGGTGACATGTATGGGGAAGCGGGTAGCTTCTTTTAGGTCGACAATACTGATTAGCGGGTGCTGGCTCTTCAGGCCGAACATTTGGTTGTATGCTTCTACATTATCTAGTTTGATTATTTCTTCCATGGTTTTCAAATCGGGAGTTGATATGCAAAAATAAGAATTATTTCTGTAAAATGAAGTTGTCGGCGTCGGCGGCTACAGGAAATTTTTCGCGCAGGTACTGTAGCGGGGGCAGTTCGATGTTGGTCGTGGCCATGCCTTCCTGTCCGTCGGGCAAGAAAGCCAAACGTTCGCCTTTGGGCGAGTAGAGGGCACTTCCGCCGTTGTGGAGCAGGTGGTTCCCGTCAGTGCCTGTGCGGTTTACGCCACATACGTAGCACTGGTTCTCCATGGCTCGCGCTTGGAGCAGGACGTCCCATACTGCTCGGCGGGAGGCAGGCCAGCAGGCCACGTAGAGAGCCAGGTCATATTCATTGGCGACGTTGCGGCTCCATACAGGGAAACGCAGGTCGTAGCACACTTGAGGCAGAATGCGGAAGCCGCGATAGCAGATGATGGGGCGTTCATTGCCTGCGGTGAAACATTCATTTTCATGTCCCATACGGAAGAGATGGTGCTTGTCGTAATAGGTCGCTTCTCCCTCGGGTGTGAGGAAGAAAAAACGGTTGCGATAACTACCGTCATCATGATGAGCTATGAAGCTGCCTGCCAGGGCGGTGCCGTATTGGGAAGCCCATTGCTGGAGTTGCTTGATGGTGGGGCCTGTCATTGGTTCGGCCAGCTGCTCAACGTTCATGCTGAAGCCTGTTGTGAAGGTTTCGGGCAGCACTACAAGGTCGGTCTCTCCCTTCAGCTCTTCCAGGCGGAGGTGGAGGCGGCGCAAGTTTTCGAGCTTGTCTTCCCAGGCTATGTCGGTTTGTATCAGGGTGATGCGCATGGAGGATAGAGTGTCCTTTTTCAGATATTTCCGATGGAGAAGTATTCAGGGTGTTTGCCTTTGAAGTTCTTGAAATAGAGCTTTATCTCGCGCATGTCTTTTTCGATGTCACCCGATGGGACGATGGTACGGGTACAAGAGATGGTCTTCGACGGATAGTCTATTCCGAAGAGCATGATGGGGACTTGTGCCTTCAGGGCAATGTAATAGAATCCTTTTTTCCACTCTGGATTAGCTTTGCGTGTACCCTCAGGTGTGATGGCCAGGTTGAACTGACGGACGGAGGCGAAGCGTTCGGCCATTTGGTCGACCAGCGAATTCTTCTTGCTACGGTTGACGGGGATGCCTCCCATGGCTTTGAACACCAGGCTGAGCGGGAAGAAGAACCATTCCTTTTTCATCATAAAGTGGGCGTCACGCCCCAGCGATCCGTAGAAGAGCTTGCCGATGAGCAAGTCCCAGTTGGAAGTATGGGGGGCGGCGCAAAGAACACACTTGTCATGGAAAGGAACCGTGACGTTCGTCTTCCAGCCCAGCAGACGGTGATAGATAAAGCGGCAGAATTGTTGTTTCATTCTTTCTCTGTCGGCTTACTTCAGTTGGCCCATGCGATCAATGATCTCGTTTACTTTGGCGTTGAAGTCGGAACGGAACTTCTTGTAGAAGCCCTTTACATTGCCTGGCTCAGTATGGCTGATGCGGCTCAGGAATTCGTCTTGCATGGTCAGGATGTCACCCATCAGGGCGTCGGCCTTCTGCGGGTCGGTACCTGGAACGTAGAGTTTGTTGACCAGACACTCGGTGAAGAGTTCACCTGCGATATAGTTCACGCTTTTCTTCAATGCTTTTCTACTTGCCATAATCTTTCGTTTTAAAGTTAGATTTTCGGGATAAAGATAGTGCTTTTCTTTTTGATAAGGCAAGCGGCAGATGTTTTTTTCTGCTTCCTTGTGGAAAAAGCATTGTTTTCTTCTTGGGAAAAGGCCGTGTTGTCCAAGGCAAAGCATTGCTTTTTGCCGATAGACAGGGAGAGTCTTTTTTCTCCAATTACGAAAAAACATTTTCCCAGTTGTTCAAAAAGAAATCTCCAGTTGACGGATTTTTCGGAAAACTACTAACTTTGCACGCGATTAGAACGAGACGTATGACTGAACCTTCTATTTCCAGAAAAAAGAAGAACGACAACTATGCAAAAAAGCCTGTACGACGCCGCACGACTGCTTCGCATGGAAAGTCTGCCAAGACCAAACGGCAGGTAGAGGAGCGCACTATGCCCGTATGGGTACGCAATATGCTGGCTCTTTGCATCATCGTGGTCTTTTCGGCAAGTTTCTACTGGTTTTTCATCCGTCCCTATGCTTATCGCTGGAAGCCTTGCTACGGGTTGAAGGGTTATGGCGTGTGCATGCCTTGCGATTTCGAAGTACATGGCGTGGACATGTCGCATTATCAAGGGCATATTGACTGGCCTCGCCTGGCGGAGCATCGGGCTGGGGAGTTTCCTATCCGTTTCATTTTCATGAAAGCTACTGAGGGCGGAGACCATCAGGACGACACGTTTCGTCAGAACTTTGATTCGGCTAAGACCTATCGTTTCATTCGCGGGGCCTATCATTATTTCCTTCCGCGTACCGACGCGTTGAAGCAGGCTGACTTCTTTATCCGCACAGTGCCGCTGACGGCAGGCGATTTGCCTCCTGTGCTCGATGTGGAAACAACGGGCAAGAAGGACAAGGCCGAACTACAGGCTTGTGTCAAGACGTGGCTCGATCGTGTGGAGGCCCATTATGGCGTGAAGCCCATCCTTTATACCTCTTATAAGTTTAAGATGCGCTATCTGGATAGTCCTGTTTTCGATGCTTATCCCTATTGGATAGCCCACTACTATGTAGACTCCGTACGCTACCAGGGGCCGTGGCATTTTTGGCAGCATACGGATGTGGGTACTGTACCTGGCATTGAGAAAGAGGTGGACCTGAACGTGTTCAACGGCACGTCGGCCCAACTCGACTCGCTTCTACTTAAATAATTGGAACTTGACCGCTGCCCAACGGTTCTTCTCCCTGTACTCCATGAACGTCATGCCCAAGCTTTCGGCTTCAGAGCGGATGGCGGCGATGTCGTCGGTATAGAAACCACTCATCAGGAGGGTAGCGCCAGGGTTCATGCGGGCAATGTAATGCTTCATGTCGGCCAGCAGGATGTTACGATTAATGTTGGCTATCACTACGTCGAAGGGGCCTTTGTCGGCCAGCGACGAAGCGTCACCTTGATAGACATCGATACCGTCCAGATGGTTCAGATCAATGTTTTCTAGCGAGTTGCGTACGCACCAGTCATCGATGTCTATAGCCGTACAATGGTTAGCGCCGCGCATGCGTGCCAAGATAGCCAGGATGGACGTACCGCATCCCATGTCGAGTACCGACTTGCCTTGTAGGTCGCTGTCCAGCAGTTCACCGATGATGAGGCTCGTTGTCTCGTGATGACCTGTGCCGAAGGCCATTTGGGGATTGATGACGATATCGTAGGGCACCTGTGGTATGTCGTGGTGGAAGGTGCTGTGGACGACGCAACGGTCACCTATCACGATGGGTTGAAAAAAATTCTTCTCCCATTCTTCATTCCAATCCTTGTCTTCGGCTTCTACGTAGCTATAGGTAATGGTTGTATCAGGCAGAGGGAAGGCGGTCACGGTCTGGTGTACCGTATCTTCGTCATACAGATCTTTCTGAATATAGGCGGCGATGCCGTCAGCCTGCTCTACAAAACTTTCGAAACCAGCTTCACCCAAGACGGCACAGAGCACGTCGTTGACCGTCTCTGTGCAGGGTTGGGTGTGGAAGGTAAATTCTAAATATTTCATTGTTTTAATGGGGTTTTGTTAAAATGCTGGGATCCGATGGCGGCCCGTCGCATAATTTGTTTTATCTTTGAATAAGATTGGCAAAAGCCTCTGTTTGCAAAGATAGGCTGATTTAGGGAAATCCCTATAAAGGGAGGGGGAAAATCTCTGGGAAATTCGAAACTTTGGTCTTATTTTTGTCATACGGAAATCAAGTGTTTGTAAATTATAAACTGACAGATATATGAAAAAGATTGTTTTTTTATCACTTTTAGCCCTGTGCCTCCCGTGGACACTCGCGGCACAGAGTGTAGATGACGACCTCTATTATGTACCCTCGAAGAAGAAGGCCGAACAGAAGACCGAGAAAGCAGAGGAAGAGACGGTACGAAAAGCTCCTGAGAACGTAATAGTTGTAGAAACGCAGAAACCTGTTGTCTGTACAAATTCTGGTACTACCACCATTGTGGTAAAGGACAAGAAGGGGAATGTGCGCGATGTGGATGAATATAACCGTCGTTATAACTCGAAAGAATATGACTTTTCGCAGAATGAGGATACTCTTTATATCGAAGAAAAGGCAGTGCCCGATCCCGACGGTGAATGGGTAAACGGTTTCGATGGTTCTGAAGACGATTATGAATACGCTATGCGCATCATTCGTTTCCGCAATCCGCGCTATGCCATCAGCATCAGTAGTCCGTTGTATTGGGATGTAGTCTATGGATTGAATTCGTGGGATTGGAATGTTTATACTGACGGACTGTATGCCTACGCTTTCCCGACGTTCACTAACCGTCTGTGGTGGGACTGGCGCTATAATTCCTACGGATGGGGCTGGGGTTGGCCCTATTATGGATGGAACTGGGGCTGGAGCGGCTGGTATAGCGGTTGGTACGGTGGCTGGTATGCTGGCTGGGGAGGCTGGTATGGCGGCTGGGGATGGCCCTATTATCACCATCCTCATTACTATCCAGGCTGGCATCATCCGGGACCTGGTTACTGGGCTTCACGCGATACATATACTACACGTCGCTCTTATGGCACACGTAGTGTATCTACGACTCGGACAACAACTAATGGAGTCCGTTCTGTCCGTAATGGTTCAGCCACTCGTACAACGAGCGGACGACGTGTTACTGGACAACCGGTGAGACGAACTACAGGTTCTTCTACTGGTCGCGTAGTTGGTACACGTGCGACTTCTTCACGTCAAAATTCGGGTACTGCCGTACGGACAACTTCGACAGATGCACGCCGTAGTACTTACACACGTCCTAGCAGTACACGGAGCGATTCGTATAGTACTGGCAACCGTACTTCTATACGACAAAATGGTGTAAGCAATTCTAGTCGTCGTAGCGCCGCTACTTATAATCGTGGAAGTTCTAATCAACCTTCGCGCATCTATCAGTCACAATCACGTCGGAACAGTTACGATGACAATTCGCGTAGTTTCAACAACACTACTACCCGTAGCAGCAGCCGGTCGTCTTTCTCAACGGGGGGAAGTACTCGTTCGTCGGGCAGCTTCGGTACCAGCCGTTCTAGTGGTGGAGGTGGTGGATCAAGCCGCAGAAGATAACAGTCAGTTGTGGAGAATCTTTTATGGATGCTAATTTTAAAGAACGAAAGATATGAAGAAAATAATAATAGGTGTGTCTGTTCTTTTGCTTACTCTGATGCAGACACATGCACAAACGGTATATGATGCGGTAGATTTTGCTACCAAAGATTTGGACGGTACGGCTCGTTTTGTTGGAATGGGTGGTGCTATGGGAGCTTTGGGTGGTGATATTTCGACGATGGGAACCAATCCTGCAGGTATTGGTATCTATCGAAGTAATGATGCTTCGTTATCCTTTAGTTATTCGGCTTTAAGTACAGAGGCAAAGTATTTGGGGAATACATACAATGCATCGAAGAATCGATGGAATTTCGATAACATCGGAGTTGTGTTTTCTACCAAGATTGGTAATCAAACAACTCTGCGTTATGTGAATTTCGGTTTCAACTATCACAAAGCCAATACCTTTAATCGGAATATGTGGATGGCGGGTGATTTACAGGGACATTCCCAATTGTTTCAGATTGCTGGGATGACAGACGGATTGACACCAGAGCATTGGAATAGTGGTGCTATTTTCGATAACAATGATATCGGATGGTTGTCGGCATTAGGATGGGAAGGTTATTTAGTAAGCCCAGCTATTACGGATGTGGAAACTAAGTATCCGTATAAGAATGAGAATGGGCAACAATATTACATCGACGGTAACAATAA
The DNA here is from genome assembly GCA_964419245.1 of uncultured Bacteroides sp. Classification (GTDB taxonomy): domain Bacteria; phylum Bacteroidota; class Bacteroidia; order Bacteroidales; family Bacteroidaceae; genus Bacteroides. Next base: position 430 of record CAYQOV010000114.1, on the reverse strand, counting down.
CTTGACTCTTGATCCAGTTGGGGCCGACGGAAAACCAAACAGTATGGCGTATGAAGATTACGATTTCTATACGACTATAGCTGGTGACGCGCCTTATCTCCGTGAATATCGTTCTCACGAAAGTGGTGGACTTGACCAATATGACTTTAATGTGGCTTTCAATCTAAACGATCGGGTTTATTTAGGTCTTACTGTTGGGGCTTATGATTTGGATTACAATAAGTACACTTTGTATAATGAAGATAGTCAGGGGCGTGACGGCGCAGGTTATAAACTCGAAAGCTATAACAATATCAGCGGCGGTGGTGTTGATTTCAAGTTGGGTGCGATTATTCGTCCGTTCCAATATTCTCCGTTGCGCATTGGTTTAGCTATACATACTCCTATCTTTTATAAGCTGACACACACGACATCGGCTGTATTGACTTCA
>CAYQOV010000113.1:0-8433 GCA_964419245.1 uncultured Bacteroides sp. | reverse complement strand
AATTTTTCTTAAAAAAATACGCTAATTTGTATAAACGGACAGGATTATCCTTACATCCCAAAACCATACAAAAGCTGGAAAGTCATAATTGGCCTGGAAATATTAGGGAATTACAATATACCATTGAAAAAGCTGTGATCTTAGCAGAAAAAGATATAATAAAACCATCTGATATCTCTATACATTTAGATAATACATTTTCTTTTGATAGAGTTCCTAATTTAAAAGAAGTAGAAAGAAAAGCTATATTAGCAGCTATATCTCAAAATTCAGGAAATTTAACAGCAGCAGCCGAACAATTAGGTATCAGTAGACAAACATTATATAACAAATTAACACGTTTCAATTTTTAATTAAATGTTTAGCACTCGTTTATACATACACATCCTTTTATTTGTATTACTCATAGTCTTTACACTTGGGCTTGGGCTTGCAGGTATTATTTCAAGAAAAGCTATAATACTAGGAACAATTACGATTCTAATAGCTTTTGGCCTTATTGGGAGACTTGTTTATTACTTGAATTCTTATAACCGGAAAATGAAATTTTTTTTTGATTCTATAGAAGATAATGAATCCATGCTTTATTTTCCAGAAAATATTGGATCCAAAGAACAACGATATTTATATGCATCTTTTAATAGAGTATATACTTTAATATCAGAACATAAAAAGATTGAGTTCGAGCGTAAATTACATCAAAAAGAATATGAGTCTTGGGAAAAGCTAATGCGAGTCTTGACACATGAAATAATGAATTCTATCACACCCATTGTTTCACTATCTGAAACCCTTCTTTCTTATTTTCAAATAAACAATACTTCAGGACACACAAAACACATTACGGATCACACTATTGAAAAAACAATACGTGGACTCGAAACCATCAAAAGTCAGGGACAAAATCTAATTTATTTCACAGAATCATATAGACAATTTTCAGGATTAAAGCATCCTGAAATGAAGTATTTTTCATTAACAGATTTAATTGAAAGTATTCAGACACTATATAAAGAAGATTTAGTACAACAACATATCGATTTTTCGGTTGACCTTTTTCAACCAGAAATAAAAATTTATGCAGATGAGAAAATGTTATCGCAAGTTTTAATCAATTTGTTGAAAAATGCAATACAAGCATTTACACAACAATCTAATAAAAAAATACATATAGAAATATATCGCAAAGAAACGATACTATTCATAAAGATAACAGATAACGGTTCTGGTATTCCATCTAACCTAATTGAAGATATATTTATACCTTTTTTTACCACAAAAACGAATGGAACAGGCATAGGCCTCAGTTTATCCCGGCAAATTATACGTATGCATGGTGGAGAATTATCTGTAATCTCCCACCCCTATCATAAAACTTCATTTACAATTTCTCTGCCACAAAAATCCAATCACAATATATTCAACAATTATTAATGATCAACCTATTTTTCCTTCTCCTGCTCACGACGAAAGAGAGCAGGAGACATTCCACAATAACGTTTGAAGAACTTGCCGAAAGCCGACTGGTCACTGAAGCAAAGTTTGTCAGATATATCCTGCACGCTTAATTCAGGGTTTCTCAAAGCGACCTTCGCTTCAGTTATAAGCAAGTCGTCTATAATGCTACGGGCTGTTTTCCCATAAAATCTTTTTAATGTTGCAGTCAAGGCATTGGGCGACACACCCAACTGTTCGCAATACCAGTTCACTTCGTGACGTTCGCAACAATAGGTGTGAGCCAGATAAAGAAAATGTGCAACCATTTCTCCCAAACGATAAGGTTCTTCCGCTTTCTCTACAGACTCACCCTGACGAAAAACAATATTCCATAGCTCACACTGACAGGCACGCAACATGCTCTGTACTAATTCACGATGAAAGATGCCATTCTTTTCTGCCGACATCAAAGCAAATAAAGAAGAAGAGAGTCCCTGAAGTCCCACTACCTCTTCACTGTTCAGTGAGACAAAAGGTCGTTTAGCATAAGCCATCATCTTCTCTGAGATTCTAGAACGCAATTTAGAAGTCGTTTCAAGAAAAAAATTCCGTTCAACCACCAACAGATAACCTTCCAGATTACCTTCTACCGTCACATTTTTCCATTGGTTAGAAGCAATAAAGTCAATATAAGCCGGAGCAAACAACCCCACGCGATCACCGTTCAATGTCAGACGAAGCTCACCTCTGGTCATCAGCATACTAACGTGATGTTCTCTATCAGGAAGCTTTCGACCCAATGTCAGACAAGCCCCTGCCAACTTCACCATTATCACTTCACTACCGCATGCCGCCATTTCCACAATACCGGCCTGCACCCTATCCGGTCCTAACCAGTCGAGAACATACTCTTTCAGATTTACCATATTCCATTCATCAATTTATTATGAAACCATCTGCTTTCTCTCTCTTCCAGCGAACCTTGTTCAAGAGCATCTCTTGCTCTTTTTCGAGGGTAAATATAGAAGAAAGACTTGAAAGTCCGAAGCCTTTTTTCACTTATTAAAAAATATAAAGCAAAAAAGTGGTAATACGTGATTTCAAACCAATCTGAAGTGAAACCAAACCAAAAGAAGCCCCCACATTGCCGATAACTTTGCGGCCATAATCATTTAAATGAATTAAGTTAAGAATGAAAAGAATGTTTTTACGCGCAAGCACATGGAGCCTCTGCCTCCTGCTTGCCACCGCATGTAAGAATGCTCCTCTAAATATGAACGGAGGAAACTACAAAACAATGGAAGTGTCACGCGGATCACGTACACTGAGTCAAAGTTATACAGCCGTCATCAACGGACGACAAAGTGTAGAAACACGCCCGCAAGTTAGCGGAACCATCACCCAGGTATGTATTGCCGAGGGAGCTCAAGTAAAAAAAGGACAGACACTGGTCATCATAGATCAAGTGCCTTATAAAGAAGCCCTCGAAACAGCCATTGCCAACGTCAAAAGCGCCGAAGCCTCGGTAGCCACGGCCCGACTGACAGCAGACAGTAAAGAACAACTTTTCAAAGAGAACGTAGTATCAGCCTTCGATCTACAAACTGCAAGCAACAGTTTGCTACAAGCCGAAGCTACACTGGCACAAGCCAAAGCTGAAGAAGTGAACGCACGTAATGACCTATCGTATACCGAAGTGAAAAGTCCTGTAGACGGTGTGTCGGGTATGCTCCCCTATCGTGTAGGAGCCTTGGTAGACGCATCGATCACTACACCCCTCACTACCGTGTCCGACGATACAGAGATGTATGTTTATTTCTCCATGACCGAAAGCCAGGTACTTTCACTGATACGTCAGTACAAAACACTGGATGAAGCCATGAAGCAAATGCCCGAAGTAGAACTGAAACTCAGCGATGGACTGACATATGCCCATAAGGGACGCATCGACGCCATCAGCGGAACAATTGACACCAGTACGGGAGCTGTAAGCCTAAGGGCTACTTTCCCAAATCCCGAACACATACTGCGCAACGGAGGAAGCGGAACTGTCGTCCTTCCTTATATAAAGGAAAACGTACTCATCGTTCCCCAGGAAGCTACCTACGAAATCCAGGACAAAATATTCGTATATAAAGTAGTAGACGGAAAGGCTACATCTTCCCAAGTAAGTGTATTCCCCATAAATGATGGAAAAGAATACATTGTAGAAAGCGGATTGGAAGAAGGTGAAACCATCATTGCCGAAGGAGCCGGTCTGGTTCAGGAAGGAACCGTAGTAGGTACCCCAACAGCCGATAACGCACCTGCCAATTAAATCTGAAAGGAGGACTACGTTATGAAACTTAGAACATTCATTGACCGCCCCATCCTGGCATGCGTCATATCGGTGTTGATATTGATGCTGGGCCTCATCAGCCTGTTCAATCTGCCTATGGAACAATATCCTGACATCGCACCGCCTACCGTATCGGTATCGACCAGTTATACAGGTGCCAATGCCGAAACCGTGCAAAAGAGTGTCATTGTCCCACTGGAAGAAGCCATCAACGGTGTAGAAAACATGACCTACATGACCTCTACCGCCACCAACAACGGTTCGGGAAGCATCACTGTTTACTTCAAGCAAGGTACAGACCCCGACATGGCTACCATCAACACCAAGAACCGTGTGTCCGAAGCCGAGGGCCTTTTGCCGGCCGAAGTAACCAAAATCGGTGTAACCGTAGAAAAAAGACAGAACAGTATGCTGAAAATTCTGGCCCTCTACAGTCCCGACAACAGCTATGACCAGACATTCATCAACAACTATTTCAAGATCAATGTCGAACCTCGTCTTTCACGTATCACTGGTGTAGGTAATGTGAACGTGATGGGTGGCGACTACGCGATGCGTATCTGGCTCAATCCCCAAGTCATGGCTCAGTATTCGCTGGTACCCGACGACGTTATCAGTGCTCTAGGTGACCAAAATGTAGAAGCTGCTACCGGTACGCTGGGTGAGGATTCGGAAAACACCTATCAGTACACCCTCAAATACCGCGGACGATACGAGACATCTGAAGAATTCGGTAACATCGTTATCAAATCTCTCTCAAACGGTGAAGTACTCCGTCTGAAGGATATTGCTAAAGTTGAACTTGGTGCCCAAAGTTATGCCTACAACAGTGAGATCAACGGTCATCCGGGTGCCACTTGTATGATTTCGCAAACAGCCGGTTCCAATGCCAACGAAATCATTGAAGAAATCGACAAACTGACTGCAGAAATAGCCAAAGAGTTGCCAAAGGGATTGGTATTGACCGACCTAATGAGTACGAAGGACTTCCTCGACGCCTCCATCAACGAAGTGGTGAAGACCTTGATTGAAGCCATCATCCTCGTTATCCTCGTTGTGTATGTCTTCCTGCAAAGTGTACGTTCCACCATCATTCCTGCTGTATCCATCATCGTATCACTAGTAGGTACGTTCGCTTTCCTTTATATAGCCGGCTTCAGCCTCAACCTGTTGACACTCTTCGCACTTGTGTTGGTCATCGGTACGGTAGTTGACGATGCCATTGTAGTGGTCGAGGCGGTACAGGCCAAGTTCGACGAAGGTGTCCGTTCACCTTATAAAGCCACGACGGGCGCCATGGACGGCATTGCAGCTGCCATTGTTACCACATCACTGGTATTTATGGCCGTGTTCATTCCTTCTTCGTTCATGGGAGGCACCAGCGGAACCTTCTACATGCAGTTTGGTTTGACTATGGCTGTTGCCGTGGGCATTTCGGCCATCAACGCCCTTACCCTGAGTCCTGCCTTGTGTGCCCTGATCATGACACCGCACATCGATACCTCTACCGGCCAGAAACTAAGTTTTTCTTCCCGTTTTCACCAGGCTTTCGAAGCTTCGTTCAACCGTCTGATTCTTCGATACAAAGGTGGAGTGAAGTGGTTCTTCCGTCGCAAATGGATAGTAGGAACTGCGCTGGTAGCCAGTATCGCCTTGCTGGTGGTCTTGATGAAAACGACCAAGACTGGTCTGGTCCCCGAGGAAGACATGGGCTGTATCTTTATGAACGTCACCACTCCTCCGGGCAGCAGCCTCTCGCAGACCATCAAAGCCATGTCCGAAGTCGAGAAATGTATCAAAGACATTCCACAAATATCCCGTTATTCCAATGTCAGCGGCTATAGTATGATGGGCGGACAGGCACCGTCAGGTGGTATGCTCATCATCAAACTGAAACCCTGGGACGAACGGACAAAAAGCCAAGACAACATCAATGCTGTTATCAGCGAGATTTACCGTCGCACAGCCAATATCAAATCGGCTAAGCTCTTCGTTTTTGCCCAACCGACCATCATGGGCTACGGTATGGGAAACGGCTTCGAACTCTATGTACAGGACCGTGCAGGTGGCGACATCAACACATTACAGAAATATACCACGGATTTCATCGCTGCTCTGAACCAGCGTCCCGAAATCCAGATGGCCTATACTTCATTTGACACAAAATTCCCGCAATATACCGTCGAAGTGGATGCCGCCCGATGCCAACGTGCAGGCGTTACGACTACCGATGTGCTCAGCGTTCTGTCGGGCTTCATCGGCGGAAACTATTCGTCCAATTTCAATCGTTTCTCCAAACTCTACCGTGTCATGGTACAGGCCGACAAAACCTATCGTCTGGACAAGGACGCCTTGAGCAATATGTTCATACGTACCTCCTCCGGCGAAATGGCTCCCATCGGCCAGTTCGTCAACCTGACCAAGGTATATGGTACTGAAACTCTTACCCGTTTCAACCTCTACAGTTCCATTCAGGTAAACGGACTTCCGGCCGACGGTTACAGTACGGGTGAAGCCATTGCCGCCATTGCCGAAGTGGCCAAGGAGACATTGCCCGTAGGCTACGGCTACGAGTTCGGTGGTATCACACGTGAAGAGGCCGGAAGCGGAAGCAACACGGTTATCATTTTCTCCATCTGCATCATCTTCGTCTTCCTCATCCTCTGCGCCCTATATGAGAGTATCTTCGTACCGTTGGCTGTCATGTTGAGTGTACCGTTTGGACTGATGGGAAGTTTCCTCTTCGCCAAAATGTGGGGACTGGAAAACAACATCTACATGCAGACAGGTCTCATCATGCTAATCGGCCTGCTGGCCAAAACAGCCATCCTTCTGACCGAGTATGCCTCAGCTCGCCGCCGCCAGGGCATGACCATCGCACAAGCAGCCGTATCGGCAGCAGGCGTCCGTCTGCGCCCCATCCTGATGACAGCCCTTACGATGATCATCGGTCTGTTTCCGCTGGTTGTTGCCTCGGGTGCCGGAGCCAACGGTAACATTTCCATAGGTGTAGGAACCGTAGGCGGAATGATCGTCGGAACATTGGCGCTGCTTTTCGTGGTGCCCACACTGTTCATTGTCTTCCAGACCTTGCAGGAGAGACTGATGCCTGCCCGCAAACACGAGGAAGACTGACAATTATACAAACCATAACAGAAAAAGAGAATGAAAAAGATATTGATAGCCGCCCTGTCCATACTGACAACCGGTTGCGGCATATATAACAAATACGAACGGCCCGACTTGGGTACAGTACAGGCCGACAGCCTCTACCGTTCCGATGCCGCTCCCGACACAGCCTCTTCCATCGCCTCGTTGGGATGGGAGGAACTGTTCACCGACCCGTGTCTCCAGTCGCTTATACACCGTGGCCTGGAGGCCAACACCGACCTACAGACAGCTGCCTTGCGTGTCAAGGAAGCACAGGCCACCCTGATGTCGTCCAAGCTAGCCTACCTGCCATCCCTGCAGCTCGATCCGCAAGGAAATCTCTCCAGCTTCGACGGAAGCAAGACGCAGAAGACCTACTCGCTGGGAGGTTCTGCCTCGTGGGAAATCGACCTCTTCGGAAAGCTAACCAACGCCAAACGCGGCGCCCGTGCCGCCCTGCTCGAAAGCGAGGCCTACCGGCAGGCTATGCAGACACAAGTCATAGCCACCGTAGCCGACAGCTACTATGCCCTGCTGATGCTCGACGAACAGGTAAGAGTCACCACGCAAACAGCCGAAAGCTGGCGTGAATATGTCAAGTCTCTCCACGCCCTGATGAATGCAGGCGAAGCCGATCGTGCTACATTGAGCCAGGCCGAAGCTTCACGGCTCAGTGCCGAGTCGTCGCTCCTCTCACTCCAGCGACAGGTAGCCGAGCAGGAAAACGCCTTATGCGTCTTTATCGGCGAAGTTCCTCACCGCCTTGAACGAGGCACGCTGAACGACCAGCAATTCCCCGACCGTATGTCCGTAGGCTTGCCTATCGAACTGCTGTCACGCCGTCCGGATGTACGCCAGGCTGAAGCCTCGCTGATGCAAGCCTTCTATGCGACCAACTCCGCCCGCTCGGCCTTCTACCCCAGTATCACGCTAAGTGGAAGTGCAGGATGGACCAATAGTGGCGGAGCAGCCATCACCAATCCAGGTGCCTGGCTCCTGCAGGCAGTGGGATCTCTCGTACAGCCACTCTTCAATCGTGGACAAAACATTGCCAATCTGAAAATAGCCAAAGCTCAACAAGAGGAAGCGGTACTGGCCTTCAAACAGTCACTGCTCAATGCCGGACAGGAGGTGAACAATGCCCTCATCCAATGGCAGACAGCCCGCGAACAGATTCTGTTGGACATGGAGCAAGTGAAGCAGCTGGAAACCACCGTTTCGGATACCCGCCTGCTGATGCAATATGGTACGGTAAACTATCTGCAAGTGCTCACCGCCCGCCAATCACTTCTCTCGGCCCAACTGACATTGGCATCCGACCGCTACAGCGAAATACAGGGAGTCATCAACCTCTACCACGCTTTGGGTGGAGGAGCTGACCAATAAAAGCATCTCTAATACCGTGTTAACTAAATCTACTCTCTCTTCATAAACCAATTTATTATGAAGTCAACCTGAAGCCCGCACCATTCGTGATGAACCGTGCGGGCTTATTTCATATTTATTGC
>CAYQOV010000112.1:0-8601 GCA_964419245.1 uncultured Bacteroides sp. | reverse complement strand
TTCAGCAAGGTAGATTTACCCGAACCGTTCAGACCGATAATACCTATCTTCGCCCCATAAAAAAACGAAAGATAAATGTTCTTCAGCACCTGCTTGTTGTTCTGCTGAATAGTCTTGTTCAGACCTACCATTGAAAAAATAATCTTCTTATCGTCAACTGTTGCCATAGAATGATATGTATATATTAAATAAGTATAACTATCCAAGCTACTCCGCTCCATAATAGGCAACGGAAGAAAACTCCTGTGCAAAGATAAGAAAAAAAAGAGAAAAAAACTTTGTTTCTTCAAAAAAACTCCCTATCTTTGCACCCGCTTAACAGCAATAAAGTTTGATTCGCTAGCTCAGCAGGTAGAGCACAACACTTTTAATGTTGGGGTCTTGGGTTCGAGCCCCAAGCGGATCACTTAGAAAAAGCGGTTATCTCAAAAAGATAATCGCTTTTTTCGTATTTACACGCAGCTCTGCACTTCTAATCTAAGCCCAAATGCAAACCCATAAGCCAACCTTCTACACTACAACGCTAAACCTCAACTCCAGCTTCGTAAAGTACCACTTGGGCAACAGAGAATAGAGCTCTGTGGCAAGCAAAATAAAAAGCACCGTTTTCCAATGCGCAAAACACTGCTTTCTGCATCGGAAAACAGTGCTTTACATAAGAGAACTTCCCCTGTGCCTCACAGAAACAGAGAAACCCTCAGACAAACAGTGAAAAATCTGCTTGGCCCGAACTCTGATTTCCGCAAAAATCAATATCTTTACCCTGAAAATAATAAAAAGACAAACCATGGCAAAGAAAGATTACATACAGGCCAACAAAGACTGGCTTGCGGCCAAAGCAACGGAAGAGGGCGTCAAGCCTCTACCCAAAGGCATCTATTACAAAGTATTGGCAACAGGAGCTTCAGACGGCAAGCACCCTACTCCGCGCAGCATTGTCACGGCCCACTACACAGGGTGGACCATCAACGGCAAGAAATTCGACAGCAGTCGTGGCGGTACACCCGCCGCTTTCCGCCTGAGCGACCTGATAGAAGGATGGATAATAGCCATGCAACAAATGTGCGTGGGTGACAAATGGGAAATCTACCTTCCTGCCGAAATGGGATATGGCAAGTTCTCGCAACCAGGCATACCCGGCGGTTCCACACTGATATTCGAAATCGAACTACTGGGCATCGGCTGACACTCCCCCTGACAGGCATGGTTATCACCACACTTTGCATTATAAATATTTTCACTACTATAAAAACATTTGTCGCAAGAAGTTGCTACATTTGTAGCGACAATCATTTTATATTAAACCTCTAAAAACAGAAAAAAACGATGCTTACACAGATTATAAACGGACGCATATTCACGCCACAAGGATGGCTGAACGAAGGTTCCGTACTGATGCGTGACGGAAAGATATTGGAAGTGACAAATTGCGACCTGGCCCTCATCGGTGCCAAGCTGATTGATGCCAAGGGAATGTACATCGTCCCCGGCTTTGTATGCATGCACATACACGGAGGCGGCGGACACGACTTCACCGAATGCACAGAGGAAGCTTTCCGTACAGCTACCCATGCCCACCTGCTCCATGGAGCCACGACCATCTTCCCCACCCTGTCCGCATCGCCTTTCGACAAGTTGCATCAGGCAGCCGCCCTCTGCGAAAAGATGATGCAGGAGCCGGGCAGCCCGGTAGAAGGCCTCCACATCGAAGGTCCCTACCTGAACCCCAAGATGGCAGGCGAACAATTTGCCGGACAGGTGAAAGCCATTGACGAAAAAGAATACAAGGAATTGCTGGAAAGCACAAACTGCATCCGCCGCTGGGACGCCTCACCTGAGCTGCCTGGCGCACTGGAGTTTGCCAAATATCTACATGAAAAGGGGATTCTGGTAGCCGTATCACACACCGAAGCCGAATACGATGAGATCAAAGCTGCCTACGAAGCAGGATTCACACATGCCGCCCACTTCTACAATGCCATGCCCGGCTTCCACAAACGCCGCGAGTACAAATATGAAGGTACTGTAGAAAGCGTCTACCTGACCGACGGCATGACCATCGAACTGATAGCTGACGGCATTCACTTGCCTTCTACCATCCTGCGCCTGGCCTATAAGCTGAAAGGAGTGGACCACACTTGCCTCGTCACCGATGCCATGTCCTGTTCGGCAACTGCCGGCAAGGAAATCAACGATCCTCGCTACATCATCGAAGACGGCGTATGCAAGCTGGCCGACCGTTCTTCCCTGGCAGGCAGTATCGCTACAGGCGACGTATTGGTACGTACCATGGTGAAAGCTGGTATTCCGCTGGGCGATGCCTTACGCATGGCCAGTGAGACTCCGGCACGTATCATGAACATATTCGACCGCAAAGGCTCCCTGCAGAAAGATAAGGATGCCGACATCCTCGTCATGGACAAGGACCTGAACATACGTGCCGTATGGCAAAACGGTCAACTCATTGAAGAGACCAATACGTTATTCTGAGAAAGAAAAACCTAATCCTAACTTTTAAAACAGAGAAAAATGAAGAATGTTAAGTTAATGAGTGTAGTGCTCAGCATGGCCATTTTGGCCGGCAGTTGTGGAACAATGAACAACACAACCAAAGGGGGCATCATCGGCGGCGGTGGTGGCGCCGTAGCAGGTGCAGCCATTGGAGGTCTGATCGGTAAAGGGAAAGGAGCCGCCATCGGCGCAGCTGTAGGAGCTGTAGTAGGTACCGGCACTGGCGTTGTCATTGGTAAGAAGATGGACAAGAAGGCAGAAGAAGCAGCAAAAATCGAAGGTGCAGAAGTCGAAAAAGTAACAGATACCAACGGACTGGCCGCTGTCAAAGTATCGTTTGCATCGGGCATCCTTTTCGGATTCAACTCTTCCACACTGAGCAACGAAGCCAAGGCTTCTCTGCGCGATCTGGCACAGATATTGAGAGACGACCCGACCACTGACATCGCCATCATTGGTCATACAGACAAAGTAGGCACGTATGAAGCCAACGTCAAGGTATCCAAAGATCGTGCCTATGCGGTAGAGAACTATTTACAAGATTGTAATGTATCTCCTGCGCAATTCAAAGTCGTCAAAGGTGTAGCCTACGATGAATACGACGAGAGCAAGTCGGCAGATGAAAACCGACGCGTAGAAATCTACATGTATGCCAGCGAACAGATGATTCAGGAAGCTGCACAACAGTAAAAAAAGATACATGCGAATACAAAAGAGGCGCGGATGCTATGCGATCTGCGCCTCTTCTTTTTTATATTTACAGAAGATTATTTGACCAACTGCTCGTATTCAACAGAAGCTAGAATAAAGGTTCCGACCGCTTTCCCTTCGTTCTCCACTACCGTCACATCCTTACCTGCCAGGTAGTAATTGACAGTTCCCGTACGAGACGGATCTTTGGCCGGTCCCAGACCAGCCGATGCACACGTCTGCACCACGTCCAACTTACCGTCTTCTCGCTCACGAATAAAGGTCTTAAGCAAACCTTGATACGCCTTTTCGGCTACTGGGAGATAAATCTCGCGATCAAGCAATCCCAAACGGATTCCCTTCAGATAAGCATACGTAAAAATGCCGGATGCAGATGCCTCCAGATAATTTGACTCCGTTCCTACATTATATACTTTCCCATTAATTGTATCTCCTTTGCCATCGGCAGCCGTTTGTGCATCGTATTGAAGCAACTGATACCACACACCAGAAACCGGATCTTGCCAACGTTTCAGTCCAGCTGCCACCTGATTGAAGATAGCCAACACGTCAGGATAGTCTGCATGATCTTTTGGCATATACTCGAGCACATCGGCCAAAGCCGCAAAATACCAGCCCATGCCACGCGCCCAAAACTCTTTACTACATCCTTTGAAAGGTTCTTCCTGATTGGCCCAGAAAGAATTTTCATCCTCAGGAGTAGCCGACCATGCGTGATAGTTCAACTGCTTGCCTTCGTCATAGGTATATTTATTGATAGTCTTGAACTGTAAAGCAATGTCAGCCCAACTCTGTGCATTGTCCTCAGCATCATCTTGTCCGAACACATGTTGCCACTGAGCATAAATCGTAGAACCCATATATAACCCATCAAGCCACATCTGATTGGGATACACAGCCTTGTGGAAAAATCCACCTGCCCCAGGAAGTCCTTCTGGTATACGGGAATGATCATACTTCAATTTGTTACGGATAAGCGAAGCTGCGTTCTTATACCGATTGGCATCTTTCGTATTTCCTTTCTTCAATTCCTCCTTATAAAGGGTAAAGAAAACATTGCCCGCAGGTAAATCATCAATATTGCTTGGACGAAGTGCCGACTCTCCCTTGGCATTCAGGATAACAGAACCATCGGGCGTCGTGCTGTTGTCAGCAAAAGCTTTTACTGCATCGTAATATTCCGTTTTTTCGGGATAAAGTGTCCATGCTTTCAGCACAGCATTCGCAACCAAACCAGACACATAATTCCAAGATGCACTGTCCAATTCCGTCTGATGATGACGGTTGCAATAGAAATCTACCAGGCCGTGAGATTCCACCATCCGTTGCGAATACTTTTCCGGTTGGGAAACCTTCTGTCCAGAACCACAGCTTACCATCAAACACATGGAAGCTGCCAATAAAAGATAATTTTTCATGCTATTATAATTTTACATTCAAAAAACATTCGTCAATAAAGAAACAGCATTCACCTATCAGAAAGAGATACCGTGTTCGCTAACGGTGCAAATATAGCATTCCCCATCCAAAATAAAAACTTTTAGAACACATCTTTACAGGCACAATCCCCCACATATCGAGAAAAAACCTATTTTTGCACTATCATTAAACAAAAAAGACAACTCAACCATGAAATTCAAGAACAAAGTTTGCATCATTACCGGAGGAGCGGCAGGTATCGGCAGATGTCTGGCCGAAAGTTTCAGCGCTGAAGGAGCCCGTGTATATGTCATAGACAAGGAACAGGCCACAATAAAAAATGATCTGATCCATTTTTTCCAAGGTGACATTGCCGAACAGACTGTAATAGATACTTTCGTCGACTGGATACTTGCACACGAGCAACAAATAGATATCCTGATAAACAACGCATGCCTAATGAAGGGCGGTATCCTGTCCGGCTGTACATACGATGACTTCCTGTATGTGCAACGTGTAGGCGTAGCAGCCCCCTTTTGGCTGACCAGCCGGCTAAAGCCCCATTTTGCACCGGGAGCCAGTATCGTCAACCTGTCATCTACCCGTGCTTTCCAATCACAAGCAAATACAGAAAGTTATTCGGCTGCCAAAGGTGGCATTACGGCCCTGACCCACGCACTGGCTATCAGTCTGGCGGGTATTGCACGCGTCAATTCCATCGCACCAGGATGGATCGAGACAGCCCGTTTTCACGAAGGAACAGACGTACCTCATTATACAGAAAGCGACCTTCTACAACATCCGTCAAGACGTGTAGGCGAGCCGGAAGACATCGTACAGGCAGCATTCTTCCTGTGCGACGAACGGAACAGCTTCATCAATGGTACCAATTTAACCGTAGACGGCGGCATGAGCAAACTGATGGTTTACCACAACGATGAAGGTTGGACCCTGGACAAGTGACATTTTTGCCGATAAAACGTCATTCTGACAGACAGGACACTTTCTGTCAGAAGCCCCAAAAGCCAACAAAGTATGCAAAGTTTTAAAAGAAAGAGATTGTTGATTAAAATTCTTTTCACAAGTTAAAAAGCGCCGAAACCTAAACTGACATTTCGGCAACCGGCACAAAGTTTGCAACTCCTTATGCGAACAACAAAACCGATAGGTGGAGGAGTTCAGAGAAAAAATGATAATAAACAACTTAAAAATAGGAGATTACAACTATGATGCCGATTAGAAAGTACAACAATCAGAACTGGTTACCGAGTATCTTTAACGATTTCTTTGATAACGATTGGATGGTAAAAGCCAACGCTACTGCTCCTGCCATCAATGTAATAGAAAACGAAAAAGATTACAAAGTAGAAGTTGCTGCTCCGGGCATGACGAAGGAAGACTTCAACATCCATCTGGGCGAAGACAATGAATTGGTCATCACAATGGAGAAAAAGAACGAAACCAAGGAAGAAGACAAGGAAAACAAGAAGTACTTGCGTCGTGAGTTCTCTTACTCAAAATTCCAACAAGCTTTTGTTCTGCCTGAAGATGTCGAGAAAGACAAAATCAGCGCCAACGTCACAGACGGTGTGTTGACCATTGAGTTACCTAAACGCACACCCGAAGAAAAGGCTAAAATCAACCGTGTAATTGAAATCCATTAATTGCACAATACCTTGTAGTAATTTGTCCAAGGCTGCTTTCCCCGCGAGGGAAGAGCAGCCTTTTTTTATGTTTTATTCCGGTTGCAACTCGTTGGCAGACGAAGGCAATTGCTTCCACCCTTCGCCAAAAGCATCGTAAGCATCGGTCACTACTACAAAAGCACGAGGATCCACTTCCTTTATCTTCAGCTTCACGCCCGCCACTTCTTTATAGCTTACCACGAGGAAAAGCATTTCTTTATCAGTGCCCGTATACAGTCCACTACTCTTGATACACGTAGCAGTACGATCCAGATCCTCAAGGATGTATTTATGCAAGTCAGTCATCTTGATATCGCTGATGACGAATATCAGCTTGTCATTCTTTGCACCGTTTATCATATAAGCAATGACACGCGAATAAATGAAAATGGAAATCAATGAATAGAAAGAAAGGAACAAGGCCGGTTGCACCATATCTTCAGCACTTCCAATGCCAAAACCGATCACAACAAGACCGAAACACACCACTACCCCGTCGGCCAACAGAATGGCTCTCGAAAAACGGATGTGGCAATACTTCTGCAGCAACATCCCCACAATGTCTGTTCCTCCCGTAGTAGCCTGATTACGAACCACAATACCACCACCGATACCGATAAGCGTAGCACCGATAACCGTCGTCAGCATCAGATGATCGGACAAGTCCATACATCCGCCCAGCAGTTGCGTAGGGTCAAGTGCCTCCAGCGCTTCCTGTGTAGGATAGGCCACCCGCGACAGCATATTCATTATAAAAGGTGTAACCAAGGCAGCCGCTATGGTACGCGACCCCAGCTTGGCCCCGAGCAAAACGACTGAAAGAATAAGCAGCGGGATGTCGAACATATAACCGAACGTACCCACCTGAATGGAAGGGAAAAGATTGTGAAGCACAATACTCGCTCCATACACTCCTCCCGGAATGATATTATAGGGGTTGATAAAAAACACAAAACCGGCTGCAAGAATGGTACATCCTAACAGGATGCTAATCCATGAATAGATTGTTTTCTTCATATAGTATTATTTTTATGCAGCAAAAATACAGAATTCCTACGGATAAACCGCAACAACCCCTGAGAAAAATCTCATTTCTCCATTACCCGGCTCTACATCTTCCGGCTACTTCAATCCACGGGCCTTATAGATGCGTTCCTTCGCTTCGTTGATTTCCTGGAATTTCACTTCGGCAGCCTTACGGATATCCTCACCCAGTGCCGCCACCTTGTCCGGATGATGCTTCAAGGCCAGACGACGATAAGCCGCACGAACTTCGGCATCCGTAGCTTCGGGAGAAATTTCAAGCACCTTGTAGGCATCTTCCAGCGAACTGCCACGCAGGTTGAGCATTGACTCTACCTCCTTCACCGACAGTCCCATGGCTACAGCTACCTCCTTCAGTGCTTCGATCTCGGCTTGGCAGACATTTCCATCGCTCTGCGCTATCTTCACCAGAAAATCCAGCATTTGCAAACGCTGTTCGTAGGTCAGGTTGACAGCTATCTGCGCACCACAGTCGTGGATCGTATTCTTGAATGCCATCGGATCAGTCCGCTCCATCTGCTTCCGTCGTTCAAACAGGTTCAGCAGAATCTGTTCACCTTCAGCCACGGCACCTTCACCAAAGTTTACCCGCAGAAAACGGCGCACAAACTCCATCTCGCTGTGCATGATACGCCCGTCGGCCCGGATAATGTACGAAGCCATGACAAGCATGGCGAAAAGGAAACTGTTACGCTGCCCAATGTCTTCGCATCCCGATGAAGTCGGCCCATAATATTCACGTCCTGTCGCACCCTGTGCTTCCGCGTCCGTCGCCTTATCGAACAGTGCTCCTATCGCATAACCGGCCAGCGCCCCCAATGGTCCCATGGCCATAAATCCAACGACGCCGCCAATCCATTTTCCATATCCCATAATAGTAGTATTATCTTATTATCATAGAAAGTAAATCTCCGCAAAGGAACGTATTTTTCAGGTGTCTACCAATCAACGTTCACTATATATCCGTTAAAACAACTTAAAAGAACGGTTTTATAGGGTTACAACTTATGACCCTATTTTCTACCTTTGCAGCCGAAAATCAAACAGAAAACGACCAGAACGTATGGAGAGCATCCGACTGAACAACGTCATCCGCTACAAGAACAAAATCCACTTCTTCCACGCCTGGGGCGCGGCAGCACAAATCTGATTCCATATAGGAGTGCGGAGGCTCCCTACGGCGCATAGTAAAAAACCTGTGTTTAGGCATAGAGCTTGCAGAGGCGGAAGA
>CAYQOV010000111.1:0-8653 GCA_964419245.1 uncultured Bacteroides sp. | reverse complement strand
AGCATTATGCAGAACAAAGAAGTGGTTTCAGCTTTCTCGTACGCCAAAGAAAACGGAAAGAATATCCACTTCATGGGTTTGACTTCCAATGGTGGTGTTCACTCTTCTTTCGATCATTTGTTCAAATTGTGTGATATTGCTCAGGAATACGGATTGAACGGACGGACATTCATCCACTGTTTCATGGATGGTCGTGATACAGACCCGAAGAGCGGTAAAGGTTTCATCGAAGAACTGACTGCTCATTGCGAAAAAACAGCCGGTAAGATCGCCTCTATCGTAGGTCGTTTCTATGCAATGGACCGCGACAAACGTTGGGAACGTGTGAAGGAAGCATACGACTTGCTTATCGAAGGTAAAGGCAAGCAGGCAGATGACATGGTAAAGGCTATGCAGGAATCGTATGACGAAGGCGTTACCGACGAGTTTATCAAACCGATCAACAACTCAACCGTAGACGGAACTATCAAAGAAGGCGATGTAGTTATCTTCTTCAACTACCGTAACGACCGTGCTAAGGAATTGACAATCGTACTGACACAGCAGGATATGCCGGAACAGGGCATGAAGACAATCCCGGGCTTGCAGTACTATTGCATGACTCCGTATGATGCTTCATTCAAAGGCGTACATATCTTGTTCGACAAGGAAAACGTACAGAACACACTGGGCGAATACCTGGCAAACAATGGCAAAACTCAATTGCACATTGCCGAAACAGAAAAATATGCACACGTAACCTTCTTCTTTAACGGTGGCCGCGAAACTCCGTATGAAAACGAAGACCGTATTCTGGTTCCGTCTCCGAAAGTAGCAACTTACGACTTAAAACCGGAGATGAGCGCTTACGAAGTAAAAGACAAACTGGTAGAAGCTATCGGTACACAGAAATACGACTTCATCGTTGTCAACTATGCTAACGGAGATATGGTGGGTCATACAGGGGTTTACGAAGCGATCGAAAAAGCAGTCGTTGCTATCGACAACTGCGTAAAAGATACTGTTGAAGCAGCCAAGGCAAACGGTTACGAAGTAATCATCATTGCCGATCATGGTAACGCTGATCATGCCCTGAATGCAGACGGTACTCCGAATACAGCTCACTCACTGAATCCGGTTCCGTTTGTTTACGTAACAGAAAACAAAACTGCCCAAGTAGAAAATGGTGTATTGGCAGACGTAGCTCCTTCTATCCTGCACATTTTAGGTATGGCACAGCCGGCTGAGATGACTGGAAAAGACTTAATAATGGAAAATTGAGAATTGAAAATTGAAAATTAAGTGAGTCGAGACAATATTGTCCGCGATAAATCGTATGCGTTCGCTATCCGTATAGTGAACGCATACAAGTTTTTAGGACAAACCCATCGAGAGTTCGTTCTTTCCAAACAGCTTTTACGGTGCGGAACATCCATAGGAGCCTTAATCAGAGAAGCTGAACATGCACAAAGTGAAGCTGATTTCTTAAATAAAATGAACATTGCTTTGAAAGAGGCCAACGAAACATTATATTGGATTTCTCTCCTGAAAGACACTGGATATTTGGATGAGGCTATTTATCAATCTATAAACAATGATTGTACTGAAATTGTAGCAATCCTTGCTTCGATTGTCAAATCCACCAAATCAAAGCTCAATAAATAATTTTCCATTTTCAATTTTCAACTTTCAATTTCAATAATATGATGATTCAAATAGAGGACATCGTTGTTTCAAGCGATATCCTGACAGAAAAATTTATATGCAACCTGGAGGCTTGCCAAGGTGAATGCTGTATCGAAGGCGACGCCGGCGCTCCCGTCGAGAAAAACGAAGTTGCCGAACTGGAAAAGGTTCTTCCGGTTGTCTGGGACGAACTTTCTCCGGAAGCACAAGCGGTCATCAAGAAGCAAGGGGTTGTTTATACCGATCAGGATGGTGATCTGGTAACTTCCATCGTAGGCAACAAGAATTGTGTCTTTACTTGCTACGACGAGAAAGGCTGCTGTTATTGCGCCATCGAGAAAGCCTACCGTGAAGGGAAATGTAACTTCTATAAGCCTATTTCCTGCCATTTATATCCGATACGGATTGAGAATTACGGTCCTTATACGGCTGTCAATTATCACCGTTGGGATGTATGCAAAGCTGCCGTCATTTTAGGAAAGATGAAAGGTGTTCCGGTCTATCAGTTCTTGAAAGAACCTTTAATCCGGAAATTTGGTGCAGACTGGTATCAGATGCTCTCGGACTGTGCTGAGGAATGGACGAAGCAGAACCGAGGCGAGGATGAAGAAAAATATTAATAACATGGAGAACTTCAAAGAAATAGGATTAGAGAAACTGGAGCAGACGTTTTCCTTGCCCGATGTGGTCTCTTTGTGTGAGGAAGAAGACAGCTTGGTCATCCTCGACCAAACCCAGCTTCCTGCCCGGGAAGTCTTCCTCAAAATCGACAACGAAGAAGAACTCATCGATGCTATTGTCCGTTTGAAGGTCAGAGGAGCACCGGCAATTGGAGTAGCTGCTGCTGCCGGTCTGTATGTTTGTTTTGCCCGTACGTTGGCGAATATAACTTCTGCCCAACTTATGCAAACAGAATTCCTGGCTTTGGCCAATCGGATTCGCGCCAGCCGACCGACAGCCGTTAATCTTTCGTGGGCACTTGATCGGATGACAGTTCTATTCAAGCAATGGATAGCTGGTAAAGACAAGATAAGTTCAACCGATTTCCAAGAGATAAAAACGCTTTTACGGGCAGAAGCTGTCCGCATCAAAGAAGAAGACATCGAGATGTGTAAACAGATTGCCCGGCATGGTGTCGGACTGATTGCTTCAGGAAGTCGCATTCTGACACATTGTAATGCCGGACATTTGGCTGTCTCTCGCTATGGAACAGCCTTGGCTCCGATTTATCTGGCTCAGGCTTGCGGACTGAATCCAAAAGTCTATGCCGACGAGACAAGGCCTTTACTTCAAGGTGCCCGTCTTACCGCCTACGAATTGATGAGATTCGGAGTTGATACCACATTGGTCTGTGATAATATGGCAGCTTCGTTGATGAGTCAGGGAATGATCGACCTAATCATGGTGGGTTGCGATCGGATCGCCGCCAATGGAGACGTAGCCAACAAGATTGGCACTTGCGGCTTGGCTGTTCTGGCCCATTATTATAAAATCCCCTTCTATGTATTAGGACCAACCAGTACCTTTGATCCGCATACACTGACAGGAAAAGATATTGTTATCGAACAACGGGCGGCTTCAGAAGTAACCGATTTGCATTATATACACCGGATGGCACCCGAGCATGTTGGAGTTTATAATCCGGCATTCGATGTTACACCGGCAGCCTTGGTAACGGCTTATGTCACAGAAAAAGGCGTATTCCGACAAATTCAAGATTTTCAGTAGAACAACGTTTTAATACCTTATACAATGAACACATTCACAAAACTTTCCATGGCAGTCCTCATCGGATGCCAGGCTTTATGGGCCGTTTCCTGCGCTTCAGGAGAAAAGAAGGCAGCAACTAGCAGCCCGGCTGTAGATTACACAGCGTATGTAGATCCGTATATCGGATCCGGAGAACACGGACATGTATTTGTGGGAGCCAGCGTTCCTTTCGGTATGATTCAGGCTGGCCCGCAGAATATCCACAAAGGATGGGACTGGTGCTCGGGTTATCATTATTCGGATAGCGTAATTATCGGTTTCAGCCATACACACCTGAGCGGAACGGGTTGTGCCGACTTAGGCGACGTGCTGGTTATGCCGTTCATGGGCGAAGTCCGTACCAAACGGGGAGAACAGGACAATATCGAAGGAGCTTGTTCTTCTTACTACTCACATGCAAATGAGAAGGTAGCACCGGGTTATTACTCTTTGCTGATGGATAACGGCGTGAAAGCCGAATTATCAGCTACCGAACGTGTAGCGATCCATCGTTATACCTATCCGGAAGGCGAAAGCCATTTACTGGTGAATCTGAAGGAAGGTAACGGCGACCGGGCATACGACACCTACTTGAAGAAGATCGACGACAATACCGTCGAAGGTTACCGCTTCTCCAAAGGATGGAGCCCGCAGCACAAGGTATTCTTCGTGATGAAGTTCGAACAACCGATCCAGTCGTTGCAAGTATTCAACGATGATACACCGGCAGGTAATGATGAATTGACAGGAGAATCCGTAAAAGGTGTATTGACTTTCAAGGATGCGCCGAAAGAAGTAAAATGCAAGATTGCCATTTCATCCGTCAGTTGTGCCAATGCACAGGCCAATATGAATGCCGAGCTGGCAGGATGGGATTTCGACCAAGTCTGCCAACAGGCAAAAGAGAAATGGAACAATCAGCTGGCCTGCATTGATATCAATACCAACGACGAGCGGGCAAAGAAGATTTTCTACACCAGTATGTTCCATGCCTTCATCGCTCCGACTTTATATTGCGACGTTAACGGTGAGTTCCGCGGACATGATGATAAAGTCTATAAAGCGGATTCTTGGACAAACTACTCTACCTTCTCTTTATGGGATACCTACCGTACGTTGAATCCGTTGTTCACCATCATCAAACCGCAGTATGTTCCCGACTTTGTCAATTCCATGCTGAGCATTTACGACCAGCAGGGTAAATTGCCGATCTGGCCTTTGGTTGGTGGAGAAACCGAATGTATGCCGGGTTACAGTGCCATACCTATCATTGCGGATGCTTATCTGAAAGGGTTCAAAGGATTTGATGCGGAACGTGCTTTCAAAGCGATGACTTCTTCGGCTACCTACGACAAGCAGAAAGGGGTTCCTTTCGTGATGGAAAAAGGATATATTCCCTGCGACAAAGTGCATGAAGCCACTTCTATCGCCATGGAATATGCCGTGGGCGACTGGGGCATTGCCATGATGGCAAAGCAAATGGGTAAAGAGGCCGACTACCAGGAGTTCTTCAAGCGCGGTCATTATTATGAACAGTATTTCGACAAGAGCATCAACTTCATCCGTCCGAAGATGGACGACGGTTCTTGGCGTACACCGTATGACCCGTTCCGCTCGATTCATGGTGTGGGCGATTTCTGCGAAGGCAACGGTTGGCATTATACCTTCTTCGTGCCGCAGTATCCGGAAGGACTGATTGCCTTGATGGGTGGCGACGATGCCTTCAATGCCAAACTGGATTCTTTGTTCGTAGCCAACGGGGATATGGGTGAAGGTGCATCGGCCGACATCAGCGGACTGATTGGTATGTATGCACACGGAAACGAACCGAGCCATCACGTAGCTTATCTGTATCCGTATGCCGGACAACAATGGAAAACAGCCGAGAAAGTCCGTTACATCCAGGATGAGTTCTATACCGACAAACCGGAAGGCGTGATTGGAAACGAGGACTGCGGTCAGATGTCGGCTTGGCACATCATGTCGGCTTTGGGATTCTATCAGGTCAACCCGTCGCACGGTATTCTGGTGTTCGGTAGCCCGTTGTTCAACGAAGCCACGATCCAGTTGCCCGAAGGCAAGACATTCGAGATCGTCGCTCACAACAACAGCCACGACAATATCTACATCCAGTCGGTTACCTTGAACGGACAGCCTTATACAAAATCATACATCACCTACGAGGATGTCATGAAGGGTGGTAACCTGACCTTCGAGATGGGCAGCACACCGAACAAGGAGTTCGGCGCAGCTCCGGCTGACCGGCCGAAATCCATCGAGGAGTAAGCGCGAGGAGCAGCGATAAAACACAAAAAGGCACGGGAACGCGGAGATTCTTATTCTCCCTGTTCCCGTGCCTCTTTTTTATCCCCCCCCGCGGATTTGCCTGCTGCCTACAGCCTGTGAGCCCCTGGAACGTGTTCGGAACGTGCTTCACGGAACGGGAAGGCCGGTTAAACCGTTTCTTCGGGTTGAACGGGTTCTTCCTCCTCCGGCGAAGGAGAAGGCTTGTTGCCCGTGTGCGACGCTTCCTGCTTCGTGCGGTAGATCAAGCCGTTCACACTGTCGATGAACGTATCGAACACCTCCGAAGGGGTGGCGATGGCAAAGGCATTCACGATCAGGACGATTTCCTGGTACTTGGCATCCACCTGGCTCCGAAGTTCCTTCGTGTCGATGGCTTCCAGTTCCTGGCGCACCAAGGCATCTTCCTGGCTCTTTTCGTAGAGTGTTTCGAACACGCCGTTCGTTTCCTCGATGCCGATCACTTCCTCTTCGAGGTGGAGGAGCTTCACCAGCGCCTGGTTCTTCTCTTCCTTCAGGGCGGTCAGCAGGCCACGGATCTGCGCCGTTTCTTTCATATAGGCCTGTTCGGCCACGTTGTTGTAAGGCGCGATGACCGACTTCAGCTCTTGGGCGGCGGCTTTCTTGTTCGGTTCCACCGAGCGGTTCTGCGCCTTGACGATGTTCAGGAATACACTCGTGGCATCGTCGCGATTGCGGTCGGCAGTGGCGAGTTGCTCGGTGTATCGCTGGGAGGTCGGGCGGTTCACCACCGTTTCCTCCGTTCCAACCAGGCTCTCGTATTCGGGCGCCTGGCTCTCAATCTTCAGCGCGGCAGCGGTCGCCACGCCGATGTAGCTGTTCACCTGCGTATGGAATTGCAGGTGCGTGCCTACGGTAAGGCTCGATAATGATATACTGGTAATTTGTTTCATTTTTCTCTTTTTTAGTGTTAGACAAATAGGGTTCCGTTCACACACGTTCCGCCGGATTTGTAATCCGGCACAGAGGCCCACAGGCTTTCGGCGGAGGGCAAATCCGCGGGAGCTGCCGGGCTGCCCGACGCGGCGGACTGGGTTTCCGACCCCTCGGACGGGTTGCCCGACGTGGCGGACTGGGTTTCCGACCCCTCGGACGGGTTGCCCGACGTGGCGGGCTGGGTTTCCGACCCCTCGGACGGGCTGCCCGACGTGGCGGGCTGGGTTTCCGAGGCCTCGGATTGACAGAACGGCACGGCTGGCTGGGAATCAGCTTTCCTTTTAATGTGAAAATCTATCTTTTTGTTACTTTTTGCAGAGATGCGGCACAACAGATGCGGCACAATAGACGCGGCACGCCACGTCTCTACAGGGTTTTCATCATGTCAAAGAACGCTTGGCGGACCCGTTTGGCCAACCTGTTCGAGGCGGTGTCGAAAGGGGTCTGGCGGATGGTAAATCCGCAGGAACGGCGGCTCAGTTTGGTGGATTCTCCGTGTGTTCCATCACGTCCTCCTTTCTTTGTGGGTTATACTTCCGTTCGTTATATCTGTCAGCCGAACTTGTGGCTCGGCTTTTATTGCTGCCTTTATTCCAATGCAGGTAAACCCTCCACGCCGAGGTTATATTGCAACGCTGAGCCTGCACTATTCAGGGCGGCGTTCATGGCGTTAGCGGCCGTCTGCCAGTCGTCGTCCGTCACCTGCTCGGTTCCGCCGGTACCTACCTGGTCTTCACCGATGCCTTGTTCCTGACCGTTGCCTCCCCAGTAGCAGGCGGTGATGATACCGCCACCGAACATGGGACCGTTGTAGTTCCGTCCCGCCACGCCGCCTGTGGTTCCGTCAGGGCCGCTGACAGTCCCATTGGCATGGTAGCAGGCGGTCAGGGTACCTTCAAGGTTGTCTCCCGTTACGCCGCCTACATAGATGGTGCCGCTTCCGCTACCGGTCACGCTGCCCGTGGCATAGCAGGCGGTCAGGGTGCCACCTCCGTTGTTTCCCACCACGCCGCCGGCAGAGGAGTTGTGCGTACCGTCGTTTTCAACGGTCACGTCGCCCGTGGCGTAGCAGCCGGTCAGGGAGGCACTATTATTCGTTTCTCCCGCTATGCCGCCGGCAATGACCACGCCCTTCACTGTGGCCGAGGAGTTGCACCCGGTGATGGAACCGACCAATTGAGAGCCCACCACGCCACCTGCGAACAGTGTGCCGCTGACGCGGCCCGACACTGAGCAGTTTTCAATGGTGCCATAGCTCCATCCCGCCACGCCGCCGACATAGCTCGTTTCATTATCGCTTTCTATCTGTACGCCCTCCAGCTTCACGTTCTTCACCGTGCCGTCCTCGCCGATACGTCCGAACAGGCCCGCATATTGGTCACTTCCCGTAACGGTCAGCCCCGTGATGGTCTTGCCGCCGCCATCGAAGGTGCCGGTGTATTGGTGGTTATAGTCTATGCCTATCGGTGTCCAGTCGATGCCCTTCAGGTCGATGTCGTCGGTCAGGGTGATGTTGATGTCGAGATTGCCGTTGTTGGCTATGTCTGCCACAGCCTTCAATCCCTCGGCAGTAGTCACGGTGTAGTTGCCCTGTCCGTCATCGGTATATCCTTTGTCCTTGTTCAGCGTGATGTTGTAGAACTTGCCCGCTACGGGATTGATGGCAGCGGAGAGGTCGCGCACCTCGGTGCCGTTTGCCCTCAGTTTCTTGATTTCGTAGCCGGGCACCACGTTCGCCTCCCAGCAGTTGATGGTTGCGCCGTTTTCGGTATATTCGCACTTCTTCATCTCTATCCAGCCCTCTTGCGAGCCTTGTCCGGCCTTGCCTTTTTCATAAGTACACTGTGTGTAGGTATAGAGCTGGAGGCTCTGCACTTCGCCGAGTGCATCGTCCGTGGGCGTCACGCGCACCTTCGCCAGAGCGTGGGTGAAACTCAGGGTGACGGGGGTCTGGTAGTCGCCCGTGCCCGTGGCGCCC
>CAYQOV010000110.1:0-8690 GCA_964419245.1 uncultured Bacteroides sp. | reverse complement strand
ATTCATAGAGGGAGAAAGCAACAAACGTTCACGTAGTGTGGCAGAAGCTGTCGCACTCAATCCGGCCAAAACCATTTTCAATCCGCTATTCTTCTATGGAGCATCTGGCGTAGGGAAAACTCACCTCGCCAATGCCATCGGAACCAAAATTAAGGAACTTTACCCTGAAAAACGGGTGTTGTATGTCTCGGCCCACTTATTTCAGGTGCAATACACAGACTCCGTACGCAACAATACGTCTAACGTCTTCATCAACTTCTACCAGACAATTGACGTGCTGATCATCGATGATATCCAGGAATTTGCTGGAGTTACCAAAACTCAAAACACGTTCTTTCACATCTTCAATCTTCTACATCAGAACGGGAAACAGCTTATCCTAACTTCGGATCGTGCCCCTGTACTCCTGCAAGGTATGGAAGAACGCCTCGTCACTCGTTTTAAGTGGGGTATGGTTGCCGAGCTCGAAAAGCCGACCGTCGAACTGCGCAAAGATATCTTACGCAACAAAATACGTCGTGACGGTTTGCAATTCCCTCCAGAAGTTATTAATTATATCGCAGAAAACGTAAGTGACAGCGTACGCGATCTGGAAGGTATCATTATTTCCATCATGGCCCATTCAACCATCTATAATAAAGATGTAGATTTGGAACTGGCTCAACGGATTGTACGTAAAGTTACCCAGAACGAAAGTAAAGCCATAACGATAGACAATATCATCAATACGGTATGCAAGCATTTCGGTCTGGATACAAGTGCCATCCATACAAAATCCAGAAAGCGAGAAGTGGTACAGGCACGACAGATTGCCATGTATCTGGCTAAAAATTACACAGACTTCTCAACGGCCAAAATTGGTTCTTTAATAGGCAACAAAGACCATGCAACCGTTCTACATGCCTGCAAGACGATCAGTGAGCTGAAAGAAGTAAGTAAAAGTTTCCAAGCAGAATTAGAAGAGATACAGACGGCCTTGAAACAACAATAGGATAAAGTAAACTCATAACGATGAAAAAGCAGGGATCAAAATCCCTGCTTTTTCATTATATTCCATAGCAATTCAGACATGGCTTCTGCATCTTTTTTCGTATAGCGAACATCCGTAAAGACTTGGGCTAAAGTCGCTTTACCATTTTCTGTCACATACTGTCTATTCTCAGGCAATGATTCTTTATAAGCATACAAACGGTCAATATCCTCAGGCGTATAGTCGTGATAAACTTCTTCATGAACTACCGCTGCCAATGGCAAACGGTCAACTTGCGCAGGATCTTCAGCCGGCCATCCCACTGTAACGGTCGTGATGGGGAACACCAACTCCGGCAACTCCAGTGCTTCAATAATCAAATGAGGATTGTATGTAGTAGTACCCAAATAGCAAATACCCAATCCTTTTTCCTCGGCGGCCACGCAAAATGTCTGAGCAGCCAGCAAGGCATCAACAGCTCCCGTTACAAACCATTCAAAGTTATTATACCCCGGCTCGGCCTGACGCTGCCGACACCATTTGCTAAACCGGTTCAAATCTATACAGAAAGTGAGTACAACCGGCGCAGCTGTCACCATTGGCTGATTGAAATGTGCCGGAGCCAGTTTGGCCTTCCGGTCGGCATCGCGGGTCACCACCACGCTATAGGTCTGCATGTTTCCAACGGTCGATGCACGAAACGCCGTTTCAAGTAAATCATTTAACAAATCAACAGGAATGTCCTTCTGCTGATATTTACGGATTGTTTTTCTCTGTTTCAAGCTTCCCATACTTTTTCTTTTTTCTGCAAATATATAAAAGATTTAAGTAATTACCCTCTTTCTTGGCATAATCCTTCCCCACTCCATACCTAAAAAACAATTCAAGAATCTTCTCATATGCTCACTGGTTTTCTTTTTTGAAAACTTTCCCATATATTCCAAAATAGTAAACTTCTAAAATACAGACAGATAACAGTTATAAACAAGAAACTTACAATCTGTTGATAAAAACATGACTATTTATTTTGTCGGATGGAAAAACATTCATAGATTTGCAAACACATTTGTTAGCCAATGGCAAAACTTCTACAATATTGCTAATTGAATCAATAAAATCTAAAAGAATAGACCATCGTGGAAAAGAGAACATTTACTTATCAGGAAGCCTTTGAAGCATCTTTACAATACTTCCAAGGCGATGAACTGGCCGCCAGAGTGTGGGTGAACAAATATGCCGTAAAAGACTCATTCGGCAATATTTACGAAAAGTCACCGGAAGACATGCATTGGCGTATCGCAAACGAAGTGGCCCGGATCGAAGCCAAGTATCCCAATGCCTTGAGCGCCGAAGAGTTGTTCAAGCTGTTGGATCACTTCAAGTACATCGTCCCGCAAGGAAGCCCCATGACGGGCATCGGAAACAACTATCAGGTGGCCTCCCTGTCCAACTGTTTTGTAATCGGAGTAGACGGTGAAGCCGACTCCTACGGAGCCATCTTCAAGATCGACGAAGAGCAGGTACAGTTGATGAAAAGACGCGGCGGCGTGGGCCATGACCTCTCCCATATCCGCCCCAAAGGTTCTCCGGTAAAGAACTCGGCTCTTACCTCTACCGGTCTGGTTCCTTTCATGGAGCGCTATTCGAACTCCACCCGTGAGGTGGCACAAGACGGACGCCGTGGCGCCCTGATGCTGAGCGTCTCCATCAAACATCCCGATTCGGAAGCATTCATCGACGCAAAGATGACCGAAGGCAAGGTGACAGGCGCCAACGTTTCGGTGAAACTGGACGACGCATTCATGGAAGCCGCCGTCAACGGCACCCCTTATGTGCAACAATACCCCATCGACAGCGCCAACCCGCTTGTAAAGAAAACCATAGATGCCAGCACCCTGTGGAAAAAGATAGTCCACAACGCATGGAAGTCAGCCGAACCCGGCGTACTGTTCTGGGACACCATCATCCGCGAATCCGTCCCCGACTGTTATGCCGACCTGGGCTATCGCACCGTTTCCACCAATCCCTGCGGTGAAATCCCCCTCTGCCCGTACGATTCCTGCCGTCTGCTGGCCATCAATCTCTATTCCTACGTGGTCAATCCGTTCAAGCCCGACGCTTATTTCGACTTCGAGCTGTTCAAGAAGCACGTAGCCCTGGCACAGCGAATCATGGACGACATCATCGACCTGGAGCTGGAGAAGATTGAGCGGATCATGGAAAAGATCGACTCCGACCCGGAAAGCGACGCTGTCAAGGAAACAGAACGCACCCTGTGGCAAAAAATCTACAAAAAGAGCGGCCAGGGACGCCGCACCGGTGTAGGCATCACGGCCGAAGGCGACATGCTGGCCGCCCTGAACCTGCGTTACGGTACGGAAGAAGCGACCGCATTCTCCGAACAGGTGCACAAGACCATCGCCCTGAGTGCTTACCGCTCGTCGGTCGAAATGGCAAAAGAACGCGGAGCATTCGAAATCTACGACACCGAACGCGAAAAGAACAATCCGTTCATCAACCGCCTGCGCGAAGCCGATCCTGAACTCTACGAGGACATGATCCAATACGGCCGACGCAACATAGCCTGTCTCACCATCGCTCCTACCGGCACAACCAGCCTGATGACGCAGACCACCTCAGGCATCGAACCCGTGTTCCTGCCGGTATACAAACGCCGCCGCAAGGTAAACCCCAACGACACCAACGCCCGCATCGACTTCGTAGACGAAACCGGCGACGCATTCGAAGAATATATCGTGTTCCACCCGAAATTTGTCACCTGGATGGAAGCTCAGGGCCTCAACCCCGCCAAGCGCTACACCCAAGAGGAAATCGACGAGATGGT
Source organism: uncultured Bacteroides sp. (assembly GCA_964419245.1). Taxonomy (GTDB): domain Bacteria; phylum Bacteroidota; class Bacteroidia; order Bacteroidales; family Bacteroidaceae; genus Bacteroides. The sequence goes on along the minus strand of CAYQOV010000110.1, from coordinate 4,875 downwards.
GACACGCTCACCTTATTATAAAGCCACGTCCAACGACGTAGACTGGCTGATGAAAGTCAAGATGCAAGGACGCGTACAGAAGTGGGTAGACCACTCCATCAGCGTCACTATCAACCTGCCCAACAACGTCGACGAAGAACTGGTCAACCGCCTCTACGTGGAAGCCTGGCGTTCGGGCTGCAAAGGATGTACCGTCTACCGCGACGGCTCACGCTCGGGCGTACTCATCTCCACCAAGAGCGACAAGAAAGACGAACTGCCTCCCTGCAAGCCGCCTACGATTGTCGAAACACGCCCCAAGGTGCTCGACGCCGAAGTGGTACGTTTCCAGAACAACAAAGAAAAATGGGTGGCTTTTGTGGGCTTGCTCAACGGACACCCCTACGAGATATTCACCGGTGTGCTCGACGATGACGAAGGCATCGTCCTCCCCAAGAATGTCGTTTCGGGCCACATCATCAAGAACATCGACGAAAACGGCGTCAAGCGCTACGACTTCCAGTTCGAGAACAAGCGCGGCTACAAGGTCACCATCGAAGGCCTTTCCGAGAAGTTCAACAAGGAATACTGGAACTATGCCAAGCTTATCTCGGGCGTGCTGCGCTACCGCATGCCTATCGAGCAGGTCATCAAGCTGGTAGGCTCCCTGCAGCTCGACAGCGAAAACATCAACACCTGGAAGAACGGCGTGGAACGTGCCCTGAAGAAGTACGTGCTCGACGGCACCGAGGCCAAGGGCCAGAAATGCCCCAACTGCGGCAACGAGACCCTCGTCTATCAGGAAGGCTGCCTCATCTGCAAGACCTGCGGCGCTTCCCGCTGCGGATAAACGGACTGCAAACACAAACGTTTGCATAGGATTTTAAAATACTTGGACAACGATAGCTGCATGACTATGAAGAATATTTTCTATACTTGCATAGTTAATGCAGCTATTGTCGTTCATATAAATCTAATAATATGATACTTTCATTCAACATCGAATATCGTACCAGTTGGGGAGAGGAAATCAGAGTCCTGGGTTCCGTCCCCGAGTTAGGAAGTAACATGCCCGGACAAGCCGTACCCATGCACACAGTGGACGGCATACACTGGACAGCGGAAGTCGAAACCAGACTGCCCGAAACGAAAGAAATCCATTACAGTTATCACGTCTACCGCGACGGACAGGCCGTCCGCAACGAATGGAACAGCCTGCCGCGTGTCCTGTACGTCTCCGGCGATCCCGCCAAGACCTACCGCCTGGAAGACAGCTGGAAGAACCTGCCGGAACAGCAGTATTTCTACACCTCGGCCTTCACCGAGTCGCTCCTGGCCCATCACGACCGCGAAGCAGCCCCCAGGGGACATCGCCGCAGCCTGGTCCTCAAAGCCTACGCGCCCTGCATCGACAGCGGACATGCACTGGCTGTCTGTGGAAGCGTGGACGCCCTGGGCGGATGGAATCCCGACAAAGCCGTCCTGATGAGCGATGCCAACTTCCCCGAATGGCAGGTGGAAATCGACGCCTCCGACCTGACCTTCCCGCTGGAATATAAATTCGTCCTCTATAAGAAAGAAGAAGGACGCGTCGTGGCCTGGGAAAACAACCCCAACCGCTACCTGGCCGATCCGAAGCTGGGCGACGCCGAGACACTGGTCGTAGGCGACCGCTACGTCTACTTCAGCCTGCCCGCCTGGAAGGGCGCCGGCACGGCCATCCCCGTCTTCTCCCTCCGCTCCGAAGGAAGCTTCGGCGTGGGCGACTTCGGAGACCTGACGAAGATGATCGACTGGGCCGTCTCGACCCGCCAGAAGGCCGTGCAGATTCTCCCGATCAACGACACGACCATGACCCACTCGTGGACCGACTCCTACCCCTACAGCAGCATCTCCATCTACGCCTTCCACCACATGTACACCGACCTGCGGCAACTGGGCGTCCTCAACGACCGCGAGAAGATGGAGCAGTTCGAACAGCGGCGCCGGGAACTGAACGCCCTGCCCGCCATCGACTACGAAGCCGTCAACAAAGCCAAGTGGGAATACTTCCGCCTGATCTTCGCCCAGGAAGGCGAAGCCGTGCTGGCGTCCGAAGACTTCCGCGCCTTCTTCGAGGCCAACAAAGAATGGCTCCAGCCCTACGCCGCGTTCAGCTACCTGCGCGACGCCTACCGGACGCCCAACTTCCGCGAGTGGCCCCGCTACAGCGACTACCGCCAGGAAGATATCGACGCCCTGTGCAATCCCCGGTCGGCCGATTACCCGCATATCGCCATCTACTACTACATCCAGTACCAGCTCCACCGCCAGCTGCTGGCCGCCACCCGCCATGCCCGTGCCAACGGCGTGGTGCTCAAGGGCGACATCCCCATCGGCATCAGCCGCAACAGTGTCGAGGCCTGGAAGGAACCCCATTACTTCAACCTGAACGGACAGGCAGGCGCCCCGCCCGACGACTTCTCCGCCAACGGGCAGAACTGGGGCTTCCCCACCTACAACTGGGACGTGATGGAGCAAGACGGCTATGCCTGGTGGATGAAGCGTTTCCGCAAAATGTCCGAATACTTCGACGCCTACCGCATCGACCACATCCTGGGCTTCTTCCGCATCTGGGAGATTCCGATGGACGCCGTCCACGGCCTGCTGGGACAGTTCGTCCCCGCCCTGCCCATGACGCGTGAAGAAATCGAGAGCTACGGCCTCGCCTTCCGCCCCGAGTTCCTGAAGCCCTACATCCACGAATACTTCCTCGGACAGATGTTCGGCCCGCACACCGACTACGTGAAGCAGACCTTCATCGAGCCCACCGACACGTGGGAAGTCTACCGCATGCGTCCCGAGTTCGACACGCAGCGCAAGGTGGAAGCCTACTTCGACGGCAAGACCGACGACGACAGCGTCTGGATACGCGACGGCCTCTACGCCCTCATCAGCGACGTCCTGTTCGTGCCCGACCGCAACGACACATCCAGATACCACCCGCGCATCGGCGTGCAGCACGACTACATCTACCGCTCGCTGAACGACTGGGAGAAAGCCGCCTTCAACCGCCTGTACGACCACTACTACTACCACCGCCACAACGACTTCTGGGGACAGCAGGCCATGAAGAAGCTCCCGCAGCTGACGCAGTCCACCCGCATGCTCGTCTGCGGCGAAGACCTCGGCATGATTCCCGCCTGCGTGGCGTGGGTGATGAACGAGCTGCGCATCCTCTCGCTCGAGATACAGCGCATGCCCAAGGACCCCAGCCAGGAGTTCGGACACCCCGAATGGTATCCCTACCGTTCTGTCTGCACCATCTCCACCCACGACATGTCCACCCTGCGCGGCTGGTGGGAGGAAGACGCCCAGCAGACGCAGCGCTACTACAACCACGCCCTGAGCCACTACGGCACCGCCCCCGCCGCTGCCACGCCCGAGCTGTGCGAACAGGTGGTGCGCGCCCATCTGACGAGCAACTCCATGCTCAGCATCCTCTCCTTCCAGGACTGGATGTCGGTCGACGGGCAGCTGCGCAATCCCAACGTGGCCGAAGAGCGCATCAACGTGCCTGCCAACCCGCGCCACTACTGGCGCTACCGCATGCACCTGACGCTGGAACAGCTCATCGCCGCCGACGGACTGAACGAGAAAATCCGGCAGATGATTGCCGACAGCGGACGCTGACCAGTGCCGCCGCCCCTACCTTCATGAAATGCCTCTGATGCAGGCGCGCAAGTACGCAGCCCTGCCGGAAGCCCGAACAGGCTGAAGAATCACGTCCCGCCCCGCTCCTACTGACAGGAACGAGGCGGGACGTTTTGCTTCCACCCCTCCCGAAAATGCAGCAAAATGCCAACTAAAGCTGCATTTTTCTTTGCCGTTTGTTTGCATAAATTACGAACAATTCCTACATTGCGCCCAAAAACGATAAAACAACAAAATATGAATAAAAGAAGCCTAATGTTTTTCCTGGCCGCCGCGCTCTTCCTACTGCTGCCCGTCTCCTGCGAAAAGGACAAGCACCGGACGCCGCACCCCGACCGGGGTGCACTGGTCATCGACGCCGCCCTGCCAGTTGACGGCGCCGTCTACGTGGCCGACGTCGACGGCGTCCCGGCCGACTTCGCCACCGTCCCCTTCTGCTACCCCGCCCTGCTGGAGCCGGGCACGAGTAGCCTCGTGGTCTACAACCGCGCCGGGGGCTTCACCTTCGACGGGCGCACGGCGCGCATCGACGCCCCGGCAGACGGCACACGCGCCGACGCCGCCACCGTCATTCCCCTTCCCGGCGACCTCTATACCGGCACCAGGGCCCTCGACGTCGTGGCCGACGACACCCTCCGCGTCGTGGCCGACTTCGCCCGGCGCACGCGTGACCTCCGCCTTGAGCTGACCGTCACCCAAGGCCGCCCCGAGCTGATACAGACCGTCACCGCCACCCTCGGCGGCATAGCCGGCGCCTTCGACATGGAGGCGGAACAGACCGTCGGCGAACCTGTCTCCACGGTCTTCGCCTTCACCCGTGAAGGCAGCAAGCTCACGGCCGACGCCCGCCTGCTGGGTACGATGGGAGACGTGCAGACGCTGGTGCTGGACATCGTCTTCACCGACGGCGGACGCACACAGCACACGGAGGTAGAACTGACCGAGGCCATGAAGGAGTTTAACGGCGACATGACCACCGCCTACCGTGTGACCGGAACACTGGAAACGCCCGTCGGCATGGAAGAAGGCAAGGGCGAGATTACCGGATGGGAAACGGGGGACGGAGGCGGCGACGTTAGCGCGGAAATGCAAGAAAATGAAGAATGAAGAATTAAGAATTAATAAGATGAAAACAAGACACTTTGCACTCGCAGTGCTGGCATTGTCACTTGCCGCCTGCAACAATGAAAATGAGATTTTGAA
>CAYQOV010000109.1:0-8900 GCA_964419245.1 uncultured Bacteroides sp. | reverse complement strand
TTATACCCGCAGCTATAAACTGATTGGCCCGAAAAGCCTCGTTATACATAATCTGACTGTGAGGAGTCGGTGCAAATTCTCCGGCATGCATCATGGTGGCAGTGTAGTTTTCTGAGAAATTTCTCGATGAATACAATAATTCCGTCATCCAGCCTAACGTAAACAGAGGACTCAGCCGATGATAGGCGTCCTTCATATACGAGATTTGCAACCAGGCCTGATGTTTTTTTTCGACAGCCTTCGAGCTTCCGTCTTCAGAAGGTGTACCGGGATTGAACCATTCGTGCCCGGTAAACACCTGGGCTATAAGACTTTCATGATACCCTCGTGTGGCATACTGACGGGAATCGGTCGTGCTGCCATAAAAGCCAATACTTCCCCCCAACAGTTTGTGGGTACTTTTGTCTGCACGGTCTTTGGTGAAGTCAATAGTGGTAGATTGATAATAATTGTCTGTCAATACGCCGTATCCAAATCCGAACTCCGCACGTTTGTTGGCCAAAAAGGGTAACGCGCACATGAGTTTCACAAACCGTTCATCCTTCGAATTGAAAGAAGGGCGGTCGTTTTTGGAGAAAAGCTTGTCTTTCTTGTAGTAATCAAAGGTACTGATAGATCCCAGCAGGCGGAAAGAGATCGGAATACGGGTAGGCAAATCCAGCCTTCCCATCAGTTGAATGTTATTATAGATTTTTCCAAGCTGCCCATCAAGCATGATCTCTTTGGAGTAATAGTTCAGATTCTGGTATCCGATTCCCAAATAAATCTGATTGGAGCTGGTAGTAGATACACTTCCACCTATTCGGACAAAGAAATCTTTCTCCATCTTGACTTGAAGATGAAGTTCGTATAAATCGGACTGAGGGTCATAAACGGCGTGAGGGATAATCTCGGAAATCATATTGTCTGCCAATAGCCTGAAATACCCCCGTTTCAAATCTTCATAAGTGAAAATCTGATGGCTGTCGCTATGGAATTCTTTTTTGATGTATGACTGTTGTTGTTCATTAGCTCCTTCAATATAAATATCGCGAAAACGGAGTTGTGGCAAAGTGTTGCGGTAGGTCATACGTCTCAGTCGGACGTTTTCGGCACTTTCACGACGGGAGATACGCATTTTGATCGAATCCATCAGACTGATTGTCCTGTTGTATCCGATGTCATGGAGTTCCTGCAGGCGGTCGAAATCCAGCAGATTGACATCGTTATATTTGAAAGTCATCACAATCCCCAACGAATCCGGAATGGAATAATCTGTTTTCTGCATAATCATGTTCTCAAGTTGGCTCATGAGATTACCTTCCTGAGGCTTTCCCGGATTGGCGGCCACCACGCTACCTATGATGACATCCGGATGAAAATCATTCATCATCACGTCCGTGGGGAAGTTATTGTAAATACCTCCGTCATAAGCCAGTACACTATCTATTTCGATGGGTTTGAACACGAAAGGAAAACTCATCGAAGCTCGCACCGCATCTCCTAAGTCACCCTGACGCATAACCAACGGACGCTTATTATACACATCTGAAGCTACGCAGCGGAAAGGAACGAACATTTTGTCGAAGTTTCCCCGACAAGCAGCCGTAGCCTGTGCAAACAGTTCTACAAACACAAGGTTCATCTGAATAGGGCTTACAATGCTAGTCGGAATGATCTGTGGACGGATATGGATGGAGTCGCCAAAGGAAAAGCGAATGTTGGCAAACTCTGGTGTCGGTCTGCTCTGCTTGAAATAATATCCGTATTGCGACTCAACCTGCCCCGAATACCACCTTTTGAAGTCCGGTGAACGAAGCAGGGCTTCCATGTCGTCCGGCGAATAGCCCATGGCATAGAGCGATCCGATAATGGCTCCCATAGATGTCCCTGCAATATAGTCAATGGGGATATTGTTCTCTTCCAATGCACGGATGATACCGATATGGGTCATACCTTTGGCACCGCCGCCACTCAATACAAGCCCTACCTTCTGCGCGTTCAAAGCGGAAAGCAGACAACAGCAACACAAGAGGAAGGTATATAGTTTTTTCATATTCTGTAAATAATCATATTTCAATTCAACAGAAAGAGTATCACGCAGATTGTCAAAAGAGTACAGATTCCCATCACCAGATAGGCAGAAATGACTTCTCGTTTCAAGTCCTGCGCTTGTTTGTCGGCAATCTGTTGCTGAGCCTGTTTCATATCATCGGCCGTCACTCTTTCCGACAAATACAACTTCTTTCCATAATACATCCGGTCAAGACGTTCTTTGCGACGTTCTCTTCCCAATTTCCGCAATTCACGGTTTTCCTTATCCCGTTGAATCATGTCATTGATGCAGCCTAGTTTCCCATAATGCCGAATGAATTTTTCCAAATATACGAATTTGTTTTGAACTGTATTCGAATTGGCGAAGAAAAAAAGTGTTTTTCTCGATGAAAAGGGCAAAAAAAGAGGATGTACCACGAAGATACATCCTCTTTGGGAGAGTATAGAGAGTGTTGAAGGGGCTTTATTTAATCAGCTCGATGCTTCGTTTTACGAAGTTGTTGAGTGCTTCGCCTTTCAGCATACCGTTTTGCAGCAGGGCCAGGTCGATGAGCTGACGGACAACCGGGTTCTGGGCGGCATAACCGGCCAGAACGGCTTCCTTCTTCATCTTCAGTTCGTCCCACTTCTTGTCCAGTTCGCTGAGCTCGTCCTTCTCGGCTACGGGGATTTCTTCGTCCTTCTTGCCTTCGTGGCTCTTCTTCAGCGCGTTGCGGCGGTTGTTGGTGTCGTCCATCGAGAGCTGGATGGGCACAATGTCTGCCGAACAAGCCTGTTCTTCACCGGCCAATACTTCCTTAACCAACGGATGGTCGGCGTTGAGCACGAGGTTGAACATGTCGGGCATGTCACCGTAGAAACTCATGCCGGCTTGGATATTGGCCATCTCCTTCATACGGCGCATATATTCGCTCTGCGTAATCATGACCGGAGCGGCGCTTTCGCCCATGGCCTGTGCCACGATGTAGAATTCCGTCTTGTCCATCTTGGGCAGCTGGCTCTTGAACATGGCCGAGAGGGCTTCCTGCTTGGCGGCTTCGAGCACCTCGTTCTTCTTGTCTTCCTTCACGATGAGGTTGTCGATGACGTCGCTGTCCACACGGGTGAAGCGAACTTTGTCGAACTTCTGCTCGAGCATGCTTACGACGGCGATGTCCAGCTGGCCGTCCATCAGCAGCACGTTATAGCCCTTGTTCTTGGCAGCCTCAATGTAGCTGTACTGCTCGTCCTTATTGTTGGCATACAGATAGATCAGCGTGTTGTCCTTGTCGGTCTGGTTGTCCTTGATGAGTGTCTTGTACTCGTCGAAGGTATATTGCTTGCCGTCGGTATCGGTGAAAAGGGCGAAATCCTTGGCACGGTCATAGAAGTCTTCCTGCGTCAGCATACCGTAGTTGATGAAGATCTTCAGGTCGTTCCACTTCTCTTCGAACTGTTTGCGGTCGTTTTTGAAGATGGACTGCAGACGGTCGGACACCTTCTTGGTGATGTAGGTCGAAATCTTCTTGACGTTGGAGTCGCTTTGCAGGTACGAACGCGATACGTTCAACGGGATATCGGGCGAGTCGAGCACGCCGTGGAGCAACGTCAGGAAGTCGGGCACGATGCCTTCAACAGAGTCCGTGACATACACCTGGTTGCAGTAGAGCTGTATCTTGTTCTTGTTCAGCTCGATGTTGCTCTTCACCTTGGGGAAGTAGAGCACGCCGGTGAGGTGGAACGGATAGTCCACGTTCAGGTGAATCCAGAACAGAGGCTCGTCGGACATGGGATAGAGGTCGCGGTAGAAGGCCTTGTAGTCCTCGTCCTTCAGCTCGCTGGGCTTGCGGGTCCACAACGGAGTGGTTTCGTTGATGACATTGTCTTCAGCGGTTTCCACCTGCTTGCCGTCCTTCCATTCCTTCTTCTTGCCGAAAGCTACAGGCACGGGCAGGAAGCTGCAGTACTTCTTCAGCAGCGAGGAGATGCGGGCCTCTTCGAGGAACTCCTTGCAGTCGTCGTCGATGTAGAGGACGATGTCGGTACCGCGGTCGGCCTTGTCGCAGTCCTCGATGGTAAACTCGGGGCTACCGTCACAGGTCCACTTCACGGCCTGGGCGCCCTCCTTGCACGACTTGGTGATGATTTCCACCTTCTTGGCCACCATGAAAGCCGAGTAGAAGCCCAAGCCGAAGTGGCCGATGATGGCGTTGGCGTCGTTCTTGTACTTCTCGAGGAAGTCGTTGGCGCCGGAGAAGGCTATCTGGTTGATGTATTTGTCGATTTCTTCGGCGGTGAGGCCCAGGCCACGGTCGGACACGGTGATGGTATCCTTACCCAGCGCAACGTGTATGGTCAGGTCGCCCAACTCACCTTTGTACTCACCGATGGAGGCAAGGGTCTTCAGTTTCTGCGTAGCATCAACGGCGTTGGATACCAGCTCGCGCAGGAATATTTCGTGGTCACTGTACAAAAACTTTTTAATGACGGGGAAGATGTTCTCGGTCGTTACCCCAATGTTACCTTTTTGCATAATTCAATCAGTATATTATAGGTTTTACTTATTTTTTTCTCTGACGGTAGGAATACAAAAAAAATGCCAGCCCGTCGGGGACTGACATTTTGTCTGTATGATGGCCGGTTTACGGTCAAAGTTTCTGCATCGTCAGCTCGTCCTTGCCGTCTTCGTGGGTCACGTTGACGGTATCGCCCGGCTGTACGCCGCCCGAGACGATGAGTTCGGACAAACCGTCTTCCAGATAGTTCTGGATGGCACGCTTCAGCGGACGGGCACCGAACTGCACGTCGTAGCCCTTCGTGGCGAGGAACTTCTTGGCCACGTCGTCCACCTGAAGGCGGTAACCGATACCTTCGAGGCGGCCATACAGTCCCTTCAGCTCGATGTCGACGATGCGCGTGATGGCGTCGAGCGACAACTGGTCGAAAGTGATGATTTCGTCCAGACGGTTCAGGAACTCGGGCGAGAAGGTCTTGTTCAACGCCTTCTGGATGACGCCACGTGAGTATTCTTTGTCGTCCGTACGGTTCTGAGCGGCAAAGCCTACACCACGGCCAAACTCCTTAAGCTGGCGCGTACCGATGTTGGAGGTCATGATGATGACCGTATTCTTGAAGTCGATGGTACGACCCACATTGTCGGTCAGGCGGCCTTCGTCGAGCACCTGCAGGAGGATGTTGAAGACGTCGGGATGAGCCTTTTCGATCTCGTCCAACAGGACAATGGAGTAGGGTTTGCGGCGCACCTTCTCAGTGAGCTGTCCGCCTTCCTCGTAGCCCACGTAGCCGGGAGCGGCACCTATCATGCGCGACACGGTATATTTCTCCATATATTCGCTCATATCGATACGTATCAGTGCATCGTCCGAACCGAACATATAACGTGCCAACTGCTTGGCCAGATGCGTTTTACCTACACCTGTCGGTCCCAGGAACATGAACGTGCCGATGGGACGGTTGGGGTCCTTCAGGCCCACACGGCTGCGTACGATGGCCTTCACCAGCTTCTCGATGGCTACATCCTGGGCAATGACCTTTTGCCGGAGTTCTTCCTTCATGCCGGCCAGCTTCAGTCCTTCGGCCTGCGCCATACGCTGTACGGGCACACCCGACATCATGGACACCACAGAGGCTATTTCTTCTTCGTCCACCGTCTGACGCTGCTCCTTGAGCTGTGCCTCCCAGTCGGCCTTCATCTGCTCCAGGCTGGCTGCCAGCTCCTTCTCGCGGTCGCGGTAAGCGGCAGCCAATTCGAAGTTCTGAGCCTTCACGGCTTCGGTCTTCTGCAGGCGGGCGTCGTCTATCAGGCGTTCCTGCTCTTCAATCTCCTTGGGGGCGCTGATGTTGGTCAGGTGCACACGCGAACCGGCTTCGTCGAGGGCGTCGATGGCCTTGTCAGGGAAATTACGGTCGTTGATGTAGCGGGCTGACAATTTGACACATGCTTCGAGGGCGGCATCGGTGTAGCGCACGTTGTGGTGGTCTTCGTATTTCTCCTTGATGTTCTTCAATATCTGCAACGTCTCTTCGGCAGTGGTAGGCTCCACGATGACCTTCTGGAAGCGGCGCTCCAGCGCGCCGTCTTTTTCGATGCTTTTGCGGTATTCGTCCAGCGTGGTGGCGCCGATGCACTGTATTTCGCCGCGCGCCAGGGCAGGCTTCAGCATGTTGGCGGCATCCATGGTGCCTGCGGCGGCTCCCGCACCGACGATGGTATGTATCTCGTCGATGAAGAGGATGACGTTGGGGTTCTTCTGCAACTCGTTGATAATGGAGCGGATACGTTCTTCGAACTGGCCGCGGTATTTGGTGCCTGCCACGACGGACGACATATCGAGCATGATGACGCGCTTGTCGAACAGCACGCGCGACACCTTCTTCTGCGTGATGCGCAGGGCCAGTCCTTCGACGATGGCCGACTTACCCACGCCGGGTTCGCCTATCAGCACGGGGTTGTTCTTCTTGCGACGGCTCAGAATTTGTGCCAGACGCTCAATCTCGCGTTCACGGCCCACAACGGGATCCAGCTTGCCCTCGGCGGCAGCACGGGTGATGTCGGTACCGAAGTTGTCGAGTACAGGCGTGTCGTTGGCAGGGCGGCGTGTGGTCGTCTGTGCCGAAGCGGACGAGCTGCCCATACCTCCACGGCCGCTTTCCTGGCCGGAGCGCGACGGACTGACTTCCTCTTCGTCGTCATCGTCCTCGGTGAAGCCCATGCCGGCGTTCGGATTGGCCGATTTCATCGTAAGAACGTCGTACACGTCCTGATAGGTGATACCATTGTCTGCCAGCACTGTAGATGCCACACTGTTGCCATCTTTCAGGATAGCCAGCAGCAGGTGCTCCGTGTCGGCCAGTTCGCTCTTCAGCAGGCGGGCTTCGAGCATGCATATTTTAAGGATTCGGGTAGCAGTAAGCGAGAGGGGTACTTCTGCCTCAGGCAGGAAATCACCTTCCGGCTCTATGCTTTCCTCCAGGTTTCTTTTGATTCGATTTACGTCCGCATCAAGTTTCATGAGCGCTTCCATAGCTTTTCCGCCGCCATCGCGCAGAATGCCGAGCAGCAGATGTTCGGGGGATATCAGACTGCTACCCAGCCGATTGGCCTCATTCTTGCTATAGGTCAGTACGTCCGAAACTCTTTGTGAAAATTGACTGTTCATTGATTTACTCCTTTTGTTTGGGTTATAATCGAGGACAAAGATACGCATTTTTAGCGGCTTTGCCACGATGTTTCATATAATAATAGCAAATCCTGTGCCAAAAAGAGCAAAGCTGTCTTTTCCCATTTGCCCATATAACAAAGTGTCACTCATTTTTGCAAAATATATACTTTTCGAAACAAGAAAAGGCATCTTGCTGACTCGTCCGTTTTTCTATCGACACAAAATAGAAAGAAAAAAGCCTGTAAAATGCTGCTTGGCAAGCAAAAAGGGGCATGTCGCGAGGCATTACATTGCTTTTTCTGAAGGAAAACATCGCTTTTCCACGATGAAAACATTGCTTTTCATGCGAAAAAACACCGTTTTTTTATCCATAAACATCTACTTTAGCCCGCCAAAGTCCTACTTTAGCTTCGAAAAGTAGGGGATAGAGGGGTAGAAAGCCTTGTTTTTGCCCTATTATCTCTCTCGTTTGAAATGTAAATATTTCGCTATCAAGCTGAGAACGAGACAATAAGACACTTTGCGCTTTAAAATTTGCCATCAACCTTTACCTTGGGGCGAAAGAAGCGATTCTCAGCGCATTAAGAAAGCAAAATGTCAGATTGTCAAAACAAGCGGATAGAGGGGATTATTCAAAACCTTGCGTTATAGCTTGGGCATCCCAGTAGTCTAAATCGGCAATGATGGAGTCCTGTTGTTCTTGTGTAAACGTGGAGTCTTTTGCCCACCCCTTGAACTGCTCTTCGATGAGGGCAATCTTCTCCTGTCTGAGGCGGCGGTAAATGGAAGGCAAATCCATCGGACGGTCGGGAGAAGAAGACACCTGGAAGTTGCCGCTCTCTATCCGTGCATGAACCCTCGGACAGCAAACGACCGTATCGTTGAACACAAATGCCAGGCAACGGCCGATGGCTTTTTCCGTCTGATCGGCCCAATCGGCCTGTTTGTGGGGGCTGATACGTCCTGTAATGACATATCGGCCAAAGGCATCGGAGTCCAGACGGAGCTCGTTGAAGTCGCGAACAGTGGCAATAGGCTCCAAAGCGACGCTGTCCATGTCTTCGGACGCAGCCAGGTACCAGCCGTTCTCGCGATGAACGGTCGGATGGGATGTGCAAGACAATAGCAGGAATGCACAGCAGGAAATCAAGAAAAACAGCTGTTTCATAACGATTTGTACAGTAGAATGATGCAACAAAGATAGACAAAATATTTTAGTTCGACAACCCCAACAAGCGTTTTGACCGGCTTCTAGCAGAAAATCTCAACAAAAGTTTTTCTGCCTTTTTCGCTCCAAGCGACTTTGCTCCGTACACCTTATATTATTTATAAGGTCTTTCAGCCTTTCACCTCGTGCTTCCGTCCATCTTCCTTCTGAAACTTTCTTTCCGAAATGTTTTCGTATGTCGTAAAAAAGCAGTACTTTAGCGTGGTTTTTCACGAACCATGCAATGTATAATTAATAATCTTTTTAAATGCTTGAACAAGACAGAATTATAAAGATTAACATCGAGGAGGAAATGAAGTCATCGTACATTGACTACTCCATGTCGGTCATTGTTTCGCGTGCCCTTCCGGATGTTAGAGATGGTTTTAAGCCTGTTCACCGAAGAATTCTTTTCGGTATGATGGGGCTGGGAAATACGTCGGACAAACCTTATAAGAAATCGGCCAGAGTAGTAGGTGAAGTGTTGTGTAAGTACC
>CAYQOV010000108.1:0-9054 GCA_964419245.1 uncultured Bacteroides sp. | reverse complement strand
CGAAACGACGATGACCTTCCCAAGCAAACTCCAACATACGTTCTTCTTCAATGATCTTGTGAATATCCTTCGGCTGACCGTTCTCAGCTGTCTTTATGTTGTCCAATGTCCACTCAGGAATACCAGCTCTCTCACGGAGCACATTCACGTCATCCAATGTAGCCTGCGTATCGCCTCCCTTTTCCAAATTGGCCTCAGCACGTATCAGATACATCTCTGCTAAACGAGAAATTATCGGTGACCACAAATGATAATATTGTTCCTGATAAGAACACTTATTAATAGCATACACTAAAAAGATAGATTCCTTTTGACGAAGAGTTCTAGCATCATATACTCGCGGCTCAATGCGACCAATATATTTTGTTCCATCTGATGCTACTACATAATAGCGGGTACCCAAATTATAAGGTTCAGACTGAATAGTAGCGCTTCGGAACGATGCAGCATCTTCCGCACTCATGGCATACGTTCCATCGGCCTGTTTTTCAACAGAGATCTGACGATATTCGTAATTGGCGGTATTGCTCTGTTTGGCTGCATAGGCAAACGTCCAATCTTGATAATTACGTTCAGGATTACCTGTAATCGGGTAAATGTTGGTATCGGTACCGTCCTCTACATAACGTTTGGTAATGAAACTGCTACGTAAATCCTGCGGATAACCTTCGTCGTCCAAATAGAGTTCCAACAACTCCAAATAAGGAGACGATGCATACATTTCTTCCCAACCATTGTAATCTACTTGAATAAACAGACCACCCATTCTTCCTGAGCCCGCATCATCTTTTTGTTTGGTACGGCGTACGGCAAAAATAGTTTCTGAATTTTCTTCGGGAACATGTTGAGGATAAATCGCATATTCTTCGCCACGCAACAGTTTGAAACGACCGGAAGTAATGACATTGTTTGCCATTTCCCAAGCACCTTCCCAATTTTCCATATATAGATATACCCTGGCCAGCAAAGCTTCGGCAGCTTCCTTCGTCGCATAGCAGCTGTTCTTAGGCGACAAACCGGACGGCAACGTCATATAAGTAATGGCTTCTTTCAAATCTTTCACCACCTGATCATAGATTTCGGCGACTGTAGAACGGCTCTGAGGCAGATCATCAGGATCGCTGTTCAGCTTCAAAGGAAGTCCCGGGTTCTGAGTCGGATTGTTGGAATAAGGCTGTGCAAACTCGTTGACCAACAGAAAATAGGACAAGGCACGGAGATAATAGTTCTCACCGACAATCACTTTCTCTTCTGCAGTCAGATTTTCACCCAGTTCGGCCCCCATTTCGATTACCTTATTACAGTTACCGATCGTACGGTAACCCAACTCCCAAGTATACTCAGTTACCTCACTAGTGAGTTTACGGCTGTAATCATAGATATTAAACTTGGAATCAGTAGACGTACCGCCCCAAGAAAGGTCGTCGCCTCCATAAGCCCAAAAATAATAGCCATAATCAATCAAACCACCATCGTATTTCAACATGCTGTAACTGCCTTGCGACAATTCCACAATATTACGAACCGTAACGTCCTCACCCGTCACACCTTCGTACATATTTACGTCCAGACTGCAACTTGCCAATGAAGACACCACAGCCAGGGCACCTAATGTATATTTCAGTTTCATAGTTTCTATCTTATTGGTTATCATTACTTAGAAGTTAACATTCAATCCTACGGTGAAACGTCTTACGGTAGGATAGCCAAAACTACCGGCACTTCCGTTGTAGGAAGAAGAAAGCAGAATTTCGGGATCCTGACCGGAGAACTTGGTTATGGTGAACAGATTTTCTCCACCTACACTCAAGTTGGCACCTTTAATCTTCAACGGATCCAGCCATTTCTTGGGGAAGCTGTAGGAAAGGGTCAACGATTTCAGCTTGAAATAGTCACCATTCTCCAGATAGCGAGTGGAAGTACTGGAAGATTGGTTATTACCACCGGCAATCAACTGCGGATGCGTGGCAATGTCGCCCGGTTTCTCCCAACGACTCCAACCATCGGCCAGCTTCATGGCAACCTGCGAAGGACGTTCGGCGTCACGATCAAGTGCGCCGGCACGCATACCGTTGTAAATCTTGGCACCGGCACTGAACGTAAAGTTGGCATTCAGCGACAAACCTTTCCAACTGAGATTGGTACTCAGACCACCGTTCACTTTCGGCGTCGGAGAAGCGTCCAGCAACACATGGGTAGCCTCATTGTAATTGCCCGTCACCGTCTTTTCGCCTGTTTCCGAGTCAACCTTAAACCAAAGCGGGGTTCCGGTCATGGTGTCCACACCGGCCCATTCCGGCATATACCAGTTCAAATAAGGAAAGCCTACAGCCACCGCCTGCATCGTAAGGTCATCACCATTCGGCAAATAAGTTACCTCGTTACGGTTATAACCCATGTTGAAGCTGATGTCCCAGTACCAATCCTTGGTACGAATGATTTCAGGCGTAATGGTCAGTTCCACACCCGAATTTTCCATCTTACCGTTGTTGGCCGTCTGGCGGTTGAAACCGGTAACGGCGGGCAGGTGACGGAGATATATCAGGTTCTTCACCTTCTTCAGGTAATAGTCTAATGTAATGTTTACACGGTCAAACAAGCGCATATCAATACCGGCGTCGAAGTTGGCCGTTTCCTCCCAAGACAAATCGGGATTTCCCTGATAGTTGGACAAGAAAGCGATTTCGTTGGCATACTGAGAAGTGTAACCGAAGATGGTAGCCCATTCGTAAGCACCATTCGGCTGGTTACCGCTGATACCATAAGAAACACGGGGCTTCAATTCATTAATCCACTCGAACTGGCTGATAAATTCTTCCTTGTGCATATTCCAACCGGCACCCACCGACCAGAAGGTAGCCCAACGCTTGTCGTTACCAAATTTAGAAGAACCGTCACGACGAATCATACCTTGAATGAGATACTTGCTGTCGAACGAATAGTTGACATTCAGATAGATAGCGGCATTTTTCGATTCCGATTTGGTACCACTTGCTTCAGGATCATCTGCACCCGCATTGATAATCTCAGCACCCGAGAAAATCTTATGGGCAGTAGCACTCAAATCCCAATAACGGTATTCATCGTAGTCATAACCCAAATAAGCGTTGATTTCATGCTTCTCACCAAAAGTTTTCAGGAAGCGCAGCAACTGGCTGGTATAGATGGAACGTGTATTGGATTCACCATCATAATACGATCCACCATCACCGGCTCCCCCTCGACTGTTAGGATCGACATAAGAGCTGGAATAATTATTAGTGAAGCCAATACGGTTGTTCGACTCAAAAGTCAACCCTTCGATGATTTTGAAATCAAAGCCGACACCCAAATCGATACCGTTATTACGACTCTTAGACCAGCTCAAATCACGGTCATACAAGAAGTTTGAACCACCATCGGAATACCAGTAGTCGTCCGGGTTGGCAGTGGGAGCAGCATCTGCAGTCGGTACACCCTGACTACCATCCTTCAGATTACCTTGTGAATCCCACGGAGTATCCCACGGAGTATAGCTGGTGTGTGCCAACGAATATTCCTGGTTGAATGTCTCTTTATAACTTGCAGACACTTTTGCCTTCAAGGTCAAGCGGTCGTTCACAATATAATCCGTATTCGAACGGAACGTAAAGCGATCGTAATCGAATCCTTTAATGGTACCTTCTTCTGTATAGTAGTCACCGGATACGTACGACCTGATTTTGTCATTGCCATAACGGTAGCCGATATTATAGTTCTGGGTCAAGGCATTCTGAGTAGCCAAATCCCACCAGTCGAAGTTACGGTCACGCAAATAGGGTTGCAACCAGCCTTGTGAATCCAATGTGCCAGCATTCTTATAGGCTGTATATACATAATCATAATACTCGGCACCCGACATCATTTCCAAGTTACCTTTCTGCAACTGCGACACGCCAAACTTGGCAGACAAGTCAATTTGAGAGGTACCGACCGTAGCACGCTTGGTAGTTACCTGAATAACGCCGTTGGCACCACGAGAACCGTACAAAGCTGTAGCAGAACCGTCCTTCAGGATAGAAATGGTTTCGATATCATTCGGGTTCAAATCGGCAGAAGAAGCACCAACTACACCGTCGATCACCCACAAAGGCTCTACATTACCACGAATAGAACCGATACCACGTACACGGATGCTTACGCCCTCACCCGGACGACCAGAAGTAGGTGCAACAACAGCACCAGCCACTTTACCTTGCAGCATATTGGCTACACTCGGAGTAGTGACGTCTTTGAGTTTTTCTGCCTTGATAGAAGAAATAGAACCGGTGATAGAGCTCTTGCGCTGTATACCGTAACCTACTACAACTACTTCATCCAGTGCTTCTGAATCTGGAGACAATTTAATGGTCACCTTGTCAGAGCTCTGTACGACATATTCATAATTGGCATATCCGATAAAAGAAACCACCAAGGTTGTACCTTTAGGAACTTCCAAGGTAAAGTTTCCGTCCAAGTCCGTTACCGTACCGATCGAAGTGTTACCCTTAACCGTAACATTGGCACCAGGAACCGTTTCGCCCATGTCATCGAGAACCTGTCCGGTCACCTTAATATTGTTACTTTGTTGTACAATCGGAGCTTTCTTCATCACCGTCACCTGACGATCACTAATTTTAATCTCCAGATTGGCTGCATCTGCCAATTCCTTCAAGATTTCCTCGGCTTTCTTTCCATTCATATTAATGGAAACTTTTTTATCCAATTCGGATAAAAGTCCCTTGGAATAAAGAATGACAAGATTGCTGTTTTTCTCAATGTAACTAAACAACTCTTTCAGCGTCTGAGTTGTTGCTACAGCTTGTTTGTTACTTCCGCGAGTATCAGCGGCATGTAGAGGGACCAAAGCACCCTCCGTCAATAAAAAAACACTAATTAATAGATAAAGAGATGTAAAAACTCTCTTCATCCGACCAAAAGTCGTTTTCTTTTTCATACTTTCGTACTGATTTTGGTTACTAAAAATGGAATAATTAAAATCATTTCTGGTCGGGCAATATTGGGAGTATTGTCCGACCCTCTTTTTTACTACACAATTTTTTCTATTTCATAGACATATATTTTAAGATTAACATTATTATTCACAACCTGGTAATCAATTCACCTGTACATAGATCGACTCTCTCGAGAAGCCTAAGTCCTCAGGCAAAGTTTGCCAAATTGATTCTAACACTTTCTCCAATTCTTCATTCAAAAATAATTTACCATAAAATGCCTCATCGGCAATAGATGGATCACAAACAATCTTCTGCCCATAATATTCACTCAAATAAGCAAGCACTTCTTTCAAAGGTTTACCATTCAAGATCCAAACTCCATCTACCCAATGGATATAATCGAGAGCATTTACTGTTTCTTTTTTCAACTCACCAGCCTCATCCAACTGCACCCGTTCATTCGGTTGCATCAGAACATGCTTATCCGCTGCATCTTTCACATCAACCGCGCCCTCAACCAACACCACAGAAGCATGTGCATCGCCTTTATAGGCTGACACATTAAAAGAAGTACCCAACACTTCCACATCGAAAGCTGAAGTATTTACAATAAAAGGCTTCGATTCGTCACGACTCACTTTCAGATAAACTTCCCCTTCCACAAAAATCTCACGTCTGTCACCCTTGAAAGCACGTGGATAGATCACCTTACTGCCGGAGTTAATCCACATCTTACTATTGTCAGCCAACACAATCATAGAGCGACGCCCCTTGGGCACAATCAGCTGGTTATATTCCATAGCTTCCTCAGAAGAGGTTTGTGCCGAGGTTTCTTCTTTCTGTACGGACGGTTCATTCAGTTTCACCGAATTGACACTGACCTGACCGGAGGCATTATAAGCCACTTTGGCATTATTAGCCAGCTCCACTTTCTTACGGTCGGAAACCACAAGGGTCACTTCCTTCACTTCGCCCGTATCGACCTGAGCCAGCAGCATCTGCTCCATACGGCTTCGTTCGTCCACCGTAACTTCCGTTTTCGAGAACCAAAGCGAACCCAAGCCGACACAGAGGACAACCGAAGCGGCCGCCACCCATCTCCAAGCAAGCGAGATATGTCTTCTACGACTTTCGTCTTCCTGTGCTTGAGCCTGCCTGATCCGTTGCAGCGTCTTTTCCCAAACCTCTGACGAATCAGTTTCAGCCGGCTGGCATTCATTCCACATGAACAAGAGCTTACGGACCTCATCGTCGGAAGAAGCCTCATTCATATTGGTCAGGTCCTGTGGGTCTTCCAGAAAGGACGCTAACTTTTCATACTTATTATTATGTTCTTTTTTGTCGTCTTTCATCATCGAATTATATAAAACAAGACGCTGTTTCCGAAAAAATCTCCTATAGGTTTCGTCTTTTTTTTAAAAAAAGTTTGTTTTTTATTTCAAACAAGCCGATCTTCTTTCACGGTGAAAGAAGATCTTTCACCGTTTCTTACTAAAAATCAGCAAGATAACAGTTTGTGAAAGAGTGAACGATAAAAACAAAAAAAGTTTCTTCCTTCACGCCACCTATTCAAATTGAACAATGCAATCGCGCAAGCAGAGAAAAAACGATGCTTTAGACAAAAGAAAGCACTGTTTTAAGCAGGACAAAAGGGTGCTTTTCTTCAACATAAACATCTACTTCAGCACGCTAAACACCTACATTGGCGTGCTAAACATCAACTTGAGAGACGCAACTACCCTCATTGACGCCATCTCACTTCAAGACAGAGGAAATAAATTCAAGCGCTTTGGCTACATGAATATTGATCGTTTTCACAGAGATACCCAATACTTCGGCAATCTCTTTATATGGAAGCTTTTCGATTTTAGCCAACACAAAGACTTGCCGGCAACGGGGAGGAAGCTGATTTACGACCTGGCTGATACGGGATATTTCCTCCCGACTGATAATCCGTAAATCAGGAGTCTGCAAATCAACAAGCGTACCATAGTCGCCTACTTCATCCCATGGCACAAGAACCTGACCATTTCCATTTTTCCGCAACCAAGACACTACCTTGTTATGAGTTACCTTCAACAACCATGCCTTCTCGTTTTTCACCTCAGAGAACCTATCACGATGCTGCCATACTTCAAAGAAAACATCGCTTACAATCTCTTCCGCTTCTTCTCTAGAGCGAACAAGATACTGAGCATAGTAAAGCAAATCATTGGAATATGCTTCAAAAAGACGTTTAAGCAAACGTTCATCCATATGGCTACTATGACTATGCATAAACAAGGCTTCCTTCTTTTTAACTACCCGTAACTACTCGGTAACATCCGACAAAGATACTAAAAAACAGACATCTTCATTCAAAACCCGATACATTTCACAATCTTTTCATAAGACAGGATACGTCTCAGAAAAAAAATTAAGCAAGCTTATTTTTTTGCTTTCGACTTTCACTATCTTTGCTATCAATTATATATTTAAAAAAGTAAGTCGTTATGAAGAATTTTACCTGCGTGCAGGATATCGGTAATCTGAAAACTGCACTTGCCGAAGCGTTCGAGATCAAAAAAGATCGGTTTAAATACGTAGAATTAGGACGCAACAAGACGTTGATGATGATTTTCTTCAACTCCAGTTTACGTACCCGTTTAAGCACACAAAAAGCGGCCCTGAATTTGGGAATGAATGTTATCGTACTCGATATTAATCAAGGCGCATGGAAGCTGGAAACTGAACGTGGCGTCATCATGGATGGTGACAAACCAGAACACCTGCTGGAGGCTATCCCTGTAATGGGCTGTTATTGTGACATCATCGGTGTCCGTTCCTTTGCACGTTTCGAAAACAGAGACTACGACTACAACGAAGTAATATTGAATCAGTTCATCCAATACTCAGGCCGTCCTGTATTCTCGATGGAAGCAGCAACCCGACACCCCTTGCAAAGCTTTGCCGACCTCATCACTATTGAAGAATATAAAAAGAAGGAACGACCCAAAGTCGTGATGAGCTGGGCTCCCCATCCACGTCCCCTGCCACAAGCTGTTCCAAATTCTTTTGCTGAATGGATGAATGCAACTGATTATGAGTTTGTCATCACCCACCCTGAAGGCTATGAACTGGATCCGAAATTCGTAGGCAACGCTCGTGTAGAATATGATCAAATGAAAGCCTTCGAAGGCGCTGATTTTGTCTATGCCAAGAACTGGGCAGCCTACTCTGGCGACAATTATGGACAAATTCTGAGCAAAGACCGTGCATGGACAGTAAGCGACCGCCAGATGGCCGTTACCAACAACGCTTATTTCATGCATTGCCTGCCTGTACGCCGCAACATGATTGTGACGGACGATGTCATCGAAAGCCCGCAAAGCATCGTTATTCCTGAAGCGGCCAACCGCGAAATTTCAGCGACCGTCGTACTGAAGCGCCTGTTGGAAAGCCTATAAAACTTTAAGTAACATTCAATAAAATAAAGGGACGGCCTGATAGGTCGTCCCTTTATTTTATCTATGTGAGGAGGAGGGGATTGTCAGAACGCGTTGCGAATCGCTTCGGCCACTTCTGCAAACTCTTCAGCAGAAAGCTGCAACTTGGGATTGGAGAAAAGCATATCTTTCTCGCTCTGCATCGGAATCAGATGAATATGAGCATGAGGCACTTCCAAACCCAAGACAGCCATTCCAACCTTCTTACAAGGAAAAGCCTTTCCGATAGCCAGTGCTACCTTCTTGGCAAAAACGTGCATAGCGGCCAGTTCTTCATCTTTCAAATCAAAGATGTAGTCTACCTCACGTTTCGGAATGACCAACGTATGTCCTTTTACCAACGGATTGATGTCCAAAAATGCGAAGAATTGCTCGTCCTCCGCAACTTTATAACAGGGAATTTCGCCTGCTACAATTCTACTGAATATGGTTGCCATAACGATAATATATTAAAAAAACAAGGCAAGCCACAACACATGACTTGCCTTACTGTTTAAAATGATATGTTCAATATTTCCAGCTCAATCATGCCTTGTGGCACTTTGATCTGTGCTTTCTCACCCACCTTCTTGCCAAGCAAACCTTGTGCAATGGGGGTATTGACTGAAATCTTG
>CAYQOV010000107.1:0-9135 GCA_964419245.1 uncultured Bacteroides sp. | reverse complement strand
CACCAGCCGGTGCAGCAGGGCGTTCGTGTCCGACAGCAGGAAGCGGTTCTGCTCCCTGTTCAGCGTCTTCACCTCCTCGTCTATGTGGTTCAGCAGTTGCAGTTTGTTCAGGTGCTGGCGTGTCAGGCGGCAGCTGTTCACCGTCCGGCACCGTTGCGGCCTCATGCGTTCCGCTTCCTGCAGCAGCGGCATCAGGCTGCGTTCCGCCAGTGCCGTGATTTCTTTCCGTTGCTTCGACGACTTCGTGCTCCAGTTGTCCGCGTTGGCCAGACATCCCTGTAGCGTTGCGTTCACCACGTCCTTGTCGCTCAGTCGTCCGTCCCTCAGTTTGCGGAAGTAGCTCCCGATGCCTCTCGAGCCGTTCTTCAGGTCCTCCGGAGCCAGTCCGTATCCCTCCAGCTCTCCTTCAAACTGGTCGTTGAAGGCCTTCATCTGCTCCAGCGCTTCCGTTTCCAGCTCCTTCAGCGCCTCCTTGTACAGCTTCATCAGCTGCGGCTCCTTCAGGCATTCCCTCAGCAGTCCGCCTTTCTCCAGGTAGCTTTCGTCGAAGATGTTCCGTCCGAAGCTCTTTATTTCGTCCGATACGTTCCATCGCTTGTCGTCCGCGATGCGTTCGTTGATGTAGTCCAGCAGCCAACCCATGACCGGAGCGTCCGGCGTCAGTTTCTCTATCAGGCTGTCTACCGCTTCGTCCAGCACCTCCGTGTTGTTCAGTTCGATGTTCAGGTTGGGAGTCAGTTCCAGTTCCCTTGCCAGGTTCCTCATGACCGACTGGAAGAACGAGTCGATCGTTTCCACCCGGAAGCGGCTGTAGTCATGCAGCATGTACTGCAGGGCCATGCCGGCCCTTTTCCTCAGCTCCTCCGTGTCCATGTCTTCCTTCAGGTCCTCCCGGATGCGGTTCAGGTACGCTTCCGAGTCCCGGTCTCCCTTCCAGATGCCGTACAGCTGCTGCACGATGCGTTCTTTCATCTCCGCCGTAGCCTTGTTCGTGAAGGTCACCGCCAGAATCTGCCGGTACGCCCTGGGATTCTCAATCAGGTGCTTGATATATTCTACGGCCAGTGTAAACGTCTTTCCCGACCCTGCCGATGCTTTGTAGACCAGTAGCTCCATATACTCAGTCCCTATTAAACAGGTCCCTCGTATACACCTTTCCTCTCACGTCGTCCAGACATGCGTCGTATCGGTTCGCAATGATGGCGTTCGATTGCCGTTTGAAGGCTTCCAGATCGTTCACCACCACCGATCCGAAGAACGTCGTCCCGTTCTCCAGCGTCGGTTCGTAGATGATCACCGTCGCTCCCTTCGCCTTGATGCGCTTCATCACTCCCTGGATCGAGCTTTGCCGGAAGTTGTCGCTGTTCGATTTCATGGTCAGTCGGTACACCCCGATCGTACACGTCCGTTCCTCCGCCGGGTTATAGTCCCCCCGGTTGTAGTAGTCGTAATACCCCGCCTTGTGCAGCACCTGGTCCGCGATGAAGTCCTTGCGTGTCCGGTTGCTCTCCACGATGGCGTGTATCAGGTTCTCCGGCACGTCCCGATAGTTGGCCAGCAGTTGCTTCGTGTCCTTCGGCAGGCAGTATCCCCCGTAGCCGAAGCTCGGGTTGTTGTAGTGCGTCCCGATGCGTGGATCCAGGCAGATGCCGTCGATGATGGCCTTCGTGTCCAGTCCCTTCACCTCCGCATACGTGTCCAGCTCGTTGAAGTAGCTCACGCGCAGGGCCAGGTACGTGTTGGCGAACAGCTTCACCGCCTCCGCCTCCTTCAGGCCCATGAACAGCGTGTCCACGTTCTCCTTGATGGCACCTTCCTGCAGCAGGGCCGCAAACTCCCGTGCCTTCTCCTCCAGATTCTTGCCGGCAATGGTGCGGATGGCCTCGTTCTCCTCGTCCAGTCCCTCGATCAGCTTCGGATAGCCCACGATGATGCGGCTCGGATACAGGTTGTCATACAGCGCCTTGCTCTCCCTGAGGAATTCCGGCGAGAACAGCAGGTTGAACGTCTTTCCCTGTAGGGCAGGGGAGTTCTTGAACACCCGTGCATACTTCACGTACAGGCTTCGGCAGTATCCCACCGGAATCGTACTCTTGATCACCATCGTCGCGTCCGGGTTCACCTCCAGCACCAGGTCTATCACCTCTTCCACGTGGCTTGTGTCGAAGTAGTTCTTCACCGGGTCATAGTTCGTCGGAGCCGCTATCACCACGAAGTCCGCGTCCCGGTAAGCCTCTCGTCCGTCCAGCGTAGCCGTCAGGTTCAGTTCCTTTTCCACCAGATACTTCTCGATATACTCGTCCTGTATCGGGCTGATCCGTTTGTTTATCTTCTCCACCTTTTCCGGAATCACGTCCACCGCCTTCACCTGGTGATGCTGTGCCAGCAGCGTTGCGATCGACAGTCCCACGTAGCCTGTTCCGGCCACGGCTATTCTATAGTCTTTCATATCTTTCATTGTTGTTTTTCCTTCTTGAATACAAAGATACACATTTTTGTCGAACCTCTGTCAGTCACCGATCGCATGATCCGCCATCACGTCCTCGCCGTTCCATGCCTTCAGGCCCGTCCAGGGAGTGAAAGGTTCCGTCCAGAACGGATCCGTTGCCGGCAGTCCCAGAGCCAGGAAGCCGAACGTACAGAGATACACGCTTCCCGTGTTGATATACGTCTCCGACATGTTGATCTGGCTTCCTGCAAAGCCGATGCGCAGCCATCCCTTCTCGTCGAACGTCCGTGGAGCGGCAAACTGTCGGGCGATGACAGCCGTCAGTCCGCAGCGCACCTGAGCCGGAGCCACCGTTTTCGGAAGCTCGTGTAGCAGTGCCGCGTGTGCCAGCGCATGAAAAGCCCCCACGCGGTACGTGATAGAGCGTCCCACTGCCGGATACGCCCCTTCCGGTGAGATCATGCGTTCCAGCTGTTCCGCATAGCGTGCCTGGCGTTTCAGCTGTTTGGACAGGAAGTCCGATCCCGCCAGCCCATGCTTCTTCATCACCTTCAGCACATCCGTCAGCATCGGATGAATCACGAAGCTGTTGTAATAGTCCGCATGATAGCTGGGTCCGTCTCCATACACCCCGTCCCCCTTATACCAGTCGTCGCGGAAGCGGAATACGCCATACGTCAGCCGGTCCAGGTCACATTCGCCGGTAAACTCCAGCAGGGCCGCCTCCACCATCGAGGCAAACAGCAGCCAGTTGTTCTCAAAAGCCTTGATGCCGCGCGAGCGTTTCAGCTCCGTGATCATGCGTTCGCGTGTCTTCTCGTCCAGGCCTCCCCATAGCTGTTTCGGTGCGCGCAGCAGTCCCTGAGCCAGAAACGCCGCGTCCACCAGCGGTTGCGAAGGCGTGCCGAAGTCCAGGTAGTCAGGCGAATCTGGATCCACCGCGTTGGCCAGTCCCTTTCGTGTCATTTCTATGTATTTGCCGCGCAGCTTTCCTTCCTCCGTCTCGTCCGCTCCCAGCTCCAGCCAGGGCGCGATGCCACACAGCGTGCGTCCCACCGCTTCCAGGTGCGAAAATCGGTGTACCCTCTTCGTGTCCAGCGACTCCTGCGGCATGTTTTCCCGCAGCGTATTGTTCGCCAGGTTGCTCAGTACCGGATCCGCTATTTTCACCAGTGTGTTCACCCACACCTGTCTGTCTTCCATTCCCGTTGGTTGTTTCTTGTCTCGTGCCGATGCCGTCACCACCGTCACTGCCAGTGCCGCACATACGGCAATCATTTTTTTCAGATTCATGCCAATTACGATTTAAAGTAAATAGTATATTCCAAAGTGTTTCATTGAACGTGTGGCTAAAGATACAGTGTTTTGCGATACCTCCGTCTGTTTTGGCCAATAATTTATGTTTTATCGAAAAAAAAAGAACTCCCGACAGCCTTTTACAGGGTCTGTCGGGAGTTTGTTGGTTTTACTTATTTTCAGCAACCAAATGTATACTCAGAAACTCCAATATTCCTCCCCATAACTTGTTGCTATTCAAATCCCAATGATTAACATTGGTATAATCCCTGTATGCTTCCTTAATTTTTTTCTTTTCCGACTTGGAAGCCCCCAACAATACCTCCAGATATGCATATATCTTAGTCTTCTTCGCCGGAATTGTCAACGGCATTCCGTCTTTCCAAGGCAAAGCTATTTCCTTAAGCGAATTTTCATACGTTTCCCAGCAATCCATTACCGGACGATTGTCAATATTGATAATTCCTTCCAACAAGTCTTCCAACTCGCCTTCTGTTCTGTCATCCGGAAATAAGAATAATTCAAATTCAGCTCCCGTTTCAGCTTTCCACTTCAACAAATCCCTCCGTCGTTGTTTACAATCATCATCCGCATCAAAAACAACAAGATTTATCCCTCCATCATCCGAATTTCTTTTCATCAGGTTCAAATATGTATTGCCAGACAGTAGGTTCGTATATCCTCCTGTGGCCACAATACTCTCCTTTTTTACCTTCCCCCAATGATACTCTATCAGTTGCTCCAAAAAACGTTTGTCGGCAACGCCCTCTACAAAAATCCAATAATCTTCTCTCATCTTCTGATTTCAATTTCGTTGTCAATTGCCTCTTTCAGTTCCACATACGTATATTTATACGCCTGAAAGCCTCGATTCTTGGTTTTTGCGATATTATATACATGGACAAGCTCTTGGAAGGTGTCATTTTCTTGTATTACATTTTTCAAGCCTTGTAGACAGTCTAAATTATGAGTTGTCACAAAAATCTGCACATTTCGTTGCCTTGCAAAATCAAGAATTGTCCTCCACATACATTTGTGTGCGCTATAATGCAAGCCATTGTCTATTTCATCTATTAAGACAGTGTGATAATCTTCATTGGCTATAGTTGAAAGGATATTAACCATACGTCTGATTCCATCTCCTGCCATGCTGATAGGCATCAGTTCCTGTACGTCTTTTATTTTCATAAACAGACCATCCGGCAATGCCTCGACCGATTCTATGCTCGCATCAAAATTTCGTAGTGCTTTCACTACCTCCTGTTTCCTGTTTCTTTTTACCAGCAAGGCAAAATTGGATGTAGCGTTGTTATCATTCTTGTCCGCAGAAACGAACAGGCAGTTCATATCCTCCCGATAACTGTCATCCACCATTTGTTGCATATTCCCTCCTGCATCCGTATACAACTTTGCATGATAAGTATACCCATTTCCTTCGATAACATCAAAGTCCAAGTCCAATTGTTTGATGGCCGACCTCGAAGACATCCCGCTCGAAGTAACATCAGCATCATCGTTTGCCATTACAGGCGTGAAAGTCAGTTTTCGAACTCCTGTCAACATATCAGCCTCCAATATAGGCTTATTCGAGAAATCCAGGTTATGGAACAGATACCTGACACCATCCACAGTCGGAGCCGTCAATGTCCTCCAATAATTGATTCTTGCTGGCATTAGCGGATTCGACATACCTGCCAACATAAAAAGTGCCTCCAGTATTGAAGTCTTTCCAACATTGTTTGCACCCACAAATACGTTAACATTGGCAAAGTCATTTATAATGAGATGATCAAAACCTCTAAAATTGGCAATTGATATTTTACGATAATGGTTACTCATGATTTCCAGATTTGTGAATACAAAGAAAAGAATTTCCTTGTAGATAACCAAATTCTCTTCCATTAACTTCATAGAGTCGGTAAGCGTCCAGTTTTGACGTACAGTCACAAACATCAACAGCCGCAACAGAAATACTTACCTATTTTAACTTTTTGAAGAACGTTTATATCCGAAAACAGAAACTCCCAACAAACCTTTTACAGTCTGCCGGGAGTTCCCTGTTTTCATAACTTGATATTGATTATTTATTTTCCGTACATCGTTTCGTAGTATTTTTGGTAATCTCCGCTCGTCACATATCTACTGTCGAGATGCAGGTTTAAAAATTTAATCTCTTCTAAAAATATCTCTTGTATAAACCTTTTCTTGAACATCATCCAAACAGCTGTCATATCTATTAGCAATAATAGCATTTGCCTGACGTTTGAATTCATCCAAATTATTAACTACTCTAGATCCGAAGAAAGTACTTCCGTCCTCCAATGTGGGTTCATAGATAATCACAACAGCTCCCTTTGCCTTGATACGCTTCATTACACCTTGAATAGAACTCTGGCGGAAATTGTCGCTATTAGATTTCATAGTCAAACGAAATACACCAACCACACATTGTTTTTCCTGAGAAGGATTAAAATCTCCCCGATTATAATAGTCGTAATACCCCGCTTTCTTCAGTACCTGGTCTGCAATAAAATCCTTACGAGTACGGTTCGATTCCACAATGGCATGAATCAAGTTTTCGGGTACATCTGCATAATTGGCCAACAACTGTTTCGTATCTTTCGGCAAACAATAACCACCATATCCAAAAGACGGATTGTTATAATGTGTACCGATACGAGGATCCAGACAGATACCATCAATAATAGCCTGTGTATCCAATCCCTTCACCTCTGCATACGTATCCAGTTCATTGAAATAAGATACACGCAGGGCAAGGTAGGTATTGGCAAAGAGTTTCACAGCCTCTGCCTCTTTTAGTCCCATAAACAAGGTATCTACATTCTCTTTAATGGCACCTTCTTGCAACAAGGCAGCAAATTCTTTTGCTTTCTCCTCCAGATGCTCTCCTGCAATGGCTTTGATAGCCGCATTCTCTTCATCTCTACCCTCTATCTGCTTCGGATAACCTACAATGATACGACTAGGATAAAGGTTGTCATATAAAGCCTTGCTTTCACGCAGAAACTCTGGTGAGAAAAGCAAATTAAAATTCTTCCTTTGTAAGGCTGGCGTATTTTTGAATTTCTTCGCATATTTCACATACAGACTACGACAATACCCCACAGGGATGGTACTCTTTATCACCATTACTGCATCAGGATTTACCTCCAGCACGAGATCAATTACCTCTTCCACATGACTGGTATCGAAGTAATTCTTTACCGGGTCATAATTCGTAGGAGCAGCAATTACGACAAAATCCGCATCTTTATAAGCGGAACGTCCATCCAAGGTTGCCGTCAAATCAAGCGGTTTCTCCGCCAAATACTTTTCTATATATTCATCCTGTATGGGGCTGATACGATTATTAATTTTCTCCACCTTCTCAGGAATAACATCCACAGCTGTTACATGGTGATGTTGAGCTAGTAATGTGGCAATAGAAAGTCCTACGTAGCCGGTACCAGCTACAGCAATACTTACATTATTAAACATGATTATAATAGATTTTAGGTGCTATATTAGAGATTATTCATTTTCATCCTAAACCTCTTCATTATATAAGTCGGCATAAAGACAAAAGAAAAAAATAAATAAGCTTTCCAGACAGGAAATTTCAAAATAGTTCGATAAACATTGATGTTATGCTTCACCAAATTCATTTTTTTATTTGAAATAGACCCTTTTCTAATCCGATAGTAAGCCAACGGTTCCTTTATTCCATATGCCACTTTACACTTTGCTAAAATTTCCAACCAAAGCCCCCAATCCTGTCTTTTTCTAATTGCCGACATATACATCTTACCAACTTTCTCTGTATCATACATCGCCGTCAAACATCCTATTTCATTATCCCGTTTTAGCTGATTAAAATCTAATTTATGCCTACAAACGGATATTCCATTTTCTTTTCCCTCTTCGTCCATCAACATATAAGAGCTATAAACTAATGCACAATGTTTCTCTTCCATAAACTGAAGTTGCTTTTCCAATTTATAAGGCATCCAAACATCGTCACTATCACAAAAAGCTATATAACGCCCTTTCGCTGCTTCAATTGATTTATTACGACAGATACCGGCCCCTCTATTCACTTCCAACTTTATTAATTTAATACGTGGATTTTTACGAGCATACTCCTCTATAATTTCTATAGAATTATCAGTAGAGCAATCATCTGTAATTAGAAGTTCCCAATGAGAATAAGTTTGATGCAAAATACCTTCTATTGTATCTCTGATAAAAGTTACAGAGTTATAGGAAGGAGTAATAATAGAAACTAAACCGTAGTCTTTCATTGTTTGCTATGATAAAAGTATTCTTGATTTATAATTTAAAAATAATAAAGCGTCACCATAAGACAAAAAACTATCTAGCTCACAAAGTAATACCTAGTACAATCTTCACAATATTCCACTCGTAAGCGTCCAATTTTGACGTACCTCGTAGAGAAGCCCCTTTGGAAAGCTTTCCTCTTAAAGTTTTCAAAAACCGGACTTGATTTTTTAAGTTTGTTAGTATTGATTCCGATGGTCATCGGCAGCAGATTCTCATAATCTCTGCGGGCCTTTGACTACCTCACGAAAAAAACGTCTAAAATAAGCCAGAGCGGAGATACAGTTGGCCGGCAAGTGGATATCGTAATCTTCTATCTGGCTTTCAGAGTTAGGTCGCTTAAGCTTCGTTTTTGCATGTAGCTACCGTTACTCATACGGATATCTATCATGATTTGAATCAGGCGAGATGAAAGGGGCGTTCCCATGAATGGAACGGAAACTAGAAAATGCTTTTCCGTCTCCTGCTTCGCTAGTCCTTCTACCTGTATCGGATAATGTGATGTCGGGTATCCTTGTACCATTTATGAAACAGATTGTAAGGTACTTTATTTTTCAAACAGAAGTCCTAGATGGAATCACCTTGCGGCATCGCCTCCGTTTTGCAACGGATGAACAAATTGTTGACTGCGCGATTATTCTCACAGTCGGCACAGTAAATAAATTTGCTCTGCACTCGTTCAACCGAATAATTCAAAATCGCTACTGCTATACATGTTTACTGAGTTTTTTGGTAAGCACTCAATTTAGGGCATACTCCTTTGAAAAGGCACTTTTCAGTGCCCTAAATCGAGTTTTGTTAATTAATTAGTTTTGAATTTAACATTGGCTGGTAGCCAAAGTGATTTTGTCAGGAACCATGTTAACATAATCCCTACGTCCGTTAAAGATATTTTTGAAAAAAGTTCCGATGAAACTCCAGATAGAACTACCATGAAGCTTTACCGTTCCTATTACACTATGATAAGTGGCAGCCATCTCAGCACCCGCATCACTGCCATAATGAAGTGAATTGTTGCGTTGAGTGGTCAGCTTTCGAATGGTTCGCTCGGC
>CAYQOV010000106.1:0-9196 GCA_964419245.1 uncultured Bacteroides sp. | reverse complement strand
CAACATCCCCTTCTCGAACCTGACCTACTACAAGGCAGGCAGCAAGGTGAACGGTGAAGAGCGCTTCAAGTCCTACTTCTCGGTGAACGCCAACAAGCGCCTGGCTTTCGGATTCAACATCGATTATCTCTACGGACGCGGCTACTACACCGACCAGGCGACAGCCTTCTTCAACGCCGGCCTCTTTGCCAGCTACATCGGCGAACGCTATCAGATGCAGGCCATGTACAACAACTTCTCGATGAAGATGAACGAAAACGGCGGTATCACAGACGACCAGTACATCACCCGCCCGGAAAACATGCCCGAAGTAGGCGGAACCACCTACATTCCCGTCAACTTTGAACAGACAGCCAACCGCAACCATAACTTCTACGTCCACCTGACACACCGTTATCGCCTGGGCTTCACCCGCGAGACGACGAAACTGGAAGAAACCAAAGACGAGAACGCACGCCGCCGGGCGCAGCGCGATAGTACGGCCGTTCCGCAAGATACACTGGTAACAGAAGAATTTGTACCAGTGACCAGTTTCATCCATACATTCCACATCGAGCGGTCGAACCATCGTTACCGCGCCGGCGTGGAACCTACGGGCGACTCCAGTCCCTACGAGAACACCTACCTGCAAGAAGGCATGAGCAACGACTCTACCCTGGCCCTGAGCGTAAAGAACGTTTTAGGCATTTCGCTGCTTGAAGGTTTCAACAAGTATGCTAAGGCAGGCCTGACAGCCTACGCTTCGCACAAAGTGAGCCGCTACACGCTGATGAACCTGGGCAACAGCGAGGCTGCAACCCGTGCCGACGGTGACGGACAAACCACACAGACACCCCTGCCCAGCCAAATCTACACAGAACATGAAGTATACGCAGGCGGCGAACTGGCCAAGCGTGAAGGTAACCTGCTGCACTACCGCGTCAACGGCGAAGTAGGCCTGGCGGGCAAAGCCATCGGCCAATTCCGCGTAGACGGCGACCTCGACTTGAACTTCCGCTTGGGCAAGGATACGGTGAATTTCCTGGCGCGCGGCTACATCAGCAACACGTTGCCATCGTTCTACATGCGCCACTACCACTCCAACCACTTCGCCTGGGACAACGACCTGAACAAAGAATTCCGTACCCGCGTAGAAGGTGAATTAAACATCGCCCGCTGGCGTACAAACTTGAAGGCAGGCATAGAAAATATCAAAAACTACACGTACCTCGGCCCAACCTCGCTGCCTACACAACATAGTGGCAGCGTTCAGGTAATAGCAGCCATGCTGAAACAGGACTTCAAGCTAGGCATCCTCCATTTGGACAATGAAGTGACGTGGCAGAAATCGAGCAACCAGTCTGTACTACCCCTGCCTGATCTCTCACTCTACCATAACCTCTATCTACTGACACGCCTGTTTAAAAAAGTGCTGACAGTTCAGCTGGGTGCCGACGTGCGCTACTTCACCGAGTACGACGCACCTGCCTATCAGCCCGCCCTGTCACAATTCGTCCTGCAACCCGAGGAGAATCGAGTGAAAATAGGCGGCTACCCCATCGTAAACGTCTATGCCAACCTGCACTTGAAGCGCACACGCATCTTCGTAATGATGTACCACGTCAATGCAGGCATGGGCAACCGGAACTCATTCCTTGTCCCCCACTACCCCATCAACCCACGCCTGCTGAAACTGGGTGTATCGTGGACCTTCTATGACTAACCTTGAAAAAACACCTGTCCATGCTCCTGAAAAGACTAAACCCGAAGATATGGAAATATGTGGTCGTAGCCCTCGCAGGCTCGCTGATAGCAACTTTTGTCCTCCAGCACGAAGACACGTCTGCTTCTGAGAACATCTCACGCGACTATCCAGCCGTCGCAACTGAAGGTATCCTGCGGGCCGCATTGGAGTATAACTCCATTAGCCTCCACCTAGACGATGACACCCTTTCGGGATTCGACTACGAACTGATAGAAGCTTTCGCCCGCGACCATGGCTTGCGAGTAGACATTACGCCTGAAATGAGTTTCGAAAAGCGACTGGAAGGACTGGCAGCTGGTAAGTACGATCTGATAGCTAACGGCATCTTGGCCACCAGCGAACTGAAAGACTCGCTGTTGCTCACTACCCCCATCGCATTGACCAAAGAAGTACTGGTACAGCGCAAGCCGACCGGAGAGAACGACTCGCTGTTCATCCGTACCCACCTGTCGCTGGCCAAACGGACACTGCACGTAGTGAAAGAATCGCCTTCCATCCTGCGCATCCAAAACTTGGGCGACGAGATAGCCGACACCATTTATATTAAAGAGGTGGAAAAGTATGGTCCCGAACAGCTGATAGCGATGGTGGCCCACGGCGACATCGACTACGCCGTGTGCGACGAACAGATAGCCCGCGCCGCTGCCGACAGCATGCCGCAAATAGACATCTCGACCGACATCGGGTTCACACAGTTCTATTCGTGGGCCGTCAGCAAAAAGTCTCCTGCCCTGCTCGACAGCCTCGACACATGGCTCAAAGACTTCAAACAAGGCAGGGAATATCAGGAAATCTATCAGAAATACTATAAATAAAACGGCAGTCGGCTAGCATTCCTTGAGCCACAACTCCGAGGAAGCATCGCTCGGCATACGCCAATCACCACGCGGACTGAGGGAAACGCTGCCCACTTTCGGCCCGTCGGGCAGACAGGAACGCTTGAACTGCTGGTTGAAGAAGCGCCGCAGGAAAGTCTGCAACCATTTCCGGATGGTCTCTTCGTCGTACACCCCTTTAAAAGTTCTTGCCGCCAGATAGAAAATCTTCGACGGGCGGAACCCTCCGCGCAGGAAATGATAAAGGAAGAAGTCGTGCAATTCGTAAGGACCTACCAAGTCCTCGGTTATCTGACTGATGTTGCCGTTCTCGTCGGCCGGTATCAGCTCGGGACTGATGGGAGTATCTACAATGTCGAGCAGCGTGCGGCGCGATGTCTCGTCCATACCGTTTTCGGCCACCCACTTCACCAAATGTTTTACCAACGTCTTGGGCACACTGGCATTCACACCATACATGGACATGTGGTCGCCGTTGTATGTAGCCCATCCCAAGGCCAGTTCCGAAAGATCTCCCGTACCGATAACCAGTCCCCACGTCTGGTTGGCAATGTCCATCAGAATCTGCGTACGTTCGCGCGCCTGCGAGTTTTCGTAAACCACGTCGTGCACCGCTGCATCGTGGCCGATGTCCTCGAAGTGTTGCAGGCAGGCCTTCCTGATACTGACCTCGCGCACTGTCACACCCAGTGAGGTCATCAGGCCGATCGCATTGGTATAGGTGCGGTCCGTCGTACCGAAACCGGGCATCGTCACACCGACAATCCCCTTGCGCAGCCATCCCAGTTTGTCGAACGTCTTGACACAGACCAGCAGCGCCAGTGTTGAATCGAGTCCGCCTGAAATGCCTACCACCGCACTTTTGGCCTTGGTATGCGTCAAACGCTGTGCCAATCCGGCTACCTGAATGGAAAATATTTCCTCGCAACGTTCGTCCAGCGTGGGTCCCTGCGGAACAAACGGATGCGGGTCGTAGGCACGTGTCAGGTTCAGTTCACGGCTGTTGACCAGCTCCGTCGATATTCTGACCGCTGCCTCGGGAGCCACCCGCCTGCGGCAGGCAGCAAAGGTAGTGTTCACCCGGCGTTCCGTACGCAGAAATTCCACATCGATCTCGCTTACTACCAACTGTTCTTCCAGCGAGAACCGCTCACCGGCCGCCAGCAACGTACCGTTCTCATAAATCAAACCGTTACCGGCAAACACGACATCGGTAGTCGATTCGCCAAACCCGCACGAGCTGAACACATATCCAGCCAGGCAACGAGCCGACTGCTGGCTCAGGAGTGAACGCAGGTAGGCATGCTTGCCTATAGCTTCATTGTCTGCAGATAGGTTGAAAATAATTTCCGCCCCCTGCAACGCCAGAGACGAACTGGGTGGAACTGCCGCCCATACATCTTCGCAGATCTCGATACCGAAAGTGGTGTCGGAGGTTTCGAAAAGCAAGTCATCGCCCATCGGCACTACCTGCCCGCACAACCGTACCGTTCGGGCCGATACATCGGAAGCCGATACAAACCAGCGCATCTCATAAAATTCCTTGTAATTAGGCAGATAGGTCTTCGGCACGACACCCAATACCCGTCCCTTCTGAATGACAACCGCCGCATTCAGCAACTGTCCTTCGCACACGACAGGCATACCCACAATGGAAATGATGTCCAGCTGACGCGTCGTATTGAGCACCTGCATCAATCCCAGTTCGGCTTCTTCCAGCAAAAGCTGCTGGGCAAACAAATCACCACAGGTATAGCCGGTGATGCACAACTCTGGAAATGCAATGATCTGCACACCTTTTCCATCGGCAATGATGATTTCCTTCTCTATCTGTCCGGCGTTGAACTTACAGTCTGCCACATGCACCCGAGGCACGGCTGCCGCCACTTTCACGTATCCGTAATTCATATCCTAAAAGTTTAACTACCGCAAAAATAAACCAATTTATCAATATGACCACGAAAAAAACGGGAAAACCTTTGGTAAATAGAAAGAAGTGACTATCTTTGCATCAGAATTAAAAATGTAATCATTACAACTTTGAAAAGAGCGAATATGGATGTTATTGAACGTTTGCAAAGCCACAGCATAAAGCCATCGGTACAGCGGATAGCCATCATGCAGTATCTGATGGACCACCATACACATCCCACCGTGGACGAAATCTACACGGCGCTCGCTCCGGGTATGCCTACGCTGTCGAAAACAACGGTGTACAACACCCTGAAGTTGCT
Source organism: uncultured Bacteroides sp. (assembly GCA_964419245.1). Taxonomy (GTDB): domain Bacteria; phylum Bacteroidota; class Bacteroidia; order Bacteroidales; family Bacteroidaceae; genus Bacteroides. The sequence continues at coordinate 4,382 of CAYQOV010000106.1, read as the reverse complement.
CGACGAGCATGCCGCCATCCAGACACTCACCATCGACGGACGAAATACCTGCTACGACGGCGACACCACGCCACATGCCCATTTCCTCTGCAAGGTGTGCAACAAAGTGTACGACCTGCCTTGTCCGGACGGGCTCTCGGCCGAAGGCTGTACAGAGGCGGAAGGCCACGAAATACAGGAAATTCACTTATATTATAGAGGTGTCTGCAAACATTGTAAGGAAGAAAATTGTTATTGATTGAAACAATAAAAAGATAAGACTAATTAATTCAAACTAAAAAACTGAGTAAAAAATGAAAAAGTTTAGATGTACAGTATGCGGTTACGTTTACGAAGGCGATGCCGCTCCCGAGAAGTGCCCCTTGTGTAAAGCTCCTGCCAGCAAGTTTGTTGAAGTGGAAGAAGCCGTAGCAGGCGGTCCTTTGACTTTCGCTGACGAACACGTAATCGGCGTAGCCAAAGGTTGCGACGACGAAATGATCAAAGACCTGAACAACCACTTCATGGGCGAATGCACCGAAGTAGGTATGTACCTCGCCATGAGCCGCCAGGCTGACCGTGAAGGTTATCCCGAAGTAGCCGAAGCCTTCAAGCGTTATGCTTGGGAAGAAGCTGAGCACGCTGCCAAGTTCGCCGAACTGCTGGGCGACTGCGTTTGGGATACCAAGACTAACTTGGAGAAGCGTATGAACGCCGAAAGCGGTGCTTGCGAAGACAAGAAGCGCATCGCTACCCGTGCCAAGGCTCTGAACCTTGATGCCATCCACGATACAGTTCACGAAATGGCCAAGGACGAAGCCCGTCACGGCAAAGGTTTCGAGGGTCTGTACAACCGCTACTTCAAGAAATAAGATTCTGAATATTCCCTGAAGAAAGAGAGGATGTATCGCCAGAAAATACATCCTCTCTTCTTTTTTACCCCTGCCGTTTCATCACCTCCCCACAAAGCACTTTGTCACCCTCTCATGCAGTGCTTTGTCACCTCCTCACGAAGCACTTCGTTACACCTTCACGAAGCACTGTGTCACACTGCCACAAAGCACTGTGTTACAACCCCATGAAGCACTTCGTCTGACTGCCTCGCAACGAAGAGCCCAAGTTCCACACATTTTTTTCTTTGCCACATCTCATATTTTTTTCATCTTTGATGTCACGTTTGGCTTTCCCAAACGTCCTATAGATGTAAATGGAACTCAACGAATTCAAAATAACTGTCCTGCCACTCCGTCCCAAGCTGCTGAACTATGCACGCAAGCTGACCGAGAGCCCGGAGGATGCCGAAGATGCCGTGCAGGAGGTACTGCTCAAGCTGTGGAACAACCGGCTGGAGCTGGACCAGTACCGAAGCATCGAAGCATTCGCCATGACCCTGACACACAATGTCTGCATGGACCTGTGGCGGCGCAGCAGAGATAACAGCTCCATCGACCGGTTGCAGACCGAAGCCGACGGCCGCACACCAGACCATCTGCTTGAGCTGAAGGATGAAGCAAGGCTAATACGGGCCATCATCGATTCGCTGTCCCCGCTCCAACGCACCATCATGCGGATGAAGGACGTGGAGGAATACGAGAGCGAAGAGATTGCCCAGATAACCGGATGCAGCGCCGAGGCCATACGCAGCAACCTGTCGAGGGCACGAAAGAAAGTGAGGAACATCTACCTGCAAACCATACAAGAACGTAAAAGGAGGAAACAGTCATGAAGACGGAAGAACTGCTTGAAAAATATTTCGACGGACAGACTACCTGCGAGGAAGAACGCGAGCTGCGCCGTTTCTTCGCCTCGGACCAGGTGCCCGAACACTTGGAAGTGTACCGCCCGCTCTTTGCCTGTATCGCCCAGGAAGTCGAAGCCTTCCGACAAACGCAGAACGAAGAGACCACTCCGGCCAAGCAACCGGAAGCAACCTCGAAGCCGACCCAACTGTACCGTCTGTACTATCTGACAACGGGCATTGCCGCCGCTCTGCTGCTCTGTATCGGCATCGCCGGTCTGCTACCCCACCTCACACCCGCCCGCACCAGTTACGCCATCATTGACGGACACTACTGCGACGACCCGAAACTGGTACAGGCCAAGGCGTTGGAAGCCCTGCAGAACGTAGGCTTCACCGACGAAGAACTGAAAGAAAACATCATCCTACCAAACATATTACCCTAAAAACATCATGAAAACAAGAGAAAACATCGTATATCGCCGCCTCATCGGCATCGTGTTGCTAATCCTCTGTTTCAGCTTCACCACATACGCCCAGGAAGGCTTGCAGATAGCCACCTTATTCGAAAAATACAAAGACGAAAAAAACGTGACTTACGTAGAACTGAACGGAAGCATCCTCCGCTCCTACCGCATGACGGCCTACAAAAGCCTGGTATTCGAGCAAGTGACTCCCTACAAACAGGAAATCCTTCAATGCCTTAAACAGGCCATCGATACCCATCAGGTACAGAAGACGCAGGAAGTGAACGAAAGCGGCGAACTGCGCAGCGCCTACTATCGCCTGAGCCGTACTAGCCAAAGGGGCAAAAAAGTAAACCGCTACATCCTCTACAAAGTCGGCAAGGAAGACAAGGCCACCCTAGTCTACATCGAAGGACCGCTAGATGAGGACGAACTGATGAAGATGCTGTACAAGCAATAAAAAGAAAAACAAAAAATGAAGAAATTATCATTAATCATTATATAGATATGAAAACAAAGACCATCCTCACAGCCGGCTGCCTGATACTGGCCACCGTCTGTACACAAGCCCAACAAACCACCGAACCCAAACGAGAGAAAGCCATCGTCGAGACACAGGGCGACTCCATCATCATCCTGAGAGGAAAGGGAGACATGCGCATCAGGCTCTACGAACAACAGATAGAGGACGATGAACAAAAAGAAGTGGAAATCTTTGAAGGAGTCTATCTGGAGAAGGTAGATGCCGACAGCCGAACCTTCCTCGACGCCCTGCCTTTTATTCCCAAAAAGAAGAAATACAACGAATATGAGGCACATGTCTCAGGGGTATTCCTGGGCTTCTCACACTTGGCAGACAACTTTATGGGATTCGGATCCAGCCCCAAAGGTCATCTTGACCTGTCGCAATCATGGGAATTTGGTTTCAACTTCCTCGCCGCCTCTCACAACTTCAAGAAGAACCCGCACTGGGGAGTCAACATCGGCCTGAGCTGGGGTTACCGTTCGTTTAGCTTCGACGGTGACCTTGCCTTGTTGAAACAGGACGGAAACAGTTTCTTCCAGAACGGACAGGAGATGCAACCCGAAGGCAGTGAAGCCACCGCTCCCTACTACAGCGACAGCCGCCTGCGCCATTTCTTCTTCCGCATCCCCGTACAGCTTGAGTGGCAACAGCGTTGGAACAAAAGCCTCGTATTCTTTAACTTCGGCCCCGAATTTGAGATACGCCACGGCGTGAAATCCTTCAGCCATGTAAACGGCGGTAAGAAACAGACCGTGGGCAAAGGCATGTATGTGCGTCCCGTCGGTGCCAATCTGTTGCTCCAGGCCGGATATGGTGACTTCGGTGTTTACCTCCGCTACTCCATGAACACTCTGTTCCAGGGTGGCAAAGGTCCCGACGTATCGCCCTACTCCTTCGGCATCGCCTGGTATTGGTAAACAGCAGGCTAGATGTATATATTTTAGGCACGATTTACACAAAACAATACGGAAGAGAATTAATAACCTCCATAATAATCTGTATAAATCGTGCCTAAGAATTACATCTGCCTGTTCTTCCAAAACATCCCAGGCTTTATGCGTAAATCAAAAACGCATACCCAACGTCAACAATACCTGGCTACGACTGAACTTCACGCTTGTTGCATCAGGGCTGACATAATTCGTCACGTTGCCATCCGCTTCAGAATAAACAAACGGGAAGAAGTCCGCCTTCTGCGAATTCAACTTATAAGCAAGATCCGCATAAAACATCGAACCACGGTAACCGATACCCAACGTGTAGGTATTCTGCGCTTTCAGGTTCATGAAGTCCGTATCTGTATTTATTGAATTGATCGGCAAAGCCTTGATAGCACCGTCCTGATAAGGAGAAGTCATCAAGTTGTAACCTGCACGCAAAGAGAATTGAGGAATAACTTTATATTCAGCTCCCAGTCGAAGGGTATGTACACCCTTCAAACAATTCTTAGATTCCTGCGTTTCCCATTGCATATCCATACCATCGGAATATTGGAATTTGATATTCGAATAATCCTTGTATTCATACTCGGCTCCCAAAGCAAGGCTGCTGCCAACAGTATAACCCAAACTTACATTATAAGTCCAAGGCGTCTTAAGCTGGTATTCAAAATTCATGTCACCGCCTTTCAGGTAGTTGCGCGTATCGATTACCTCCTCTGCAAAATCTGAAG
>CAYQOV010000105.1:0-9312 GCA_964419245.1 uncultured Bacteroides sp. | reverse complement strand
GCAGAAGCTAACATGAACATGGGTCTTATCTCATTGGTTAAGGGTGACAAGGCTGCTGCTGAAACTTACTTGGCTAAAGCATCTGGAGCTCCTGAGCTGAACGAAGCATTGGGTAACTTGTACGTAGCACAAGGCCAGTATGAAAAGGCAGTCAACGCATTCGGTGATACTAAGACAAACAGTGCTGCTTTGGCTCAGATCTTGGCTAAAGACTACAACAAAGCAAAAACCACATTGGCTGGTATTGCAAAACCCGACGCTTATACAAGCTATCTGAGCGCTGTATTGGGTGCAAGAACGAACAACGATTCAATGGTTATCAGCAGCCTGAAGGCAGCTGTAGCTAAAGACGCTACGCTGGGCAAGAAAGCCGCTACCGATCTGGAATTCGCTAAGTATTATACAAATGCTGACTTTATGAGCATTGCAAAATAAAAAAGCATTCATACACAAAAAAATGTCCGGCATAGAAATATGTCGGACATTTTTTTTTATTCACGCCAAAAAGAATTACATTCGCAGCCGAAGTTATAGAAAAAACGAGCAATGAAGAAACTATATCCACTACTACTTCTGGCAGCATGGCTGCTAGCCGCTTGCAGCAACCACGAAAAGGACATTGTCAGCATCAGTGGCGTCATCAAAGGCCTTGGGAATGACACTCTCTATATATACGGTACAGACAGATTGTATAACCGCCTGGATACACTGACCGTCAAAGAAGATAAAATCTCAACCCAGCTGGAAATAGACACACTGATTTCGGCATGGCTGCGGTTCTCCGACGGGACGGAAATACCCATCTACATGAACAAAGGAGAAAAAATTGAAATCAACGGATCGGCTACTTGTCTGGACTCGCTCTATATCAAAGGAAACACCGCCAACGAAAAGTTGTCACTCTTCCGCCAAAAGATAGAAAGAGATACTACCCTCACGGCTCAAGCACTCGAAGATTCAGCTAAAGTCTTCATCCAAAACAATCTGACCTCACCTGCATCGTTATATGTATTAGACAAATACCTGGTACAAAAAACGTCACCCGATTTTCCGGAAATCAAGAAATTGATAGAAGGAATGACCGGAGAACTTAAAGAGTACCTCTATGTAGAAAACCTTCTGAGGCAAATAGAAACAGCGGAAAAAACAGAACCGGGAAAGATGGCTCCATATTTCCAACTACCCAGTAGTGAAGGCAAAGATCTTAAACGAACGGACTTCAAAGACAAATACTTGTTACTACATTTCTGGGCATCATGGGACGAAAAGTCCAAAGCAAGCAACCAGATGCTACGCAAGATTTATAAAGACAAGAAAAAACATAAGGATTTTGAAATACTCGGCATCTCACTCGATACTGATAAAGCCTTATGGAAAGAAGCTATTGAAAACGACACACTGACATGGAAACAGGCTTGTGACTGCAAAGGCTGGGACGGTGACATTATCGAACAGTTCAACATTCGGGCATTACCGACGAACATTCTGCTCACTCCGACAGGGAAGATTGAAGGACGCAACCTGACTCAGGAGCAACTGGAAGCAAAATTGAAAGAAATCGCCAAAGAGAAAAAACAAACTAAAAAATAATCCCGTGCTTGTCAAAGTTTTCGCAGCGGCTGTCCAAGGAATAGACGCCACGCTCATCACCATCGAAGTCAACAGTACACGCGGCTGCATGTTCTACCTTGTAGGACTGCCCGACTCGGCTGTCAAAGAAAGCCATCAGCGCATTATCTCCGCCCTACACGTAAACGGCTACAAGATGCCCACGAGCAACATCGTCATCAACATGGCCCCGGCCGACATCCGCAAAGAAGGTTCGGCTTACGACCTGCCGCTGGCCATCGGCATGCTGGCCGCCAACGAGACCATCCAATCTGATAAGCTGGACCGCTACCTGCTGATGGGCGAATTGAGCCTCGACGGCAGCCTTCAGCCCATCAAGGGCGCCCTGCCCATCGCCATCAAAGCGCGCGAACTCGGTTTCGAAGGCATGATCCTACCCCAGCAGAATGCTCGCGAAGCAGCCGTCGTGAATAATCTGACCGTCTACGGCGTGGAAAACCTGCGGGAAGTAGTCGAATTCTTCAACGGTAACCAGGAGCTGGCTCCCACCATAGTCAATACCCGGGAGGAATTTTATGCCCGGCAAAATACATTCGACCTCGACTTCGCCGACGTCAAGGGACAGGAAAACGTGAAGCGCGCTCTCGAAGTAGCCGCCGCCGGAGGCCACAACGTGCTGCTCATCGGTTCGCCCGGCAGTGGCAAATCTATGCTGGCCAAGCGCCTGCCCTCCATCCTGCCGCCCCTTTCGCTGGGTGAAAGCCTCGAAACCACCAAAATACACTCCGTAGCCGGCAAGCTGGGCAAGGATGGCGGCCTCATCTCTATCCGCCCCTTTCGCGACCCGCACCACACCATCTCCAACGTCGCCATGACCGGAGGTGGAAGCTTCCCTCAGCCCGGCGAAATCAGCTTGGCACACAACGGTGTCCTCTTCCTGGACGAGCTGCCCGAGTTCAGCCGCAACGTCCTCGAAGTGCTCCGCCAGCCACTGGAAGACCGTAAAATCAGCATCTCGCGTGTGAAGTGCAATGTGGAATACCCCGCCAGTTTCATGCTCGTAGCCAGCATGAACCCCTGTCCCTGCGGCTACTACAACCACCCGACGAAGCCCTGCGTGTGCAGTCCCGGCCAAGTACAGAAATACCTGAACCGCATTTCCGGTCCCCTACTCGACCGCATCGACCTGCAGATTGAAGTAACGCCTGTCCCCTTCGAAAAGATGTCCGACATCCGCCCCGGCGAACCAAGCGTCGTTATCCGCGAACGCGTGGTACGTGCCCGTCAACTGCAACAGGAACGCTACGCCCAAGTACCCGGCGTCTACTGCAACGCGCAGATGAACAGCAAACTGTTATCCTTCTATGCGCGACCCGACGAGCGCGGCCTCGCCCTGCTGAAAGGCGCCATGACGCGCCTCAACCTCTCGGCCCGCGCCTACGACCGCATCCTGAAGGTAGCCCGCACCATTGCCGACCTGGAAGGCAGCGAGTCTATCCAGTCCGCCCACCTGGCCGAAGCCATCGGCTACCGCAACCTGGATCGCGAGGACTGGGCGGGATAAACTTCGAACCCATCTACCAAAAATTCCCCAGTCAGCCGATTATTTTTTGCTGACTGGGGAATTTTTATTTCCTAACTGGGGAAAAATCCTTGAAAGTTCAAGATGCATATAGCTCCCGTCATTGCTGCGTAACAGTGAAATATTTCCAGTTGCTCGTAGCCTGCTGCTTCATTTCGTCATCGAAAATGGCGCAATAATACTTTAAAGAGAATTTTCCTTTCCTCAGATGGAGTTCATCATATGGCATGAAGAGAGTACTTGACATGGCAACGTCATCATAGCGGGGAGTGAACTGCTTACCAACAACCACACTACCATCATACGTACCATAACAGGGCACGCTGCTCTTGTTGCCGTCCTTTAGCGGCGTACCGTCCTCGAAATAAAAATAAGCGTTCAAGTCACCCGTTTTGCCCTTCATGCCTTCTACGCTATAATTGACGATGATGTTCATCCCCTTTTGCCCGTTCTGCACCACGTTATGTTGGGTTTCCACCGATTTGATAACGATGCTCTTTTCCACTAAGACCGAGTCTATTTCTTCTTCGTCATCATCCGAATTGGAAGAGATAGACTTTTCAGATAAATCGGAGGAAGAGCTGCCTTTTGTCAATACTTTGCCAAACTCTATATCCTTTGAATCACTTCCACTCTTTTTCTCTATATCATTCAACATTGCATTAATAGTAGCTGCCGAGTTAAAATCTTTAAATCTAATTTTCAACACTTCAAGTTCCTTTGAATTAGAGTTCTTCCCCGAAGAAGACGTACTATTCCTACAATAAAAGAATCTAACAGAGGCAATATCATAACTCCTGAACATAGATATAAATTCCGCTTCCTCGTATTCTGAATCTGAAGCAGAGAATCCTAATCCAGTATCTATTTCGTATATATCAAATTCTAATCCTAGGGAATATTTCTGACCATTAGAAAACTCAATAAGAACATAATCAGCAGCATAAGTCTCATGATCAACAATATCATCATAATCATTATTATGATATTCAGGCAATCTGCGCATACTAAATGAAAAGTCGGAATAGGTACAAACACATATTGACCACTGTATACCGAACTCATTACCCTTACTGTCTACAGCCATGACAGGCAATTTTGAGACAGCCCCCCAATATCCCTCATATTTTTTATCTCAAACGGATAAGGCTCCTTCTCCCAATCCTGTTTTCCATCGCCCTGCGCCAAGGCCAAGATTCCGCATACTACCGCTACCAGCAGCAGGCACATTAGCACCATTCGTTTCATCGTCATACGCTCTTTAAATACCACCATGTATTTCTGCAATTCACGCCACTTAGGAACAAGGAACTGTTTTGCAAATTTCACCATATATTTCTGTAATTCACGCGATTTGGGTACGAGGAACTGCTTTACAAATTCCACAACGGATTTCTGCAACTTGTACCACCTGGGTGCAAGAAACTGTTTGATTTGCTCGAGGACCGGATGCATAACGTAAGTATTTTAAAGGACATCCAAATTTAATCAAAATGCAGCAGGAAAGGAAACACCCATCAACCTCTGCAAAGGACAAACGGACGGTAAGCCGCACCAAACGGCCGAAATAAAGGAATAAGCGGAACAAAAAAATACACGCCCGGCTCGAAAGATACGCAAAACATACGACCTTCTGATGCAAAAGAAGCAATGTTTCGCATCAAAAGGTCGTATGCTTTTAAAGGAATGGAAGTCACTGCCCGCAAGCCCCCTTCAACCGTTGCAGGTGGCAGAAGAGGAGGTGACCGTCGCCGTCGTGCAGATGCATACCGTTGCCCTCGCAGTAGCGGAAGAAGGAACAGTCGGCACACACACCTTTTTTCATCCAGCGACGATCGCGGAAGGGCTGGAAGCGGTGTTGCCACACGTCCATGAAGTCGTCGCGGTAGATGTTGCCCTGATGGTAGTCGGCACGGATGCTGGGACAGGCGGATATAGAGCCGTCCGCCAGAACGGAGGCGACGCTGATGCCGGCGTTGCAGGTGTAGAAGCCATCGCGCACCTCGCCCTCGTAGCTACCGAGGAAGCCCTCGCAACCGTAGCTGACGCGTAGTTTGCCTTCGCGGCGGGTACGACGGATGAAGTCCATCAAGCCCTTGAAGTCGCGGTCATCCAACTGGAACTCGGGATAGCGGGCAGCACGCCCGACGGGGAAAATGGTGAACAGGCGCCAGCGGCGAACGCCAGCCTCGTAGAGCGCGTCCTTCAGCTGCTCCAAACGGGGATAATTGCGGCAGTTGACGCAAGTGACGACATCCCACTTCACGTCCCGCTCCTGTGCCAGCAGGCGGATGGCATTCATCGCACGGTCGTAGCTGTCAGGATGGCCGCGCAGCCAGTTGTGGTCGTCGGCAAAGCCGTCGAGGCTGACGGTGATGGCATGGAGCCCCGCAGCCAGAAGGCTCTGCAGGCGTTCGGCGGTGAGGTAGAGGCCATTCGTCACCATGCCCCAGGGATAGCCGCGGCGGTAGAGGGCGAGGCCCACCTGCTCCAGGTCGTCGCGCACCAGCGGTTCGCCGCCGGTGATGATGATGTTCACTTCGTGCGGATCGACATGAGGAGTCAAACTATCCACCACGCGCAGGAAGTCTTCGGCGGGCATGTCAGGGATTTCGGTCGTGCGCTTGCAGTCACTGCCGCAATGCTTGCAGTGGACGTTACACCGCTGCGTGCACTCCCAGAAGAGTTGCTTCAGTGGATGCAGGGCCTTCTGGTTCTCGCGCATCCGGCGGAAGACCTCCAGCGCCAACCGCTTGCGCAGGGAAAGCCGTTCTACGGGCGTCTTCATGGCTCCTGCTTCTTCAGTTCGAAGTCCACTTCCTGACTGTCGCTGCCCTGATACCAACCTTCACCGCCCTGCGGGTCCATCTTGATGGTGGCGGAGTCGGCCTTGAGCGCGCCCGAAGGGTCTTCGCATACCACACGGAAGCGGTCTATCATCGTCATCTCATTCTGGTAGAGGTAATTGCCGTCCTTGTCGGTCTGCAAGGTATCAAAAGCCTGCGGAGGGAATGTCTCGTCCGACTTCCATTGCATAGGTTTCACGATGACGCGGGCGCCTTCGATAGCAGCCTTCGTATCCCGATCCATGACCTTGCCCTTGATTTCATACTTGGCATACGGTGTGCCGTATTCTAAAGGTGTCTCGCCTCCAATTCCTGATGAGTCGCAGGAGGTGTAGCCCAGCAGGGCCAGAGCACCAGACAGGAGGCCGTTGCAGGCCTTCAACAAACTGACTTTGTGTGTCGCTTTTTTCATGTTATCATTGTTTTTAGGTTTACATCTTAATAAATGCACATAATGAGACTATTACTGCATTAGATTTCATCTTTTTTTAATACATATAACCACTTTCTTCAAGAAATCGCTCAAGGAAAAACGTCTGGCTAACTTCCTCAACTCAAAATTCACCACTTGACTATCGCTGCCCACACATCTACCCGCACCGCCTTTCAGTTCCAATCTGACCGTTGCCGAGCTCGTTTGATATACACCTGAAGGATCCTCACACATGACCTGGATACTATCGAACGGCATATCTTCCTGCTGCAAGCTGTATACACCCTCCTTGTCCGTATATAGCGGAGCATACCGCTGAGAAGGTTCTTCCCGTATGATGGGCCGCACCGAGACTTGAATACCTTCCAAGGGCCTCTTCTTTTTCTTGTCCATCACCTTGCCCTTCACCTCAAATCTGACATAAGGGCAACCGTACTCCAAAGAAACCCTGCCTTGCGAACCACTGGGATCATAACCCAACAGCGTCATTGCGCCGGACAGAAAGCCGTTGCAGGCTTTCAGCCAATGAACCTCATGCGTCGCCTTTTTCATCTTCCTAATCCCTTTAGCAAAACCCGATTATAACATTTCGCAAGCCTATCCCCTGTTTTTTTCGATGCGAATGCGCGCATCCACCGCAATGACATGCTTGTCCGTGGCAAGCAGGGGGTTGATATCCATCTCCTTGATCTCCGTGGCAAAGCGCAGGAGGGTGGAGAGGCGTACAATGATTTCGGCAAACTTGTCCTCGTTGACGCCCTTCTGGCCGCGCGTGCCCTTGATAATCTTGTAGGCACGGAGGGAACGAATCATGGAGTAGGCCTCTTCGTAGGACAGCGGGGCAAGGCCGGATGATACGTCCTTCAGTACCTCGACGAAGATACCGCCCAAGCCGCAGAGCACCACGTGGCCGAATTTCTCCTCGTACTTGGCGCCGATGAACAGCTCCGTACCCTTCAGCATGGGTTGCACCATGACGGCAGTTACTTCGGGCAACTGCATCATGCGGTCGAATTCCAGTGCCAGATGCTGCTCGCTCTTGATGTTGAGCACCACGCCACCGATGTCTGACTTGTGGACGGGACCTACCACCTTGGCCACCACGGGGAAGCCTACGCGGCGGGCAAAAGCCAGCACTTCTTCCTTCTTCGAAGAGACGAACTCGTCTACCAGTGGGATGCCGGCCGAGCGGAGCAGGGCCTGTACTTGATGGGGCGGGATGTAGCCATCGTCGGCGATGGAGTCGATGATGCGGCGGATGCGCGGCACGTCCACGCCGAACAGCTCGATTTCGTTGGCTGCGGGGCGGGGTACGTTCATGATGCGCGTCAGCATGGTGCCCAGCGTCACCTCGTCGGCAAAGTTCACGTGGCCCTTCTTCAGGAAGTCCGCCACCTCGGCACCGGCTGTGTTGATGGAGGGCAGGATGGGGAAAATGGGCTTGCGGCAGGTCTGCATCGCCTCGTGCAGCACGTCGTACATCTCGAACATTGTCACCAGCCCCGGCGTACCGAAGATGGCCATCACGGCGTCGATGTCCTCAAACTTGTTCTCGCAGTAGTCCAGGCAGAGTTTCAGGTGCTCGGGCGTGCCCGTGGCAAGGATATCAATGGGGTTTCCCACGGAGGCGCCGGGATAAAGTTGTGCTTTCAGTTCGTCCGCCAGGGGGCCCGAGAGGCGCGGCACGTTCAATCCGCCCTTGCTCAGGGCGTCGGTCAGCATCACGCCCGGCCCGCCCGCGTGGGTGATGATGGCGAAGTTCTTGCCGCGCAGCTCGGGCAGGGTGAAGATGCAGCCCACGGTGGTCAGCTCCTCGCGCGAGTGGCAGCGCACGATGCCCGCCTTGCGGAAGAGCGCCTCGACGGCGGAGTCGCTGCTGGCAATGGCGCCCGTGTGCGAGCTGGCCGCACGGCTACCGCTCTCGCTGCTGCCGCTCTTGATGGCGGCGATGCGGCAGCCCTTCTTGATGAGCGACGAGGCGTGGAACAGCAGGCGGTCAGGGTCGCCGATGCTCTCGATGTAGAGCAGCTTGATATGCGAGTCGCGGTCAGGATCGAAGTTCTCATCCATGTACTGCAGCACGTCCTCCACGCCGATCTGCTTGGCGTTGCCCACCGACCAGACGGAGCAGAAGGGCAGGCCCTTGGTCACGGCGCTCTCGAGAATGAACACCGCCGTGGCGCCCGAGCTGGAAATGAGGTCCACGCCCTGCGGATGGAGCTGCGGGATGGGCTGGCTGAAGACACTGTGGTGCCACGCGTTCATGTAGCCGATGCAGTTGGGGCCGATGAGCGAGGCGCCGTAGCGGTTGACGGTCTCCAGAATGCGGTCCTCGAGCAGCGCCCCCTCGTGCGTTTCCTCGCCGAAGCCGGCGGAGAGGATGATGAAGGCGCGCACGTGCTTCTCGGCCGCCAGCGTCTCCACCGCGTCGGGGCACAGCGGAGCAGGGATGGCCAGGATGGCCAGGTCAGTATCGGGAATATCCTTCACGTCGGCATAGGCGCGGATGCCTTGCACTTCCTGTTCTTTGGGGTTGACGGCGCGCAGCTCGCCTGTGTAGCCGCCACTAATGAGGTTTTTCAGGATAGCCCCTCCGGGCTTGTGGACATTGTTGGACGCACCGACCACGACGATGCTCGCGGGGTGCAGCAGTTGACTTGTTATCATAACCACATGTTTTTATTGGTTCCACCCGCAAAGTTAGTAATTAAACCGAAATAGCCAACCATCAGCGCTCTTTCTGCTTAACTTCAGTCCCGTCACAGCTTAACATCTCTGCCTTCACGCTTTCACCGCTATCTTTCACGGGAAGCTGCTCATAGACAGCAGTTTGTATACCTGTGAAAGCGTGAAGGCAGAAACAGACAAACTGCTTTCCTTTG
>CAYQOV010000104.1:7892-9329 GCA_964419245.1 uncultured Bacteroides sp. | reverse complement strand
GGGCGCCACGGGCACGGGCGACTACCAGACCCCCGTCACCCTGAGTTTCACCCACCGGCTGGCGAAGGTGCGCGTCACGCCCACAGCCGATGCACTCGGCGAGGTGCAGAGCCTCAAGCTCTATGCCCATACCCAATGCACTTATGGAAAAGGTACAGTAGTGCAAGGCTCGCAAGAGGGCTGGATAGAGATGAAGAAGTGCGAATACACCGAGAACGGCACCCCCATCACCTGCTGGGAGGCGAACGTGGTGCCCGGCAAAGAGATAACTCAACTGCGGGCAAACGGCACCGAGGAGCGCACTCTCTCCTCCGGCATCACCCCCGTAGCGGGCAAGTTCTACAATATTACGCTTAACTATGACCCGGGCTATACCGAAGTGAGCGACGGCAGCTACACCGTGAACAACGAGAAGGGCCTGAAGAACATCGCCAGCCTGGTGAACGGCGGAGAAACCGGCATTGACATCACCCTCTCGGACAACCTCACCCTGACGGGAGAGTGGACGCCGATAGGCACTGAAAGCCAACCATACATCGGCACCTTCGACGGTAAAGATAAGACCATCACGGGGCTGACCGTTACAGGAAGTAACGACTATACGGGTCTGTTCGGACGTATCGGCGAGGACGGCACGGTGAAGAATGTGAAGCTGACAGATGTGGAGGTGACAGGCGGCAATATAGTCGGCGGCGTGGCAGGACAGAACGATGGCACTGTAGAGAATTGCTCGGTCGATGGCACGGTGACAGGTACAGGGCTCACCGATACAGGCGGCATCGTGGGAAGGAATTATGGCAAAATCTCCGGCTGCAAGACGGAAGGGACTGTGACGGGTAATGTCAATGTCGGCGGAATAGCCGGAAACGGTGCCACAAATATTGACACAGGCACCGGCAACTTAATCGGGTCAACCATCGAGGGCTGCCATTCCACAGCGGCTGTATCGGGCAGTACCTATGTCGGCGGCGTGGTGGGCAGCTTGGGAAATGGCTGCTCGCTCATGGCCTGCTACTCCACGGGCAGCGTGGAGACCAGTACGACCTATGCCGGCGGTGTGGTGGGAGCTAATTCCCTAGGTACCGTAACCGGCTGCTACCATGCCACGGGAACTGTCAGCGGACAAAGCAATGTCGGCGGCATTGTGGTATGAACAGCAATAGTGGCCAAACCACCGCCTGCTACTGGAGCAGCAACCCTGCTAATGGTATTGGCAAAATGGATAGCGGCACCAACGGCACCATCAAGGTGGACGGTACAAATGTTAAATGGGAAGATACCATTGATTCCATGAACGCCGCCCTGAGCGGATCAGGCTGGCAATATGAAATCGGCGATGAGGGCTTACCTGTATTCAATTAAAAGCCGGGCTGTCCCAACGCTCGGAGAGACTTTCGAACTGTTCGACGGGCTATCCGAACGCTCGGAGAGACTTTC
>CAYQOV010000104.1:0-7792 GCA_964419245.1 uncultured Bacteroides sp. | reverse complement strand
GAACAGTTCGACGGGCTGTCCAAACGCTCGGAGAGACTTTCGAACAGTTCGACGGGCTGTCCAAACGCTCGGAGAGACTTTCGAACAGTTCGACGGACTGTCCAAACGCTCGGAGAGACTTTCGAACAGTTCGACGGGCTGTCCCAACGCTCGGAGAAGCTTTCGAACAGTTCGACGGGCTGTCCCAACGCTCGGAGAAGCTTTCGAACAGTTCGACGGGCTGTCCCAACGCTCGGAGAGCCGAGAAAACTGTTTTCCGGACTACCACCAACGCATGACCGCCGCCTGAAGCTGCACGTGCAGTCCGCCGAGCTCGACCCGGACGCCGACGTGGCCGCCGCGGCGGCGACGACCAGGGGGGAAGCCCGTTGTAATGGAGAATGGAAAATGGGGGACTGCAGGCCCCCTTTCCTGTACCATGCGCAGGCAGGCACGCCGGCAATAATTTCGCCGAAAACGCGAATTTTCGGCAAAAAGTTTTTGTAATATCCAAGTAAATCGTATTTTTGTGTACAATTTTGGTGTAGAGATGACAGAAGAAGAAAAAGAGCTACTGAAAACCTTTGAAGCACGGCTGCGCCACCTGATTTACCTGCACGATGAACAGCGGCGCGAAAATGCACGCCTGAGGGAGCTCCTGACCGCCTGCCGGGCCGACTGCGCCGCCTCGCAAGCCGCCTACCGGGCCCTGGAAAAGCGCTACACCGACCTAAAAACAGCTACGACAATCAGCCTTAACGGCAGCGACGTGAAAGAGACGAAGCTGCGATTGTCAAAATTAGTGCGTGAAGTCGACAAATGCATCGCCCTGCTGAATGAATAACGAAGGAGACGAAGATGTATGAACGATAAGATAAAGATACACCTGCTCATGGCAGGCACCACCTACCCCCTCAGCATCCGCCGCGACGACGAGGAAACGGTCAGGGAAGCCGCCCGGCAGGTCAATGTCAGGCTCAAACAGTATAGGGACTACTACCCGGAAGCGAGCAACGAACAGCTGCTCGGCATGGTGGCCTACCAGTTTGCACTGGAAACCCTGCGGATGGAACAGCGGAACGACACCGCCCCCTATACGGCGAAGCTCAAAGAACTGACGGAGGCGCTCGAAGCCTGCTTCAAGGAAACGGAAGCACCGGACGACCCTCCCGACGCAGCCCCCGGGCCGCAAACCGGATGAGAAAACAAAAACCACGCACTGGACGAGACCTTCCACACCCCCCGGACCGACGGGCGGAAGACTCCGGCAGTGCTTTTTTTATTTATATACATATTAAAACAAATTATCAAAATGACAGTAGTTACGATAGTAGTGTCCATCGCCTGCCTCCTCGTCGGAGCCGCCGCCTCGTACGTGGTCTTCAAGCACGGCCTGAAGGCGAAATACGACGGCATCCTGAAGGACGCGGAAGCCGAGGCGGAAGTGATCAAGAAAAACAAGTTGCTCGAAGTGAAGGAAAAGTTCCTCAACAAGAAAGCCGACCTGGAAAAGGAAGTGGCCGCCCGCAACCAGAAAATCCAACAGGCCGAAAACAAACTGAAACAACGCGAACTGGTGCTGAACCAACGGCAGGAAGAACTGCAACGCAAGAAACAGGAAGCCGACGCCATCCGCGAAAACCTGGAAGCACAGCTGGGCATCGTCGACAAGAAGAAAGACGAGCTGGACCACCTGCAACGCCAGGAAATCGAAAAACTGGAAACCATCTCGGGCCTCTCGGCCGACGAGGCGAAGGAACGCCTGGTGGAATCGCTCAAGGAAGAGGCGAAGACGCAGGCACAGTCGTACATCAACGACATCATGGACGAAGCCAAGCTGACGGCCAACCGGGAAGCCAAACGCATCGTCATCCAGACCATCCAGCGCGTGGCCACGGAGACGGCCATCGAAAACTCGGTCACCGTGTTCCACATCGAATCGGACGAAATCAAAGGCCGCATCATCGGCCGCGAAGGACGCAACATCCGCGCCCTGGAAGCCGCCACCGGCGTTGAAATCGTGGTGGACGACACGCCCGAAGCCATCGTCCTCTCGGCCTTCGACCCCGTGCGCCGCGAGATAGCCCGCCTGGCCCTGCACCAGCTCGTCACCGACGGCCGCATCCACCCCGCCCGCATCGAGGAAGTGGTGAACAAGGTACGCAAGCAGGTGGAGGAAGAAATCATCGAGACCGGCAAACGCACCACCATCGACCTGGGCATCCACGGCCTGCACCCCGAACTGATCCGCATCATCGGCAAGATGAAATACCGCTCGTCCTACGGCCAGAACCTGCTGCAGCACGCCCGCGAGACGGCCAACCTCTGCGCCGTGATGGCCTCGGAGCTGGGCCTGAACCCGAAGAAGGCGAAACGCGCCGGCCTGCTGCACGACATCGGCAAGGTGCCCGACGAAGAACCCGAAATGCCGCACGCCCTCTACGGCATGAAGCTGGCCGAGAAATACAAGGAGAAACCGGACATCTGCAACGCCATCGGCGCCCACCACGACGAGACGGAGATGACCAGCCTGCTGGC
This sequence comes from uncultured Bacteroides sp., assembly GCA_964419245.1. Taxonomy (GTDB): domain Bacteria; phylum Bacteroidota; class Bacteroidia; order Bacteroidales; family Bacteroidaceae; genus Bacteroides. The sequence continues at coordinate 5,275 of CAYQOV010000104.1, read as the reverse complement.
ACCCATCGTCCAGGTGTGCGACGCCATCTCGGGCGCACGCCCCGGCGCCCGCCGCGAAATCGTGGAAGCCTACATCAAGCGCCTCAACGACCTGGAACAGCTGGCCATGTCCTATCCGGGCGTGACGAAAACCTACGCCATCCAGGCCGGCCGCGAGCTGCGCGTCATCGTCGGCGCCGACAAGATAGACGACAAGCAGACGGAAAGCCTGTCCGGCGAAATCGCCAAGAAGATACAGGACGAGATGACGTATCCGGGACAGGTGAAAATCACCGTCATCCGCGAGACACGCGCCGTCAGTTATGCGAAATAAACCGAATCGGAAAACCCATAAACAGACTCCCTAATCATGAACCCTCCCCGCTTCCAGTTCGAAGTCTGCGCCAACGGCGTAGAAAGCTGCCTGGCCGCACAGGCCGGCGGCGCGGACCGTGTGGAATTGTGTGCCGGCATCCCCGAAGGAGGCACAACCCCCTCCTTCGGCGACATCGCCGCCGCACGCAGCCTGCTGAACCGCACCCGCCTGCACGTCATCATCCGCCCCCGCGGCGGCGACTTCCGCTACTCTCCCCTTGAAGAGCGCATCATGCTGGAAGACATCGCCAACGCCCGGCGCCTGGGTGCCGACGGCGTAGTGCTGGGCTGCCTGACTGCCGACGGCGCCGTAGACCTGCCCCTGATGGGGCGGCTGATGAAGGCGGCGCAAGGCATGTCGGTCACGTTCCACCGTGCCTTCGACGTCTGCCGCGACCCGTGGCAGGCCCTGGAAGACATCATCGGCCTGGGTTGCAACCGCATCCTGACCTCAGGACAGCAACCCACCGCCGAAGCGGGCATCCCCCTGCTGCGCGAATTGCAGAAAGCCGCCGCCGGGCGCATCACGCTCCTGGCCGGCTGCGGGGTGAACGAGGGAAACATCGCCCGCATCGCCCGCGAGACGGGCATCACGGAGTTCCACTTCTCCGCCCGCGAAACCGTGGAAAGCGGCATGGCCTGGCGCAACGACGCCGTGTCGATGGGCGGCACCGTACGGATAGAAGAATACACCCGCCCCGTCACCACGGAACGCCGCGTCCGCGACACCATCGCGGCGGCACACAAGGGATGAGGAAACAAAAATGGCACACGGACCCCGCAAAGGGGGGCATCCGTGTGCCATTTTCAGTTTCCAGAGAAGGGCTGCCTCAACGCACCACCTTGTTCGTGGCCGGATCGGGGAAGACAACCGTCGGCTTGAACGACTTGGCCTCCTCGAAATCCATCAGCGCATAGGACATGATGATCACGATGTCATCGGGCTGTACACGGCGTGCGGCCGCACCGTTCAGGCAAATCTTTCCGGAGCCGCGCTCGCCCTTAATGATATAAGTCTCGAAACGTTCGCCATTGTTGTTGTCGGCAATGTACACCTTCTCGCCGGCAATCATGTTGGCCGCGTCCATGAGGTCCTCGTCAATCGTAATGCTGCCCATGTAGTTCAGGTTGGCTTCCGTGACACGGGCACAGTGGATTTTGGACTTCAATACTTCAATCATCATAACGTATTTCTGTTTATTGGGTTAAGACTTGTACTTGATATTGTCGATGAGACGCACCTCACCGCAGAAGACGGTGATGCAGCCCACGGCATAGTCCGTTTCGGCCCAGTCGGCAATTTTCTGCAACGTATTCCCATCCACCAGCTCGAAATACTCCAGACGGAGCCCCGGCACGGCGGCAATGGCGTCTTCGACGAAACGCTGCGTCTCGGCCACCGTATGCGAGGCCGCAAACTCGACGCTGGCAAAGAGTGTCTGCGAAATCTTCAGGGCGGTCTGCCGCTCGTCGGCAGACAGACGCGTGTTGCGGCTGCTCAGAGCCAACCCGTCGGCCTCGCGGACGATGGGGCAGCCGACAATCTCCAGCGGGAACTTCATCTGACGCACCATCTCGCGGATGATGGCCAGCTGCTGGAAGTCTTTCTCGCCGAAGTAGGCACGGTCGGGCTTCACCATATCGAACAGCTTGCTCACAATCTGGCACACGCCGTTGAAGTGTCCCGGACGGAAAGCGCCTTCCATCACCGTGTCCAGCGGGGCATAGCTGAAACGGCGGGTATCCGGTTCGGGATAGATTTCTTCGACCGACGGCGCAAAGGCAAACGTCGCTCCACACTGCTCGAGCAGGCGGCAGTCGGCCTCCAGCGTCCGCGGATATTTGGCCAAATCGTTCTTGTCATTAAACTGAGTGGGATTGACAAAGATGCTCACCACCGTGGCATCGTTTTCGGCCACACTCCGCTTGACCAGCGAGGCATGACCGGCATGCAAAGCTCCCATGGTGGGCACCAGTCCCACCGTCTTACCCTGGGCGCGCAAAGCGGCGAGTCCCGCCTGCAAGTCCTTGATAGAATGTACTATTTCCATTACTTTTAATGTTTGATAAATACAGGGTTGTTTCAAAAGCGGTGCAAAATAAGCTATTATTTACCACATAACGAAGAAATATCGCATTTTTTGTATAAAAAGCATGTCCGAACAGAACTTTCCGGCCGAAAAAGCGACATTGAAATACAAGCACTTAACAAATCATAAGGAATTATAGCCATCCCATCTTGACGCTGTGAGCGTTTTTTTTTGTAACTTTGCAAAATAATTGATGAAGAGTATGACAAAGGCTAACAAGGTTTTATTTATCACACAAGAAATCACCCCCTATGTTCCTGAAACCGAACTGTCCCTGACCGGCCGCAACCTGCCGCAAGCCATCCAGGAAAAAGGCAGAGAAATCAGAACATTCATGCCCAAATGGGGGAATATCAACGAACGCCGCAACCAACTGCATGAGGTGATACGCTTGTCGGGAATGAATCTCATCATCGACGACACCGACCACCCGCTGATCATAAAAGTGGCCTCCATCCAGTCGGCACGGATGCAGGTCTACTTCATAGACAACGACGACTTCTTCCAGAACCGGCTGCAAATCACCGACGAAAACGGTGTGGAATATGAAGACAACGACGCACGGACCATCTTCTATGCACGTAGCGTGCTTGAGACGGTGAAAAAACTGCGCTGGTGTCCCGACATCATACACTGCCACGGATGGATGACCGCCCTGGCTCCCCTCTACATCAAGAGGGCATACCGGGAGGAACCTTCGTACAGAAATTCCAAAGTGATCTTCTCGCTCTACGAGGACGACTTCAAACAAAGCTTCCATCCAGACTATGCGACCAAGCTGATGCTGAAAGGTATCGCCAAAAAGGACCTCGCCAAACTGAAAGAACCCGTAGACTTCACCAGTTTGTGCAAACTGGCTGTGGAGTATTCTGACGGAGTCATCCAGCAAAGCGAACACGTGAACCAGGAAGTGCTGGACTACGCACGGAGCCTGGGAAAACCCGTGTTGGAGTACCAGGGAGGCGAAGACATGGCAGACCGCTGCAACAGTTTCTACGACCTGGTTGCAGAAACAGAACAATGACATCAAAAAAAAGCAAAAACTGAAATCTATGAGACTTAAGCATATAGGAGCATTACTGACAGCGGCTCTCGTATTCTTTGCTTGCGACGACACCACCAATACACTGGGTATGGGGATGCTCCCCGACTCGGACGGGATGTCTGCACATACCATCACTTTCGACGTCACAACCCATTCTTATCTGGCAGACGCCGTATATGCCAAGACCAGTACCGGATATGTAGGCCGCTTCACCGACCCCGAGTTCGGAGCCTATACATCCAGCTTCCTGACCGAACTAAACTGTACGGACAACTTCAAATTCTCGGAAACGCTGCCTCCTCTCTATGAAGAGTACTACAGCGGAGACACCTTGAAGGGTAAAGGTACACGCGTAGACGAAAACGTAGCAGGACTGAAGCTGATCCTTTATTATAGCAGCTGGTTCGGTGATTCCCTGAATGCCTGCCGCATGAGCGCCTACGAACTGAACGATCGTTGGATACAAGAACGCCAGGACGGAACCAAACACTACCGCTACACGGACATCAATATCAACGACTATAAAGGAACCCTTTTGGGAAGAAAAGCCTATACGGCCTATGATGCTACCGTACCCGATTCTGTTCGCTTTGAAACAGACTCTAACGGCAATTACACCTATTCACCCAGTATCGTATTCAATCTCGATACGGAAATAGGACAAAAGATATATGACCTGAACAAGGCTTACGAAAAAGGTGAAAACAACTATTTCGATAATGCAGACAACTTCATCAACAACGTATTCAAGGGCGTCTGCATCCAGAACGACTTCGGTGACGGAACCATCCTCTATGCAGACCGCATAGACCTCCAGTTCCAGTTCCGCTTCCACTACGTAGACAGCCTGGGAGTTGCTCTCAAAAAGAAGGTGACTGATGAAAATGGGCAAATCGGTGAAGATTCAATCTATTATGGTGCAGAAACTCTGTTTGCATCGACCAAAGAAGTAATACAGGCTAATCAGTTTGCCAATTCAGAAAAGCTAAAAGAGAAAGCTGAAGAAAAGAACTGGACTTACATCAAGTCGCCCGCCGGTATCTTCACAGAGGCAACCCTGCCCTATGATGAAATCTATCAGGAATTGTCCAAAGACACGCTTAACTCAGCGAAACTGACGTTCACCAATTATAATGAGAAGAACAACTACAAGTTCAGTATGGATGCGCCAAGCAACGTATTGCTGCTACGCAAGCAGGAACTGAAATCGTTCTTCGAGGAAAACAAGGTGAACGATAACATCACTTCTTTCACTGCTGCCCATAACAGCGTTGCGACTAACCAATACACCTTCCAGAACATCGCTCGCCTTGTATCTACTTGCATCAACGAAAAGAAAGCTGCACGCGACAAGGCAAAAGAAGAAGCAGGAGCCACATGGGATGAAGAAGCGTGGAACAAGAAATGGAACGAAGAAAACCCTGATTGGAACAAAGTATTACTCATCCCAGTAAACATCAGTACCCAATCGACAGGAACAAACTCTACAACAACTACAGCTGTAGAACACGACTTGCAGCCCAGCTACGCTAAACTGCAGGGAGGCGACCCGGACAACGGCGGAACCAAACTGACGCTGGAAGTAACCTATACCCGCTTTCAAGAATAACAATTTCCAAGAATATAGTGAAATATGGTGAAAGAAGAATCTTTCACCATATTTTTTTGTTTTTCAGGCTATAAGAGTCGAGGTGAAAGCGTGATACCATCTTTTTACACCTTTGTCTATCAGTAAGCAGTTGAGCAAATACATCTTGTCATAATATCCTTTCCCCCTTATCTTTGT
>CAYQOV010000103.1:0-9510 GCA_964419245.1 uncultured Bacteroides sp. | reverse complement strand
GGTCATAATAGTTCTCGTAGTTAGTATAGTTGCCATAGTTGTAGAGGCCATAACCGTACATACCACTATAAAGACTGTTATAGTAGCTATTATAATAAGCATCGTTATAGTAACGGCTGCTGATATCCGTCTGGCGGGAATAGAAGGCTGACACAGAGAAAGCATTCGGACGCTTGCCGCCGAACCAAGGATCGTAGAATGATACACTATACGACTGGTAGTATTTAGCATTGGTTTGGCCGCTGATGGTCAGTGTCTGTCCGTCACCTTGTGGCAGGATGCCTCGATAGTTCTCGCCCGGGTGTAACAAGTTGGCCAGTGAGAAGTTGGTAAACTTCAGACTCAATTTACCGATGACACCTGTCTGCCCCCAACCTGCTGAAAATTCGACCTGGTCGTTGGCTTTGGAAACAAGCGGATAGCCGATATCCACCGTACCGTCTTCGGGACGTGGTTTAATGTCCGGCTGGAGTTGTTCGGGGTCGAAGTGTCCCATCTGCTGGATTTCACGAAGCGAACGCATCAATTCTTCACGGCTGAAAAGATCACCCGGGCGGGTACGAAGTTCGCGACGTACAATGTTCTCGTAGACGCGGTCGTTACCACTGATGATAATCTTGTTGATGGTTGCCTGGCGTCCTTCGTAAATACGCATTTCAAGGTCGATGGAGTCACCTACGATGTTTACTTCTACAGGATCAAGGCTGTAGAACAGGTAACCGTTGTTGTAGTACAAGTTTCCGATAGCATCTTCATCGGTCGATGTACGTTCTTCAAGTAACTTCTGGTTGTAGACGTCGCCTTTCTTCATGCGAAGCAAGTAGTCCAGCTGCTCAGATGGATAAAGCGTGTTACCTACCCATGTCACATTACGCAGATAGTATTTCTGTCCTTCTTCAATTTGCAGATAAACGTTTACGGTCTTTTCATCGTAGGGTGTCACACTATCGGCCACAATCATGGCATCGCGATAACCCAGTTCGTTATACTTGTCGATGATGAGTTGTTTGTCTGCCTCATAATTCTCTTCTACGAATTTCTTAGTGCGGAACAGATTCAACAGTTTACCTTTTTCGTTGGTTTTCTTCATCACGCGCTTCAGCTTCTTGGCGGTGATGGCTTTGTTTCCTTCGATCGTGATCTGATGTACCTTTACTTTTTCTTTTTTGTCGATTTCGATGTCGACAATCACTTGGTTTTCGTTGTTCTTATCATCTTTTTGGTTGATGATGACTTCTGCGTTTTTGAATCCTTTGTCGTCGAAATAACGTTCTATCAATGTTTTAGCACGGTCTATCTGATTGGGAGTAATCTGATTTCCCTTAATCATGCCGATTTTGGCCTCCAAGTCTTCGCGCTCAGATTTCTTGACACCATGAAAATGGATCTCTGATACACGCGGACGCATTACCACATGGATGGTGAGCCATGCCTTGTCGCCTTCCACCTTGTCGAATGTGATAGAAACATCGGAGAAAAGTCCGTGACGCCAATAACGTTTACAGGCTTGGGTGATTTCATCGCCAGGAATGGTGATCAGCTGTCCTTTTGAGAGGCCGGACAGGTTGATGATGACATAATCTTCATAATTTTCGGCGCCTTCCACTTTGATGTCTGCTATTTCATATTTTTTCGGGGTGCCATAGAGTACAACGGGTTTTTCAGACTGATTGTCTTGTGCAAATGCCGTCGGCAGGCAGCTAATGAGGAGAAAGGCTGTTACGAGTATGGAGAAGATACGATAATGCATTATTTCACTGATTACAGATTACTATTCTATTTCTTTATTTATGGTTTCAACTGATTTGCTCACTGGTTTTACCAAACCTTCTTTCACGTTTCTGGTAGTCACAAATGGCACGGCAGAATTCTTCTTCGTGGAAGTCGGGCCAATAGGTGTCGCAGAAGTAAAGTTCCGAATAGGCACATTGCCATAACAGGTAATTGCTTAAACGGATTTCGCCTCCCGTCCGTATCAGCAAATCGGGATCGGGCATGAAATTGGTAGCCAGATGCCGGCTGATGGTACGGTCGTCTATCTGCTCTGGAGACAGAATCCCATTTTTTACCTCTTCGGCTATTTGACGTGTTGCTTCGGTTAGCTCCCAACGTGAGGAATAACTCAAGGCCAGAACGAGACACATGCCCGTATTGGCTGAGGTATGTTCGATACAGCTGTTCAAACGGGTTTGTACATTGGCAGGCAGTTTGGCGATATCACCTATCACGCGGAAACTGATGTTGTTCTTCATGAACGTTTCTTCCTCAATGGAGTCAAACAACAGTCCCATCAGTGCACTGATTTCTGTTTCAGGACGGTTCCAATTTTCAGTGGAGAAAGTGTAGAGGGTCAAATATTTGACACCCATCCTTGCTGCTTCTTCGGCAATGATGTGCACAGTCTCTGCACCGGCTTGGTGACCAAAACTGCGTTCGTGTCCGCGTTGTTTGGCCCATCGTCCGTTTCCATCCATGATGATGGCTACGTGCTGTGGCACCCGGTTAAGGTCGATTTGTTCTTTATATGACATCTTTATATCTATAAAGCGGTATTAGTATTTCTTTAATTTGTTGAGGCAACCACGCCATACTTCATTGGTGGTACCTCCCCATATGATCCAGATGAAATTGTTCTTGTCTACTGTGATTGTGTATGAGGTACCTTTCGAAGCAAATTCTGCGGGGAATACGACTTTTTCTTCCTGTTTCTCCCATGCGATGCCACCTGTTGCCGATTTATAAAAGGCTTCCAGTTTGCCTCCCATGATGTAGAGCGCATCGTCGTAATAGATGATGTTGGGATTGGCCAAGGCTGGACAGCGCGAAGTGGTAGTGGTACTCAGGTCTACCCAGCCGTAACCGGTCATGGACGACCAGGGTACGGTTTGTTCATTGTCATCTTGCGGCACGTTGCCTACCAGGAATGCTTTGTTCAGGCCGTTTGATGTAGTCAAGGTGCAGGCGGAATAGTTGGCGGTTGGGAAGCCTTCGGGTACTTCGTCCTGCTGAACCCATGTAGCGCCTTCGGTGATACAGAAATGGTTTTTCCCGTCGGTTTCGTCCTTCATAATAGCACTCAGTTGGGTTGGAGTACCGCTGATTTCATTGGCGGGCAAAGCTGTCAGCAGACTTACGATATGTCCGCTCAAAGCTTCCTGGTTTTGCCAATTGACACCGTCTGTCGAAGAGTAGACTGCTCCGTCTTCTGTATTTATCCAAAGTCCTCCTTGGAAGTTGGTGAGAGTGCTGAGCTTTGCGTTGGCCGGCAGGTTGGGCGTAATGCTTTGCCAGCTGTATTTACTGGGGACGATGGATGTCTTGTAGCCGGCGTTGGGGGCATTATAGACAAACAATTCGTCGTTCAATACAATCGATTTCAGACCTTGTGCCGTTGTTGCGATAGCAGGTGCGGAAGCCATTTTGTGCCATACCAGCGAGTCGGGATCCTCCTTGTGGACATTGATAATCAGCCTATAGAGGCGGCTTGTGATGCCGTCTGCTGCTACCACCTTGAATTGCAATCCGCTTTCCGAGTTCATGGCGGGAAGCAGGTTCTGGTAATTGTCCGCATTGAACAGCGTGTCAGGCGTACCCGACATGATAATGCCACTCGTTGTCGTAAATGTCGTGATCTTGATACTGTCTATAAGGGTATCCGCACTCATGGGAAGGGAGTCGCGGTTATAGATGAGCCTTTGTATTTGGTCTATTTCGAATTTGTAACTTTCGCCATAGATGGTGTCGAGCTCGAATGCGTGAACTGTGGCATCGGTACTGTATTCATAGTTGTTGTCTGAGTTCAGGCACGAACTGATGGCGATAGATACAGTGAGAAAACTTATGATAATAGATAAAAACTTCAGTCTCATTTGTTGTTATATTGTTTATTCAAGCTGCAAAAATAGGAACATTTTTTTTCTATAAATACCTTTGCAGGGAAGTTTTATATAAAATTATAGATAATATGAGCCTTTTTGTCGATTAAATGGTTCAATTTGCAGGTGTTAGAAGCCTTGTCGGGCTGGGGCGTCTGTTTCCGTCAGAAGCTTTTCCTGTGTGAAGTAATGGCGGTATCCCCGTCCGAAATGGCATTCCCTGCGGTAGATGTCCTGTGGGGATAACAAGGGAGCTTTCACGCCTTTGCCCAGTATCAGGGGCGCTTCTTCTACAATGATTTCGTCCCACAAGCCTGCGTCGATAAACGATTGGAGAAGTCGACTTCCTCCTTCCACCAGAAGAGATTGCAACTGGCGTTCGTACAGGTCCTTCAATATTTCGTACAAGTTCTCTTGTGTGTATGTCAGTGTGGGTTGGGAGCTGTCGAACAGGTTTAGGTTTTGAGGCAGGCGGTGGCGGCGGTCGATGGTGATGCGCACGGGGGCAGGGCCATACCAGTGGCGCACGTTGAGTCGGGGGTTATCGAGTCGTGCGGTGTTGGTGCCTACGAGGATGGCGGCATGCTCCGTTCTCAGTTTGTGAACCAGCATGCCGGTCAGCGGGCTGGAGAGCACGGTCGGGTTGCCTTCCGTTCTTAGCCGGTCGATAAAGCCGTCGGCCGACTCTGCCCATTTCAGGGTGATGTAGGGACGCTTGCGGGTGTGGAAGGTGATAAAGCGGCGGATCAGTTGTCGGCATTCTTCTTCGAGTACCCCCACGACCACTTCGCGGCCGGCGTCGCGCAGCTTCTGTATGCCCCTTCCTGCTACTTTCGCAAAAGGGTCTTGACATCCGATGACGATGCGTGGTATCTGTTTTTCTCTGATCAGGTCGGCGCAGGGGGGCGTCTTGCCATAATGGGCGCAAGGCTCCAGGCTGACGTATATCGTCGATTCCTTCAATAGGGCAGGGTCTTTGACGGAGCGGATGGCATTCACTTCGGCGTGTGCCTGCCCGCAACGCACGTGATATCCTTCTCCAATGATGCGGCCGTTGTGTACGATGACTGCTCCCACCATCGGGTTGGGGGCTGTGTTGCAGAGTCCGTTGCGTGCCAGTTGGATGCAGCGGCGCATGTATTTTTCGTCTTCCATATATTTCTTTGTTTAGGGATAATGTGTACTTTTGCGGTTTAGTTAAAAGAACCTCTATCCCTTTGTCGTTTTACAAATGATGAATAAGATCGTTGCCTATATCCGTAGCCGACTTCAGCCTTATTATACGGCAGAAGAAGTTTCCGCCCTTTCACGTATCGTGTGTTGTGATCTGTTGGGACAGGTACCGACCGACTATTATCTGGGCAAAGATATAGCTTTATCTCCAAAAAAAGAACAGGAACTGGAGGACATTCTGCAACGTTTGTCCCGATTTGAACCTTTGCAATACATCGAAGGCCGTACTTTGTTCCTTGGAAGAAAGTTTTGGGTCGCTCCTGGGGTGCTCATCCCGCGCCCTGAAACAGAAGAACTGGTGGAGCTGATGCTGAAGGAGATACCTGCGGACGCACGGATATTGGATGTGGGGACTGGTAGCGGTTGTATCGCCGTTTCGCTGGCCAAGGAATTCCCCGATGCCTTGGTGACGGCTTGGGACGTGTCGCCCGAAGCCCTCAGTGTGGCGCGTGCCAATGCCCGCAAACTTCAGGCAGACGTGCGTTTTGTGGAGTGCGACGTGCTCGCCTGCCAGGCGGATGAAGCAGGACTGTATGATGTCATTGTAAGCAATCCGCCCTATGTCACAGAGGCCGAAAAGGCAGATATGGAGCCGAATGTGTTTCAGTGGGAGCCCTCACTTGCCTTGTTTGTGCCCGACAATGATCCCCTGCGCTTCTATCGCCGCATTGCCGTCTTGGGGCGTGACATGTTGGCCGATGGCGGCCGGCTTTATTTTGAGATCAATCGGGCTTATGGCCGCGAGATGGTAGAGATGCTTCGTGCGATGGGGTATGTCGGGGTTCGTGTAGAAAAGGATTTGTCACAAAATGATCGTTTTGTAATTGCTGAAAAATAATGATGAACAAGGAAATGGATGCAAAGGAAGCCTTGGCACGTCTTTCCGCCTATTGCTCCGTGGCAGAGCGTTGTCGGGCGGATGTGGAAGAAAAGTTGTTTCGTTGGGGGCTGGATAGTGAAGCACGGGAAAGCATAGTTTTAGCCTTGGAAAAAGACCGTTTTCTGGATGAAAAAAGATACTGTTGTGCTTTCATTCGCGATAAGTATCTTTTTGCCCGTTGGGGGAAGGTGAAAATCGGACAGGCATTGAGGGCCAAACATTTGTCGCCGAACGTTTACGAACCCTTGCTGGACGAGGTGATTGATGAATCCGATTATTTGTCTGGACTTCGTGCCATGCTGGCGACCAAGCGGAAGACAGTGCGTGCAGCCAATGTCCGCGAGTTGGAAGGAAAGCTTGTTCGTTTTGCCTTAGGGCGTGGGTTTGCAATGGACGATATACGCCGTTGTATGGACATTTCTGAAGAAAATGAATAGTCGGGCGAAAAAATATGTATCTTTTCGTTTTCTATTTTCATTCCGATTCTGTATTTTTGTACCATATTTGATCATAAGAATAGTTTGCTATGAGAAATTTAGAAAAATTGTTTGCAGAGAAGTTGCTGAAAATCAAAGCTGTAAAGATACAGCCTGCTAATCCTTTTACTTGGGCCTCAGGCTGGAAATCGCCTTTCTATTGTGATAACCGCAAGACCCTTTCTTATCCTTCTCTTCGCAATTTTGTAAAGATTGAAATTACGCGACTCATTTTGGAACGTTTCGGACAGGTGGACGCTATCGCCGGTGTAGCTACGGGAGCCATTCCTCAAGGTGCTTTGGTGGCCGACGCGCTGAACCTTCCGTTTGTATATGTACGCTCCACTCCTAAGGACCACGGATTGGAGAACCTGATCGAGGGTGAACTTCGTCCCGGTATGAAGGTCGTTGTCGTTGAAGACCTCATTTCGACGGGCGGTAGTAGCCTGAAGGCTGTTGAGGCCATTCGCCGTGACGGTTGCGAAGTGATTGGTATGGTAGCTTCCTATACTTATGGCTTCCCCATTTCCGAGAAGGCTTTCAAGGAAGCAAAAGTGCCTTTGGTTACACTGACCAACTATGAAGCTGTGCTCGAAGTAGCTTTGCGTACCGGCTACATCGAAGATGGCGATATCCCTACGCTGGAAGAATGGAGAAAAGATCCTGCGCACTGGGATGCTGGAAAGTAAGAAATCTTGTTTTATGGTGATAGTTAAAGAAAGAACTGTTCGGGCAATTTTGCCCGAAGGGTTCTTTTTTGTCTTTATTTAAGCTGAACATATATGACGAAATTTGAGAGTGGAGTGAAGGTAATTCCCGCCTCCCAAAGTGCCGTTTACGGCAAATTGTCCGATTTGAGCAATCTGGAGAAAGTCAAGGACCGCCTGCCCGAAGACAAGGTGAAGAACCTGTCGTTCACGGCAGATACCCTTAGTGTCGAAGTGCCCCCCGTTGGAACCATTACGCTGGAGATTGTCGAACGCGAACCCGAGAAGTGCATCAAGTTCGGCACCACCACCTCGCCGCTGCCCTTCAATCTGTGGATACAGATTGTGCCTACGGGCGAGGCCGAGTGCAAGATGAAGCTCACCATCGGCATGGAGCTCAATCCCTTCATGAAAGCCATGGTGCAGAAGCCCTTGCAGGAGGGGCTGGAAAAAATGGCCGACATGCTGGCCCTGATACAATATTAACCGTTTTGTGAGGAGGAAAAGTGACATGGCACAGAAACTTTGGGAGAAATCAGTACAAGTAAACAAGGATATCGAGCGCTTCACCGTGGGGCGCGACCGCGAAATGGACCTCTACCTGGCCAAGCACGACGTGCTGGGCTCTATGGCCCACATCACCATGCTCCAGAGCATCGGATTGCTTGAGAAAGACGAACTGGAGCAGCTTTTGGCCGAGTTGAAGCAGATTTATGCTTTGGCCGAGCGGGGCGAGTTCGTCATTGAGGATGGCGTCGAGGACGTCCATTCGCAGGTAGAGCTCATGCTCACCCGCAAGCTGGGTGACGTAGGCAAGAAGATACATAGCGGTCGTTCGCGCAACGATCAGGTGTTGCTCGACCTCAAGCTCTTCACCCGCGAGCAGATCAAGGACATTGCTCTGGCCGTCGAGCAGCTCTTCGGCGTGCTCATCCGTCAGAGCGACCGCTACAAGGATGTCCTCATGCCCGGCTATACCCACCTGCAGATTGCCATGCCTTCGTCCTTCGGCCTGTGGTTCGGCGCCTATGCCGAGAGCCTTGTGGACGACATGATGTTCCTGCAGGCCGCTTTCCGCATGTGCAACCGCAACCCCCTTGGCTCGGCCGCCGGCTATGGCTCGTCCTTCCACCTCGACCGTACGATGACCACCCGCCTGCTGGGCTTCGACTCGATGAACTACAACGTCGTCTATGCCCAGATGGGCCGCGGCAAGATGGAGCGCAACGTAGCCTTCGCCCTGGCCACCATCGCCGGTACCCTCTCCAAGCTGGCCTTCGACGCCTGCCTGTTCAACAGCCAGAACTTCGGCTTCGTCAAGCTGCCCGACGAGTGTACCACCGGCTCCAGCATCATGCCCCACAAGAAGAACCCTGACGTCTTCGAGCTGACCCGTGCCAAGTGCAACAAGCTCCAGTCGTTGCCCCAGCAGATTATGATGATAGCCAATAACTTGCCCTCGGGTTACTTCCGCGACCTGCAAATCATCAAGGAAGTCTTCCTGCCCGCCTTCCAGGAACTGAAGGACTGCCTGCAGATGACCACCTACATTATGAACGAAATCAAGGTGAACGACCATATTCTGGACGACGACCGCTATTCGCTTATCTTCAGCGTGGAAGAAGTCAATCGCCTGGCGCGCGAGGGCATGCCATTCCGTGATGCCTACAAGAAGGTGGGACTCGACATCGAAGCCGGGCGCTTCACTCCCCGCAAGGAAGTGCACCACACCCATGAAGGCAGCATTGGCAATCTGTGCAACGACCGCATCACTCAGCTGATGGAGCAAGTTGTTGAAGGCTTCAACTTCTCCACGATGGAGCAGGCTGAAAAAAGTTTGCTAGGCCGTGGTTGAAAGGGGTGCCCGTGTGTGCCCTTTATGAAGTGACAATATCGAGGAGGTTTTCTGCAAATGGTGATTTTCTTGCAGAAGACCTTCTTTTTTTGTGTCAAATGTTTGGCTGTAATGCTGAAACTGTTTATCTTTGCACCCGTTCTTTCAAACGATTCTGCGGAAATAGCTCAGTTGGTAGAGCACAACCTTGCCAAGGTTGGGGTCGCGAGTTCGAGTCTCGTTTTCCGCTCCAATGGATGCTCGAATGGTGGAATCGGTAGACACGAGGGACTTAAAATCCCTTGGCCATTGCGGCTGTGCGGGTTCAAGTCCCGCTTCGAGTACGATATGTATTGTGTAACTCCTTGTAAGATAACAGCTTGCAAGGAGTTTTTTCTTTATATACATAAACATAGCATAGACCAAGTTATTCTCGAACTTTCTTATTTATAGGCGCATAGTAAAAAACCTGTGTTTAGGCATAGAGCTTGCAGAGGCGGAAGAT
>CAYQOV010000102.1:0-9539 GCA_964419245.1 uncultured Bacteroides sp. | reverse complement strand
CTGGCGATGGAGTACCTCGACCGCCTGGGCCTGAAGGACTGGGCCCACCACATGCCCAACGAGATGAGCGGGGGACAGAAGCAACGCGTGGCCATCGCCCGTGCCCTCATCACCCGTCCGCAAATCATCCTGGCCGACGAGCCAACGGGAGCCCTCGATAGCAAGACCTCGGTCGAAGTGATGCAGATCCTGAAGGACCTCCACCAGACGGGCATGACCATCGTCGTCGTGACCCACGAAAGCGGCGTGGCCAACCAGACGGACAAGATTATCCACATCAAGGACGGCGTGATAGGCACCATCGAAGAGAACCTGAACCACGACGCTTCGCCTTTCGGCCGCGACGGGTTCATGAAGTAATTGTTTAATGGAAAATGGAGAATGGAAAAATCCCCCCATTCTCAAATCACAAATCACAATTATCACAATTATCAATTTTCAATTCTCAATTCCCATGATTGACCTTTGGCAAGAAATATACGGCACCCTGCGGCGCAACAAGCTACGCACCTTCCTGACGGGCTTTGCCGTGGCGTGGGGCATCTTCATGCTCATCGTGCTGCTGGGCGCGGGCAACGGCCTCATCCACGCTTTCGAGCAAAACTCGTCCGAGCGGGCGCTCAACTCCATCCGCATCTTCCCCGGCTGGACCACCCAGTCGTACGACGGCCTGAAGGAAGGGCGGCGCATCGAGCTGGACAACCGCGACCTGACGGACACCGAAACGCAATTCCCCGACAACGTGACCAGCGTGGGCGCCACCGTGCGCCAGAGCGGCCTCAACATCAGCTTCGGCAAGGAGTACGTCAACCTCTCCCTGCTGGGCGTACACCCCAACTACACGGAAATCGAGGCCGTGAAGACCGCCGAGGGGCGCTTCATCAACGACATCGACCTGAAGGAGCGGCGTAAGGTCATCGTCCTCCACCAGAAGTCGGCCGACATCCTCTTCGGCAAGACCCACACCGAGCCCATCGGCCAGTTTGTCAACGCCGGGGGCGTGGCCTATCAGGTGGTGGGCATCTACAACGACCAGGGCAACAGCGAACCGAGCGAAGCCTACATCCCCTTCAGCACCCTGCAGACCATCTACAACAAGGGCAACAAGCTGAACAACATCCTCCTGACCACCGACGGCCTGACCTCCCTCGAGAGCAACGAAGCCTTCGAAGCGGAATACCGCCGCATCATCGGTGCCAACCACCGCTTCTCGCCCGACGACACGGGCGCCATCTGGATATGGAACCGCTTTACCGACTACCTGCGCACCATGAACGCCATGGGCATCCTGCGCACGGCCATCTGGGTCATCGGCATCTTCACGTTGCTGAGCGGCATCGTGGGCGTGTCGAACATCATGCTCATCACCGTGCGCGAGCGCACCCACGAATTCGGCATCCGCAAGGCACTGGGCGCCAAGCCGGCTTCCATCCTGTGGCTCATCATCGTGGAGAGTGTCGTCATCACCACCCTCTTCGGCTACATCGGCATGGTGGCGGGCATCGGCGTGACGGAGTGGATGGACAACACCTTCGGCAACCAGACGATGGATGCCAGCATGTTCCAGGCCAAGATGTTCAGCGACCCGACGGTAGACCTTCGCATCACCATACAGGCTACAATGACGCTCATCGTAGCCGGCACGCTGGCCGGGTTCTTCCCTGCCCGCAAGGCCACGAAAATCAAGCCCATCGAGGCATTGAGGGCGGATTAATGGATAATTGAAAATTAGGCATTATGAAAATAGACAAAGATACCTGCGAGGAAATCCTCGTCACCATCACCCGCAACAAGACGCGAAGCCTGCTCACGGCCTTCGGCGTATTCTGGGGCATCTTCATGCTCGTGGCCCTCATGGGAGGCGGCCAGGGCATGGAGCAGGAGTTGCGTAAAGAATTCGAAGGTTTTGCCACCAACTCGGGCTTCATCTTCGCCCAAAAGACGGGCGAGGCCTACAAAGGCTTCCGCAAAGGACGGAGCTGGGACCTCGAAATGGCCGACGTGGAGCGCATCGGCAAACTAGCCCCCATAGAGATTTCCACTCCCTCGGTAGCCCAATGGGGCAAAACAGCCATCTACGAGGGCAACAAATACGATTGTAGTGTCAAAGGGCTCTACCCCGACTACGAACAGATAGAACATCAGGAAATGGCCTACGGACGCTTCATCAACGACGTGGACATCCGCGAGGCACGCAAGGTGTGCGTCATCGGCAAGCGTGTCTACGAGAGCCTCTTCCCCAAGGGAGGCGACCCCTGCGGCAAGTACGTGCAAGTGGACAGCATCTACTATCGCGTAGTGGGCATGTGCTCGTCCGAAGGCAACGTCAACATACAGGGACAGGCTTCCGAAGCCGTCACCCTGCCCTACACCACGATGCAGAAGATGTACAACCTGGGCAACACCGTCGAGCTCGTGTGCTTCACCATGAAGCCTGGAGTGAAGGTGGCCGACGTGGAAGAGCAGGTGAAGCAAACCATCAAGGCCGCCCACTACATCT
Organism: uncultured Bacteroides sp.; assembly: GCA_964419245.1. GTDB lineage: Bacteria > Bacteroidota > Bacteroidia > Bacteroidales > Bacteroidaceae > Bacteroides. The sequence continues at coordinate 7,039 of CAYQOV010000102.1, read as the reverse complement.
CGCCCGACGACCAGCAGGCGGTGATGATGCTCAACGTGGAAGCCATGTTCTCCATGATGGATGCCCTGATGACGGGCGTACACATCCTCATCTGGATGGTGGGGCTGGGCACGCTCTTTGCAGGAGCCATCGGCGTGTCGAACATCATGATGGTCACCGTGCGCGAACGCACCACCGAGATAGGCATCCGACGTGCCATCGGAGCCCGTCCGCGCGACATTCTCCAGCAGATACTCTCCGAGAGCATGGTGCTGACTACCGTGGCAGGCATGGCGGGTATCTCGCTGGCCGTGCTGGTGCTCCAGGTGCTCGAGGCAGCGGCCAATCCACAGGGTGTCGTCGAGACGCACTATCAGGTCAGCTTCGGCATGGCCGTAGGCACCTGCGTGCTGCTCATCGCCCTCGGCGTGCTGGCGGGTCTCGCACCTGCCTATCGTGCCATGGCCATCAAGCCGATAGAGGCGATACGCGACGAATAGTTGTTCCACCTCCGATTTACTCCATTCTATTATAGAAATAAAAACAAAAAAACATATCGACATGAAAACAAGAAAGATTCTGAAAATCGCGTTGCTGGTCATCGTGGCCGGCATCTTCATCTGGACCTTCGTGTTCCTGTACCAGAAGTCCCAACCCGAAGTCATCCTCTACGACACCGTCCGCCCCGCCGTGGCCGACCTGGAGAAGACCACCGTCGTCACCGGCAAGATAGAGCCGAGAGACGAAGTCCTCATCAAGCCTCAGATATCGGGCATCATCGAAGAAGTCTACAAGGAAGCCGGCCAGAAGGTGAAGAAGGGCGAAGTGATAGCCAAGGTGAAGGTCATTCCCGAACTGGGTACGCTCAACGCCGCCGAGAGCCGCGTACGCCTGGCCGAAATCAACGGGCGCCAGGCCGAAACCGACTTTGCCCGCCTCGAGAAGCTCTACGCCGACAAGCTCATCAGCTCCGAGGAGTACGAGAAAGGGGAAGTGACCGTAAAGCAGGCCCGCGAGGAATTGCAGGCCGCCAAGGACAATCTTCAGATCGTGAAGGAAGGCATCACGCAGAGCAGCGCCTCCTTCTCGAGCACCCTGATACGCTCCACCATCGAGGGCCTCATCCTCGACGTGCCTGTCAAGGTGGGTAACTCGGTCATCATGAGCAACACCTTCAACGACGGTACGACCATCGCTACCGTGGCCGACATGAACGACCTCATCTTCCGCGGCAACATCGACGAAACCGAAGTGGGTCGTGTGAGCGAAGGCATGCCCGTCAAGATTACCATCGGCGCCCTGCAGGACCTCACCTTCCAAGCTACGCTGGAGTACATCGCGCCCAAATCGACCGAAGACAATGGCGCCAACCAATTCGAGATCAAAGCGGCCGTTAGTGTTCCCGATACGGTGGTCATTCGCTCGGGCTACTCCGCCAACGGCGAAATCGTGCTCGAACGTGCCAGCCAAGCCCTCGCCATCCCTGAAGGATGCGTGGAGTTCAAGGACGACAGCACCTTTGTCTATGTACTGACCGATAGCGTGCCCCAGCAGGTCTTCCGCCGCCAACCCATCGAAGTGGGCATGAGCGATGGTATTCAGATAGCCGTCAAGAGTGGCATCACCGACAAAGACCTGATACGCAACAACACCAAGAATCAGGAAAAAGAAGACTAACCCCTAAAACCTTACTTATACAGATATGAACAAACTATCCGCCATAGCCGCACTGGCCTGCTTCGCCACAGGCCTTCAGGCACAAGAGACGTGGTCGTTGCGCCGATGCATCGACCATGCCATCGAACACAACATCGACATCCGCCAGGCCGCCAACATGGCCGAGCAGAGCGCCGTCGAAGTGAACACCGCCAAGTGGGCCCGCCTGCCCAACCTGAGCGGAGGAGCCAACCAGAGCTGGAACTGGGGACGTACGCAAACCGCCGTGCCCGACGAGACGACCGGCGACTACTCCACCGTCTACGTCAACACGGCCAGCAACGGCACCAACATGCAACTCTCTACCAGCATCCCCCTCTTCACCGGCCTCGAGCTGCCCAACCAGTATGCCCTGGCCAAGCTGAACCTGAAAGCCGCCACCGCCGACCTCGAGAAGGCCAAGGAAGACATCTCCATCAACATCGCTTCGGCCTATCTGCAAGTGCTCTTCAACCAAGAGCTCCACGAAGTGGCCCTCGGGCAGGTGGAACTGAGCCTCCAGCAATGCAAGCGCATCGAAGGATTGGCAGGCGTGGGTAAGGCTTCGAGTGCCGAAGTGGCCGACGCCAAGGCCCGCGTGGCGCAAGACCGCATGACGGCCGTGCAAACCGAAAACGACTACCGCCTCGCCCTGCTCACCTTGAGCCAGCTCATCGAACTTGAGTCGCCCGAAGGCTTCGTGCTCGAATCTCCCTCTACGGCCATCGCACCGTCGCCCATCACCCCGCCCAACGATATCTATCAGACAGCCCTCACTGGCAAGGCTTCCATCCAAGCCGCCCAATACCGTCTGGAGGGAAGCAAACGTAGTGTCCGCATCGCCCAAAGCGGCTATTATCCGCAACTGAGCCTCAACGGAAGTCTGGGTACGAGCTACTACTCCACCATCAACCGCACCTTCCGCCAGCAGATGGGCGACAACTTCAGCAAGTACCTGGGCGTGAGCCTCAGCGTACCCCTCTTCAACCGCCTGGCCACGCGCAACCGTGTGCGCACCGCCCGCCTCCAGCAGGAGAACTACGCCCTCCAGCTGGACAACGCCAAGAAGACGCTCTACAAGGAAATCCAGCAGGCCTGGTACAACGCCACCGCCGCCGAAAGCAAATATACCAGTAGCCATGCGGCCGCCCTGGCCAGCGAGGAGTCTTTCCGCCTGATGACACAGAAGTTCGAGAACGGCAAAGCCAACGCCGTGGAGTTCAACGAAGCCAAACAAAACCTGATGAAGGCACAAAGCGACGAGCTCCAAGCCAAGTACGACTACCTGTTCCGCACCAAGATATTGGACTTCTACAAAGGGATACCTATCGAATAAGAAAAATAAATGATATCTTTGCACCTGCTAAATCATAGGTTTACAGATGAAAAAGCAGTGCATTCTCCGCATAGCAACAGGCCTCATCGGCCTGTTGCTCCTTCTGACGGCGGGAGGTTACATTCTCCGCAACGTCCTTCTGAACCACGTGGTCGAGCAACGGCTGGCCTCCGTAGGCAAACGCCACGAACTCGACATCCGCTACCGACACCTCACCCTCAAAAGCATCAACACCATGTTGCTCGAAGGACTGAGCATCGTTCCACATGAACGAGATACTCTCCTAACCCTCGGTTCGCTTCAAGCACGACTCAGCCTATGGGAACTTCTCCAAGGCAATGTACAAATACGCCACCTTCAGTTAGATAGCTTGGCCGTGCGTTTTGTCAAGCATGGTTCCGAAGCCAATTATGATTTTCTTTTCCGACCCACGCCGGAGGCTGATGCATCCGCTCCTTCCACCACGCCACGAAGTGAAGAAGACTATACCCTCCGCATCAACAAGCTGCTCGACCTCATCTTTGGTTTCCTGCCGGGAAATGGCACACTAACTCACCTGAACATCACCGAACAAAAAGACAACAACTACGTCAACCTCCATATCCCCCAATTCAACATCCAAGACCATCGCTTCCGAACGGACATCGTAGCCGACGAAGACCACTACGTGCAACGCTGGCAGGCCGAGGGCGAAATCAATCCCTCCGACCGTCGGCTAAGCGCTACTCTGCACGCACCCCACATCACCCTGCCCTACCTCAAACGACGCCTGGGTGCCGAAGTCAGCTTCGATAATCTGACGTGCCGTTTCGAACAACAACGCCTTGGACGAGAGCTGACTCGCCTTATTGGACAAACAGAAGTTAATGGATTGAAAGTCTATCACCGACGCCTCTCACCTGAACTGGTCAACCTCGACCACGGTCGGCTGGAGTTTCATCTGAACATCGCTCCTACCTCCATCGAACTGGATAGTATCAGCCTTGTACGCTTCAACCGTCTGGACTTCCATCCCTACCTGAAGGTAGAACAGAAGAACGGATACTGGCATCTGACCTCTGCTACGGACAAGCCTTGGTTCCCAGCCGAAGACCTTTTCACGTCATTACCCCGTGGCCTATTCGACAACCTGGACGACATCCGCATCAAAGGTCAGCTGGCCTACCATTTCCTGCTCGACGTAGACTTTGCCCACTTGGACAGCCTTAAGTTGGAATCTGAATTGAAAGGAAAGGATGTACACATCGAAAGTTATGGCCACACGAACCTGAGCAAAATGGCAGAAGAGTTTGAATATACCGCCTACGAAGACGATCGGCCCGTACGTACCTTTACCGTAGGACCTTCATGGGAACATTTCACTCCATTGAATCAAATACCAGCCATCCTTCAGATGGCCGTCCTACAAAGCGAGGACGGGGCTTTCTTCTATCATCAGGGCTTCCTGCCCGACGCCCTACGCGAGGCTCTGATACAAGACCTCAAAGTCCATCGCTTTGCCCGCGGAGGGAGCACCATTTCTATGCAACTGGTGAAAAACGTCTTTCTGAACCGCAACAAAAACATCGCCCGCAAGTTGGAAGAAGCACTCATCGTGTGGCTCATCGAGCACCAACGGCTCACATCGAAAGAACGCATGTACGAAGTTTACCTGAACATCGCCGAATGGGGACCGCTCGTCTATGGCATCCACGAAGCAGCCGACTTCTACTTTGCCAAACGCCCATCCGAGCTGACGCTGGAAGAATCCATCTACCTGGCTTCTATCATCCCCAAGCCCAAACATTTCAAGAACTCCTTTACCCCTGACGGACGATTGAAAGATAGCCAGAAGGAATATTTCCGCCTTATAGCCCAACGACTGGCCGCAAAGGGCATCATCAATGAAGCGCAGGCCGAAGAGGTGGACATAGCCAACGTGGTGCTTCGTGGCCCCGCCAAGGAGTCATTCGCACTTTCGAAGCCAGAGCCTTCCTCCTCGGAAAGCCATCGCTTTACCGAACCAGAGTGATGCCCTTTTCGTCCAGCACCACCAAACGCTTCTTATACAGATCGCCTACGGCCTTCTTGAACACTTTCTTGCTTACGCCAAAGAGAGCATAGATTTCTTCAGCCGGACTCTTGTCATTGAGCGTCGTATACCCGCCGTTACCACGAATGTGCTCCAGCAAGATGGAAGCAAAATCTTCTACACCCGCCTGGCCCATCTTTTGCAAAGCGAGATCGATCTTGCCATCCTCGCGCACCTGCTTCACATAAGCCTTCAGCTTCATCCCCACATGCAAGGGTTGGAAGATTTCACTCTCATAGAGCAGGCCGCTATACTTATTATCGATAATGGCCTTGAAACCCAGGTCGGTCTTCTGCCACACCAGCACCTCTACTTCCTGGCCACACTTATAGTCCGCCTTCTCCTTCGACAAGTATCGATCCACCTTGGCCGAAGCCACAATACGGAAGCTTTCATCGTCCAGATGCACATGGACAACATACTTTTTGCCCACCTCCATCTTCATTTTCTGCTCGCGGAAGGGTACAAACAAGTCCTTCATCAATCCCCAGTTGAGAAAAGCGCCATATTGATTGACCCACGACACCTCCAGACATGCGAAATCGCCCACCTGCGCATAAGGTTTCTGAGTAGTCGCCACCAACCGCTCGTCCTGGTCCAAATAAATGAAAACTTCCAAATCGTCGCCAGGCTTGCAACCTTGAGGGACATAACGCTTAGGAAGAAGAATTTCGCCCTCGATGCCTCCATCAAGGTACATGCCAAAATCCACTTCTTTCACTACGCGTAACGTATTGTATTTTCCTAAATTAATTTCCATAAAATGCCTTTTGCGACAAAGGTAAGGATAAGCTATAACATTTCAATCTAAAAGATAACTTTTTTATATGAACAACTCTATGAGAAAAGCGTTATATTTGCAACAGTAATTAAAAAGAGAACTTATTTATTCACCTTTAAATAACAAAATTATGGAATTCCTTACAAATGAGAAATTGACAATCGTCGGCGCAGCCGGTATGATTGGTTCTAACATGGCCCAGACAGCCATCATGATGCGTCTCACTCCGAACATCTGTCTGTACGATCCGTATGCTCCCGGCTTGGAAGGTGTAGCAGAAGAAATGTTTCATTGCGGTTTCGAAGGACTGAACCTGACCTTTACTTCTGACATCAAAGAAGCTCTGACAGGAGCCAAATATGTAGTATCTTCAGGTGGAGCTGCCCGCAAAGCTGGTATGACTCGTGAAGACTTGCTGAAAGGAAACGCCGCCATCGCCGAAGAATTCGGTAAGAACGTAAAGGCATATTGCCCCGACGTAAAACATGTAGTTGTTATCTTCAACCCTGCCGACATCACTGGTCTGATTACCCTGTTGTATTCTGGTTTGAAACCTTCTCAGGTTACTACACTGGCCGCATTGGATAGCACCCGTCTGCGTAGCGAACTGGCAAAACACTTCAACATGTCTCCCGACAAGATCGAAAATTGCCGTACTTATGGCGGTCATGGCGAGCAGATGGCCGTTTATGCTTCTACTGCCAAGGTTGATGGAAAACCGTTGCTCGACATCATCGGCACACCCGAACTGACCAAGGAACAATGGGCTGAAATCCAGACAAAGGTAACTAAAGGCGGTGCCAACATCATCGCTCTGCGTGGCCGCTCTTCTTTCCAGAGCCCTGCATACGTTTCCATCGAAATGATTGCTGCCGCTATGGGTGGAAAACCGTTCCGTTGGCCTGCAGGTACCTATGTATATAGCCACGGCTTCGACCACATCATGATGGCTATGGAAACAGAAATCACTAAGGACGGCGTTCACTACAAAGAGCTGAACGGTACGCCCGAAGAAGAAGCCAAGTTGCAGGAAAGCTACAAGCACCTCTGCACCCTGCGTGACGAAGTTATCGAAATGGGCGTTCTGCCTGCCATCAAAGATTGGCACAGCATCAACCCGAACATCGATTGATATTCCCCATTTTTCAAGGTGCCTCCCACACGAGAGGCACCTTTT
>CAYQOV010000101.1:2591-9746 GCA_964419245.1 uncultured Bacteroides sp. | reverse complement strand
GACCTGATACGTGCCAACGGGTGCGACATCGACCGCCTGCGCGAGCAGGTCATCGATCGTTATCCTGAAGACCAACGTCCGGCACTCGAAGAATGGTATGCCAACCTGTGCGACATGATGCGTGCCGAAGGCGTGGTGGAGAAGGGACATCTTCAGATCAACCGCAACGTCATTCAGAACCTCACCGAGCTACACGGCGCCCTGCTGGCCTCCACGAAGTATCCTTTCTACAACGCGGCCTACTTCAAGGCGCTGCCTTTCATCGTAGAGCTTCGCCAACGCAATGGTCACAAGGACGAGCCCGAGCTGGAGACCTGCTTCGAAGCCCTCTATGGCGTCTTGCTCCTGCGTTTGCAGAAGAAGGAGATCAGCGAGGGGACGGCCAAGGCGATGGAGGCCGTGAGCGCTTTCGTCTCGATGCTGGCCAACTATTACGATAAGGACAAAAAGGGAGAACTCAAATTGGACGACTGATATGAACATTCTGATAACCGGCGCCAACGGTCAACTTGGCAATGAGATGCGCGTGCTCTCCGCCGCCCATCCGCAACACACTTATTTCTTTACCGACGTGCAGGAGTTGGACATTTGCGATGCCGATGCCGTGCGTACCTTCATCGCCGACCGTCGGGTGGATGTGGTCGTGAATTGCGCCGCCTACACGGCCGTGGACAAAGCCGAGGACAATCCTGAGCTTTGCGACCGCTTGAACCACCTGGCGCCCGGCTACCTGGCCGAAGCCGCCGAGGCCGTGGGGGCCGCCCTCATCCAGGTGTCTACCGACTACGTGTTCGACGGCACGGCCCACGTGCCCTATCGCGAGGACGATACGCCCTGTCCCAACTCCGTCTATGGTCGCACCAAGCTGGCGGGCGAAGAGGTTGTGATGCAGAAGTGTAGCCGTGCCATGATTGTGCGCACCGCCTGGCTCTACTCCACCTTTGGCAACAACTTCGTGAAGACCATGCTCCGCCTGGGGCGCGAGCGCGAGTCGCTGGGCGTGGTGTTCGATCAGATAGGTACGCCTACCTATGCGGCCGACTTGGCACAGGCCATCTTTGCCGCCATCGAGCAGGGCATTGTGCCTGGCATCTATCACTTCAGCGATGAAGGCGTCTGCTCGTGGTACGACTTCACTATGGCCATTCATCGCTTGGCGGGCATCACCACGTGTCGCGTCAGCCCCCTGCATACGGACGAATATCCGGCCAAGGCACCCCGTCCGCACTACTCCGTGCTCGACAAGACGCGCATCAAGCAAACCTATGGCATCACTATTCCCCACTGGGAGGACGCGCTGGCGGAGTGTCTGGAGAAGTTGAGAGTTGAGAGTTTTGGCACGGATTACACGGATTTTCACGGAGGATGAACAATGTTGCACGAAGAACTGACTGCCCAAATCATTTCGGCGTTTTATGAAGTTCACAAAACGTTGGGATTCGGATTCCTTGAACAGGTGTACCAGAATGCTCTCTATATGGAGCTGCAGGAGAGGGGATTGAAGTGTGAGTGTCAGAAAGAATTGAAAGTATATTATAAAAATAAAATAGTAGGTACGTATAAAGCGGACATGGTAGTGGAGGATGTCGTCATTCTGGAACTGAAAGCAGTTTCTTCCTTACGAGTGGAACATGAATGGCAGCTGATAAACTATCTGAAGGCAACCGACCTGCAAGTGGGACTCCTGCTCAATTTTGGCCTGAAGGCTGAAATGAAACGCAAGGTCTTCACTTATTAGGATGAGCCTTCTCCGTGAAAATCCGTGTAATCCGTGCCAAAATATAACGAAAATATATGGCAACAAATCAGGAAATCGAAAGAAGACGAACGTTTGCAATCATCGCGCACCCCGATGCCGGTAAGACCTCGCTCACCGAGAAGCTCCTGCTCTTCGGCGGACAGATACAGGTGGCCGGCGCCGTCAAGAGCAACAAAATCAAGAAAACCGCCACGTCCGACTGGATGGACATCGAGAAGCAGCGCGGTATCTCCGTCACCACCTCGGTCATGGAGTTCGACTATAAGGACTACAAGGTCAACATCCTCGACACCCCCGGTCACCAGGACTTTGCCGAAGACACCTACCGCACGCTGACCGCCGTGGATAGCGTCATCATCGTGGTGGACGGCGCCAAGGGTGTGGAGACGCAGACACGCAAGCTCATGGAAGTGTGCCGCATGCGCAACACCCCCGTCATCATCTTCGTCAACAAGATGGACCGCGAGGCCAAGGACCCCTTCGACCTGCTGGACGAGCTCGAGGAAGAGCTTCGCATCCACGTGCGTCCCCTGACGTGGCCCATCGAGAGCGGCGTCCGCTTCAAGGGCGTCTACAACATCTACGAGCAGAACCTCAACCTCTTCCAACCCTCCAAGCAGGTGGTGACCGAGAAGGTGGCCGTAGACATCCACACAGAGGAGTTGGACCAGCGTATCGGTACCGACCTGGCCGATCGCCTGCGTAGCGAGTTGGAACTCATCGAGGGCGTCTATCCCGAGTTCAATGTCGACGACTACCTCAAGGCTGAGGTGGCTCCCGTGTTCTTCGGTTCGGCGCTGAACAACTTCGGTGTCGAGGAGCTTCTGAATTGCTTCGTCGAGATAGCTCCCAGCCCACGTCCCGTCAAGGCCGAGGAACGCGACGTACAACCCGACGAGCCCAAGTTCACCGGCTTCATCTTCAAGATTACGGCCAACATCGACCCCAACCACCGCTCGTGTATCGCCTTCTGCAAGGTATGTTCGGGCAAGTTCTCGCGCAACACGCCCTACTACCACGTGCGCCACGACAAGGTGATGCGCTTCTCCAGCCCCACCCAGTTCATGGCCCAGCGCAAGACCACCGTCGACGAGGCCTGGGCGGGCGACATCATTGGCTTGCCGGACAACGGCACCTTCAAGATAGGCGACACGCTGACCGAGGGCGAAAAGCTCCACTTCCGCGGTCTGCCCAGCTTCTCGCCGGAGATGTTCAAGTACATCGAGAACGCCGACCCCATGAAGCAGAAGCAGCTGGCCAAGGGTATCGACCAGCTGATGGACGAAGGTGTGGCCCAGCTCTTCGTCAACCAGTTCAACGGGCGCAAGATTATCGGCACCGTGGGCCAGCTCCAGTTCGAGGTCATCCAGTACCGCCTGGAGAACGAGTACAACGCCAAGTGCCGCTGGGAGCCCGTGAGCCTCTACAAGGCCTGCTGGATCGAGAGCGACGACCCTGCCGAGCTCGAAGCCTTCAAGAAGCGCAAGTACCAGTACATGGCCAAGGACCGCGAGGGCCGCGATGTCTTCCTGGCCGACTCGGGCTACGTGCTCCAGATGGCGCAGATGGACTTCAAGCACATCAAGTTCCACTTCACGAGCGAGTTCTGACGCCGTCGGCGGAGATAGGACAGATACAAAAGGCCTGTTTTGCTTGGATTATCTGAGCAGGAGGTCTTGCTTTTGCGAGGGGATGTTCGGCAAAATCTTTTTGAAATGGTCGAGCATCCTCTCGCGCGATTTTTGTGGCGTGCGGTCGGGGTGGCAAGCCTCGCGTCCGAAGAGCGCTTCGGGCGTAGTGAGCAGAGACCATCCCCAGCCATATTCCCGTCCGTGACGGTCGTGTGGATAGACGAAATCTTCCGTCACGATATAGCCGCCCATCTCCAGTCGCGTCAGGTAGGCGTCGAAGCGGCTCCGCATCTTCGGCCCTGTGAAGCCACAGGCCGCCCGCAGGTCGCGGGTGATGAGGCTCCCTTCGGTCCGCAGGATGTCGAGGATGCTTTCTTCGATGCTTCCTTCTTCGGGGCGGGGGCAGACGCTCCGGCGATAGTTGCAGAAGTCCGGCCACCACTCGCGGCTGATGAAGGCCGCCTTGTTTTGGAAGAACTTGCCGTAGGCGCATCCGCTCTCCTGAAGGATGGCGCCCTTCCACGTCCAGATGGGCCATTCCCATCCGCCGTCGGGCAGGCGGGTGTATTGGCAATCTTCGTCCGTCACTTCTTCGGCCGACCAGCCTTCGACGCCCATGCTGAGCAGGGGCAGGAAACCTATTTCGTTGATGTAGTCTATCAGCTCGGGGCAGGAATGTAAGCGTTCTTTTCTCATTTTCTCGAGTTCTCCATTGGTTTTCTGCTACGGAGGGATGCGATGCATTCCCCCCGTTAGCTTCTTCAAAGTTATAAGTTTAATTTCATCTTTTGTCATGTTGGTACGGAAAATTTTGAGTGTGTGCACTTGAAACGTACGCCCTCAGCCGACGCTGATCCACACCCCTTCGCCCAGCGGGCGGGAGGCCAGTCGGCGCACGAGGCGATGTTCCCAGAGGCGCGAGTCGAGCACCTTGCCGGGCTTCACGCGCAGGCCCACGAGGATGCATCCCTCCGTGTCGTCGGGCGTGTTGCCGGCATGGATGCGGATGCCCTCGAACTGGGGTACGTGGAGCAGCAGGGGCAGCCATTTTTAAACTTGGGGCTCCAGGTGACCGCCACGGGGTAGCGTCCGTCGGGGATGGCCGTGCGGCCTGCTATCTTGTGGCCGGGCCTGCCTGGGCCCAAGTCGCGCCACGTAGGCTCCAGCGTGTCACAAAAGTGTTCGCCGTCTATCTCGAGGCGGCCCATGGTGTAGTCTTTAGTCTTTTCGGTTCGTGTCAAGGTCAATTCCATCGCTTCTGTATTTTAGTTTTCGGTAATTGTGATTTGTGATAATTGTGATGTATCCGCGCAACTTCCATTGGCTCAGCATGTGGCTGGTGCCTTTGGCGTCGAGCCCCGCTTCCTGACGCACGCGCACGGCCTGGTCGAAGCTGAAGTCGTCGGGCAGGAGGGTCAGCAAGTTGCGACGTCCGGGCTTGTGAGGATCGGGTGCGGGCATGTTCATGGCGGCTTCGATGGCATCGCCGAAGAACTCCATTTTGCAGGCCAAGTCGTATTGCAACGACCAGCGGATGAAGTCCTCGAACGTCTTGTCCCAACGGCAACCGTTGGCCACGTAGAGCACGCACGCCTTCAGGTAAGCGATGACGTTGGCACGAAACGAAAGGTTTTCGTACACACGGCTCTGCGAGAGGCGGGCGAAGTCGGCGCACTCTTCCTTGAGCTTTTGGGTGAGCTTGTAGGCCTGCGGGCAATCTATCAAGCCCTGCGCCTTGACGAGGTTCTCGATGTAGGGGCGAAGCTCCTCGTCGAAAGCGGCGTCGTAGGTGCCATAGACGGGCATGTCCGCGCCGATTTCGCGCTCGGGGATGGTGCAGAAGTTGATGCGCGAGATGGGTCCGTCTGTCAAAACTTTTGAGAAGTACCGCCGCCCTTTCTGGATGGTGGTCGAGGCGTTCCAATTGAAGCGGATAGTCACCTTCTCCGTCACGCTTTGCGCTCCCACACGCGTCTGTCCGTAGCGGTTGCCGGGGTCGAAGGCCAGGCACATGATTTGGAATTGCTGGCCGCCCCGTCCGCTTCCACGAAGGGCGTCGAACTGGTCGATTTCGTTCAGCTTCGTATAAAGAAAATGTCCGTCCGCCTCGGCCATGCGCATCACGAAGGCAGGGTTGGTCATGTCCGCGTCAATCTCCTGGATAATCAAGCCTTCGGGGCGCTGGCGCTTGTCCTTGTTCGCTCCCTTCGAGGTCACTTCGTTCTTCCACTCGCGTTCGCGGCGGAGGTTGTCCTCGTCGCGTCGGCGGATGTCCGCCATGATGCGGTTGATGGGCTCGGAAATACAATCCTTGCCCGCGCCCGTGCCTGCCATCAGCACGTTCATCAAGGTGGCTTCGTGCTCTACGTTGTCGATGTATTTAAACCTTACGCGATGCAGGTGCGCACCCAGCGAGGGGAAAACGGCGTGCGCCACGGCTGGTTTGTAAACATCGGGCGTGCGGCTCACGAGGAGCTTTATCAGGGCGGGAAGGCGCTTGGGTAATGAAGAATGAAGAATGTCGGCTTCGCCTCCGAATGAAGAATTTTCATCCTCCGCGGTCGATTCTTCATTCTTCATTCTTCGTTCTTCATTTTCAATCGCCTCCCGCATCATCTTCGGCATCGAGTACCACTTGGCCGAGCAGGCGGAGTGTATCAGCCCCTTCATCTCCTCCTCGGACAAGCCATAGCGGGGCATCACCTGGAGCATCAACGCCTCGTCGTTGTCGGCGATATAGCGCAGGTGCGAGGCCAGGCGGTGGAGCTTGTCGTTGCGCTCGCCCTGCACGGGTTCACCACCTGCCAACTTGAACCATTGTTGAATAATCTGACTATATGGTATCCCCTTAAATGTAGGGACGCACCACGGTGCGTCCGTCTGGGGCGTATCGGCGGGGGCGTCATCGGACGCTTGGGGTGTATCGTTGGCATGAGCATCGTCGTCGGACGCACCATGGCGCGTCCCTACGGGGGGAACGACGGAGGCAAACAACCTCTCTTCGTCCAGGTAGAGCACATACTCGCGCGGCACGAGGAAAGAGCAGCGTGCCAGGTCCTTCACCGCCCCGTCGTAGGCGGCGTCGCCCAGGCGGGCGGACATCCAGCGCTGGGCCTCGTCGGGCGCCATGCCGGCGCTGGGGATGACGAACAGCAGGCGCAGGCCCTCGGTGCTGGGCGTGACGTGTGCCAGTACGATGCCCAGCTCGGCCTCACGTCCACGCACTTTCTCATCGTAGTAGCCGCGCGGATCGGGGATGTGGTCCACGTCGTACATCGACAGGCCGCTGGCGACGGCTTCGGCGTTCGTCCGCCGGCCACTCCGGAAAGTAGCGTGCGGGGTGATGACGGGGAGCATCTTCTTGCGTGCGGCTTTCAGGGTTTCGAAGTTGTCCTTCGACATTTCGCCCCGGCGCACGGCCTCGAGGGCGTCTTCTATCTCGGCGCAGACACGGGCCACGAGGGGCGAGTCCAGTGCCTGGCGGAGCAGCTCGGGGGTGCATTCGCGCACCACCCGGCTCTTTACGTTATTGCTTATTCCGAATTTCATTTTAGTTGAAAGTTTTTTGTTTTACCACAGATTACTCAGATTTTCACAGATAACTATTTATTATCACCCGATTAGAATCTGTGTCAATCCGTGTAATTTGTGGTGAAAGCTCATTGATAATTTTGTTTTTACCACGGATTACTCAGATTTTCACAGATAATTATTTATTATCACCCGATTAGAATCTGTGTCAATCCGTGTAATTTGTGGTGAAAG
>CAYQOV010000101.1:0-2491 GCA_964419245.1 uncultured Bacteroides sp. | reverse complement strand
TTCACAGATAATTATTTATTATCACCCGATTAGAATCTGTGTCAATCCGTGTAATCCGTGGTGAAAAAATCAGAAATCTGTATCGAACACGTGGTCCACAAAGTCGCTCGCCTGCCGGCTCTCGTCCATGAGGATGTCTGCCGGCGTGATGCCCGTCTCGTCCAGGGCGATGTTCAAAGCGAGCCGCACCCGTTTGGGGCCCACGCTGGCCCGTCCGTGGCGCAGGCGGATGTACTTGTAGTCACCGTTGTCGTTCGAAGTGTGGCGCACATGTTCGTTGAAGTTTCCCTCGTTGGGGTTTACCAGGCCGATAGTGCCCTGTAGGCGGCTGCCCGATGCGAGAAGGCGCTCGTAGGTCTTGTCGCTAAGTTGTAATTGGATAATCATAGTCGTGTCAAAAAAAGAGTTTTAATGTTGTGAATAGGGTTTACTAATTGAAAATCGTCTTTTGGGGTTTTAATGGTTGGAAGCCACAATACGGAAAGCTCCCGCAATCACGAGGGGGGGAAAGGGTTGTTTTCCTCGTGATTGCAGGAGCAAAGTTAGTGTATCGGAATGAGATTTACCTGGTACGTACCTGGTACGCGTACCTGGTACGGTTGCCTTTAACCATCTGATTTACAGATGTGTTTGCGATATCGTTTTTTGAGGGGGAAGCTATTCCTCCAGCGCCCTGTTCACCCGCTGGATGAAGGCGTTCGAGCGGGGTTGGTCCATCCCCTTGTTGTAGGCCGAGCGGAGGTTCTCCGGCTTCATGCCCCACAGGCGGCCGAAGGTCTGCCACAGGTTTTCCACGCCCAGCCGGTCGGCCAGCAGAGAGGCCAGCACGCCCTTCTCGGCGTTCGAGAGCGAGAGCGGCTGCCAGTTGGCGTCCACGAGGCCGGCGTCCACAAGGCGGGCCAGCAAGGCTTCGGCGCGGGGCGTGCGTAGCGCGTCGGACAGAGCATCCTCGGGCGCGCGTGCGGCAGGCGCAGGCTGGGCGTCGGCCGAGGGCTGGCTGATGGTTTGGATGGTGGCGTTCGGCATCGAGCAGTTCTGGAACGTGATGCCGTAGTAGTTGTGTACGATGGTCGGTGTCGGTTCTTTGGTTTCCATAGTGTCCTCCTTTCGTGTTTGTTGTCAGATTATTTTGGGTCCAGTTTGTGCTCCGTCGGCGCGGGGTTGAAGCGCGCGTCGGGCAGGTGGCTTCCGCTCACGTGGAGCGAGCCGGGGTAGTAGTTGTGTTGCGCCACGACGGTCGGCGTCGTCGTACCGGCGGCCTGCTGTACAAACTCGGCGCATTCGCCGTAGAGGTGGCCGATGGCGGTCCTCAGGCGCTCGTTCTCCCGCTCGAGGGCGGTCAGGCGGTCGGTCAGGCACACGAGGCTGTCCTTGTGGCGTTCGTGGTCGGCCTCCAGCCGGGCGTTCCGTTCCTCCAGCTCGCGGCATCGCTTCAGCCTCCTGGCGGCCAGCGTTCGGGCCTCGTCGCGCTCCCTCCGGTACGTGTCGCACCGCGCCTTCACCTCGTCCAGCTTCTTGCGCAGGTCCATGAAAATGTCTTTCATCATCTCGTCTGTTTCGTCTTCGAAAGGCGCCTCAATCTCCCGATTGCTCCCTTTCGTTTCGGTTAACATCTCTGTTGTTGTGTCGTTAAAGAAAAAATACATAACCATACATTTTTTACCAAAACCTTCGTTGGCTTTGGATTTGCGAATGTAGCATAATTCTTCCAATCGGAAAAGAAAATGGCAGAGAAGTTATCAACAGGTCGCTCCGTATATCCCTGCGCCCGCTGCCCGCTCGTCCGGCGTCACAATGATCACAAATCACAAATCACAATTACCCGAATCGGATAGTTCGGAAGTCTGAGAGAAGAAAGTGTTAAATATTTTAATATTATATATATTATATAATATATAATATATATAATATTATTTTTCGCTCCCGCTCCTTTTCGGCCGGTTGAAAACTCATTTTCGATAATTGTGATTTGTGATTTGTGATGTGTGACGCCTCGTCTTCCCCGTCGGCCGTCCCGTTGCGTGAGTCCTCCTGCCAACTGCCCTTCGCCGCCTCCGTCCGGGGGCAGCCAGTCGGGCAGGAGCCTTCGGGCGACTTCCGCGAATAAAGTCTTTCGCCGTTAACATATTTTTAGAGGTTACACCCCTCCCGATTTTGGCTTTCCGTCCCCTTGGCGATATCTTTGCATCGGGAAAGGGGAGACAAAGTCTCGGGGAAACAGCGATAACACAACGAAATGTTTAACACACAAAACTTTTGACAACTATGGCATTCTACAAGAAACAGCACAACGAAAAGTACGGCGTGTGGTATCCCACCGCCATCACCGTGGGCCAGCCGGTAGCCACGAAGAAAGTGGCCCAGCGCCTTTCGGCCATGTGTACCGTGACCTACGCCGACGTCATGGCCGTTCTGGGCGAGCTGCCGGGCGTCATGGCCGAGCTCATGTCGCAGGGCCGTTCGGGCCGTCTGGACGGACTGGGCACGTTCC
>CAYQOV010000100.1:0-9852 GCA_964419245.1 uncultured Bacteroides sp. | reverse complement strand
GATCAGAACCGTCCTTAAATTTCTGAATGATTGCTTCATCAAACACAGGCTCCGTACCATCCAATTCATTAATCATGTTATAGAAAGTGGCATATTGGTATGAATTAACCATCTCAATCGGTTTCGTCGGTGCAATGATACTAGCCGATGAAGAAACAGAAATCTTAGCTTTACCTTCCTTACCACGCTTAGTCGTAATCAACACAACGCCATTAGCACCACGTACACCAAATACAGCTGTAGCCGATGCGTCCTTCAAAATAGAAATACTTTCAATTTCGTTCGGGTCGATGTCATTAAAATCACGTTCTACACCATCTACCTGAATCAAAGGAGAAGACTGATTCCACGTAGCCTGGCCACGCACAAATATCTGAGCAGCATCGCTACCCGGTTCACCAGAATACTGCACCGTTGTCAAACCAGCCATTTGACCGGACAACATATTCGAGATTGATCCTGTAGGTGTTTTTACCAATTCTTCGCCTTTAACACTTGCAATAGAACCCGTCACAGACACTTTCTTCTGCACACCATAAGCTACGACCTCCACTTCACCCAACATCTGTGAATCATCTTTCAAAACAACTTCCATGCTAGGTTTGGCCACAACTGTTTCTGTTGTATATCCAATAAATGAAACGATCAATTTTGCACCTTTAGGCACATTCAACTTGAATACACCATCTATATCAGTAATTGTACCATTTGTAGATTGCCCTTCAACAATGACATTCGCACCGATTATCGGCTCACCATTACTATCTACAACTTTACCAACAACAGATACATTTTGCTGTACTACATTTGTAGCAGCAGACAACGACTGGACTCCCATAGGAGGAGCCATCGTACCAGCAAGCAAACCAAAAAGAAATAGCCACCGATATTGCATGCGGCAGCCCAACAGCGTTTTTTTCTTTCTGTCTCTCATACTTCAATCTTTAAGTTAAACAAAAGTGAAATTACACACTCAATCTCTAAATAATTAATATCATTTAAAAGAAACACATACTTCCTTATATTAGAAGTGGCGCAAAATTAAGTATTAAAAGCTATAGCAGGAATGTCTTTTTGTACACAAGCATGTATTTCCATCTACCTCAAAGGCCTCTAAAAGGGCATAAGGTCAAAAGGAGCAGGTCTAAAATCATTTTAATAATACTAAAAGTATAAAACGTAAAAAGGAGCATCGTTAAACAGAATATGCATATCATCAACTGATAATATTAAGCAGAGCACATACCAACTTTGTTAAAAAAGATCCTATTCCCAGATAATACTCAAGAATAAGAATATATCTATAATAAAATAGTCCTACCCCCACTTACATTTTGTATTCTTACGAATCTTTCTCATTTGTCTTACTCTGATGATCTGGTGCTATGAGACGGAATCCATTCTAGGAACCCCAAGTGTAAAAAAGCATAAGATTTATTTTAACGGCAATACGATTCTAATAACCATACTAATTGCCAATACAGAACTTTAGCAAAAATATTAATAGTACATGAGAACTGTAAACATCAACTTTAGCAACGTAATGTACCACTTTAAGAAGCTAAAGATAGACACTGCAAATATTCCATGAAACATCCAGCAAAGGGGATAACAATATCTAAGTAGAAATTGGATCTCATGCACAAAACAAAAGGCCTTCATAGTCCCTTAGTGACTATGAAGGCCTTTATTCCTACTAATAACTATCAATTATCACATTTAATATCCAGGATTCTGCATAGCAGCTTTTTCAGCATCAGAATAACTTGAACCATCTTCATGCTGTAAACCATCCAAGAATGTCTGAGGTATAGGGCGCAATTCATGCTTATTCTCCGTTATCGCTTGTGCTTCAGGATTAAAAGCTTTTGCACGCTTAATTAAAGTTCCTGTACGGCTCAATTCATCCCAACGATTCCATTCACCTAACAATTCACGAGTACGTTCATTTAATAAGAAGTTAATCATACGATCTTTATCACTTGTACAACCCAAAGTCGCTAAAACAGCTTCATCCTCTTCCGGAAGATTGCGATAATCAGTAATTTGCAGATTAGAAGCCGCAGTTGTACGTTCAATACCTGTAGACAAATAATATGTATTTTTCTGAATGAAAGACACATCATGCGCTTGCGAATTGGTCAATTTATTACCTTCAGCATCTTTACATTTACCCAATGTAGCAGAAGCCGTTGTATTCTCAGAAAAAGCCATTGTTCCATCCGTATAATATTCACGGTCTTCCCCTTCTTTCCATTGAGCTCTAGCGCGAAGGATATTCACGGTCGCGATAGCTCCCTGGTAGTCTTCCAATCTAACTTGTGCCTCAGCCTTCACCAAATAGGTTTCACCTGTGCGTGCCATAATCACATCACGATGTGCATCACCTTTTTCCGCAGTACGCGTACCATCTTCTGTCTTATTGATGCCACAGAACACATTCGATTGTGAAGGATCTCCACTAACACCATAAGTGTTCAATACATACTGCCCATTCAAGAATGCAGGGAAAGCATTGGGAACCCATTTACCTGTTTCAGGATTGACAAAAGAATGAGCCTTGCCACCCCGTCCAAATGTACCATAAGGTTCACCATCAAAACGCGTATCACTCTTTTTATTCAAAATGAAAATAATTCCCTGATCACCTAATGTCGGAACTCGATCGGCTGTAATACCATTATCAGCCATCACTGTAGCCGCGTCTTGTGCTATATTATTCAATCCAAAAACAGTTTTGAAAGTTTTCCACATACGAGCATCATTCACATTATCAAATATTGAATATGTATACTCCGTCGGCCGACAACGCTGAAAATCCATACCACCAATATATTGACCTCTCTGTACCCAACCACCAGAAAAATTAGAGAACTGGGGATTAAAATAATTGTAGGTTCGATTTCCAAAACGCCCGTTAGCCGAGGCGTCATCATTAAATTCTGCAGCCATCAAAATTTCACCTAAACCTTCATTTGCACAATCAATGCCTGTCCATTCCGCATAAAGTGAATTGTAGTCTTTTTCCAAAGGACAAGCAGCAATCACTTCATCACACAAAGAAATAACCCGTTCCAAATCAGTTTTAGCCGGATAACTGGAATTCCAATCATTGCAACGTTCGCTTTGACGGTATAATAACGCTTTTGCCAAAAAATGGGCTGCGGTATATCGTGTCCATGTTCCATTTCCACGCCACTTATTTGTCGGAAGAAGATTATAAGCTTGCTCCAAATCTGCAATTACCTGATTCAACGTTTCTTCAGCAGACGCGCGTTCAAATGTGCGAACTACTCCATCCAACGGTTTTGTCTGAAGAACTTCCCCTCCGTACTGAGCAAACAAGCGATAATAATTATAACCACGTAAGAAATAAGCTTCACCCAAAGCCTTATTACGACTATCCTCGTCTGTAACTTTTACAGCTTTATCAATCACTAAGTTAGCAGTCGAAATACCATAATACATTTCATCCCATAGAGCAGAAACACCCGGACAGTTATTATTAGCAGCTCCTGTTGCAACAGTACAGTCCATTGGGTTCAAACGAGTATCATACGTATTCCATGGTTCACTGGTCAAATCCGCACCATTTGTAAATTCATCTGCTCCATACAAAGTGATACCATATGCCCATTCGTAACCAAAATGCCAACGAATATTTCCATACAGACCGGCAGCCATGGCCAAAGCTCCATCAGGAGTTTCCAACAGGCCGTCAGTAACCATATGATTAGAATTTTCTTTCAAAAAGTCATCAGTACATGCAGTAGAACCAGCAAGTAATGAAAGTGCCAATGCACCAACATATAATTGATTTTTTATATTGCTCATAAATCTATAATTTTAAAATTTAACAGTACATCTTTTTAGAAACCAACTTGAATACCAAATGTAAATCCACGATTATAATAAGTCGTTCCCAAATCCAGATCCATAAAGTCTACAGTGGAGAATAAGTCACCTAAATTCTTACCCTGTGCATAAACTTTCAAAGAACCAATGCCTAACTTATTACAGATGTCCTTATTAAAGTTATAACCCAACGAAATATTACGCAACTTTATGAAAGACGCATCTTTAAAGCCGAGCAGGCTTGAATACTCATCACCACCAGCTGTACTATAAATAGGCTTTTGCCATTCTGCATCTGTATTATCAGGTGTCCAATAATCAATCTCACGCTGATTATACATACCGTACTGACCTTCACCACCCGTACTAATCATATATTTGAAACGGCCATAAAGTTCAATACTCAAATCAATGCCTTTGTAGCTAAATGTATTACTCCAACCCATTGTCCAACGTGGATTTTTATTTCCCAAAATGACACGGTCTTTATCATCGATTACATAATCACCGTTTTGGTCAACAGGTTTCACCTTACCAGGCTCAAATTTATGCCCATTTGCATTAAATTTCTCCATTTCAGCGGCATCGCTTTCCTGCCACAAACCATCAGACGCAATACCATAATGTACTGCTATTGATTTTCCGATAAACCATGCATTTGAGATATCATCAACTTTGCCATTAGAAAGTTCTACAATTTCATCTTTTTGATAAGCCAAATTCAAATCAGAAGCCCATTCAAAATCTTTTGTACGAACTGGAACCAGATTCAGTGTCATATCCACACCAAAGTTTTTTGTCTGACCTACATTTGCCATCATTGCAGGATAACCACTCAAAGAAGGAATTGTCATTTGCATCAACAAATCAGAAGTTGTAGAGTGGTAAACATCAATAGTACCACCAACACGACCATTCAGAAAACTAAAGTCAATACCATAGTTAAACTGAGTCGTCTTTTCCCAACTCAAATCCTTGTTTGCCATCAGATTAGAAGAAGAGGAATAATAAGGTTCATTAGTTACGAAAATCATTGTATTACCTGTACTGAAAGGCATCCAATAGGCACCAATTACACCTAATGTACCATAAGGATCGACAGCTGCATTACCTGTAGTACCCATACCGAAACGAAGTTTCAATTGGTTTATCCAAGAAATATCTTTCATAAAGTCTTCCTGATCGATACGCCAACCCAAAGCAGCAGATGGGAAGAAGTCCCATTTATTACCCTCTGCCAAAACAGAAGATCCATCATAACGTCCTGAAACTGTCAACAAATAACGATCTTTGAACGAGTAGTTAATACGAGCCATATAAGAAGCCAACTGGCTTTCGGTTAATCCTGTACCCATACTGGCCGCATACTTAGCACTTGTGATATCTATCAGCCCCATATTATTCCACAAAAATTCAGGAATCAACACGTTCTGTTCACTCATGCTTCCATTCTCTTTATTGTATTTTGAAGCACTTTGCAACAGCGTTACACCGATAGAATGCTCACCGAAAGTTTTGTTATACAGAATCATATTATCAAGCGTCCAAGAGAAATGACGCTCTGTAGCCCAACTTGCATAGTTACTACTACCTGCGCGAACAGCAGAACTACTATCAATAAAAATACCTTTACGATAGTGACGGAAATCGGGACCAAAAGCGAATTTATAACTCAAACCTTCCAAAGGCTCCCAAATCTTACTAAAATCGACCTGCGCATAAAAACTTCCTAAAGCACGGAAAGTCTGACGATTATCATTAGATTTTGTCCATTCATCAACAACCGTATAAACATTCGTTACAGAGCCACCCGGATTCAAAATAATATCGCCATTTTCATCATAAGGTACCGTATAACGTGGGATTGCTTTTGCTGCGCTATAAATATCAGTCGGACCAGAATTAGAAGATTGGCCTGTACGAGAATAGCCATAATCCTGAACACTCCAAGCTGCATTAATAGAACCACCCATCTTAAACCAAGGCTTAGCCTGCAAATCAACAGACATTGCCATGTTGTAACGTTCGTATTCCTGTCCCTTTTGAGTACCTTCATTATTCAAATAACCAAAAGAGAAGAAACCCTGCATATTTTCCGTACCACCACTAGCACTCAAAGTATGTTCATGAGTGATACCTATTTGTGTCACCATGCCGCCCCAATCTGTATCTGTCACTTTAGAACCATCCCATGCTCCATTTACCCAACCTTTATTCACATTAGCTAACGCCGCAGCATCACCAGAGAAGTAATCCTGATCCTTTTCATAATTAGGCTGATTACCCATTGGATTGCTGGAAGGATTGGAGTTATAATAAGCCCAACGACGCCAAGTAATATAATCACTTGCACTCATAGCCGGAGACTTATCAACCAAACTTTCAAAAGTTACAGAACCTGAATAGTTCAAAGTCAATGCACCAGTTTTACCTCGTTTGGTTGTAATCAAAATAACACCGTTAGCACCACGAGAGCCATAGATTGCTGTAGAAGAAGCATCTTTCAAGATGTCGATAGATTCAATATCACGCGGGTTGATAGTCTCAATGCCACCTGAATTCAAAGGTACACCATCTACTACATAAAGTGGTGAATTTGAAGCATTCAACGAACGGTTACCACGAATACGAATATCACCAAGTTCACCAGGACGTTGGCTGGAAGTAATATCCACGCCAGCAGCCTTACCTTGTAGAGCTTCAAAAGCATTGGATACAGGTTTGGTATTCAATTCTTCAGAAGAGACACTAGCCAAAGCCCCTGTCACATCCGACTTCTTTTGAACACCGTAACCTACGACAACCACCTCATCCAACATCTCTGTATCTTCTACTAAAGTTACATCTATTTTAGATTTACCTGCAACAGAGATTTCTTGAGATTTATAACCTACAAAACTAATTTGCAAAATAGCATCATTGGCCACTCCTTGAAGAGAGAAATTACCATCAATATCCGAAATGACACCATTACTTGTACCTTTTACTAATACACTAGCGCCGATAACTGGTTCACCAGTCGAATCAATGATCTTACCAGTAACCGCCTTGCCTTGCGCATAGCCATTCATCGTAACCAAAGAAAAGAGAGCTGTAAGAAATAGCCATTGGATGAAATACATCCGACTAAACAGACGTAGTCTTTTGTTGTTTTCCATACATTAAAATTTTAATTAGACATATCAGTTAAAACAAAATTTTACATCTCAACATAGAGACATGTGCAAATATATGGCAAGTTCCACATATCGGAAAATGGAAAATTGTACAATAACATGTAAAATTGTACAATAACATATAAATACGTATTCTGAACAGTTTACAAACGAATGTAAAATCAAAACAATTATTCATAAAATCATTTTGAATATGACACAAGTACAACCATTTACAACACTTCTGCCTTATCTCCCTAACAAGATCGCTAATAAAAATATTATTTTCCAAGCTCACACACCCCGTATTTTTATTTCTCAGAGATCAATAAGACAAACCCATTCAAAAAATTCACCTTTCAAAATAGCTTTGTATAAAATTCATGGAAACTGTACAAATCTCCATTGTAAAACAAAATCCCGGCAACTACTTTTGTGACAAAAATCTATTTAAACATGAAAACAAAAAAAATAGCAGCCCTGCTCATCGGACTTTTCAGCTTCAGCATCATCTCCGCACAGGAAACGCCTGACCGAAAAGAAACGTTGAAGACTATTGTTAAAGTCAACGACTACTTCATGAAGAAGTACAGCGATTATCGGACTCCGTCCTATGTGAACAAGGTCATCCGCCCCAGCAACATCTGGACAAGAGGCGTTTATTATGAAGGACTGATGGCCCTTTATTCCATCTATCCAAGGGACGACTATTATAAATACGCCAACGACTGGTCCGAATACCACGAATGGGGATTCAGAAATGGCACCATCACACGCAACGCTGACGATTATTGCGCAAGTCAAACATACATTGATTTATATAATATCTGCCCCAACCCTGAAAAGATACGCAAAGCAAAGGCTAACATTGACATGCTGGTCAACACCCCTCAAGTGAACGACTGGTGGTGGATAGACGCTATCCAGATGGGTATGCCCGTTTTCGCCAAACTGGGACGACTGACAGGCGAACAAAAATACTTCGACAAGATGTGGGACATGTACGAATATACAAGAAATGTACATGGAGAAAATGGTATGTACAATGAAAAAGAAGGCCTGTGGTGGAGAGACCAAGACTTCGATCCTCCCTACAAGGAACCTAACGGAAAGAATTGCTATTGGAGCAGAGGCAACGGATGGGTATACGCCGCACTCGTCAGAGTACTGGACGAAATACCTGCAAACGAACAACACCGCACAAACTATATAAATGATTTCCTGACCATGAGCAAGGCACTCAAAGACTGTCAACGCAAAGACGGCTTTTGGAATGTCAGCCTCCACGACGAATCGAACTTCGGCGGGAAAGAGACATCTGGTACAGCTCTCTTCGTCTACGGCATGGCTTGGGGCGTACGTAACGGGCTCTTGGACAAGAAAGAATACCTCCCCATCCTGCTGAAGGCATGGAATGCAATGGTCAAAGAGGCCGTCCATCCCAATGGCTGCCTAGGTTACGTACAAGGGACAGGCAAAGAGCCCAAAGACAGCCAACCTGTCACTTACGACAAAGTTCTCGATTTTGAAGACTTTGGCGTAGGATGTTTCCTATTGGCAGGAAGTGAAGTCTACAAGTTAGAGGATTAACAACACAGATTCACACGCAAAAGACTTCCGCCGTCTTCTTTTCCGGATCTCTCAATTTCGGACGAAGACGGCGGACTTTTTTTATCTATGCCAGATACCTTTCAAAGAAAACACTGCTTTCTTCCTCGAAAAACGCCGTTTTCATCGAAAGAAAACGATGCTTTCCTCAAAGCTTAACACTATCAGTCGAAAAGTTCTTTCAGAACATCCAAAGATTTCAGCTCTAGAAAGTCGGGCAGGTGCAAACGATAATATTGCTCGATGACCGTCAGACAACGCATCCGCTCCACACGACTCATGGCAAAAAGGTGCATCGTATCGTAGTTCATCCGCATCAACGTAAGAAGACGTGCCGCCTCAATCGGTCCGATGTAATGAGAATGCCCCGAAGGACGAAGCGATGTAAAACAGGCATTCAACAAATCGAAATAACAGCCTTCTGAATAGCCCTCAAGATTTGGATAAAGTCCCAAGAAGCGAGAAAGGCGCATAAGAAAAACCAGATGAAAGTTTGCAAAGCCCGTGCGACACTCGTCCAGCCACACGATAGAATGCCTTAAATAAGAGAAAAGAGCCCGATTATCAGCCTCCACACGAACAGCACGACACAAAAACTCCGAAAGAAACAAAGCAATAGCCGATTTATAAGGATCGTATGGCAAGGAAACAAATGGATGCCATGACTTAGCCTCTTTTATCTTATATATAGAAGTATTAGGACGAAAATCCGCCTCCAGCTCGACCAATGACAAAGGTTGAAACAAAACAGACTTAACCGACGCCTTACGCGAACGAGGCAACGGCACCATAAAAGACACCCGCCCTGCTACGTCCGTATAGACGTCAGCAATAAAAGCTGTATCCTTATATTTCACTGTGCGAAGCACGATTCCTTCCGCCTTTTGCAACATATCTCGTCCGTCTGTATCATAAATCCGCCTACAAATCTACAAAAAAAGAAGCGATAAATGAAGATATAATAGCGTTCTCCTCTTTCTTTCTAAAAAAAATCACGGTCCGCACGATATTTTTTCATCCCGCTTAAACCACTGTATACCAGACGCTAGCATTCATATTTAAAAGAAATTCCAATATTAAGTTCAAAAAAAATAGCAGGAACATTTTGCCAATTCAAAAATAGTTCCTACCTTTGCATCCGCAAACGAGAGATAAAGCGCTTGCGAGCGGAAACGCTCAACCAAAGGATGGCCCGTTCGTCTATCGGTTAGGACGCAAGATTTTCATTCTTGAA
>CAYQOV010000099.1:0-9861 GCA_964419245.1 uncultured Bacteroides sp. | reverse complement strand
TCTCATTATTTGGTGATATTTAAAATCTATGCGATTTTATCGCACCAGTAATAATCCATAATTAAAAATTGAAATAGAAACCAAATGATAGGCTATTGGATACATTTATTGATACTTTTGTTATCTCTTCCGATAAATCCAATAAATCCCAAGTGAGCCACCACGTGAACTTATTGTTCGGGTCGTATCGTAAGAAATATTAGATTTCAAGCCAATGAGATATGCATTTTTTTGAACTGTTCGGACCTGAATTTCATAAGTAAATCCTATGTCAGTGAAAAAGAGATAAATCGCATTTTGTAGAGGATATGACGGGTATAAGGATTAAACTCAAAAGAAGAAAACTGTCATCACTTTCATGCCTTCTGACTTCGTCATTGCGTCATTTAAAAACGTCATTAAAAGTTTGCTATGCGTTGGTACCTTGCTAATGAGTATGGTATGACATAGTTTTTCTTAGTTTTTTCGGTAGTTTGATTTGTTCAGTTTCACGGTTCGCACCAAGGCGAGTACTTTGTCTACGCTCATATTAATGTCCGATTTTTCTCCTTTTCAGTTCCTTGTAAACTTTCAGTGTTATAAAGCAGATGCAAACACAGTGGTGCATAAAGTGAAACATAGGACTTGTCTCTATTTTCGACTAGGTGATGTGGAATACCCTTTCGGATACCAAAGATTGTGATAGGTTGTATAGAAATCCTGAACTATCGGTGTTGATGAGGTAATTTTTCAATCTGGACGGCATGTGATTCACTTCCTCAAGTTCGAACCGACAGGACTCTCGTTTTTTTCAAAGCGAGTCAAGGCAGGGATGTTAGCGTGACAATTCGCGGTCAATCCACTTACAACCACGAACAACCCGCTCCTCAACTCCTGTCTCGTCTTTTGCTATCTCGATTGTAGAAAGCTCTCTCGTCTTGTCACTTATTTTTCTTACAATTATTACGTTTGTATGGCCAGAACGATGTTCCTTTTGCGTATATGTATGATTTATTTGTCTTGCGTTAACCCTAAATTAGGTGGTGTAAGAATATATACCAACCTTTGTCAGCCTGTTATAAAATCTGCGATTTCTGAATGACGAAATCAAGGTGTGATAATTAATTCTCGATTTCGGTGTGTTTTAACCTTTATTTACTTATGCTGCTTCAGAACTAATACCTAATGAATCACTAATATTTCAATCTTGGGCATTACAGAGCATATACTCAACATTGTAACCACAAATTGTAACTAAATCTTTCTTATGACGTGTTTTACAATTTAATATAAGAATTATCTCAGAACAGCACGCATACGCTGGATATACAAAAATCTACAAGTTTATTGCATGATATATTTCTGTATAGGAGATTGATAAGCATATTCATTGATTAGTTATGTAGATGTTTATATAACAACAGATGGCTTCGCAAAACTTTTTTAGCTTATACTTATTTTTTTATCTATATTGCTTGTTATTCTCTTAATATTTATATAATTTTGCACCATGTAATTCATATACAACGAGAGATGTATCATGCAATAAACTTGTAGATTTTTGTATATTCTACATATGCGTATACTTTAAGATGTACATAAACTCTAATAAAACAAATAATGTGATGAAAAAAATTTTAGTTGTATTATCTCTTTTTGCTTTGGTTTTGAATGTAAATGCAAAAAAAGTGCGTGTTAATTACAGCATTATAGCTGTTCCTGAAGAAGGGGGTATTAAATTTGAAAAAATAACAGATGATGCCGATGCTGTTGCTATCCCCTTTGCTACAGGAAACTCTAAATCAATATTGAATTTCAGCGTTGGGAAGCAAAATATATCTGCTGTAACTTGGTGGGTGAACTCCTTGATTGCTTTATCGCCTGATGGTTCTAAAATTGGTTATGTGAATGATAAGAATGGTACAAAAAATATCATGATTAAAAGTGCTTCCACTGGTGGGGCAAGTGTACAGCGTACATTTAGAACTGCGGTGAGTGACTTTACGTGGAGTAGTGATGGTAAAACACTTTGTTTTACAGAAGAGAGAGGTGGGCATTTTGGCATTTATTTAGTGAATGCAGACCAAGGTTCTGTTGTTCAACAAATTTCCACAGGAACAGAAAATGATTATGGTGGGGTATTGACATTTTCTGGAGATGACATATATTTTCATCGTGGGGAAGGTTTTGGTGCTTTTAGTTTGTGGAGTTTTAATCGTAAGACTAATTTGTTTTCTAATTATTCGCGTGGTATGACCCCTTGTTTAATTCCCGGAGATC
Source organism: uncultured Bacteroides sp. (assembly GCA_964419245.1). GTDB lineage: Bacteria > Bacteroidota > Bacteroidia > Bacteroidales > Bacteroidaceae > Bacteroides. The sequence continues at coordinate 7,602 of CAYQOV010000099.1, read as the reverse complement.
CCAATACGGTGTATTGTTGCCGTTTTACAGACAAACATGAAGCTGAAATCTGGAGAGTTAACTTCAAGACAGGAGTGGAAGAGGTGATTTTAGCACAACCTGGAAGAAGTTTTACGACTCCTCGTTTATCGCCTGATGGACGTTGGATATTGTGTACAGGTAGTAGTGTTTCTGAAAAAGATAAAACAATGAATACTGATATATTTGTGATACGTACGGACGGGACGGGATTTACTCAACTGACCTATCACCCGGGAAATGATTTATCAGCTGTATGGGCACCAGATGGTAAAAGTATTTATTTTCTTTCTCAACGTGGAACAAAGGAAGGAAACTATAATGTATGGCGCATGGATTTTAATATGTAACATTAATTTTTATTTAATATGTAACATTAATTTTTAATTAAGTCATGAAGAAAATTTTATTTGTTTTAGCTTGTGCTATATGCACATTAACTGCATCAGCGCAATATGCGTCGGATGCATCAAGCTCTTTTTTTTCTGTTCAGAAATCAGACCAGCCCATAACTTTTGGTATCCGTGGAGGTATTAATTGGGCAAAACAAAATGTATCTTATGATGGATATAGTTTTTCTCCGAAGAATAATGTCGGATTCAATGTGGGGGTCAGTGTAGATATACCGATGTTTGAAAGTTTATATCTCCAATCAGGTTTGTACTATACCGTGAAAGGGTATAAATTAGAAGAAGATGGATATACGGAGAAAGCAACTCCTTCTTATCTTGAATTACCTATTTTGGCCTCTTACCGTTACAATTTTAGTGATTTTACACAATTGCAGATAAACTTTGGTCCATATATAGCTTATGGAATTGCAGGGAAATATAAATGGGATGATGGCGACGATGATATTGATTATTTTGATGATGATATAAAAAGGTTTGATGCTGGACTTGCAATCGGGGCTGGTATGACTTTCGGCCACTTTTTTCTTGGTGTAAATTACGATTTGGGATTGACAAACATATTGAAGGAAAGTGATGGGTCATTGAAAAATAGATGTCAGTCTATTAATGTTGGTTACAATTTCTAATTTTGTAATATCTCCTGTTTTAATTCTGTTCTGCATCTTTTTGAGAGTTCTTTCTGAGAATGTTTTTCTGTTTTTTTTGCAAAGGGTATACTACGTTATGCGGCGGGTAAAAACAGAAAAACAAATCGGAAAGAACCTTAAAGAAAAAATGAATAAAGAAGTTGAAACAGGCTAGATTAGATTTATAAATTCGTGTCAGCTAGGTAAAATGAACATACTAGATCTATACGGCATGTGAATGATAGAACCTGATAATAAAATGCAAAAAATATGCTTTCATATAAATATTTTGATATAACAGTTTTTATATTAATTTTATTATACAGCCTTTCTGCTTGCAACGATAATGACGAAGCGATAAGAGCAGGAAATGCCTTAGTGGGAAAATGGTATTGGGCGCAAAGTTCGGAATATAACAGTACGTTGGAATTCCGTTCTGATGGAACTTTTAACGAAATGGAAAAAGAGTATTATAGTAGTGGCGAGTGGGTAACAACAAAAAGATCGGGGACTTATGTGTATGATGATGAAGATATGATTCTTTATCTTGAATATGATGGTGGAGAGTTCTATAACTATGAAATTACTGAACTGACATCTTCTGTAATGATTATCGGAAATATTTGGGGAGAAAAAAGACGAACGGCTGTATATACGAAGAAATGATGTGGTTGATGTAAAAACTTTTAATGTTGAATCTCTTCTTTTATTTTTTTTATCTTGAAATCTTCTGTTTTTTGATAGCATTCCATTATCAGTTTAACCTAAACTTGTTATATGTCGGTATTCTACTTTTGTATTTAAGGTTATTTTATAGATAGTTGTTAAAATGAACCTTCGTATGTTTGTTTTTTAGGATTTATTTTGTTAGTAGACGATAGATTAATTATATTTGTCCTGTTCTCACTAATAAATAAATACTATGACTAAAAAATCAAATTTTTAATCCTGCTAATAGTCAGTGGGATGAGTCTGGCGTCTGCCCAGGCTACAAGGGCGTATGTTAGTTATGCGAACGAAGCAGCCCAACAAAAAGAGGAATGTAAGGGAGTTGTAAAAGATGTTATGGGAGAGACTGTCATCGGTGCTAGTGTGCGCGTAAAAGGCAGTGAAGTTGGTACTATTACTGATTTTGATGGTAACTTTTCATTACCGGGTGTCGGGAAAGGTCAGACGCTTATTATTTCTTTTATTGGATATCAAACCTAGGAGATTGTTTGGAATGGAACTTTTGTTAAGGTGGTTCTACAGGAAGATACCCAGGCCTTGGACGAAGTTGTAGTAGTGGGGTTCGGATCACAGAAGAAAGCCAATCTGACAGGCTCGGTTTCCCAAGTAAAGATGGATGATGTTTTGGGAAATCGTCCCATTACCAGCGTAAAGAATGCTTTGCAAGGTAGTATGCCGGGCTTGACCGTAAGCGGTGGATCGTCTCCTGGTGAATCTAAGTCGTTCAATATTCGTGGTACTGTGTCTATCAATGGAATGAGTCCGTTGGTTTTGATAGACAATGTGGAAGGTGATATCGATTTGTTGAATCCCGAAGATATTGAGAGTGTGTCTGTATTGAAAGATGCTGCCTCGTCAGCCATTTACGGTGCGCGTGCTGCTGCTGGTGTCATCCTGATTACGACGAAAAAAGCCAAGATTGGTGATAAGTTTACGTTGAACTATAATAATAATTTTGGTTTTTCAACTTCTATCAATAGCCCTGAGCAAGCTTCGCTGGATGAGTATTTGCGTGCTTATCAGGCTGCAGGTTTTGCCAATCAGTTCTATGCCGGTGGAGCTTCGGTGGAGAAGTGGCGTGAATATCTTGCCGGTTATCGTGCCAATCCTTCGGCATACGAAACCGTGGGTGATGGAATCTACATCGGCGAGGATGGTTGTCCTTATTATTTAAATGAAAAGGATGTGTACAAAGTTTTTCAGGAAACGAGTTTTATGCAGACGCATAATATCTCTGCAGACGGTGGAACCGAGAAATTGCGCTATCGAATCGGCTTGGGTTTGTCGAAGGAAGACGGGCCGTTGATTTATGACCGAGATACCTATTTGCGTAAGAACTTATCTTCTTTCATCAGTTCTCAGATTACCAAGTGGTTCAGACAGGAGGTTGATGTGCGCTATACAGTGGCCGACCGTTCGCAGCCTCGTGGTACGGGCGACGGTATTTATTCTTTGAATAAGATTTCATTTACCCCCCAAGGTATAATTCCTGCATCCATCAGTCCGACAGGTGAGGATTTGATTATCGGAACTCCGGCCAACCAGATTCTATACAATAATCCGCAACTGACCGATACCGAAAATACGCGTATATATCTGCGGTCGGTGTTTACTCCGTTGAAGGGTCTGGAAATAGTAGGGGAGTATACGTACGACCGAAAGAATCGCCAGAACTCTTATTATGCTAACAATTGGACTTATACCAATGAGCAGATGGGTGTCATGGAGGCACAGACTGCCGGTGATTTCCTGTATAAGAATGAAATCCACGACGACTACAATGCCTTAAACATTTATGGAACTTATAAATTCTCTTTGAAAGACTCCCATAACTTCTCCATTATGGCTGGTTTCAATCAGGAACGTAAGCAATATTCCGATATGGTTGTTCAGGCTTACGACATGGTTGCGCCTAGTGCTCCTTCGTTTACCAGTGCTACAGGCAAGGTTATTACAAGCAACTCATACAGCGATTATGCCATTCGTGGTGCTTTCTATCGGGTCAATTATAATTATCAGGACAAGTATCTGTTTGAGGCAAATGGCCGTTATGACGGTTCTTCCAAGTTCCCGAAAGATTCCCGTTTCGGTTTCTTCCCTTCGTTTTCTGCTGGTTGGAATGTTGCCAGGGAAAGCTGGATGGAGAAATCTCAGAACTGGTTGAGCGAACTGAAGCTGCGAGCTTCTTGGGGGCAGATTGGTAATCAGAATATAGACAATTATCAATACTATTCCACGATGACTCCTGTAGGTAACAGTAATTATTGGCTGAAGGATGGAGAGTATATTACGTATATCAGTACACCCGGTTTGATTTCTACTTCATTTACTTGGGAAACGGTAGAAACTTTCGATGTGGGTGTCGACGTATCTTTGTTCAATAACCGTTTGACGGGAACTTTCGACTGGTATTCGCGTACCACTCGCGACATGTTGATGGAAGGTGTGCAGCTTCCCGCAGTAGTAGGCACCAGTGCGCCCATGCAGAATGCGGCCGATATGCGTACTAAAGGTTGGGAATTGTCTTTTAGCTGGAGAGACCGGATCGGTGACTGGAGCTACAATGTAGGTTTCAACCTGTACGACTACAAGTCTACCATCCTGAAGTACACGGCCAACGAGGAAAAGGTGATTGGTTATTATTACGAGGGCGCTGTCTTGAACGACATTTGGGGATACGTCAGCGATGGTTTCTATACCATCGACGACTTTGACGCTCCGGGCAGCTGGCAGCTGAAGGATGGAGTCGCTTCCCTCAGCGGTTATAATCCCCGTCCGGGTGACGAGAAGTTTGTTAACCTGAACGACGACTTGAACGAGAATGAAATTAACAGTGGTCTGGGAACCGTCAATAGCCCTGGTGATCGTAATGTCATCGGTAACAGTACTCCCCGTTACAATTTTGGTATTAATTTCGGGGTAAGTTATAAAGGCTTTTCGTTGACAGCTCTGTTGCAGGGCACCGGCAAACGTGATGCTTGGTTGGGTGGTAGTGCAATATTTCCGTTTGGTGGTAGCAATGAAGCTTATCGTCCAGTGTTCTATAATCAGACTGACTATTGGGAGCCGGTAGGCAGTTGCGACGGTCTTTATACAGAGAATGATCCCGAGTATTGGGTAGCAAAGAACCCGAATGCCGGATTGTTCAGAATCTATGACCAGCTGGGCAATAGAGGATCGAACACCCGTGTTTCTACCAAGTACCTCTCGAATGCCGCATACATGCGCATCAAGAACGTGACACTCTCCTACAGCTTCCCCAAGTCAATCCTCAGCAAGATTTATCTGAGTAACCTGAAGCTGTTTGTCAGTGCAGAAAACCTGGCTACCTTCACCTCTCTGCCCAAGGGTTACGACCCTGAACGCTTGAGTTGGGGTTATCCTTTCTACCGCACTATTTCTTTTGGTCTTAATGTTACACTTTAACGCTAAATTTACTTACAATGAAAAATATAATCAGACACGCAACAGTTTGTGGTGCATTGCTTCTGGGTGTAAGCGCCTGCAATGACAGTTTTTTGGACAAGGCTCCCACCACTACCATCAGTGAGGTAACTGCCTTTGAGTCCTACGAGTCTACTCAAGCATATATGTGGCCCTGTTATTCGTTGTTGTATAATACGACTATTGCAACTTCACCCGAAGGATTTGGGGCCAATTCCGTTTACAGAGGCGATCGTAATGCCGGCTATTTGTCCAATCGTGACAATGATATGAACGATTATGCATTTCAGGAGATTTCTCCTTCTTCCTCGGGTAACGGGTGGAATTTCTCATGGATTTATCATATCAATATCATGCTGAGAGGGCTGGAGACTTCGGCCATGCCTCAAAATGAAAAGGATCACTGGAAGGCCGTCGGTTATTTCTTCCACTCTTTCTGGTATATGGAGTTGATTGACCGTTTCGGCGATGTTCCTTGGGTGGATAAGGTCATTGATCCCGATTCTGATGAAGCCTATGGGCCTCGTACGCCGCGTGATGAAGTGGCCAACAATATCTTGACGTGCTTGAAATGGGGCGAAGAGAACATTGGTGATTTCTCAGATCAGGACGGTAAGAATGCCATCAACAAAGCCTGTGTACAGCTGGTTTTGTCGCGTTTCACCCTTCGCGAAGGAACCTGGCGGAAATACCATGGCTTAAGCGGTAGCGACACCTATCTGCAGGAGTGCGTCAGAGTGTCCAAGGAGCTGATGGACAGCTATCCCAATCTGTATACAGGGACACAGTCCTACGATGCGGCCGGTTACGGTGAGTTGTGGACATCGCCCGATTTGGCTGATATTCCGGGAGTGATTCTTTATCGTGAATATAAGACCTCTTTTGTGACCTCTCATTTTAACTTCCGTGAGCGTAACGACCAGATGAACCTTCAGCTGTCGCAGGATATGGTGGATATGTATCTGACAAAGAATGGGTTGCCTATACGCAATGCAAACAACACGCAATACGTTGGCGATTCCAAGGATATCTATGATGTGTTCAAGGACCGTGACCCGCGTCTCTATCAGACCGTCACTCCTCCTTACTACATCAACCTGAATCAGTCCGGTGACCTGCCTGAGGGTGTGGAGTCTTGCAAGTGGACTTTCATATCTCAGGAACAAGACCCAGAGAACTACCAGAAGTACCGCATGTACATCGACATGCTGGGGCCCGATACTTATCTGGGCAATCCCGGGCAGAGTGGCTGGATGAAGCGCTTGCCGGTAGCCAACTGGAACTGTGGTAACATCATCGACAAGGTTCCTAACTTGAAGGGCAACAAAGCTCCACTCAGTACTTCTTCCGGCTATTATTTGTGGAAGAACTATAATTGCTGGGAGTTGAGCAACAACAATACCTATGTCGGTGATGCCGACAAACCCATTTTTAAAGTGGAAGAGGCCATACTGAATTACGCTGAAGCCGCATTCGAGTTAGGCCAGTTCGATCAGTCTGCAGCCGATCGTTCTATCAACCGCCTGCGCGACCGTGCCGGTGTAGGTCGTATGAATGTGTCTCAGATTGACGCCAACTTCGACCCCAACCGTGATAAGGGTAACAATGCACACTGGAGTGGCTCTATGACTGATTATGAGGTCCCCCCTGTTCTGTGGGAAATTCGTCGTGAGCGTATCATTGAGCTGATGGGTGAAGGCTTCGGCTTCTATGATGTCAGAAGATGGGCGAAGGCTCCTTACTTCGTGAACCGTCAGGAGAAAGGTATGTGGTGGAGCAAGAACGATCCGGTTTACACGATCAACCAGAATGGTATTCTGAATTCAGAGACTGGTCTGAAAGACGAAAGCATGACCGAAGGTTATATTTATGTACAGCCCGATCCGTTGAGGCAGGGTTTGGGATGGAAAGATCAGTATTATCTGTATTGCATTCCGACTGAGGAACTTTTGTTGAATGACCAATTGACTCAAAATCCGGGTTGGCCTTCTGCCAGCAGCACAGAGCAATGATTGTTAGTGCTTTGAGGTAAGATAAATGGGAGGCTGTCTCAAAATGAAAAACAGAGATAAGCTTACTTACAATCTATAAGCTACAACATAAAAATCTCCTGCTTTTAGTCCTATAATTACAATAAACAAGGGCTAAAGCAGGAGATTTTTACTTCTAAGTTTCGATCTATAAGATTTTTACTTTTGCAATTCTATTTTGAGACAGCCTCATTTTTGTGAGTATGTATGCTGAAATCTTCTGAACTTAGGATTTGGAAATCTCGCAAACTTCCCGTATCTTTGCACCCCGAAATCAGAAGGAGAGGTGCTCGAGTGGTTGAAGAGGCACGCCTGGAAAGCGTGTATACCCCTAAAGGGTAT
>CAYQOV010000098.1:0-10154 GCA_964419245.1 uncultured Bacteroides sp. | reverse complement strand
TAGGAAACTACCAAAGTCTTCGCGGAACTGAGAATTTTCGTTATCCGCTGAAAAATAGCATGTTAATGGAATTTTGTTTATTGAAATCAGATATAAATTATTGGCTGTAATGTACGAGAACGGCTCTTTTAAATACTGGTGATACCATTTTTCTACTAAAATATTTCATAAACGACTTATTATTAATGGAATAGACTTCCCCTCTTACTCGTAAGGTTATGCAAGTTGTGCATAATGGTAAGAATGTAGATTATGAATTACGTTAAATTGTAGGTTATGTTAATCCGATATGGACAATAGTCATTGAATCGTTTGAGATATTCAGAGCTTCTTTATTTGTAAAAAAGAATCTTTAGCAAGAGATGTCATGAATCTCTCTGTTATAGTTCAATTGGAATGTTGAATAAAATATCTTCTGATGAGAAGTATGATACAAATTCTTTTTAGGAGAGTTTGTTTATAATAAGATTATAATTATCTTTGTATAAAACTTCAGTCATGACGAAAATAAATCCATTTATTACGAGCGGTTATGTCTCTCCTGCCTATTTTTGTGACAGGGTTGCGGAAACCGACGTTTTACAGCGTTATCTCACCAATGGCAATCATGTGGCTTTAATCTCGCCCCGTCGTTTGGGTAAAACAGGATTGATTACACATTGTTTTCATCAAGACAATGTGCAACAAGAATACTATACATTTTTGATAGACATTTACGCTACCAAGAATTTGCAGGAATTCGTGTTCGAACTTGGAAAAAGCATTCTGAATGGTTTGCGGCCTTTGGGCAGAAAAGCATGGGATACTTTTTTAAGCAGTTTAAGTTCCCTTCGTTCAAGCATTTTTTTTGATTATGCAGGTAATCCTAGCTGGAATCTTGAAATGGGTGATATTAAAACGCCAACTATTACTTTGGATGAAGTGTTCCGATATTTGGAACATGCCGACAAACCTTGCCTGGTGGCCATTGATGAGTTTCAAGTAATAGCTAAATATCCCGAAAACAATGTGGAAGCTTTATTGCGTACACAGATACAGCATTGCAATAACGCAACATTTATTTTTTCAGGATCGCAACGACACATGATGGGAGAAATATTCACCAGTCCTTCACGTCCATTCTATCAGAGTACAGCCATTATGGATTTAAAGCCTATCCAGGAGGATGTCTATTGTGAATTTGTACGTCATCATTTTATCACTAATAACAAAGACATAGAGGCCGAAACCGTTCATAAGATCTATCAGCGTTTTGGGGGAGTAACTTGGTACATTCAATTTGTGTTAAATTCCCTTTATAGTCTCACACAGGAAGCAGAAACTTGTACAACAGATAAAGTTGAAATGGCAATTGACAATATATTATCCCAATTGAGCTTTACCTACTCTTCATTGTTATTTCAACTTCCGGCCAAGCAGAAAGAGGTGCTTATGGCTATTTGTAAGGAAGGGAAGATCAAGGAAATTACTTCATCCAAATTTTTGAAGGCTTATAAACTGACGGCCAGTTCGGTACAAGGTGCAATCAGAGGGTTGTTAGACAAGGATTTTGTTACCTGCGAATTGGGAACATATAGTGTTTATGACAAGTTTTTTGAAGAATGGCTGAAGAAAACATAAAAAGGAGGGGGATTCCGATAACTACTATGCATTTTTTCGAACGGTTGTATAATCATATAATAGAAAAGCCCAAGAACACATTAATTAGTGTAAACTTGGGCTATTCTCCTGTTAGAAGGGATGTATGCAAACTTTTCTTTTTGCGGAACTCCAAGTCAAGGTTTTTAATTAATAATCAGGATGTTATAACTATATTATTCAGGTATACTCAGAGGAAAAAGGATATGCAATATGCTGTGTTGATATCTTAAAATGACATGGGAGTACCCTATTTCTACCCGTTTTAAATGTAATACACTTATTTTCAGGCGAATATAAAACATGTTAAGGATGTAAGGGATAGTAAAATGCTATAAGTGCGCATAAAAGATGAATTGGTAGTGAAAAGAATGAATGTTTTATTGATTCGCTGCGGTTAGTAATCAGATAAGGGAAAACATAAGCGACTTGTTTAATCTGTAAAAATTGTTTTCTTTTTTGGAAAGGGATGTTATACTTAAAATATAAGGAGCCCCAATTGGAAGCATATTTAGCTATTGAGGCTCCTTCTTTAAATCATAAGAGAGCCTACATACCTTCTTAGGATGTAGGACCTATTTTTACAATCAATTCATTTGAGGCAAAGTTGCTGCCCAATTCTCATTCTGCTTTACGCCAAATCCTGCATTAATTTCTGCACTAGGAATGGGAAATAGCAAGTTGGAGATTTTATAGTTGGTATATACAAATGAGACATTCGGAGCTTGATTGGCATTTACTTCTGCCATTTCGTCCCAACGACGCAAGTCGTACAAGCGCAGTCCTTCTTGGAACAGTTCACGAGCACGCTCATCTTTGATAAAAGACATTAGCCCATCGTTGGTGGCAGGCAAGTCGCTTGCCGAAGTAATGTCTGCATCACGTTTGGCTACTGTCAACAGTGCATTCTGAGCGTTTTCAAGTGTTCCGCTTGAACTTTTAAGATTGGCTTCGGCAATGATGAGATACATTTCAGGAGCGTTTACGAGATAATTGGTGGCATAAGCAGGATTTCCTGATGAGAAATGCGAATATTTACCGCCTTTGAATATAGGAACTTCAGGGGTGGATTGTGTATCCCACATAAAGATGCTGGTACGACAATCATTTTCACCATACAGAGCTTGGAGTTTGGGGCTTGGACTATAATTATAGGTACTCCACAATGTGCCGCATGAGTTAGCCGACCAGTTTTGACTGGCAGTGATGGCCAAGGCAAACATACTCTCGCTATTGGAAATTTCACTATTATAAAGGGCCTTATATGCGTCGTTTCCATAGGTCAGTGTAGATATGTTAGCCGCATCGAGTGCTTTTTGCGCATTCTGCATGGCTGCATCCCAATTTTCCAAATAAAGATTGGTGCGTGCCAACAATCCGTATGTCGCTGCTTGGCCAAGGTACTGCAACTCACCTCTGTCGCCACCTGCAGCTGCAAAATGACTGATAGCATTGTTCAAATCATTCAATATTGCTTCATAACTTTGTCCTACCGTAGCACGCGACACCTCTTCAAAGGCTGCTATAGGCTTGTCAATGACCACAATACCCGGCTCAGACGAAAAATCAGTGCCGTTTACCTTTACCTGATGGCTAAAGACATTGGTCAGTATCAACTGGGCATAGCCACGCAGGGCATAAGCCTCGGCCATATACAGGTCGAGTTCCGCCTTTTCTTCGGTAGTGGCTGTCTCGTATAATGCCGGTATGGCTTCTATGATACGGGCTGCATTGTCGGCCACTTTGTAACCATACTCCCAGATACTACCCAAATATGTATCGGTGTCTACAACAGTATATGTATAAATATCGTCAAAGTGTCCGGTCTTACCGTTCCAGTAGCTGATATCTGTCGGAATATCGCCAATGCTGGTGGCATAGTTACCGGCAAATGCATAATAGTACAGATTGTAGTATGTTCCGTTGAGCGCGGTCGATATCTTGGAAACCGAAGTCAGCGCATCTTCTGTGTCTATGCCCGAATAGTAGTCGGTTTCGAGGAAACTGTCGCCGCAACTTGTAAAACCTGCTCCCAGAGCCAGCATCATGAATGCTTTTACTATATATTTCTTCATATTACAAAGTCTCTTTTTAAGTTGCTATTAGTTTAGAATGTGAGTTGAATACCTCCGATAAATGTACGGGTGGCAGGATATTGCCAAGCAATTACACCGTTGGCAGAAGTCTCAGGATTATAACCTACAAAATCGCTGGCCGTAAATGTGTAGAGATTGTCTACCGAGATATATGCACGCAGTTTCTGTATGAAAGCTTTTTCCGTCCATTTCTTCGGTAACGTATATCCCAATGTCAGATTGCTGATACGCAGGTAGTTGCCGCTATATAAGAAACGGGACGATGTAGCGGTAGCGTTATACGGATCTCTGTAAATGTACTGAGGATACTTGGCATTCTTGTTGTCTTCGGTCCATGAGTTGAGTGCAACATCTTCCAGAGGAGTTCTGAATGCCATGCCGAAGCCCGTAAATGACGCTCCCGAATCGTACACTTTGCCACCCAAACGGTAATTGAAAGTAAGGCCAAAGTCAATGTCTTTCCAAGTCAGATTGGTTCCGAAACCACCTAAAACATCCGGGTCTGCATCTCCTACATAACGTTTGGCAGCGGCATTGTAATCGCTGGTTGTTTCATCACCTGTCTCATTAAGATACCATAACGGTCTGCCGGTTTCAGTATCTACGCCGGCATATTCCTTCATCTTGAATTGTGTGTAAGGACGGCCTTCTTCAATAATCTGGTAAGTATACTCTATCGGATCATCGGTAGAGAGTTTCATAACTTCGTTCTTGTTCCAGGTCAGATTAGCGTAAGCGCTCCATGTCCAGTCTTTGGTCTGAATGATATTGGCGTTAACCGAAAACTCGATACCGCGGTTACGGATTTTACCGATGTTCTGGTAAGTTTCAGACATGCCTGTAGTCATGGACAAAGGTACCTGGAAAAGAGCATCGGAAGTAATCTCGTTATAGAAGTCGAACGTAAAGTGCAGACGATGCCACAACGAAAGGTCAAAGCCAACATCGAACTTCTTGGAAACCTCCCATGTCAGTTCCTGATTGGAGATGCTGACAGGACGCATACCCGGCATCTGGTTATAGTTATACCCGGCACCATAGAAGCCACGTGCTGCATACCAATCGATATCCTGATTACCTACGGTACCGTAAGAAGCGCGAAGCGTGGCATTGGTTATGACATTGTTGCTGTTCAGGAAGTCTTCGCCCGACATACGCCATTTTCCACCTACCGACCAGAAGTTACCCCAACGCGTATTGGCACCGAACACCGATGAACCGTCGCGACGGAACGAACCTGAAAGGTAGTATTTGTCGGCATACGCATAGTGTGCATCCAAAAAGTAAGAGGCCAGACGGGCTTCCCGCTTGTAGTATTCGGAACCTTGGTCAGTACCGGCAGTTGTCAAGTCGCGCATACCCGAATCGGCAAACGGGAAATCAGACTTGGCATAGTATTCATAGAAATAAGCCTTTTTCTGCATTTCTTGTCCCAGCATCAGGCTGACGTCATGCTTGTCTGCAAATTTGTGGTTCCAGCCAAACACGTTGTTCCAGGTAATAACGCTGTTGCGCGAGTTGTATTGCTGCCCCAAGCCGTTATAGTCCATAGCCTGCGGATTGTAAAGCGCACTCCAATACTGATACTGGCGCAAGTCGGTAATGTTAACACCCAATGTAGTCTTGGCATAGATACCCAAGCCGAAATCTATCTGTAAATAAGGGTTGAGGTTGACGGTCTGCATCGTGGTTTCATTCAGTTCACCCGCTTCTTCGTCCATCAAGGCTACCGGATTGTACATGTTGATGTTGTTGTAGTTCCCTTCAGAATCGTACACCGGATCCATCGGAGTCTGGCTGGAGATGGCTGCGGTTAGCGGGCTCGACATAGCACCGCCCGTCGAAAGTGAAAACCCATTCTGGGTAGAGTAACTATACGAGGTGTTTACACCAATAGTTGCCCATTTGAATTTTGAATCAAGATTCAAACGTCCAGAGAAACGTTCCATGTCCGAACCAATGATCAGACCTTCAGTGTTCAGATATCCCAAACTTACGTAGTAACCAGTATTTCCGGTACGTCCTTGTGCATTAAGGTTGTAGTCTTGGTAATATCCCTTACGTGTGATGGCGTCCATCCAGTCGGTACTTGTTTTGCGGTCCCAACCAAAATAGCTGTCGGCCAGGTAATCGTAGTTTTCTTGCCAATCACCACCTTGATAAGCCGTCAGACCGTCGGCAAACAGTTTCATGCTTTGCTCGGCATTGGCAAAGTCCATATTGTTGTTGCCCATCGATACAAAACCTTGCTTTACGTCCAGATTGATGTTGAATTTTCCTTCCGAGCCTTTTTTCGTTGTTACCACAATCACACCATTGGCTGCACGCGAACCGTAAATGGCGGTTGCGGCGGCATCCTTCAACACAGTAATGCTCTCGATGTCAGCCGGATTGATGGAAGTCATCGGATCTACCATGTTGTTGTCACTCGAGCTCATGGCATCAGTGTCAGAGTTTACAGGCATGCCGTCAATCACGTAGAGCGGCTGTGTCCCTGAATTCAATGACGCACGTCCGCGCACATAGACCGATCCCCAAACGCCCGGCATGCTGGTGGAATTGTTCATTTGGACACCCGGTACCGCTCCTTCGAGTACCTTCACAAAATTAGCGTCGTTCTTTTTGGTCAAAGTCTCTTCTCCTACAACAGCGGCGGCACCTGTAAACGAAGCCTTGCGCTGAACCCCATATCCGGTTACTACCACTTCATCCAATAATTCAGCATTGGATTTTAAGGATACTTTTAGATTGGGGGCAACTGTAACCTTTTGTGTTTGCATACCGATGTAGGAAACTACTAAAGTCTTCGCGGAACTCCAAGTGGTCCCTCCCGCCTTCTGAATAGGGTTATTATGCATTGCTTGGATGGCATAGAAAATATGTTCTTACTTCAGACGTGTATTGGGAGGTGGTTGAAAGAAAAATAGATTACCGGTTTGCTACCGTATTTTATAGTACGACAGAAGACCTTTAACAGATGAAAGACGGTTTTGAGGCAGAATTCTTGCTTAAAGCGGTACAACGTAAACATATTCGTTTTAAATTTGTTACTTGTACAAAACCTGATGACAATGAAAAAGATTTTTATTACATGCATGGCTGTAGCCATGGTACTACTGGTACAGCAAAAGGCTGATGCTTGCACGGGCATCACGCTAACCGCTAAGGACAGCACGCGCATAGTAGCCCGCACCATCGAATGGGGTGGAAGTGAACTGAACAGTCAATACGTGGTGGTTCCACGTGGATACGTACAACATTCATATGTGCCCGGATACACGCTGGACGGAATGAAAATGGTGGCCCGATATGGCTACGTGGGACTTTCTGTCGAGCAGAAAGAATTCGTGGTCGAAGGACTGAACGAGGCCGGATTGTCTGCCGGACTCTTCTATTTTCCCGGCTACGGGCAGTATGAGGCATACGATGAAGAAGTAAAGGAACAGAGTGTCACCGATTTGCAACTCGTTTCATGGATTCTGGGCGGTTGTGCTACGGTGGAACAAGTGAGAGAAGCCGTGACCAAAGCGCATGTCATAGCGATTGACCCACGTGCTTCTACCGTCCATTGGAGGTTTGCAGATACGTCGGGCCGGCAGATTGTGCTGGAAATTGTAGGCGGAAAACTTTGCTTCTATGAGAACCGACTGGGCGTACTGACCAATTCGCCCGGCTTTGAATGGCAGATAACCAACCTGAACAACTACGTCAACCTCTATGCCGGTACGGCTGAAGCCCGAAAGATAGGCGATGTACAGATTGCTCCTTTCGGTGCAGGAAGCGGTTTCTTGGGAATTCCCGGTGATGTCACTCCTCCGTCCCGTTTCGTCCGTGCCGCTTTCTATCAGGCAACGGCGCCGTTGCAGGCCAAGGCGGAAGAGGCCGTACGTCAAGGATTTCAGATACTGAATAATTTCGATATCCCCATTGGCGTGGAGTTTGCCGACGGTAAGATACCTGTCGATATTCCCAGTGCCACACAATGGACTACGGTCACAGACATCACAAACCGAGTTATCTATTATCGCACGATGTACAACAGTGCCATCCGCCGTATCGATCTTTCAGAAATTGATTTCACCCGCGTGGGTTATCAGGCTGTTCCGCTCGACGACGTGAAACAACAACCTTTCGTGCCGGTAGTTATCCGATAATAGGGCGCGTACATCATGTCTTTGTGTGAAGTTTCAACGTATCCGATTGTTAATAAGCGGATTACGTTGAAACTTCTTTTTGGGGGGGGTGAAAGCGTGAACTTCCCCGGTTTCACCCTATGCGACTGACATTCAAGGTGTTTACAGGCGGATGTGAAAGCGTGAAACATTGTTGCCGAAAAGTCCTTTTACCATCTTTAGAAGGAAAAACTGCATTCATCCTTTGTAAGACATCGTATCTTTCCCATTAAAACATCGCTTTCCGTCGTTCAAAACATAGCCTTACACGACCTGCGCCAAAAGCCCTGTTTGATTGTCGTAAACATCTACTTTAGCTTTCCAAACATCTACTTTGGCTCTCTAAAGTGCCTCTTTCGCTTCTCGCTTGCCGAAACCGGCCGTTCCCGATGTTGCTCCAAGTCGTGAACGATGGTCTGGTCCATGACGCTGGCATAAATTTGCGTAGTTTTCACGCTCTTGTGCCCTAACAGCTTCTGCACGGTCGTAATGTTCACTCCGCTATATATCAATAAAGTGGCGTTGGTGTGCCGGGCCGTGTGAAATGAGATTTTCTTCGTAAGCCCTGCCTGATCGGCTATGTTTCTCAGAACCTTGTTGATGTTCGAATTGTCTTTCAGGCGGAAGAAGTCGGCCAAATCGTCCTGATGGTCCTTTAAAATAGTTAGCGCCTTGCCCTCAAATAGCAAATACAGGGGCAAATGTATTTCTACGCCGGTCTTCTCGGACTTGTATGCCAACCAGATTTCATTACGCACACGAACCAGATTGTCGGGCTTCAGGCGAACGAAGTCAGAGTAGCGCAGCCCGGCATAGCAGCAGAACAAGAATGCATCCAAAGTCTTTTGATGTCGTTGAAGGCCTTTCGTCATCCTCAATTGTTCCAATTGTTCCAGTTCCTCAGGGGTCAGGTGGGTATGTTTGTATTCAGTCGTTTTTATTTTATACTTTTTGAACGCATACAGCCGTTCGTCCATATAATCTTTGTTGATGGCGGCATTGATATAACGTTTCAAGTGTTTCATATGTTTTGCTATCGTGTTGATGTGATACCCCTTCTGGCGCAGGTAGTGTTCGAATGAACATAGGAACTCGAATGTCAGTTCCAAGAAGCGTACGTCCGGCCTGAAAGCAGTCAGCAGGTTCAATGTCGTAAGATGGTTTTTTCGGGAACTTTCTTTCAGGGCGGATTTTTGGACTTCCTCCCGATAAAAAGCGGTGAATGACTGGATATCTTCTTTTTTTCGAAGTATTTCTTTGATTAGTTCCAGCGAAATCTGCCTTCCTTGTTGCCAAAGTTCCAATTCTATCTTTTCAATATGGGCCACACACTGATGTAACCACCAATTGAGCGCTTCACTATTAGGGTGTTTTTTTACGATCAGCTTTTTATTATCCCATTGTTCGGGTTTCAAATAGACTTTGGTGGAGAAATATTTCTTTCTTTTGCCTTGATAGGCCTCTATCTGAACCAGTGCAGTCCCTTTCTTATTGAGACTCCCTTTTCGGTTATAAACCAAGTTGTAAACTATTTTATCCATTTTCTACCTTTTATCAGTTGATTGACTTTGTGATTTGCAATAAGGTTGGGCAACGGGGTAATTTGAGCTGATTTTATCCCTTGGGATAGAAAATCGCTTGTCGCTAAACCTCCCTTTTCTACTTTCTATTTATAAAAAATATGTTCTCCAATATTGTTTTTTGCAATAAAAACGCCCTTTATATTTAACTATTTTACATAAAATGTCCTTGCGGATTTAAATGTTTATGTTTAAACCGAATTTCATATTGAAAGAAAATAGGTTTGAAATAACACAAAGAATATTTGATGAACCTGTTATCAAACATGTATTTGCGGAAATAAATAGCAAATTGACAGATTTTGAAGCTTTTTTCATTAAAGCAGTTGTATATTTCATAATTCTTAATAAATTTGCACTTTGTTAGAGTAAAGAAACAATTAATGTAAAGTTAAACTTTAAGAGAGAATTTATGAAAAGAAAATTAATGCTGTTATTGGCCTGCCTCTTTGTGGGAATAGGCTTAGTAACTGCCCAGACTCAGACCGTCAGAGGTGTTGTGATTTCTGAAGAAGACGGGCGGCCAGTTATTGGAGCGTCGGTAAAGGTTGAAAATACTCAGCTCGGCGCAATTACTGATGTGGACGGTAAGTTCCAAATAGCGAACGTACCAAGTTCCGCGAAGACTTTGGTAGTTTCCTATATCGGTATGGAGGCACAGACAGTAA
>CAYQOV010000097.1:0-10205 GCA_964419245.1 uncultured Bacteroides sp. | reverse complement strand
ACCTGCCTATACCGCCTGGTGGCAGAAAGATTCCAAGCTCTCGGCTCCGAAGAACAGCAATCTAAAGACTGTAATGGACTTCAGCTTCTACGATAAGATAAATATCGCCAAAAACGAACAGACCGAAACCTGGTTCAAAGGCCTGGATCGCGTATACAATAACTTCGTCTACGACTTCCTCTATCCCAATCCTGCCAGTGTCTTGGCTTTCATCGAAAATCATGATACAGACCGTTTTCTGGGTGAAGGACAAAACTTCGCCATGTTGAAACAAGCTACAACCTTGCTACTCACCACACGACGTATCCCACAGCTCTACTATGGTACAGAAATCATGATGAACGGAACCAAAAGCAAGAGCGACGGTTATGTGCGCTGCGACTTTCCTGGTGGATGGGCTGGCGACAAACAGAATGCCTTCACCGCTGAAGGACGCACCGAGCTGCAAAACGAGTGCTACAATTTCTATAAAACCATCCTGAACTGGCGTAAAGGCAACGATGTCATCGCCAAAGGCAGCATGACACAATTCATGGTACAAAACGGAGTTTATGCCTATGCCCGCCAATATGAAGGCAAAACGGTATTCGTCATGCTGAACGGTACAGACAATGAAACTACCCTTCCCCTGAAGTTCTACAAAGAAATTCTGAAAGATGCAACGCAGGGCAAAGACATTCTTAGCGGTCGCACCATCAGCTTCACAGAAGATCTGAAGATGGCACCACGCGAATCATTGGTCATCGAATTGTAAGTCTCCCCTGATTCATCCTCTATATCTTAAGCGGACCGAGCCACAAGCAATCGGTCCGCTTTTCTTTTACCATGCCGATTCTATTGCTTGGCAGCACCTTCTAAAGCTGCAAGAAATCCGATTTTTCCTTTGATATACAAAAGATTGTAGATATCTTAGCAGAAATAAATAAAGGATATGACATGAAACAAGACAAAATCGTCGAACTTTATCGAGGTGAGCTTTGGGAGTGCCAATTGCTGGAAAGCATCTTGAAAGACAATAACATCGGTTGTTTTTTGACAAACAGTACGCGCAGCGGTTATGGTCCCATCGTCACTCCTGCCCAGCTAATACAAATCATGATAAAGGAATCTGATACAATAAAAGGTACTGAAATACTGAAACAGTTCAGGCAAAACAATCAAGAATAAAATATCAATTATAGTAACATGAAAGGAAAACTGATTTTTATCACTGGAGCTACCAGCGGCATCGGTGAAGGGTGTGCCCGCAAATTTGCAGCAATGGGAAACAATCTGATATTGAATGGACGGAATACAGAAAAGTTGGAAGCACTGAAAGAAGAACTAACGGCACAAGGCGTAGAAGTTCTTACATTGCCATTCGATGTACGCGACCGTGAGACAATGCGTCAAGCTGTCGATTCATTGGAAGGAAAATGGAGGAACATCGATGTCCTGATAAACAATGCCGGACTGGTCATCGGAATGGATAAAGAATATGAAGGCTCACTGAACGAATGGGACATCGTGATTGATACGAACATCAAGGCATTGCTAGCCATGACACGGATGATTGTACCAGGAATGGTAGAACGCGGCAGTGGACATATCATCAATATCGGTTCTATTGCCGGTGATGCGGCTTATGCAGGAGGCAGTGTATATTGTGCTACCAAAGCAGCTGTTAAAGCATTGTCCGACGGTCTACGCATCGACTTGGTAGATACGCCATTACGAGTGACCAACATCAAGCCGGGCATGGTAGAAACAAACTTCTCCGTCGTCCGCTTCCGAGGGGATAAAAATAAAGCAGACGCTGTGTACGAAGGCCTCAAACCGTTGACAGGGGATGACATTGCCGATGTGGTGTATTACGCAGCTTCAGCTCCGGCACACATCCAAATAGCCGAAGTATTGGTGATGCCTACCAATCAGGCTACAGGAACTGTATGTCATCGACAGAAAAACATCTAAGCATATTAAAATAATACAAAAGCGTCTGTCTTCTATTATAGCTGCCGAAGACAGACGTTTATTTTTATTCTCATACCTCAATCTTCCTAATCCCAATTACACCATATCTTCTCCTGTATGGATAACCGGTACCCGTACCGTCTTATGAAATGGAATAAAGCGGGAAACGATGGCTATAATCAAAGTTATAGCAAAAAGCCAGCCCAAAATATGCTTCAAAGCCAATAGAGTGCCTTGTTGCTGCAAAACAGTATAGAGTGTATTGGTCGCGAGTTGGGTAGCTTCATCAATGCCATGTCCTTGCGCCAAACTACTGTTCAGAGCAGATTGCCAACGATCTACAGCCAATGGATCCGTAGCGCTTAGTGTTTCGGACAGTTCTACCATATATTTCTGTTGCAGACGATAAAGCGTATTGCTGTAAAAAGCCGAAGCAATAACCGGCGTTAGCACCGAACGAAAGGTTATAAGAAAAAAAGCATTCGAAAGCAGATATTTCGGAGGCAGATCTTCGACGGCAAAAAGTGCGAAAGCTATAATAAGCGTCAACATCCCTAAACCACGCAGAAACATAGGCAGGTAGAGCATCTCATAAGTACTGTCGGGTGAAACTCCAAAATAAAGAATACCAAAGAAAAGAGCAAAGCATGCCATACCTCCAGCTATAAGAAAACGGAAACGCCACCGTTGCCACCTGAACCACCAAAAACAGATGAAAGCTCCTACTGCATAACCTGGAAGCAACCAAATATATAAGGTATAACTATGGGTATTGTCTACCCGCAGAATAGTGGTCAGATAACTGGTAAGCAAACTGGTGGAGGTACTGAAAAACATCACAAGCATCATATAAAAGTATCCGACAATGGCCTTCCATTGGAACAGAGGCTTCAGACTCACGTAGGGATGAGGAGAATGGAATTGTTCCCATAGAAAAAGAGCTACGAGTAGCGGAGCTATAACGATGTAAATGCAAATACGTGTAGATGCCATCCAGTCGAGTGTTTTTCCGTAGGTTATAACGTAAATAAGCATCAAAACACCAGTAGCAATAATCAGCATCTCACGGGGATGAAGTTCTCCCCATGGAATCTGTTTAGAAGGCCGGTCATGACGGAAAAACAGAATAACTGCCAAAATAGCAATCAGCAAAAGCAGCATCATGAAATAATACATATATTTCCAGTCATAATGGTAAGCCAGCAAAGCAGTAATAACCATCGAAAGCTGACCTCCTCCAAATACCAACGGATAAAAATAGGCATAGAACTCACTTCGGACATCCTTTGGGCTGAAGATGAATTTGATACGGCGGATTATCCAAAGCATCAGAAAACCTTTCAGAAAACCAATAATAAAACTGGCAGCAATAAGCAAATCGATATTGGCCTCTCGTGCACAGAACCAACTGAGAAAAAACTGAAGGGTAAGGTTGACCAGCAACAACGATTTACTGGAGAATGCGTTCAGTATCTTGGGAACAATGGGATAAGATACAGCCATACCA
This sequence comes from uncultured Bacteroides sp., assembly GCA_964419245.1. Taxonomy (GTDB): domain Bacteria; phylum Bacteroidota; class Bacteroidia; order Bacteroidales; family Bacteroidaceae; genus Bacteroides. Next base: position 6,745 of record CAYQOV010000097.1, on the reverse strand, counting down.
GCCGAAGCAGCATAATAACCAATAGTAATATCCTCGGTATACACTCCCAAGGTATTTGAGACTTCTACCATACTGCCCGTATAAGTACCATTCAGCATGGCGATGGGAAGCATAATGATGAAAACCGTAGCAATAGCCAACAGGTCGGGTACCCAGGGGCGAGCAGGAATATCAAGTTCGCTGGCTGTTTTCATTTCTCCCTCAAGGCTTCAGTTATAACCATCATACCGGCACGCAGATGGTTCATGGTTTCATCGTCTACATCATCCAAATCGATACGCACCGGAATGCGTTGCTGCACTTTTACGAAGTTTCCTGCCGAATTGTCTGTAGGAACAAGTGAATATTTAGAACCGGTAGCTTCGGAAATAGCAGTTACATGGCCATGGAGTTTTTTTCCTGGTAATCCATCCACTTTGATGCGTACAGGCTGACCGATATAGATATTGGCAATCTGCGTTTCTCGATAATTAGCCGTTATCCATTTCCCAGATTGACGGACAATATAAGAAAGTGTTTGACCGGCACTCACGTATGGCCCCGGCTCCAACGTCCGACGTCCCATGTAACCACTATAAGGAGCAGTCACAACTGTATACGAAAGATTCAGATTGGCTAAGTCAAGAGCTGCTTCAGCACGCAAAATGCCTGCTTCTACATTCACCTGTTTTTTGTTCGCTTCGTCATATTGCGAACGAGCCGCATCTTTCTGTTTTAGTAGTGCGTCATAACGAGCATGAGCTGCTTCATAATTAGCCTTAACCTGATCGTATTGTTGTTCTGGCACAGATTCCTGTTTCAGTAATCGCTCATAGCGACGGAAGTCCTGTTCTGCCTGCCACAATTTAGCCTTTGCTTCAGCTAAATTGGCATCCTGTTCGGCAATGCGAGTGTGTGAAGTACGTATGCCCGAAGCAAGTACGTCACGCGAACCCTTGGCATCAAGCAAAGCCGCATAGGCCTCTTTTTGCCGAATAAGATATTCGCGATTATCAAGAACAACAAGTGTATCACCGGCATTCACATATTGATGTTCCCGAAAACGAACTTCCTGAATATATCCGCCAACACGTATGTTTACGGGAGCAATATATTGATCCACAAACGCATCATTCGTAATTTCGTAATTAATATACCTCCAGAAATAATTGGCTGTCCAAGCCAATCCCGAACCAGCAATGAGAATACATACAATATTGAGAACAATATTGCGGCGTTTCCGTCGTTTCAGTCGATTATATTTCAGTTGATGTGACATAATTCTTAATCGTTTATAGAGCTCCAATGGCCCGTTGTAACTCATAATAAGTATAAATCACTTGAGTACGAGCGGTGGTCAACTGCAACTCTGCATTAAGCCGCAGGTTATCAGCATCAAGTAAATCAGTCAGAATAGCCAGTTGGTTCATGTATGGTTCTGCATGATGCGATAATTTTCTTCCGCCTGCCGCACGGATAATCTCAATGCTTCCACACGGTCTGTTGCTTCGCGATGTTTCAACAAGGCAGTCTGTACATTCATACGAATATGTTGTTGTTTCTGCTCTTCGGCATTTTTCATCAACAAAACATTCTGTCGGGCTTCTTTCATCTTGTGCCGATTCTGATAGAGCGATGAAATCGGATAAGAGAATGAGAGACCAATATTCCAACTGTTATTATACATATCCGCCAAAGTACGTGATACAGGACGTGCCAAAGTATTTGAAGCTGTAAGTGACAAATGAGGCAATTGCTCCGCACGAATCAACCGGATATTGTTTTCCGCTAATTCAGTTTGTTTACGAATCAGAAGTAAAGCCGGATCCGACAAAACAGCGCGACCTACATAATCATCATAATCTATTATCGGACATTCCTGGCTGAGCAAAGTCGTATCAGGAATGAGCAGTAAATGTTCATCCAATCCTATCAGAATGTCCAACTGTTGCGATACGATGCGGATGTTGTTCTCTGTCTCATTCTTCGACAGGCGGTCGTTGGTCAGTTGCATTTCACTGCGCAGCACATCGTTGTTCGTAATAATACCTTCAGCTTTCAGTTGGCGAATATCCTTTAGACGTCGTTCTGATTCATCAATCTTACGATTCAAAACGAAATGCTGCTTATAAAGGCTAAACAGATTAAGGTATTGTTCCAATAAGACCAATTTAATGTCAGCCTGATCAGTAGCTGTCTGTAGTCGTGCTATTTCCTGTTCCAAATCTGCCTGACGGATAGCATAGCGAATTTTTCCTCCTTGGTAAATAGGTTGTGAGAAATCAATGGCGTAGTTCTGTTGCCAGTCGGGCGATTCAGGATAAGTCGGATTACTCATGCCATTCTGCCAAACGATGGGCTGCCCTAAAAATCCCCCCTTAAGACCAACATTCAGTTCCGGCAAGCGGGAAGCACGTGCTGTCATTGCACGTTCATGAGCCATTTCCTCTTTCAGTCGGTCAGCTGCCAATTGCAGATGTTGTTTTGTACCACGCTCGAACAACTGTTGTAAACTGAGACATAAAGTGTCTCGTTGAGCATATAAGCCTATAAAAAGAAAAAACTCCAACCAGCAATTACCAAACGCTTAATAACCTTCGATAGCATATTGCAACTCTTTTAGTAATTCCTCTGTCTGTTGCAGTTTGTCTATCCCTAATATATCTTCCAACCGTTTGTAATAAGCAGCCAATGTAGGAGCAATCCATTGGTGAAAGGCTTCCCCCTTATCAGTCAGATAAACCAATTTATTCCGACGATCTTTCGGATCTTCATGCCGACACACATACCCCTTACGCTCCAAATTTGTCATTAGACTTGTCAGACAAGCCTTATCCTTTGCCGTACGTTCAGCCAATGTCTGCTGACTAATACCTTGTTCACTCCACAAGCAACTCATTACTTGTAGCATTTCAAAAGTTATTCCAGCATTGGAGTTTCTCAACAACCGCTGCATAGCATGGCGTGAAGCCATACGGGTACGTATCAGTTGCAGAATGCAATCTCTTGACGTAATACGTTTCTTTTCTTCACTCATAATAGTCTTTATATAGATCTGTTATCCTTTTCGGAGCGCAAAAGTAATACTTTTCATTGAAATAGTCAAACACCTAACTATTAATCCAAATGAAATAAGATAAGATTTATAAATATCAAGTTTATAGGAAAACAGCTATATAATAACAAAACGAAGATATTGCATGCTAATTTCTATCCAACTAAACAATTATCTTTGCTCCCCCTAAAAAAATGCAATAACAAAATGAACATTATACAGTCTTATTTTGTATATGATGCTGTTATTTACAGAATGCTTTATGACAAGAACTAAACTCAGGACTATTTTTACCGTACTTTCAAGCAGCTTATTGCTCCTGTCATCCTGTTCTCAACAAGAAGAGAATCTATTTCTTCCTACCAACGACCTCTCGCTGACGTGTATCCAGTCCACCTGGGCAGGCACCCGTGCCACTATGGATAATGAAGGACAGGGTAATTTCTCCGAAGGAGACCAGATTGAATTACGGATAGCAGGCGAAAAAAAGACAGCCACCACCTCATTGGAATATACAACCGGCCAATGGACACCAAAATTGCAACGTTACGAATATGGTACAGGAGCCCTTACTTTTTCAGCCCTATTCCCTCTGCAGACGCAGAATGAAGAGAATCTGCAACAACGCGACATCCATATACCTGTAGACCAAAGTAGTGAAGAAAATTATTCAGCTACCGATATTCTTTTTGCAAGGACATCAATCGGCATCACCGATGCTTCGGCGACTCTACAGTTCAACCATGCCTTGCATCGCATCAACATCAATCTGAAAGGTAGCGTCCCCGAAGACCTGGTAATCGAAGTAAAGAGTATTGCCGGTGGACAGATATCACTGGACAATGGAACCGTTACACCAGATGCATCTGACGGTTATGTCTGGATAAAACCATTTCGAAAAAGTGACAGTGTGTATAGCCTCATCATTCTGCCACAAGATACAAAGGCATTCACCAGCGACGAAGGCTTGGTGCGTCTGACTACCGGTGGGAAGTCCGCCTCATACACATTCAATGGCAATGCTGAAACTTTCAACCCTGGTATGCAGACAACCCTCAACCTAACCTTAAAAAAGGAAGAGAGCAATGTGGACCTGGAGTTCAGCAACCAAACCTATTGGGTATATGGCATCACAGTCCCTCCTTTCCCCGGCAAGGAAAATCTTTTCTCTGCACGACCTGGAAGAAAAGATTTCGAGGATGGACTATGGTTCCGCTATGCCAACGAGACTATGTATCCTCCACTCTTACTGGAAGAAGAATATCTCACCTGGAAAGAAGGTTTCGGATGGTTCGACTGCAACAAGACTTTCAACTATAACGGAGACCGCAATATGTGCTGGGCTGCAGCCGCATCCAATCTGATACATTGGTGGATGGCACAAAACAAAAAATACATTGATGCATACGACGAGAAATATGGTTCTGAATACGAGGCGTGCTACGACCGGAGAAATACAGCAAAATGACCAAAGAGAATCAGGGGCATAGTGATGTGTTCAACTTCTTCAAATTCTGTTTCGATGATTTAGGAAGCTGGGATACGGGAGGTATCAACTGGTTCATAAACGGAGACAGACAGCATCTGATATCTTGTAGTTGGCAAGAATTCCATGGTTTCTTCAGTAAAGTATTCTCGAAAGACGATGTCATAGCAAAAGAGACACGTGACACATCCAAAGAAACGTTCAACCTTTGGTTCAAGAACGCTTTCCGATATAACCAAGCCATCGGATTTGCAGCCTACGATTTTGCCGGCACTAATACCAAAAGCCATTCCATGGTCATATGGGGAGCGGAATTTGATGCCGAAGGAAATGTAGCTTATGTCTATTTCTGTGATAATAATAGCGCGGAAGATGAACCCAACCATGCATCTCTGAAACGCTATAAAGTGGTATATGACAAATCAACCATTCCCGAATTAAAAGGTGATTATGCCTATATTTCACTATTGGACAATATAGACGGAACTCCTTCGCCAACCCGTTTCCGATTCACCTCGCTTACTTTGGTCGACCTGCGTCGTGACCTTTGGCAAAAAGCTTTTCCTGATGTAAAATAACAATAAAAACCAACTGATAATGAAAAAGAAAGTATTCTATGTAACGATGGCTGCCATATTCGCAGCAACCTCTTGTACGAACGAACTCCCTAATGAGCAGCCCACCGATGTAATAAATATCGTGGCCAGCATATCATCGCAAACACGTGCTCCCCAATTGACGAACGACGGAAGCGGCAGTTTCTCCCAGGGAGACAAAATGTCACTCTTTCTGAAAGAAACCGATGGAGAAAGTCATACCGTTGACTTCGAATATGGTTCAGGCATCTTGACTTGGGGCAGCCTGGGACTCTCTGGAAGCAATGCTCAAATTTCTTTGGCTGCCTGCTATCCGCAGCAGAAAGAAATGCAGGACGGGACGTTCGAATTCAATTCTCTTACGGCTTCAGAAAATGATTTGCTCCTTGCCCCTGCACAATCTGTAACAGCCGGTACTTCCGAAACCGTACATCTGACCTTCAACCACGCCCTACACCGGTTAGACCTGACATTTACGGCAGGAAACAGTTACACAGACGAAGATCTGAAGGGACTTTCCGTAGCCCTCAATGCCAAAACGACGTGTGTAGTAGACGGAGTACAGGGTAAGATAACACAAGTAAAGGATGCAACGGGCGAATATACGGCAAACGACACCCAAGCTTCTTTTTACCTGGTTCCACAAAACACGTCGGATGTCACACTGACCATCGCCATCAGCAGCGACAAGAAGTCACTGACCTTGGACAAACTGTTGGAGCAACTGGAATCTCCGCAAAGCGTTTTGGAAGGAGGGAAACGTTGCAAACTGACATTGAAAGTAAGTCGGGAAGGCATTACTGTAGAAGGAGGTTCCATCACAGCCTGGGGCGACCAGGTCACAGCCGACGGCGAAGTGGTTATTGGCTGATCCTCTCCGAATTGTAACAAATCTTTCAACAGAAAATCATTCATCATTCCGGCTCTATGTCCCAGTGACTAGAGCCGTTTTTTATTCCAAAGACAAAAAGCCCCACCATAAACCCATTTTCATAAAAATCTTTCCTATCTTTATCCGCTTTTGATTTTGAACGGACAAAATATGGGAAATCCAGATTATATCATACGTGCGTTGCAACCGGAAGAAACTCGTCTGTTACGCGACTTTCTTTACGAGGCCATTTACCTGCCCGAGGGTACCCCTCTCCCACCCCGCAGTGTCATCGACCTGCCCGAGCTGCAAGTCTATATCCAAGACTTCGGTACTCGGCCTGATGACCATTGCCTGGTAGCCGAAAGTTCCGGTCGGGTTATAGGCGCCGTCTGGGTCCGCCAAATGAACGACTACGGCCACATAGACAAACATACGCCTTCACTTGCCATTTCTCTCTATCCGCCATTCCGCGGGAAAGGAATCGGTACCCGCCTGATGCGGGAAATGACAAGCCTGTTGCGTGCCAAAGGTTATAAACAGGTATCACTCTCGGTACAGAAAGCCAATCCTGCTGTGCGCCTTTACCGCCGTCTCGGATTTGAAACGGTACGGGAAACAGAAGAAGAATACATAATGATACGTCCTTTATCTTTCAATCAATTTATGAATATGCATGCCCCTAACAAGACAACCGATATAACTTTCCGCCCTGCTACCGTAACCGACATACCAGAGTTGAAAGAGCTTTTCTGCAG
>CAYQOV010000096.1:0-10612 GCA_964419245.1 uncultured Bacteroides sp. | reverse complement strand
TTTAAATTAATAGTTTAACTACAGTGATGTGGTTTTTATCGCACCACTAATAATTATGGATTAGTTCTAACAAATAAAAACTGTGTCAATTTATATACATTTTTTCATTTTTGTATCCATTCAGATATTCCGGAGAATTTAGTATTCTTACACCCCAGATCGAAAATGAATACATCCTAATCTTAGAATAATCTCAACTTAAGAAAACAAGGGAGGATGTCCTTCCGAACACCCTCCCCGCGGAATATTACAATTGATGTATTACTTGCGGTTTATTCTTCGTCGACTTTCTCGTCTACCGTATTGTAGTCGAGAACAGTCTTCTTGTTGGCAAGCATACGGTCATACTCTTCTTTGGAACCAACGATTATCTTCTCGAACTCACGCTGACCTGTACCAGCAGGAATGAGGTGACCACAAATCACGTTCTCCTTCATACCTTCCAGACGGTCTATCTTACCATTGATAGCTGCCTCGTTGAGCACCTTCGTCGTTTCTTGGAAGGAAGCGGCAGACATGAAACTCGACGTTTGCAAAGCGGCACGCGTGATACCCTGAAGAATCTGTGTAGAAGTGGCAGGCAGTGCTTCGCGCACCTGTACCGGCTTCAAGTCGCGGCGTTTCAGCATAGAATTCTCATCACGCAGCTTGCGGGCAGTAACAATCTGACCCGGCTGCAGATTCTGAGAGTCACCTGCATCGACAACCACCTTCTTGCCCAAAATGCGGTCGTTCTCTTCCATGAACTCAATCTTATCAACTACCTGCTGCTCGAGGAAACGGGTATCACCCGGTTCATTGATTTCGACCTTACGCATCATCTGGCGTACAATAATCTCGAAGTGCTTGTCGTTGATCTTCACACCTTGGAGGCGGTAAACATCCTGAACTTCGTTGACTATGTATTCCTGAACAGCCGTGGGCCCCTTGATGGCCAGGATGTCGGCAGGCGTGATGGCACCGTCGGACAACGGAGTACCGGCACGCACGTAGTCGTTTTCCTGTACCAGAATCTGCTTGGACAGAGGTACGAGGTACTTCTTAACCTCACCCCCCTTAGAAGTAACGATGATTTCACGGTTACCACGTTTCACCTTACCCATCGTGATCTCACCGTCGATTTCAGAAACAATGGCAGGATTGGACGGGTTACGGGCTTCGAACAACTCGGTAACACGGGGAAGACCACCCGTAATATCGCCTGCTTTGCCGACGGCACGCGGTATCTTTACGATCACTTCGCCAGCCTTCACCTTCTGACCGTCTTCCACTACCACGTGACCACCCACGGGAAGGTTGTAAGTGCGAATCAATTCGCCAGTCTCGGTCATGATGTGTGCAGTGGGAACCTTGGTCTTGTCCTTGGACTCAATGACGATAATTTCGCGCAGACCAGTGGACTCGTCAGACTCTACCTTGTAAGTAACGTTCTCGATGACATCCTCAAACTCAATCTTACCGGCAGCTTCGGTAATGATGACTGCGTTAAAAGGATCCCAACGGGCGATGAGCCTACCTTTCTCGACGATCTCACCGTCGGCCGCATACAGCGTAGAACCATAAGGCACGTTATGGGTGGAGAGTACGATGTCGGTATTGACATCGACAAAACGCAACTCAGCCAAACGGCCTACTACTACCTTGGCGGGTTCGCCTGCTTCGTCGATCACGTCAACGGTACGAAGTTCCTCGAACTCGAGGCGAGCATTATTCTTGGCCACGATGCTGGCGTTAGCGGCGATGTTGGCAGCCGTACCACCGGCGTGGAATGTACGCAGTGTCAACTGTGTACCCGGCTCACCGATAGACTGTGCCGCAATGACGCCGACGGCTTCACCCTTCTGTACCATACGGCTGGTAGCCAAGTTACGGCCATAACACTTAGCACAAACACCCTTCTTGGATTCGCAAGTGAGCACTGAACGGATTTCTACACTCTCAATTGGAGAATCTTCAATCTTCTGAGCAATGGCCTCTGTAATTTCCTCACCGCCGGCAACAATCAGTTCGCCGGTTGTCGGATGTACAATATCATGTACGGATACACGTCCCAGAATACGTTCATACAATGTAGCAATGGTTTCATCGTTATTCTTGAGGGCTGTACAAACCAGTCCGCGGAGTGTACCGCAATCTTCTTCGTTAATGATCACGTCGTGTGACACGTCGACCAAACGACGAGTCAGGTATCCGGCATCGGCCGTCTTCAAAGCGGTATCGGCCAAACCTTTACGGGCACCGTGGGTAGAGATAAAGTACTCGAGCACGGACAAACCTTCCTTAAAGTTCGAAAGAATTGGGTTTTCAATGATCTGACCACCTTCGGCACCGGCTTTCTGCGGCTTGGCCATCAAACCACGCATACCGGAAAGCTGACGGATCTGCTCCTTCGAACCACGGGCACCGGAATCCAGCATCATGTAGACAGAGTTAAAGCCCTGGTCATCAGATGAAATGGTTTTCATCAGGATGTTGGACAATTCGGAGTTGACGTGTGTCCAGATATCAATTACCTGATTGTAACGTTCGTTGTTGGTAATGATACCCATATTATAGTTGTTGATAACCTGTTCTACTTCTTCGTAGCCCTTCTGTACCAGTGCCTCCTTCTCTTCGGGGATAATGATATCGCCCAAGTTGAAGGACAGACCTCCCTTGAAGGCCATGTAGTAACCCAAGTTCTTGATACCGTCGAGGAAGTCAGCGGCCTTGGACACACCGCACACCTTGATAACGTGGCTGATGATGTCGCGCAATGACTTCTTGGAGATGATGGTATTGATGTATCCGGCTTCGGGCGGCACAATCTCGTTGACAATGACACGACCGACAGAGGTGTCGTGCATCATCTTCTTAACAATGTTGCCGTTCTCGTCTACATCGTCCACGATAACACTGACAGGAGCGTGGATGTCACACTTGCCTTCGTTATAGGCAATCAGGGCTTCTTCGGGACCATAGAAAGTCAGGCCCTCACCCTTGGCGCCCTTACGCAGCTTGGTGATGTAGTACAGACCAAGCACCATATCCTGTGCAGGCACGGTGATAGGCGCGCCATTGGCAGGATTCAGGATGTTGTGTGACTGGAGCATCAGCAGCTGTGCCTCCAGAATAGCTTCGTTGCTCAGCGGGAGGTGGACAGCCATCTGGTCACCGTCGAAGTCGGCGTTGAAGGCCGTACATGCCAACGGGTGCAGCTGGATAGCCTTTCCTTCAATCATCTTGGGCTGGAAGGCCTGGATACCCAAGCGGTGCAGTGTCGGGGCACGGTTCAGCAGAACTGGATGTCCCTTCATGACATGCTCCAAGATATCCCAGATAACGGGTTCCTTGCGGTCTACAATCTTCTTGGCACTCTTCACTGTCTTCACAATGCCGCGCTCAATGAGCTTACGGATAATAAACGGCTTGTAAAGCTCAGCGGCCATCAGTTTGGGAATACCGCACTCGCCCATACGCAGTTCGGGACCAACGACGATAACCGAACGGGCAGAATAGTCAACACGCTTACCCAACAAGTTCTGACGGAAACGTCCCTGCTTACCCTTCAAACTGTCGGAGAGAGATTTCAACGGACGGTTGGCATCAGTCTTCACAGCGCTGGACTTGCGAGAATTGTCAAACAGTGAGTCGACTGCTTCCTGCAACATACGCTTCTCGTTACGAAGAATGACTTCAGGAGCCTTTATTTCAATCAATCTCTTCAGACGGTTGTTACGAATGATAACACGACGATAGAGATCGTTTAAGTCGGACGTAGCGAAACGGCCACCATCCAGAGGAACCAACGGACGCAGTTCAGGCGGAATAACCGGTACGATACGGACAATCATCCACTCGGGCTTGTTGCGGCCGCGAGAAGCACGGAACGACTCAACAACCTGTAGACGTTTCAGCGCCTCGTTCTTACGCTGCTGTGAAGCGTCGTTGTTGGCACGATGGCGGAGTTCATAGGACAATGCATCCAAGTCCAGATGAGTCAGCAGGTCGTAAATGGCCTCTGCCCCCATCTTTGCAATAAACTTATTGGGATCAGAATCTTCAAGGAACTGGTTTTCCTTAGGAAGCTTGTCCAACAAATCCAGATATTCGCCCTCTTCCAAAAGGTCATACTGAGCTACTTCATCGGCCAATACACCGGGCTGAATAACGACGTAACGCTCATAATAGATGATGGCATCCAGTTTCTTAGTCGGCAGACCCAACAGATAACCAATCTTGTTGGGTAAAGAGCGGAAATACCAGATATGAGCCACGGGCACAACCAACTGGATGTGTCCCATACGCTCACGGCGCACCTTCTTCTCGGTTACCTCCACACCACAACGGTCGCAGACGATACCTTTGTAACGGATGCGCTTATACTTACCGCAGTGGCACTCATAGTCCTTGATAGGACCGAAGATGCGCTCGCAAAACAAACCGTCACGCTCGGGTTTATAAGTACGGTAATTGATGGTTTCAGGCTTTAAAACTTCACCACTCGAATTCTCAAGGATTTCTTCAGGTGAAGCCAAACCGATAGAGATTTTCGAGAAATTACTCTTTATCTTATTATCTTTTCTAAAAGCCATACTTTATATTGTAATTGATAATTGACAATGGATGATTGAAAAATTACTCTAAGTTGATGCTCAATCCGAGTCCGCGCAACTCATGCAGCAACACGTTCAATGACTCAGGAATACCCGGAGTAGGCATCGGCTCACCTTTGACGATGGCTTCGTATGCCTTCGAACGGCCAACTACATCATCAGACTTGATTGTCAGAATTTCTTGCAGGATGTGTGCAGCACCGAATGCTTCGAGTGCCCAAACCTCCATTTCTCCGAAACGCTGTCCACCGAACTGTGCTTTACCACCCAACGGCTGTTGTGTAATAAGTGAGTACGGACCGATAGAACGGGCATGCATCTTGTCTTCAACCATGTGACCCAGTTTCAGCATGTAAGTCACACCTACAGTAGCTTGCTGCTCGAACGCCTCTCCCGTACCACCATCGTACAGCGTAGTTTTGCCATAACGAGGCAGACCTGCTTTATCAGTCCATGTATTCAGATCGTCCAACGTAGCTCCATCAAAGATAGGAGTAGCAAACTTAACACCCAACTTCTTTCCTGCACTTCCCAATACGGCTTCAAAGATCTGACCAATGTTCATACGAGAAGGCACACCCAACGGATTCAACACAATGTCAACCGGAGTTCCGTCAGCCAAGAACGGCATGTCTTCCTGACGCACTACGCGGGAAACAATACCCTTGTTACCGTGACGTCCGGCCATCTTGTCACCGACACCGATCTTACGCTTCTTGGCAATGTAAACTTTGGCCATCTGAATGATACCGGCAGGCAGTTCATCGCCAATGGTAATGGCAAATTTCTTACGTTTCAGTTCGGCATCCAATTCTTTGTACTTCTTGATGAAGTTCATCACCAAAGCACGGATCAACGTGTTGGCATGTTCATCCTTCGTCCAGCCGCTCAATTGGATAGCAGTGAAGTCCAAATCGCTAAAATCGGAAGCATGGAAACGGGCACCCTTAGAAATAACATCGGTTCCCATATAATCCTTCACGCCTTCAGAAGTCAAGCCATCAGTCAACTTCAAAAGTTTATCAATCAAGATCTTACGTAAATCGGCTACTTTACCTTCAAATTCCTCATCAATCTTGGGCAACAGAGCTTTGTCGGCCAGTTTAGAACTACGAGTCTTTATGACACGTGAGAACAAACGTTTGCCGATAACCACACCTTTCAACGAAGGTGATGCCTTCAAAGAAGCATCTTTTACATCACCGGCTTTATCGCCGAAGATAGCACGAAGCAATTTCTCCTCAGGAGAAGGATCGGACTCACCCTTCGGCGTAATCTTACCGATCAGGATGTCACCCGGCTCAATACGGGCACCAACACGCACGATACCGTTCTCGTCCAAGTCTTTGGTAGCTTCTTCACTTACGTTAGGAATATCAGAGGTCAGCTCTTCCATACCACGTTTCGTCTCACGTACTTCCAACGAATACTCTTCTACGTGTACAGAAGTAAGCAAGTCTTCGCGGACAACACGTTCGTTCAGCACGATGGCATCCTCGTAGTTATATCCCTTCCAAGGCATATAGGCAACCAATAGGTTCTTACCCAATGCTAATTCGCCGTCTTCAGTCGAATAACCCTCAGTAAGGATCTGCCCCTTCGTCACACGCTGTCCTTTCACACAGATCGGGCGGAGGTCAATGGTCATATTCTGGTTCGTACGACGCCACTTCGGAATACGATATTCTTTCAACGCTGATTCGAAACTTACAAATTCTTCATCTTCCGTGCGATCATAAAGAATACGGATGGTCGTAGCATCCACAAAATCTACTACACCTTCACCTTCGGCCGTAATCTGCGTACGCGAATCGCGAGCCAACTGACGCTCAATACCAGTTCCAACAATCGGAGCCTCGCTACGCAACAAAGGTACTGCCTGGCGCATCATGTTTGATCCCATCAACGCACGATTGGCGTCATCGTGTTCCAAGAACGGAATCAAAGAAGCGGCAATAGAAGCAATCTGCTGCGGAGAAACGTCCATCAGCTCGACTTCATTGGGAGCTACAACAGGATAATCTGCATCCTGACGTGATTTTACTTTATCACGGATAAAGGTTCCGTCGTCATTCAAAGGAGCATTACCCTGCGCAATAATCTTGCCTCCCTCTTCTTCGGCACTCAGATAAACCAATCCTTCGGGAGAAAGATCAACCTTACCGTTTTCTACCTTACGGTAGGGAGTCTCGATAAATCCGAGGTCATTGATCTTGGCGAACACGCAGAGAGAAGAGATCAAACCGATGTTCGGACCTTCAGGAGTCTCGATCGGACAGAGACGGCCATAGTGGGTATAGTGTACGTCACGCACTTCGAAACCGGCACGTTCACGTGACAGACCACCGGGACCCAAGGCAGACATACGACGCTTATGCGTAATTTCAGCCAACGGATTCGTCTGGTCCATGAATTGAGACAAAGCGTTGGTACCAAAGAACGAATTGATGACTGAAGATATAGTCTTGGCATTAATCAAGTCGATCGGTGTGAACACTTCATTGTCACGCACATTCATTCGCTCACGGATGGTACGAGACATACGGGCCAAACCGATAGCAAACTGATTGGACAGCTGTTCACCGACAGTACGTACACGACGGTTGCTCAAGTGGTCGATATCGTCGACGTCTGCCTTCGAATTGATCAATTCAATCAGATACTTGATAATCTCAATAATATCTTCCTTCGTCAGGACACGTACATCCATATCGGTCGTCAAGTTCAACTTCTTGTTGATACGATAACGTCCCACATCACCTAAATCATATCTTTTTTCAGAGAAGAACAAATTGTTGATGACTTCACGTGCACTGGCATCATCTGCAGGATCCGCATTACGCAACTGACGGTAAATGTAAAGCACAGCTTCCTTTTCCGAGTTACTGGGGTCTTTCTGCAGTGTATTATATATGATAGAGTAGTCAGACTGGTTCGGTTCTTCCTTATGAACAAGGATATTCTGAACGCCTGACTCTAGAATGATATCTACATGTTCCGGTTCAATCACAGTTTCACGGTCGATAACAACTTCGTTACGCTCGATGGAAACAACCTCACCGGTATCCTCATCTACAAAGTCCTCAATCCATGTTTTCAAAACACGGGCAGCCAACTTACGGCCGACAATCTTCTTCAGATTGGCTTTGTTCACCTTTACGTCTTCTGCCAAATTAAAGATTTCAAGAATATCCTTGTCATTCTCAAAACCGATAGCTCTCAGCAACGTTGTAACGGGCAATTTCTTCTTGCGGTCGATGTAGGCATACATGACATTGTTGATGTCCGTAGCAAACTCAATCCAGGATCCTTTGAAGGGAATGATACGAGCAGAATATAACTTCGTACCATTGGCATGTACACTCTGACCGAAGAATACGCCAGGCGAACGGTGCAATTGGGATACAACAACACGCTCGGCTCCGTTGATAACAAACGTAGCTTTATCTGTCATGTAAGGAATAGGTCCAAGGAAAACGTCCTGAATGACCGTATCAAAGTCCTCATGATCAGGGTCAGTACAATACAATTTCAATTTTGCCTTTAACGGCACACTATAAGTAAGCCCTCGCTCTATACATTCGTCGATGGTATAACGCGGCGGATCAATATAGTAGTCCAGGAATTCAAGAACAAAATTGTTTCTTGTATCGGCAATGGGGAAGTTTTCAGCAAATACTTTATACAATCCCTCGTTCTTACGTTTCTCGGGAGGAGTATCCAGTTGTAGAAAGTCTTGGAATGACTTCAATTGTACTCCCAGAAAATCCGGATATGCAAGCGGATTCTTAGTCGAAGCGAAATTAACTCTTTGATTTACAGTATTTGAAGACATCTGATAATGGATTTGTAGAAGTGAATTTTAAATATATACACAAAAAGGTTAAGAACCCTTTCCACGAAGGGTTCTTAACCGAATTACCTGATTTACAGGCTAATGTTATTTAAGTTCAACTTCAGCTCCAGCTTCTTCCAATGTTTTCTTCAATGATTCTGCTTCGTCTTTAGCCAAACCTTCTTTTACTACACTAGGAGCACCGTCAACCATGTCCTTAGCTTCCTTCAAACCAAGACCACAAGCTTCCTTAACGGCCTTAACTACTTGAAGTTTAGCTGCACCAGCGCTCTTCAATACTACGTCGAAAGAAGTCTTCTCTTCAGCGGCAGCAGCACCAGCGGCTGCGGGACCAGCAGCAACAGCAACAGCTGCAGCAGCAGGTTCAATACCGTATTCTTCCTTCAGGATAGTTGCAAGTTCATTAACTTCTTTTACTGTCAAGTTAACTAATTGTTCTGCAAAAGCTTTCAAATCTGCCATTTTTGTATGATTTTAATTGTTTAAATACTAAAATAAATTGATAAAATTTTGTTTGCGGCTACTGTCATGCAGCCAAATAAATCGAAGCCTTAAGCTTCGGTTCTTTCACCAAGAGTCTTGAGAACTCCGTGAAGTGTGTTACCACCTGATTGCAGAGCAGAGATAACGTTTTTGGCCGGAGATTGCAGCAATGCCACGATTTCGGCAATAACTTCGTTCTTACTCTTGATAGCTACGAGAGCATCCAACTGGTCAGCACCAACATAGAAGCTTTCCTCAGCATATGCGGCCTTCAGTCCCGGAATACCATCTTTAGCCTTATCCTTAATCAGTTTAGCCGGAGCGTTTGCAACGTTGCAGAACATAACGGCTGTAGTACCTTTCAGGCAGCCATAAAGCGGAGAATAATCTTCCTCAAGGCTTTCCAACGCTTTGTGCAGCAATGTATTCTTAACGACCATCAATTTGATGTCAGCTTTGAAACAAGCAGCTCTCAAAGCACTGGTCGCAGCTGCATTCATTGCAGTCGTATCTACCAAGTAGAAGTGTCCGTATTCCTTAACTGTAGCAGCAATCTGCTCAATAATCGTACTTTTATCTTCCTTTCTCATTATTACTCCGTTTTATTAGATTTCTTCCACTGATTTAGGGTCAATCTTAATACCCTTACTCATTGTACTAGAAAGATAAATACTCTTAATATATGTACCCTTGGCTGCAGTCGGTTTCAATTTATTCAAAGTAGAGATGAATTCTTTCGCATTGTCGCGAATTTGATCAGCACTAAATGAAACTTTACCGATAGAAGTATGAACAATACCACTCTTATCAACCTTGAAGTCGATCTTACCTTGCTTTACTTCCTTAACAGCTTTAGCAACATCCATAGTCACAGTACCACTCTTGGGATTCGGCATCAATCCACGAGGACCGAGTACACGACCGAGGGCACCAATCTTACCCATGATGGAAGGCATCGTGATAATCACATCAATATCTGTCCACCCACCTTTGATCTTTTCAATATATTCGTCAAGACCAACATAGTCAGCGCCTGCTTCTTTTGCAGCAGCTTCAGCATCCGGTGTACAAAGCACCAAAACGCGCGTTACTTTACCAGTACCGTGAGGAAGTGATACGACACCTCTCACCATCTGGTTAGCCTTACGCGGGTCAACGCCCAAACGTACGTCGATATCTACAGAAGCATCAAACTTGGTAAAAGTGATTTCCTTTACCAGTGCAGAAGCTTCTTTGAGAGAGTATGCTTTCCCTGCTTCAATTTTTTCTGCAGCTAACTTTTGCTTTTTTGTCAGTTTACCCATTCTAATTGAAGTTTATAAGTTATTCATTAACCGGGAACTCCCCTTTTACAGTGATACCCATACTTCTAGCTGTACCTGCAACCATCTTCATAGCTGCTTCTACAGTGAAACAGTTCAAGTCAACCAACTTGTCTTGAGCAATCGTACGTACTTGTTCCCAAGTGATCTCGGCAATTTTCTTACGATTGGGTTCAGCAGAACCACTCTTCACCTTTGTCAACTCCAGCAACTGGATTGCAACGGGAGGAGTCTTGATTACAAAATCGAAAGACTTGTCTGCATAGTAAGTAATGATTACAGGAAGAATCTTTCCTGCCTTGTCTTGGGTTCTGGCGTTGAATTGCTTGCAAAACTACATGATGTTGATACCCTTG
>CAYQOV010000095.1:0-10806 GCA_964419245.1 uncultured Bacteroides sp. | reverse complement strand
GAACTCCGTGGCCTATACGGCGCTGGACAAAGCGGGGCTGGACACCATCAAGCATTTCCCCCCTATCCGTATCTTTGGAACCATCGGATTCATCTGCGCCATGTGGCTGGTAGACATCCTGGGCCTGCAGAACAACTACGGACAGTTCTTTACCTGCGCCATCATCGGTCTGGTGTACGGGTGCTACGCCCTGACCCTACCCGCCTGCCCCACGAGCAAGGGAGGACAGAGCAAATCGCTGGTCGAAGCGCTGGGCCTGCGCGCCTTCACCCTGTTCAAGCAAAAGAAAATGGCTATCTTCTTCATCTTCTCCATGCTGCTGGGCGTGTCACTGCAAATCACCAACGGATTTGCCAACCCCTATATCAGCAGCTTCGGCAGCATACCTGAATATGCCGACACCTTCGGCGTACAGCATGCCAATATCCTGATCTCGCTGTCGCAGGTATCCGAGACACTCTGCATCCTGCTGATACCGTTCTTCCTGAAGCGCTTCGGCATCAAGCGGGTGATGCTCATCGCCATGTTCGCATGGGTGTTGCGCTTCGGCCTGTTCGGCGCGGGCAATCCAGGCAGCGGCGTCTGGATGTTCCTGCTTTCGATGATTGTCTATGGAGTGGCCTTCGACTTCTTCAACATATCCGGCTCACTGTTCGTCGACCGTGAGACGGACAAGGAAATCCGCTCGAGCGCACAGGGCCTGTTCATCATCATGACCAACGGACTGGGTGCTACCATCGGAACGCTGGGCGCACAAGCGGTGGTGAACCACTTTGTGGACTTCAGCAGCGAACTGCCGCAGACGGGACAATGGCAAGCAGCGTGGTTCACGTTTGCAGCCTATGCGCTGGTGGTGGCCGTTGTGTTTGCCTTCGTCTTCAAATACAAACACGAGCCGGAAAAGATGTAAAGCCTGAAATAACAACCTGCCATGAGCCGAAACAAGATAGAACTGCAAGTACTGAGCCTCACCTACAGCCAGGAACAGGCAGGAGCTTATGCCCTGCTCCTGGGCGAAATGGACGGTCCGCGCAAACTGCCTGTCATCATCGGCTCGGCAGAAGCGCAAGCCATCCTGCTCGAGATGCGCGGCATTACTTCGCCACGCCCGCTGACCTACCAGCTGTTTGCCTCTACCCTCGAGGCGTTGGGCGTACGCCTGCTGCGCGTACTGATATATCGGGCAGAGAACGGGCTGTTCTATTCGTATCTCTACCTGCAGTCGGACCACTCCATCATCCGCATCGACTCACGCACGAGCGACGCCGTCGTCATGGCCATGCACCTGCACTGTCCGATTCTCATCTACGAAGACGTGCTGGATGCCGAGAAAATGGAACTGGACGACGAGACACTGGAAACGGAATCAGGGACGACGAACAGCCAAGACGACCGGGCAGAGACAATAAGCCGCATGGAGGAAGCTCTGAAAGAAGCCATCGAAGCAGAAGAATACGAAAAAGCCGCCAACCTGCGCGACATGATAAACCAATTTAAAGAATCAAACCATCAGGACTGATGCACGTATTTTATACCCCCGACATACAGACACGGGCCGAACTGCCCGAAGAAGAAGCTGCACACGCCGTACGTGTGCTCCGCCTCGAAGCAGGCGACGAAGTGACCCTGACCGACGGCAAAGGATGCTTCTACCGCGCTGAAATAAGCGCAGCGTCCAACAAACGCTGCCTGGTGAACGTACTGGAAACCTTGCCCCAGGAGCCATTGTGGCAAGGACACCTGCACCTGGCCATGGCGCCAACAAAGAATATGGACCGCACAGAGTGGTTTGCCGAAAAAGCAACGGAAATAGGCTTCGACGAACTGACGTTTCTCAACTGCCGCTTTTCCGAACGAAAGGTCATCAAGACCGAACGCATCCAGAAGATACTGGTATCGGCCATCAAACAGTCGCTCAAAGCACGCCTGCCAAAGCTGAACGAAATGACGGACTTCAACAGGTTTATCCGACAGCCCTTCAGCGGACAGAAATTCATCGCCCACTGCTACGAAGGAGAAAAACCGCTGCTGAAAGACATCGTGCGCCGCGGCGAGGATGCGCTGGTACTTATCGGCCCTGAAGGGGACTTCAGCGAAGAGGAGGTGAAACTGGCTGTAGAACAAGGGTTCCAACCCATCAGCCTGGGACGTTCGCGCCTGCGCACAGAGACGGCAGCACTCGTGGCCTGCCACATCCTGAACCTCTGCAATCAAATCAATTGAAATAGTTTCAACCCACTAAATTACTTTGCAAATGAAAATTCGCTTGTTCAATCATTTGTGCGCCGGCTTAGTAGCCATTGTACTGGCCGCTTCGTGCTCATCGCCCGTCAAGTACACCAATGCCATCCCGGCAGAGTCTACCGAAATCGTCTCCATCGACCTGCAATCGCTGGCCGTCAAGGCAGGAGTAAACGACCCGCAAAACGCCGAAACCCTGCAGAAACTGAGTCAGACCCTGACAAGCGGTGTGAGCGCCGACGCCCAAAAGGCTTTGGAAACTATCCTCAAGAAGCCATCGGAGTCGGGCATCGACTTCGCACAGCCTGTCTACATCTTCCATTCGTCGGAAACGAAACAGCAGGGATTCATCGCAGCTGTGGCCAATGCCGACAAGCTGAAAGACATGCTGCAAGCCACACAGAGCGAAACGCAGATGGCTGACGTGGCCGAAAAAGACGGCTACAGCTTCAGCTACAACGACCAGGCCTTCGTAGCCTTCAACGCCAGCACACTGCTTGTGCTCCCCTCGGCCGACACGCCCGACATCGCACAGATGCATCAAAACGCCTCCAACCTGCTGAGCCAGAGCTCTGAACAGAGCGTCAACAGCCAGGAAGCTTTCCGCCAGATGCAGGAAACAAAAGGCGACATCCGCGTGATGATGACCACAAGCAGCCTCTTCAAGCTCCACCCAGACCCGATGCTGATGGCAATGGCCGACAGCATGAACCTGCAGAACATCAAGTACGTGGGTGGATTGTCGTTCGAACCCGGTCAGGTAGCCGTCAACGTGGGCTACACCTCGGACGATCCCAAGGCGCTGGAACTCCTTGAAAAGCAGCTGAAGGCCACACGACCTATCCAGAATACCTTCGCGCCCTACTTCCCCCAGTCTACCCTGCTTTACTTCAGCCTGGGCCTCGACGGCAAGGAGCTGTACACCCACCTGGAAGAAAATCCGCAAGTCAAGAAATCACTTTCTGCCGAGAACATGGAACTGCTGAAGCAGCTGGTGTCTTCGTTTGAAAACGACTTCACCCTGGGCATCACTGGTGTAGACGCCCAGGGCAACCCCACGATACTGGCCTATGCCGAAACCAACAACGCCGACCTGCTGAACCAGCTGTACGAAGCCGGCCAAAAGCAGGGAGGCAACGACCTCACCAAGCTGGACAATGGCGACTACATGCTCACCGACAAGGGCCTGAAGGTGTACATGGGCATGCGCGGCAAGCACCTCATCATGACCAACGACCAAACCCTGTACAACAATGCAGGCAAGGAAAGCAAGCCATCCCTGCTCGAGTCGTCCTTCGCCAAGGAAGTGCAGGGACAGCGCTTTGCCACCGTCATCAATACCGAAGCGGTCTTCGACCTGCCCATCGTCAAGCTGGCCACAGGCTTCCTCAGCCCTAAATACCGCGCCATGGTGACCGCTGCCGAGAACATCTCCTACCTGAGAATGAGCAGCGAAGGCAAGACGGGCCTCTTCGTGCTGCAACTGAAGGACCGCGAAACCAACGCACTGAAACAGATTGTGGACCAGGTGAAGACACTGGCCAACCTCTAAATAAGGAGCCTACGCTCATGGATACCATTCATCTACAACACACCCTCCCGCAGGTCTTTGCAAACCGCGATGCCATCGTGTCCGACGTGTGGCATCGCGACCTCGTCTTCGAACGGGGCAAGCGCTACCTCATCGAGGCCGCATCGGGCACAGGCAAGTCGTCGCTGTGCAGCTACCTCTATGGCTACCGCAACGACTACGAGGGCATCATCTGCTTCGACGGGCAGAACATCCGCTCGTTCAAGGAGGCCGACTGGACACGCCTGCACCGCCACTCGCTCAGCATCCTCTTTCAGGAGCTGCGCCTCTTCGGCGAACTGACGGCCCTCGAGAACGTGCAACTCAAGAACCGCCTGACGCGCTTCAAGAGCCGCAAGGAGATAGACGCCCTCTTCGACGCACTGGGCATCGGCGACAAGAAAGACCAGACGGCAGGTCTGCTTTCCTTCGGCCAGCAGCAGCGTGTGGCCTTCATCCGCTGCCTGTGCCAACCCATGGACTTCCTGCTGCTGGACGAGCCCGTCAGCCACCTCGACGAAGCCAATGCCGCCACGATGTCGGCCTTGCTCCACGAAGAGGCAGGCAAACAAGGAGCAGGCGTCATCGTGACCTCCATCGGCAAGCACCTCCCTACCGACTATAACTGTGTACTGAAACTATGAACAGACTCGTTTGGAAACTTCTCCGCCGCCACATCAGCGGCGCCCAGCTGGCGGGCTTCTTCCTTGCCAGCCTCTTCGGCATGAGCATCGTGCTGCTTGGTATCCAGTTCTATCGCGACGTGGCGCCCGTCTTTACGCAGGGCAACAGCTTCCTGAAGAAAGACTACCTCATCGCCACCCGCAAGATCAGCACGCTGGGCAACCTGACGGGGCGGAGCAACACCTTCAGCCCTGCCGCCATCGACGACCTGCGGAACCAGCCCTTCACACGCAGCGTAGGAGCCTTCACGCCCTCGCTGTTCGACGTATCGGCCGGCTTGGGCATGCAGGAGGCAGGCATCCGCCTGTCTACAGAGATGTTCTTCGAGTCCGTGCCCGACGCCTACATTGACGTCAACCTCGACCGTTGGCACTTCGACCCGCAGAGCCACACCATCCCCATCATCATCCCCCGCAACTACCTCAACCTCTACAACTTCGGCTTCGCACAGAGCCGAAGCCTGCCCAAGCTGTCCGAGGGGCTGATGAACCTCATCCAGATGGATATCCGCCTGAGCGGCAACGGGCTGACCGAACTGTTCAAGGGGCAGATTGTGGGCTTTTCCAACCGGCTGAACACCATCCTCGTGCCCCAAGCCTTCATGGAGTGGGCCAACAACCGCTATGCCCCCGGCCGTGAAGCGCAGCCCTCGCGCCTCATTGTCGAAGTAGACAACCCCACGGACACCTCCATCAACGATTACTTCAGCCGCAAAGGCTATGAAACAGAGGGTGACTCGCTCGACGCAGGGCGTGCTACCTACTTCCTCCGTCTCGTCACGGGCATTGTACTAGCCATCGGAGGCATCATCAGCTTGCTGGCCTTCTTCATCCTGATGCTCAGCATCTTCCTGCTGCTTCAGAAGAACCGCGACAAGTTGCAGAACCTGTTGCTCATCGGCTATGCTCCTACGCAAGTGGCCCTGCCCTACTGCGTGCTGACGGCCAGCCTCAACCTGGCCGTACTGTTGCTTTCGACGGGGTGTGTGGCGTTGTTGCGCCAGGCCTACCTACCCTTCCTCGAAAAGCTTGTGCCCCAGCTCGAAGGCAGCTCCCTGCTGCCCACACTGCTGATAGGAGGCGTACTCTTCCTAGTTGTCTCGGCGCTCAACATGGTGGCTATCCGCCGCCAGCTGCCCAAGCTGCTCTCCAGACAAGCACGACGTTAATCCTCTGTTGACGATAAAAAAGCATTGTTTTCTTTCAAGGAAAGCAATGCTTTTCTACTGATAAAACACCGTTTTCCCCTCAAAAAAACAATCCCCCACATCCTGCTCTACAACGTTTCTGAAAGGAAAAAACGAATTTATATAAAAAATTTCTCCCTACGAATATGGGATTTCTACAAAGGTTGCGTTATACGAGTGAAAGCGGCCCGGCCGGACGCTCTCAGAGAAACAAATCAATAAGAGTATTCACACCTAAACGAATTAGAAATTATGAAAATCAAATTTATCGCATTATCTTTGTGTATGGTTGCAAGTGTAAATATCATCAAGGCGCAAGACACAGACAAATCGTCCTATCAGCCCAACAATCGTCATGAATTCCGCATCGCCGTCAGCGACGGACTGACACTGACAGGGGTCGACATACTGGGCATGGGAATAGCCGATGCTATTACCGGCACCAAGCGGTCGGACGAAAAAAGCAGCATGGTCTACGGAATAGGCTACCGCTACGCCATCAACCGCTTCCGACTGGGAGGTGACCTGGGCTTCGCACATACCAGCAGCCTGCTGACTTTGCATGGAGAATCTACCGCTTCGATCAAGGAAAAGGAACTGAACTTCCTCGTGCTGCCCACTGCTGAATTTGTTTACTTCAAACGCAACCTCGTAGAACTCTACGGATCGGCCGCAGCAGGTGTAGATCTGGTGCGCCACACAGAAAAAGGACTGACCGAAGCCGGAAAGGCAGCCACCCGCAAAGCAGATCTGTCGACCAACTTCGCCTATCAGGTGAACCCCTTCGCCATCCGCATCGGTAACGACCGCGTAGGAGGATTCATCGAAACCGGCCTGGGATACAAGGGATTCCTGACGGCAGGTGTCAGCCTGAGATTCTAACATCTTAACACGCATTGCAATGAGAACAGACAGGAAAGAACTTTTCAGAGTCAGATTCGAGCAACATTATCCGAGGCTATGTAGCATAGCCTACGGATATGTCTCGGATTACGACGAATCGGAGGACATCGTTCAAGAACTGTTCATCCACATCTGGGACAAAGGCAAGGACTGCCTGCCCGAACAGGAACTCACCGCCTATCTGACGACTGCCGTAAAGAACCGCTGCATCTCTTTCCTGCGTCGGAAAAAAGAGGACACCGTATCGATCGAGGACTATCCGCTGGCCGATCATCACCTGGCCGACGAAACAGCAGACAGCAGTGAAAACCGACGCTCACCCGAAGAAGTGCTGGAAGAAGCTCTCTCGACCCTGCCGCCCAAGTGTAAGGACGTTTTCCTGATGGCCAAGCTGAAGGGCATGAAGTATCGCGAGATAGCCAACGAACTGGGAATCTCGGAGAAGACCGTCGACAACCAGATGACAAAAGCCGTCAAGCTGCTACGCGCCTATGCGGCTGAAAATCCTTTCCTGATGACTGCCATCGGCGCCATTGTTTTATCCATCCTAGTAAATTGCAAGTGACCATGAAACAGAATGAAGACATTAACGATCTGCTGGCCCGTCACCTGGCCCACGAACATATCAGTGCCGAGCAACAACAAGAACTGGAAGCATGGATAGCCGCCAACAGCGCTGAATATCGCCGCCTGAGGCGACTGACAGACGCCCTGCATCCACATGCGGACGAATCGAACTTCGACGCCCGCCGGGCCTGGATGAAGATCGCTCCCAAGCTGAAAGACAAGACGACGGAAACCCATCGTACACGACGGTTCATCACCTTCTGCTCCATTGCCGCCTCTTTGCTGCTCCTATTGGGAACAGCTACAGTCTACTTGTTCAGACAACCGGCCGTACGCTACGAGAACAATGGACAGACAGCCCGAAGCCTCCTACTGCCTGACAGCTCGGAAGTAATCCTTTATCCTCAAACTAAATTGAGTTTCCGATATGCACCCCACCACAGTGAACGACTGGCCAAACTGGAGGGAAAAGCATTCTTCCACGTGAAAAGGACCGATGGGAAACCTTTCCGCGTAACTACTGAAGAAGTGGAAGTAGAAGTGCTGGGCACCTCGTTTCTGGTAGATGCCACACAGACGGAGCGTACAGGAGTCTTTGTGGAAAGCGGGCGAGTAAAAGTCAGCGCAGAAGACCACGACCTGGTGCTCCACGCCCATGAAAAGGCGGAACTCAGCGACGGAAACCTGCAAAAAGGCACCATCGACGATCCGGCTACCTTCTTCAACCGAAAAAAAACAAAGATGGTATTCAACCAAACGCCCCTCAAAGACGTTATAAAAGAAGTGGAGAAACAGACCGGCATCCGTATTGAGCTGGGACGGGGCGTCGAAGAGAACACCGTCACTACCCGCATCGACCCCGACAATGCCGAGGGCATCGCGGCAGAACTGGCTTTCCTCTGCGGATGCAAGTGCGACACGCTGAAACGAGGAAAACTTTACCGGCTACGCTATGATTAGAGAAAAACGGAGCCTATTTGCCCTGCTTATTACATTAGTTACCACCCTAACGTATGGCCAGAAGAGCCCTGACATACGGACGATAGCGGAAGAGCGGATCCGAGTGACCGCCTCTTCCGCTACCGTCTTGCAATGGTTTGACAAAATCGAGAAGGAAACGCAAATCACGTTGGCCTACAATCCTTCGCACATTGACCTCAACAAGACGTGTCCTATCACGATTACGGGAGAAATAACCATAGCCAGGTTACTGGAAAAGGTATTGAAAGGATACAAGTTCCGCACCATTGCCATTCCGCCCCGCAAGCTGGCCATCCAAATTGAACGTCCACAGGTATACAGCTGCAGCGGCAGTATCCAAGAAGAAGGAAGTGGCGAACGTCTGTATGGAGCAATAGTGGTAATGGACGACGGAAAGGGAGGCAAATGGCATGCACTATCGGATGCCGACGGCCGTTTCCGCCTGTATCTACCCGAAGGGTATTATAGAATGGACATCAGTTATATGGGATATCAACCATACACACAGCCTGTCTACATGGGACATGACCAGACTTTGCGTCTGTCATTGAAACCTCAACTGTTTGAAATAGCAGAAGTCACTGTAAAATCATACAAGAACGGCGGGGAACTGGGCGAGCTTACCCCTTCCAATTTCCTTTCGTTCAGCGGGAACGATCTTTTCTCACAAATCTGGATTCTGCCGGGAGTGACAGGACTTCCGACGGGTTATAACTTCCAGGTGGACGGCGGCAGCAACGACGAAAACCAGCTCTTGCTGGACGGCGTTCCACTCTATCATCCAGGGCATATCAACTCACTGTTGCCTGTATTCAATGGGGATGCTGTAAAGAACATCGTCTTCCATAAAGGTTTCTTCCCCACCCGTCTGGAGGGCAAGCTTTCATCGGTCACTGAAGTGAATCTTAAAGACGGTGACAAACAGGAACACATCCGCACACTGACCCTCGACATGCCTGCAGCAGGAGTAACTCTCGAAGGCCCCATCATCAAGGACAAACTATCCTACCTGGTGAGTGCACGACGCAGTTGGCTCGACTTTTTTGACAATCTGTTCTCTGAAGACAACCGTATGAACCATTCCACGTATGATTACAATGCCAAGTTATCTTACAACCTGTCTCCCAAAAGCACTCTCAGATTAATGGCCTATGGTGCGCAAGACGGTTATCATCTGCCTTATGACGAAAGCGGCGACAAACAAACGATTCTACGATGGACCAACCAGGCCTATCAGGCATCATTCCACACTTCGTACGGCAAGCTGAATCAAACAAGTTCCGTGTCCTATACCTCGTATACCAATCGGGCCAATGCTTTCATCCTAGGCTTCGATACGGAAGGTTATGTACGTAGCGGCATCCATTCGCTCAATGCGGCTACCGAATTCACTTTCAGTCCAGAAAATATGTACAGCGCACGCTGGGGTGCCAAATACACCCATGAAGTCTATGAACTGGCTTCTCTAGACAACCTGACGCAGGCACGACACGAACCTATCAACCAATTCTCCCTCTTCTACGACAACCTGATACGGATTACCCCTCGAATCACAACTCAGGTAGGCGTACACTTTGTAGGTTACATTCCCCAAAGCAGCCGTTCGTACTACAGCATACAACCCCGTTTTTTCGCTCAAATACCAACCGGCCGAGCAAGAATTGATCTACCTTCACTTCTCACGAATGGAACAATTCTACCATTACCTGCGCTTCGACTACCTGGCTTTTCCAACAGACTTCCGCATGCCAAGTATCGACGGATTCAAGCCTCGCTCTTCGGAACATTACGAAGCAGGATGGAAACATTTTCTGAAGAACGGACAAATAGAGATATCGGCCTACTATAAGACACGAAGAAACGTAGTGGCCTTCAGCCCCCAGAATGCTTCCGAAGGTAGCCAATGGGACCGTTATATCATGAAAGGGAACGGCGATTGCTATGGCATCAAAGCCTATTTCTACAACACATGGAACCGTTGGTCGCTCCAACTGTCCTATGCCTATAGCCGAAGCCGAGAATGGTTTGACGAACTGAAAGACAAAGGAAAACTACCTTCCGCCTACGATATTCCCCACCAAGCGGGAGCCTCCCTGTCTTACCAACTAACCTCACATTCGACCCTGTCGGTTGGAGGAAGCGTACATTCGGGCAAAGTTATCGAAGTAGACGAATTTCTGGATCCTCTGCCCGCCGATCAGTTCCGCACAGACCGCCAACCAACCAACTATCGACTGGACGCAGGCTATTCCTATCGGAAAGATTTCGGAAAAAACAGGCTGCTATTGCTCCGCCTGGGCTTGTATAACATCGCAGGCAATCCGTCTGAAGAAGAAATTCTGAGCTACTACTCCGTACACTGGTATCGCAACTGCCTGCCTTATGCTTCGGTGAGCTTCAAGTTCTGAAACAAGTTGCGGATTTGTAATTTGTTTAGTACCTTTGCCCTACATTAGAAACAAAAGCCTGCAGAATGCGTATGAAAACAGCGGATTGCCCTTCAGTATTACTGATATATACCGGCGGTACCATCGGCATGATCGAGAACCCTGAAACCGGAGCCTTGGAAAGCTTTAACTTCGACCAACTGCTGAAACACGTACCCGAACTGAAACGATTCAACTGCCATATCTCTACCTACCAGTTCAATCCACCTATCGATTCATCAGACATG
>CAYQOV010000094.1:0-11224 GCA_964419245.1 uncultured Bacteroides sp. | reverse complement strand
GAACATCGACGAGCGCTACAGCCTCGAAAAAGCCACCCGTGCCGCCTGCAAGTACCTCAAGGCCTCGTATGCCAAGTATGGCAACTGGCTCTGCGTGGCCGCCGCGTACAACGCCGGCCAGAGACGCATCACCCAGCAGCTCCAGCGCCAGATGGTCGACCAGGCCGCCGACCTGTGGCTGGTCGAGGAAACCTCGCGCTACATGTTCCGCCTGCTGGCCGCCAAGGCTGTCTTCACCGATCCGCAACGCTACGGCTTCATGCTGAAACGCGAACAGCTCTATCCGCCCATTGCCTGCACCACAGTGACCGTCACCAAGGGCATAGAAAACCTGGCTCAGTTCGCCAAAAGCAAAGGCATCACCTACGCCCAGCTCAAGGACTTCAACCCCTGGCTGCGCGACACCTCGCTGATGAACAAGAGCGGACGAACCTATGTGCTGAAGATTCCTACCCGCGCGGGCATGCACTACGACCCCAAGAAAACTGTACCCCACAACCGCCGCTGGGTCATCGACTAAGGTGCCTCAATCCTGCTTCTCCGTCAGGTACTTCCAGTAGCGCACAGGCATGTCCTGACGGTGCTTGCGAGGGTTCCAACGCTCCTTGATGCAGATGGCCTTGAAGTATGTCTTCCACAGCTGTTGGAAGAGGCGTTCGTCCTTGTCCATCAGTTTCTCGTCCAGTCGTCCGTCCACCAGACGGACGACAGGGCTGTCGTCGGCAAAGGTGACGTGCCTCACCTCCTGCCCGTCGAAGTAAAAGCCATAGCCGCGCCCCACGTCGTACACCACCCAGTGCTGGTCGCCCAGGCGGTCGCAGAAATGGTCGACCACCAGCGGCAGGGCATTCTTTTCGGGCTCCACAGCGGCAAAGTAGGTACCATCGGCCGCCTTCTGAAAGCGGATGAACTGAATGAGGTGCCACCGTTCCCCACTCACCCGCTTCCACATGCGTGCAAACGCCAGCACATCGGGGTCGGCAAAGTTCGTCTCGATGGATCGGGGCGCGTCGACCACCTTGCGGATGTAGCGGAAGATCACCATGGGCGTCTCCGCCTCCTCGGCCAGCCAGCACTGGGTCAGGCAACGTAAAGCACCCGCCGACAACTTCTTCTGCACCCCTTTCCACACCCTTTCTGCCTTCGCCGTATCGGTCACCACCGTGAACACATCGTCATGGAAAAGTGGAAGCGGCACACCCTCCACCGACAGGACATCGGGGAAGGTGCGCCGCGAATAGGCCTCGAAGACGGCCGTCAACAGGCCGTCGAAGGTATTGTCAAACTGAAAAATAATCTGCATGAACGCCGCTTACTGTTTGTCCAGCTGCTTCAGCATCTCCTCTACGGCACGCTCCAGCTGGGTATCCTCGCCACGCAGTTGCGACTCGGGCGAGTTGTAGACCTCGATGTCGGGTTGTAGCTGGTGGTTCTCCAGGTACTGGCCGTTCTCGTCCTTCACGCCCACCTGCGGAATGCCGAAGACGAGCGACGGATCGAGCTGGCGCTCCCACCACACGGCGGTCATCGTGCCCGGCACAGGCGCACCGATGAGCTTGCCCAAGCCCAACGTCTTGTAAACCACGGGGAAGCCATGAGCATTCGAATAGTTGTTCTCGCACACCAGTACGCACGAAGGCTTCAGCCAGCGGTTGAAGGGGTCGCTGCCAATGTACTGTCCGCGCGGTTCGAAGCGCTGGTATTCCTTGCCGCTGAGTAACACGGCCAAGTCTTCGTGCAGCCATCCGCCGCCGTTGTGGCGCACGTCTACGATGACGGCCTCCTTGTTGCGGCAACGCCCCAGCAATTCGGAGTAGACCTCACGGAAGCTCTGGCTGTCCATACCCTTGACGTGCACATAACCCAGGCGTCCGCCCGACAGGCGGTCCACCATCTCACGCCGCTGCTCCACCCAACGTTTGTAGAGGAGACCCGAGACGGCACCCGGCGATACAGGCTTCACCTGCTCGTCGAAGCGCTTGCCTGTAGAGGGGTCGTACACGGAGAGCATGACACGCTTGCCCGCCTTGCCGGCCAGCAACGGGAAGTAATCCTCGCCGGCCTTCACCGACTGTCCGTCTATCTGCTCGATGATGCAGCCGGCCTTCACGCGACAACCGGCCTTGGACAATGGCCCCTGCTTCAGCACTTCGGCCACCTTGAGGCCGTCGCCCTGATACTGTTCGTCGAAGAAGACACCCAGCTCGGCCACCGTCGGCGCCGACATCGGCGCGCTGTAGCGTGCACCCGTATGCGAACCGTTCAGCTCGCCCAGCAGTTCGGACAGCATCTCCTGGAAGTCGTAGTTGTTGTTGATATGCGGCAGGTAGCGTTCGTAGGCCTTGCGATAGCCTTCCCAGTCGACGCCATGCAGGTCGGGGTCGTAGAACTTGTCCTTCACCTGGCGCCAGGCGTGGTCGAAGATGTAGGCACGCTCCTCGGCCGGGCGGTAGCGGAAGTCGGCGGCAAAGCTTACCCCCGTCACCTTGCTCTCGCCCACGGTGATTTTCTTGATGGCTCCGCCGGAGAGCAGGTAGATGTACTTGCCGTCCTTGTCGATGGACATACTGCCGC
This sequence comes from uncultured Bacteroides sp., assembly GCA_964419245.1. Taxonomy (GTDB): domain Bacteria; phylum Bacteroidota; class Bacteroidia; order Bacteroidales; family Bacteroidaceae; genus Bacteroides. The sequence continues at coordinate 8,650 of CAYQOV010000094.1, read as the reverse complement.
CACCCACGTTCTTGATGAGCAGCTTGGTAGAGTTCTCGCGAAAGTTGCGCTCCCACAGGTCGTATCCACCCTCGAAAGCCGCACAATAGTACAGCTTGTCGCCCTTGGGCGTCAATACGGCGTCGCCCATGTGCGAGGAGTTGATGGTGAGCCTCCTGACGCGGTCCTTGCGGTTCTCCAGGTCGAAGACGAGGGGTTCCACCTCTTCCTCCTTCTCCTCGTCCTTGTCGGCCTCCTTCTTGTCTTTCTTCTTGTCCTTTTTCTCTTTCTCAACCTTTTCCTTCGCTTCCTTCTCCTCTTTCTCGGCCTCTTCCGCCAGCGCCAGTTCCTCTTTCGAGAGGTTGAACTTGTCGTAGGCCTCGGCGTCGAAGAACATGATGTACATGTCGTCCTCCGAACCCCAGCTGCCATGGTTGCGATAGCCGGCACGGTCGGACGACCAGATCATGGCCTTGCCTCCCAGCACCCACTTGGGGTTACCGTCGGAGTATCCGCTTTCGGTCAGGTTGGTCATCTCACCGCTGCCGTCGGCTTTCACCAGCACGATGTCGGTATTGTTCCATCCGCCCACACTGATGTACTTGGCCAGGAACCAGCGGCTGTCGGGCGACCACTGGTAGGTCTGGTCACCGTCGGAGTAAGAATAGTTGTACTTGCCGTCGAGCACCGTCCGCACCTTGCGCGACTTCAGGTTGATGACGCGCAGCGTGGTACGGTCTTCGAGGAAGGCCACTTCCTTGCCGTCGGGCGAGAAGGTGGGTTGGAAGGACGTGCGTCCCGAAACCACCAGCGGCTCATCCTCCACACCGACGGCGTAGGTGAAGAGCTTCTCTTCCTTGTCGGTGAGGCGCGCCAGGTAGACACCCCACACACCGTCGCGTTCGGCCGAATAAACCAGCGAACGGCCGTCGGGGCTGAAACTCAGGTCGCGCTCCTGTTGGGGCGTGTCGGTGATGCGGCGGGTGGTTTCATACTCCATCGAGGTGACGTAGACGTCGCCATGCACAATGAAGGCCACCTCCTTGCCGCCGGGCGACACGGCAATATCTGTCGCACCGCCTCGCAGCAGTTGGTTCACCACGTCACGCTCCAGGCGGTCGGACACGATGGACACGGCCACCTTCTGCGGTTTTCCACCCTCGCGCAGGGTGTAGAGCTCGCCGTCGTAGGTGTAGCACAACAAGCCGTCGTCGGCCACGGTAAGCGAGCGCACAGGATGAGTGGTGTGGCGCGTCAGCTGGCGTTTTTCCGAACCGTCGGCCGCCGCTTTCCACACGTTGAAGCTGCCGCTCTCCTCGCTCAGGTAGTAGAAGGAACGGCCGTCGGCCGACCACACTGGTTCGCGGTCTTCGCCGGCAAAGCGGGTTATCTTCTGATAGGTGCGCTCCCCGTCGAGGGTGCACAGCCAGATGTCTTTCGTAATGGACGACTGGTGATGCTTTCGCCAGGGGTCCTCATATCCCTTTTGGTCCTGATAGAGCAGGCGGCAGCCGTCCCGGCTGAGCGAAAGTTCCTGCATGGCCAGCGACGAGAAGAGCACGGGGCGTCCGCCCTTGGTGCCCACCGCATAGATCTGCGGGAAGAGGGACGAGGGGAACTGGCTGTCCTTCACGTCGGGACGGATGGAAGCAGTAAAGAGTATTGTCTCATTGTCCTTGAAGGTCTCGGGATATTCGTTGCCCGAGTGGGTGGTGAGGCGTCGGGGCGTTCCTCCCTCACGAGCCATCAGATAGACGTCGAAGCTGCCTTCGCGGTCGGAAGCAAAGGCGATGTAGCGACCGTCGGGCGACCACACGGGGCGTGTGTCGTGACGCGGGTTCGTGGTGAGCTGTACGGCCCGTCCACCTTCGACAGGCACAGTATAGATGTCACCTTTGTAGGTGAAAGCTATCTCCCGTCCGTCGGGCGACAAGGCGGGATAACGCAGCCACAGGGGCGCGTCGTCTGCCTGGGCCCACAGGGAGCAACAGGCAAAAAGGGGTAAGAGAAGTTTCTTCATAAATCAATAGATGGTAAAACTGATTGTTATTAGGCTTCGAAAATAAGCATTTTTTCCAATCGGGCGAATAAATGGAGAGACTTCTCGCCCAGTCTATTCTCCACCCCCGAAGTCCAGCGTCAGCTGCCCGTCATCTCCCCCTTTCGCCTTCTTCTTCACCAGCAAGCGGCGCACGCCCTGGGGCGTCAGCTCGTTCACCGTCAGCATGGGCAGTTCGCTGCAGGTGATGAAGTATTGCGCCTTCTTCATCACCGCCACCATCTTCTTCAGCTGGTAATAACCCAGCCGCCCGAAGCGGCGCGAAGCCACAATGAGGCGGGCAGACTTCACCCCGATGCCCGGCACGCGGAGCAGCATCTCGTAGTCGGCCCTGTTCACATCGACAGGAAACTGCTCGGGGTGGCGCAAGGCCCATGCCAGCTTGGGGTCCACCTCGAGGTCGAGGTCGGGATAGGCGTCGTCCACAATCTCGTCCACCCGGAACTGGTAGAAGCGCATCAGCCAGTCGGCCTGGTAGAGGCGGTTCTCGCGCACCAGCGGCGGCTGCTTCAGGGCGGGCAGGCGCGGGTCGTAGGTATTGACGGGCACGTAACCCGAGTAGTAGACGCGGCGCATGGTGGGTTGGCTGTAGAGGGCCGACGACAGGCGCAGGATGTCCTTGTCCGTCTCCGTCGTGGCGCCCACAATCATCTGCGTGCTCTGCCCGGCGGGCACGAAGCGCGGCGCGTGGCGGAACTTCTTCCGCTCCTCGCGGTTCTCCAGCACCCCCTGGCGGATGTAGCGCATGGGGGCATACACGCTGCGGTGGTCCTTCTCGGGCGCCAGCAGCTTCAGGTTCTCCTCCTTGGGTATCTCGATGTTCACGCTCAGGCGGTCAGCATAGAGCCCCGCCTCGTGCACCAGCTCCTCGGAGGCGCCGGGGATGCTCTTCAGGTGGATGTAGCCGTTGAAGCGGTGCACCGTCCGCAGGTCCTTGGCCACGCGCACCAGCCGCTCCATCGTGTAGTCGGGATTCCGCACCACGCCGCTGCTCAGAAAGAGCCCCTCGATGTAGTTGCGGCGGTAGAACTCCATCGTCAGCTCCACCAGCTCGGTCACCGACAGCGTGGCGCGCGGTATGTCGTTGCTGCGGCGGTTGATGCAGTAGGCACAGTCGTAGATGCAATAGTTCGTGAGCATCACCTTGAGCAGCGAGATGCACCGCCCATCCTCGGCAAAGCTGTGGCAGATGCCCACACCGCCCACCGTGTTGCCCACCATGCCCGCCTTGCCGCGCCGCACGGTGCCGCTCGACGAGCACGACACGTCGTACTTGGCCGACTCAGCCAGCACCTTCAGTTTATGGAGCACATTTTCGTTCATCTGCCTTTCTTTTATTCTTTTCCCTGCAAAGGTAACAGAAATACCAGCCACAGGAGATGCACCCAGAAAAATATTTCGAAAAAAACGGCCAAAGTTTTTGCAGTTTCAAATAAAGCTGTACCTTTGCACGCCGTAAGCCCAACACGACTCGCCGATATAGCTCAGTTGGTAGAGCAACGCATTCGTAACGCGTAGGTCGCCGGTTCAAGTCCGGCTATCGGCTCCACAAAAAGAGATGCCCCACAATGGACATCTCTTTTTTCTTTTCATACAAATGCATACCTTTGCGGGAGAAAAAACATAGAGTTCCATGACGAAAAAGAAAGTTTTGTTTTCCAGCCTACTCATTCTGGCAGTAGCCTGTGTCCTCTGCCTGGGAATCGGCTATCAGCTCTTGCTGGCCCCCCAGTTCTACCCGGAAAAGAAAGTCCACATCTACATAGACCGCGACGACACGGCCGACTCCGTATACCACAAACTGCGCCAGACCGCCGCGCCCAGCAATCTGACCGGCCTGCGCTGGGCAGCCCGCCTGAAACAATACCCGGAGCACGTCAAGACCGGCCGCTACGCCATCCTGCCGGACGACAACGCCTACCACGTCCTCAGCCGCCTCCTGCGCGGCCACCAGGAACCGATGAACCTGGTCATCGGCAGCGTGCGCACGCTGGACAGGCTGGCCCGCAACGTGGGCAACCAACTGATGATAGACTCGGCAGAAATCATGCAGGCCCTGCTCGACACCGCCCGATGGAGCCGCCAAGGCTACACGCCCGAGACCCTGCCCAGCTTGTTCATCCCCGAAACCTACCAAGTCTACTGGAATATGGATACAGAAGACTTCCTCGCCCGCATGACGAAAGAGCACGACCGTTTCTGGAACCCGTCCCGACGGGCCAAGGCCGACTCGCTGGGCATGACACCCGCCGAAGTGGCCACCCTGGCCTCCATCGTAGAGGAAGAAACAAATAACCGACAGGAGAAGCCTATGGTGGCAGGACTCTACATCAACCGCCTGCGCGCTGGCATCCACCTGCAAGCTGACCCCACTGTGAAGTTTGCCCTGCAGGACTTTTCACTCCGACGTATCACCAATGCCCACTTGGAATTCCCCTCACCTTACAACACCTATCTCAATGCCGGACTTCCACCGGGTCCTATCCGCATCCCCACTCCAGCTGGCATCGACGCCGTCCTCGACTACACGCGACACAACTATATATATATGTGTGCCAAGGAAGACTTCTCGGGCACACACAATTTTGCATCAACTTACGCCGAACACATGCAAAATGCTCGAAAATACTGGAATGCACTGAACAAAAGAAAGATTTTCAAGTAGATTTGATTGAATGTAAGAGTAAAAGCTTATATTTGCCATCCGTATAACCCGAATCATAACAAAATACGAAGAAAGATATGAGCAAACAACTCTTACTTGGCGATGAAGCCATAGCACAAGCAGCACTCGACGCCGGACTGTCGGGTGTGTATGCCTATCCAGGCACTCCCTCAACGGAAATCACAGAATACATCCAGGCGTCCCCTGTTACGGCCACACGCAACATACATAACCACTGGTGCACCAACGAAAAGACAGCCATGGAAGCTGCTCTCGGCATGTCCTTCGCAGGCAAACGCTCGCTGGTCTGCATGAAACACGTAGGCATGAATGTAGCGGCCGACTGCTTCATCAACTCCGCCATCACAGGCGTAAAGGGGGGTATGATTGTCGTAGCAGCCGACGACCCCAGCATGCATTCCTCGCAAAACGAACAAGACAGCCGATTCTATGGCGACTTCTCGCTGATTCCTATGTACGAACCCAGCAACCAGCAAGAAGCCTATGACATGGTTTACGATGGATTTCGTTTTTCTGAAGAAATGGGAGAACCCATCCTGCTGCGCATCGTCACCCGCCTAGCCCACTCACGTTCCGGCGTAGAGCACAAAGCAGAGCAACCGCAGAACGATCTCGCTTTCAGCGACGATCCGCGCCAGTTTATCCTTCTGCCGGGCAACGCACGCAAACGCTACAAAGTCCTCCTGCAACGCCAGGAAGAATTTATCAAAGCCTCCGAAGAATCGCCTTACAATCGTTATGTGGATGGTCCTAACAAAAAACTGGGTATCGTGGCTTGTGGCATCGGCTACAATTATCTTATGGAAAGCTATCCCAAAGGCTGCGAGTATCCCGTACTGAAAATCGGCCAATATCCACTTCCCAAGAAGCAACTGATGAAGCTCGTCGATGAATGCGACGAAATCCTCGTGCTGGAAGACGGCCAACCTTTCGTGGAGAAACAACTGAAAGGCTACCTGGGCAGAGGTGTCAAGGTGAAAGGCCGCTTGGACGGTACCCTCTCCACCGATGGCGAACTGACGCCCGACAGCGTGGCACGTGCCGTTGGCAAAGAGAATAAGGCTGAATTCGCCGTGCCTTCTTTAGTCGAGATGCGTCCGCCTGCATTGTGCGATGGTTGCGGTCACCGCGATATGTATACCGTGCTAACTCAGGTGCTGAAAGAAGAATACCCCACGCACAAAGTGTTCAGCGATATTGGTTGCTACACTTTGGGAGCCAATGCTCCCTTCCATGCCATCAACTCGTGTGTAGACATGGGCGCCTCCATCACAATGGCCAAGGGAGCCTCTGATGCAGGCCTGCATCCAGCCGTTGCCGTCATCGGAGATTCCACCTTCACCCATTCCGGCATGACCGGACTACTCGATTGTGTCAACGAAAACGCCAACGTCACCATCGTCATCTCCGACAACGAGACGACGGCCATGACTGGCGGACAAGATTCAGCTGGCACCGGACGTCTGGAAAGCATTTGCCAAGGTATCGGTGTCGCTCCCGAACACATCCGCGTGGTGGTTCCCCTGAAGAAGAACTACGAAGAGATGAAACAAGTCATCCGCGAAGAAATCGAATACAAGGGAGTATCCGTCATCATCCCACGCAGAGAATGTATTCAAACTTTAGCACGTAAAAAACGAAACAAGTAAGACAGCCATGAAAAAAGATATTATATTGTCAGGCGTAGGAGGACAAGGTATCCTCTCCATCGCCACTGTCATCGGACAAGCAGCATTGAAATCCGGCCTCTACATGAAGCAGGCCGAGGTACACGGAATGAGCCAGCGCGGAGGCGATGTACAATCCAACCTCCGCATCAGCGACCAGCCCATCGCATCGGACCTCATCCCGACAGGAAAATGCGACATCATCCTTTCTCTGGAACCGATGGAAGCCTTGCGCTACCTGCCCTACCTCAACCCGGAAGGATGGTTGATTACGAACGAAACGCCGTTTATCAACATTCCCAACTACCCGTCAGAAGAAAGCATCAAAGCTGAACTCGACAAACTGCCGCATAAAATCGTCCTGAACGTAAATGAGGTTGCCAAACAAGTTGGCTCTCCTCGAGTAGCCAATATCGTGCTGCTGGGAGCCACCGTTCCCTTCCTTGACATCGAATACGAAAAGGTAAAGGAAAGCATCCGTGAAATCTTCCAGCGCAAGGGTGAGGACATTGTCGCACTGAACCTCAAAGCACTGGAAGCTGGAAAAGAAATAGCAGAAAACAGAATATAAACCTCGACAAGCCAAAACCGCCATGAATAGCAAATACTGGGAAGAAGAAATAGAAACCATGCCGCGCGAACAACTTCGCCAGCTACAACTGCAGCGATTGAAAAAAACAATCGCAATTGCAGCTAATTCGCCTTTTTACAAAAAGGTTTTTCAAGAAAATAACATTACAGCAGACAGCATCAACTCCCTTGAAGACATACGTAAAATACCCTTCACAACCAAAGCCGACATGCGTGCCAATTATCCTTTCGGCCTGGTAGCTGGTAATATGCGCGAAGACGGGGTACGTATTCATTCCTCAAGTGGCACGACAGGAACCCCCACGGTTATTGTACATTCACAGCACGACCTGGATTCCTGGGCCAATCTGGTTGCCAGATGTTTGTATATGGTTGGTATCCGCAAAACTGACGTATTCCAAAACAGTTCGGGCTACGGCATGTTTACAGGTGGACTTGGTTTCCAATATGGTGCAGAACGTTTAGGCGCCCTAACTGTCCCTGCCGCAGCCGGAAACAGCAAGCGACAAATAAAGTTCATTACCGACTTCAAAACGACTGTCCTGCACGCCATTCCCAGTTATGCTATCCGACTGGCAGAAGTGTTCCAGTCCGAAGGCATTGATCCAACCAGCACCAGTTTGAAAACATTGGTTATCGGAGCAGAACCACATACCGACGAACAACGAAAGAAAATCGAGCGGATGCTGGGAGTCAAAGCCTATAACAGTTTTGGAATGACAGAAATGAATGGTCCCGGCGTTGCATTCGAATGTACCGAACAAAACGGCATGCACTTCTGGGAAGATTGCTATCTCGTCGAAATCATCAATCCTGAGACAGGAGAACCCGTACCAGACGGTGAAATCGGTGAGCTGGTATTAACTACGCTCGACCGTGAAATGATGCCGTTAATACGCTATCGCACACGGGACCTCACACGCATCTTACCCGGAGAATGCCCTTGCGGACGAACTCACCTGCGAATAGACCGTATCAAAGGACGTAGCGACGATATGTTCATCATTAAAGGTGTCAATATCTTCCCCATGCAGGTTGAAAAAGTATTGGTTCAGTTCCCCCAGCTTGGCAGCAACTACCTCATTACTTTGGATACGATAGACAATCAAGACGAGATGATTGTCGAAGTAGAACTCAGCGACCTCTCGACAGATAGTTACATCGAATTGGAGAAAGTACGAAAAGAGATAACCCGGCAACTCAAAGATGAGATATTGGTAACTCCCAAAGTAAAACTCGTAAAGAAAGGAACTCTTCCTCAAAGCGAAGGAAAAGCTGTCCGAGTAAAAGATTTGCGTAACAATAAATAAAAAGGAATAGATTCCCTCTTTTTTATCCGAACTTTTATTTTAGAATGCACGAATAACATGAATTAACACCCAAAGATCCCTTCCTTCATAGGTGAATTCTTGTTATTCGTGCCTAATAATATCTTTCACACACACTTAAACCAGCTTTCACTGTGAAAGACAATCTTTCACACTAAAATATTTAAAAACAACACTTTAGAGATTGGTGAAAGCATGAAAGCATATTTAAAGACGAAACAGTTATTAGAAATGTGTTCTCCCTAAACATCTACTTGAGAACGCTAAACATCTACTTGAGGAACGTAGGCGCATAGTAAAAAACCTGTGTTTAGGCATAGAGCTTGCAGAGGCGGAAGAT
>CAYQOV010000093.1:0-11423 GCA_964419245.1 uncultured Bacteroides sp. | reverse complement strand
GTGATGCTTATTCCTTAAAATTACTATCTTTGCAAGCAGAAACCATAAACAGCTAAGAAAATGTTATTTCCAGAATTGAAACAAAGACGTGATAAAATACGCATTTTGATGGCTCAACAGGGGATCGATGCTGCCCTTATTGCTTGCAATGTCAATTTGATTTATACATATGGTCGCGTGGTCAGCGGTTATTTGTACTTGCCGTTGAACGATTTTGCGCGTTTGTTCGTGAAGCGTCCCAATACCATAGAGGGAGAACACGTGATGTCTATCCGTAAACCCGAACAGTTGCCTGACCTGATAAAGGAGTGTGGCTTGCCGTTACCTCAGAAATTGATGCTGGAAGGGGACGAACTTTCTTTCAGGGAATACAACCGCTTGGCAGCCTGCTTTCCCGAAACTGAGGTCGTTTCTTGCGGCTCTTCGCTGATACGTCAGGCACGTGCTACAAAGACCGAGATGGAGATTGAATTTTTCCGTCGCTCGGGCGTAGCTCATGCCAAAGCCTACGAACAGATTCCGTCGGTCTACCGGCCTGGTATGACCGACCTTCAGCTTTCCATAGAGATCGAACGGCTGATGCGTTTGGAAGGTTGTCTCGGCATTTTCCGTGTGTTCGGTCAGAGTATGGAGATATTCATGGGCAGCCTGCTGGCGGGCGACAATGCCGCTACTCCTTCTCCTTATGATTTTGCATTGGGAGGGGCCGGACTGGATCCTTCGCTTCCCGGTGGCCCCAACGGTACACTGATACAGCCCGGACAGAGTTTCATGGTGGATATGGGCGGCAACTTTTATGGATACATGTGCGACATGAGCCGTGTATACTCTGTTGGCAAGCTGAGCGAACAGGCTTATGCGGCCCATCAGACCTGTCTGGAGATACAGGAAGCCGTATCTCCATGGCCAAGCCGGGAGTCATCTGCGAGGACTTGTACAACAAGGCCATTGAGATGGTGACAAAAGCTGGTTTTGCTGACTATTTCATGGGAGTAGGACAGAAGGCAAAGTTTATCGGGCATGGTATAGGACTGGAAATCAATGAAGCTCCTGTGATAGCTCCCCGTATCCGGCAGGAATTGGAGCCAGGCATGGTCTTTGCGTTGGAGCCGAAAATCGTATTGCCGGGAATCGGCCCGCTGGGTATCGAGAACTCTTGGGTAGTGACGGCCGAAGGCTTGGAGAAGCTGACTACCGCTCCCGAAGAAATCATCGAGCTTTGACGGGCAGTTGTTTTGGGGTGTCATGCAGTGCTTCGTGAGCTGCTGATGCAGTGCTTCGTTACCCTCTCATACAGTGCTTCCTTACACTCTGAGGAAGCACTGCATGACACTCTGAGAAAGTACTGCGTCAGAGTGGTTTGTAGGTATCGAAGTTTTGTATTTATGTCCTATTTACTTACTCTGTTGATTTTGAGTGTTTTAGGTGGATGCGTGATAAGTGCTTGTATAAACTTTCTGTACATTATTAAATAAATAGGCTGCCTTTAAAGGCAGCCTATTTATTTAATTGTCCGCGTAATGTTTACCAATAGCCTGCCACGCATCTACCTAAAATGAACATAATCAGGCAAGTAGGTAGATGAGTGGTTGGTGGAAGCTCACTTTTTGCTCAACCACCGGCGCACAGGCTCATCATAAAGTTTCAGGCAGAGCCAAGCCAGCAGGATGCTGCCTGCATAGACGGTGAGAGCCGTGGGCCACACTTCGCCGAACGTATAGTATTTGTGTTCGATCAGCCACGAGTAGAACAGGTACATCACGGGGTAGTGGACGGCATAGAGCGGATAGGAGATGTCGCCTGCAAACCGGCATATCCGGGTGGAATGTTTGTCTGTAGTCTTTCCGGAAGCGGCCAGCCACACCAGCAGCGGGAATACGAGGAAGATGCAGAACACTTCGTACAGACCGTTCAGGCAGATGCCCTCTTTTCCTTCTATATAAGGAACGCAGAACAGTACGAGCAACACGGCTGTACAAATCCAGAAGGCCCCCTTGATTTTGACGGGCTTGAAGTGGCGCGAAAGCAGCATACCCAGTGTGAAGGGGAAGAGCATGCGCAGCAGGCCACCCAGGAAGTTGGCACCGTCCAGTGTCCAGCCTACACCGATCATGCCGTATCCCACCACGTCGAACAGAGCGAACCAAGCCAAACCTACTCCCGACAGGACGGTCAGCAGGGTCAGCATCTTGTTGCTCAGGCGGTGGATGAAGAGCGCATAGAGGATATTACCGATGTATTCGAAGAAGAGCGACCAGCTCGGACCGTTCAGCGGAAACATCTCGCCGTTGCCGCGTATGTCGTAGCTGGCTCCCGGGGCGGCGGGAATGAAGAACATGGCACAGAGCAGGGCAAACATTACCAGTGAAAGGCTGATGTGGGTGCCGTCCCATTGCACCGAGCCTTGCAACAGATAGAATACCATACCCAGCACAGCTCCCATTACAATCATCGGGTGGAGTCGAATCAGTCGACGCTTGAAGAAGTTGCCCAGACTCATGCTTTTGCCCAAGCGGTCGTCGTAAGCATAGCCGATGACGAAACCGGACAGGATGAAGAAGAAGTCTACGGCCAAATAGCCGTGGTTGATGACGGTGATGAGGGTACCTCCGGCGGCGAAAGACAATCCTTCAAAGATGTGGTAGAACACAACCAGCAGGGCGGCTACTCCTCTCAGCCCGTCGAGTAGCTCATAATGGGGTTTGGTGTTGCTGAAAGCGGCGGAAGAAATGTTTTTCATGTGTGATAATGTTATTTTCTGTGTTAATTCGAGTTATTTGTGGTGGATTCTATAATTCTTAGTTTCCTTCATAATATTCTCCCAGAAAGTAACGGGCTATGAAATCCCAGTTCTGCTGTAGTATTTCCCGACCTCTGTCGAAAGGGAGGGCGGCATCACACAAGAGGTTGTTCTGCATACCATACTTCAACAGATCGAATGGACAACGGCCGGGCAGGCAGAACAACTCGTAACCTTCGGCTGTGGCAGTCTGTGTATCATAGGCTGGATTGTGGGAATCACGGAAACAGGCAGCTACGCCGGGAGCCAGTAGCATGCCTTTGGTGTTGGCATAGACTACAAAGTCCTTTTCAGCTTTCAGGTCAGCCAGTATGCCATCGGGATGATCTTCCCACTCCAGTGTACCGATGAGGAAGACGCGTAGTTCTTCGTAAGTTGCAAAATAGAGCAGGGGATTTCCTTGGCTGTATTGCAGGCAGCGTTCCACATCCTTGGTCAATCGACTGTCGGGAGTGACTTCGGGCAGGGGAGCGAAAGGTATTTCCAGCAGGTTGAGGTCCATGACCCATGTTTCCGGAGAGGGAATTTCGTTGATGGGGGCTTCTTCGAAAAGGGAGTCCATCCGGTCATAGAGTTGTCGAGCCAGGGGTAGCAATGATTCTTCGGAAGGATTCTGGAAATAGAAAGAAGGATGAACATCAGACAGGTTTTTCCACAGGAGGAAACAGACATCATTCCAATTGATTTCGTCATCAATATAGCTTGTACAGGGGTAGAACGGTAAAGGTTGTCCGTACAACGTGCCGTAACGGGTGGTGAATGCTTTCCAGCCTCCGGTTTGAGCAATGGCATCCTGAAAGTAAAGGGCTATGTCCAAAACCGTTTTAGTTATCTTGTCAGCAGTCTTGTTGGCAAACAAGGGGGAGGCTGCAATTAGGGGGAGCATTTCGTTGGTGAAATTCAGATACCATGAGTCTCCGGGTAGCGTTCGGGTACGTTCGTTGGCCTCCAACCAGCGTTTCATATAGATAGTAGAAGTGGTTGTTTTCATGGATGAAATAGCGTTTTAAAGTCTTTTTAAAGCCAGTTTGATCACTTGTTCCACCGGAGCGTCGGGGGTTTCCTTGAGAATAGCCAGTACCACTTTTTGCGAAGCAGCCTGTGCAAAGCCCAGCATGGTGAGGGCGGCTACGGCTTCGTCCATCACCTCGTTGCTGGCAGTAGTGGCGAGCGGAAGTCCCGGCTCGACACCCATTGCCGCGGCTACAGAACCGGTCTTCATCTTGTCCTTCAGGTCCACGATGATGCGCTGGGCGGTCTTCAGGCCGATGCCTTTCACCGTCTTCAGCAGGTTGGCGTTCTCCGTACTGATGATGTTGATGAGCTCGGCAGGTGACAAAGCCGAGAGTATCATGCGAGCGGTGTTTCCGCCGATGCCCGACACTGAGATGAGCAGTAGGAAAAGTTCGCGCTCCTGTTTGTCGGCAAAGCCGTAAAGCTGGTAGGCGTCTTCGCGGATGGCTTCGTAGACGTAGAGCTTGCAGGACTTCTTGCCCTGAATGGCCGAATAAGTGTTGAGTGAGATACTGGCCAGGTAGCCCACACCATTGCAGTCGATGATGGCGGCTGCCGGAGTGAGTTCGGCCAGTTCGCCTCGGATGTATTCTATCATATCAAAAAGTTTCGTTGTAGCTGTTCCAGAACAGTGTTTTGTGGTCTGCTCGAACAAATGCTTTACTTGTCTTGTTTTATGTCTGGTGCAAATGTACAAAATATCTCTTGGCTATAAAATAGTCTTAATAAAGAAAAAAGGAAATGGAAGAATGAACTGTTTTATGTTCAAGTTTAAAGAATAATGACTACTTTTGTACCCGCAAAACAGAAAACTGATAATTAAATTCGATAAAAGTATGAAAAAAGTAAGAGCTGCCATCGTTGGTTATGGCAATATCGGGCACTATGTGCTTCAAGCTTTGCAGGCTGCGCCTGATTTTGAAATTGCCGGTGTCGTACGTCGTGCAGGTGCCGAGAACCGTCCAGCCGAACTGAATGACTATCCTGTGGTAAAAGATATCAAGGAACTGGAAAGTGTGGATGTAGCCATTCTCTGTACGCCGACCCGCAGTGTGGAGAAGTATGCCAAGGAGATTCTGGCACTGGGCATCCATACAGTGGACAGCTTCGATATCCATACGGGTATTGCCGACCTGCGCCGTACGCTGGATGCCGAGGCCAAGGCTCACAACACCGTTTCTATCATTTCGGCCGGTTGGGATCCGGGAAGTGACTCTGTAGTGCGTACACTGCTGGAGGCTATTGCTCCGAAAGGCATCACGTATACCAACTTCGGACCGGGTATGAGTATGGGGCACACGGTAGCTGTGAAAGCCATCGAAGGTGTGAAGGCTGCTTTGTCTATGACGATTCCTACCGGTACGGGCATTCATCGTCGTATGGTGTACATCGAATTAAATGAGGGTTATGACTTCGACAAGGTGGCTGCTGCCATCAAGGCCGATCCTTACTTCGTGAACGACGAAACACACGTGAAGCTGGTGCCCAGTGTGGATGCACTGCTTGATATGGGACACGGTGTGAATCTGACTCGCAAGGGTGTTTCAGGCAAGACGCAGAACCAGTTGTTCGAGTTCAACATGCGCATTAACAATCCGGCCCTGACAGCTCAGGTATTGGTTTGTGTGGCACGTGCGGCCATGCGTCAGCAGCCGGGCTGTTATACAATGATCGAAATTCCCGTTATCGACCTGTTGCCGGGCGAGCGCGAGGAATGGATCTCTCATTTGGTATAATCCCTGACCTATATATAATAAACGGCGAGGGCGCGTCCTATTGGATGCGCCCTCGTTTTATTTTCATCTTACTTCGCCGGTTTTAACAGCAATGTATGGTTGTTGGTATCGCGCCATTCAGCCATCAGGGCGTAGAAGTCACGGTAGACTTCAGGTGTGAGCAACTGTTGCGTGATGCTAAGGCTGCGGGTGACGGTTATTCCATCTGTACTGGGGTGGTAAGTGAACGATATTTTGCCGCACTTGTTGGCCACTACCTTGTCGGCCTTCGGACTCCAGGTAGTACCTTCGGGCAGTTTGACCAGCGTTTCGCTGGTCACGTCCACGGTCTGCGGAAGCAGGATGTTCTCGCGGATGGTGGTATTGGCAGCATAGGCATAGAGCGGAAGAGCAACCGATATCGGCTTCAAGTTGACAACTTGCCATCCTTCGGGCAGTATTTGCGAGTTGTCGGCTTTAATTTCCAATACGGCTTTTTGAGTGTCTTGAACTTCGGGTGCTTTCAATTCCAAAGGTTGTGCCTGCAGGTCGGTCACTGTCATGTAGTTTTGTAACCAGGCTTCGTCAGTTCCTTGCACTGCTACGCCTTTTGGAGTGACATCCGATTTTACCACAACCGATACGATGCTTCCCAAACCGAGGTTGTCCACTTCCGCCGGGTGAAGGGCACAGATGGCTACTTCGGCTTTCAGACCGGCAGCCTGTTGCAGGGCGACATCCAGGTTGACCAGTTCGGCCTGTGTACCGTAGGCACTACGGATGACTTCTGAGGCCGGACGCAGGCGGTAGCCCGCTTCTCCGAGCGACACTTTGCATTGGGCGGAGCGGTAGAGGCCGTCCATGTAGGTGGCGATGGCGCTGCGCAGGTCGCTGCTGTCTTTTTGGGCGGTTTGCTTCAGTTCGGTCAACTTGGCTTCGATGACAGTGCGGTCGCCGGGGACGAACTGCCGGGCGAGCGACTTCAGTGCGTCGGCATAGCTGGCCCAGGTAGAGGCCACAATGACGGGCATCATGCCGGAAGCTACTTGCTGCACTGTGCCCAGACTACTGCGTAACGAGGGATAGGAATAGGGACGCGGTTCCACGTTCTTCAACTTCCAGGTGATGGATTTCATGCCGTCCTTGTTCGCTTCGGCCGGCTGGGCGGAGGCGTTCAGCAATTCGTAGTGCAATGTCTTTCCTTCAGGTACTTCGATGCGTAAAGTGAATTCGTCGATGGGCGACAGCTCTTTTATAGGACAACAGATGTCCAGTTCGGGCAGGTAGCCGGCACGACTCTTGATGGAGTAGTCCAGGCAGATGGTGGCGCCCAGTTCCAGACCGGTGTGTACTACGACCATTTCCTTCAGCCCGTTATAGGCAGGGGCATTGGCGGCTGCGGAGGGCAACACTTCGACAAAGGCGTTGTCGGGGGTACGGACGATGGTGCCGTCCTTCTGCCGCGTGTACGACTCGTGTATTTCGAGCTGCTGGTATTGCGGATCGTAGACGATGAACGTTTCGCCATAGAGGCTGTTCATGGCGGCGTGGGTGTAGAGGGTCAGTTCTTTCTGCACGCGGAGTTCCTGACTGCCGTCGGCATGCAGGGTGTAGGTCTTCGACAGCTTGCCGAAACGTGCCTCGGGTGCGGCCTGTGCGGTGAGGGTCATGGACAGGAGCAGGGCAAGCACACCTATGTATAGATGGATTGTTTTCATTTTTCTTCAATTCAGTTTTGAGTGTTCGACGAATCGGTTCATTTCTTTACGACGAGATACTGGCCATAGCTCTTGGCGGTGTTGACGGCCTGGCGGAAGCTGTTCCAGTCGGCTGCCTCATAGACGCGCTTCTTCAGGGCGATGCGGGTCTTCACCGTCAGGCGGTTGCCTTCCTGGGCGATGGAGCCGTCGAAGTCGGCTGCCTGTCCGCTGAGGCTATCCTGACGTGGTTCTCCTGCCAGTTGGTAGCCCGAGGGCAGGCGGAGTGTTTCGTCCAGTTCCACCAGACGTGAACAGCCGTCTTTGAAGCCGTATTGGCGTGTCTCCAGACTGGTGTCGATGCGCAGGTAGGACATCACTTGCGTATAGAGGTTGTTCAGTACGAAAGGCTTGAAGACCATCTCGCCGCCGTCGCCCGCCAGGGCATAGCCGGGTATCTCGTAGCGGAAGGTGATGCGGATGGGTGCCTTCTGATAGTCTTTCGGGTTGTTGCCGTAGTCCACGCTGAGGAGGCGTGCCTTGGGTGATACGTTCAGCAGCTGGCGCTCCATCGTGTTCTGCCACTCGCTCTGGAAGCCGGTGGTGAAGATGCGGCGGATGTTGCTGTCGCTCTGTCCTTCGGCTTCGATGGTGAAGCTGCCTCGCAGGGTGCCGTCGGCATCGAGGCGGTTGTCGGCGTGGATGCGGACGTAGTGGTTCTCGGGAGAGGAGACGGGTGTCAGGCAGAGGTCGGTGCCTTCGGGCGTGCCGGGC
Organism: uncultured Bacteroides sp.; assembly: GCA_964419245.1. GTDB lineage: Bacteria > Bacteroidota > Bacteroidia > Bacteroidales > Bacteroidaceae > Bacteroides. Next base: position 3,423 of record CAYQOV010000093.1, on the reverse strand, counting down.
AGGTAGTTCTGTTGTTGCTCGGCACTGCTCCACAGCTCACGGCAGAAGGGTACCCATGTGGGGTCGAGGGGCATCAGTGTGCCGTCCTGCAGGCGTACCACGGCTACGCAGTGGTTGAAGTGGTCGGCAGGGATGGTCTCTACGCGGCTGCCTGCCATCGTCATGGCCGGATAGGCTTCGAAGCCTGCCATGCGCAGGAAGGCGATGAGTGTGCCCGCAATGTCCTTGCACACGCCGCAGCGGTCGGTGTAGTTCATCTTCAGGTTGTGCAGGGTGAAGCCTTCGCCCTTGCCCATGGTGATGCCGGCGTAGCGGATGTTGTCGGCCACCCAGTGGGTCAGCACGGCTATCTTCTCCAGGTCGGTCTTCTTGCCGCGTATCAGTTCGTCCACCTTGCGCTGGGCTTCGGGGATGGCGGTGAAGCTGCCGTAGTCTTCGTTGACGCCGTAGAACCAGCGCGACTTGTCACGCCAGTCGGCAGTGGTGGACATCATCAGTTTGGGGGCGGCGTCGTAGAAGTCCACCATGTTCGGCTCGCGCCGGAAGGGCATCAGGCCGTCCGAGGCAAAGGTGTAGACTTTGCGTCCGTCCTCGTAGCGCAGGGACGAGGCGCAGCTGCCTTGGTAGAACTGGAACTGCATGTCCTTCTCGGCAGGCAGACTGACACGGTAGACTTTGCGTACCGTCGGGTCGTTGCTCCAGAAGGGTACGATGTCGTAGAACTGGCCGCGCATGGGCGGAATGAAGCGTGCGTCGTCTCCGTCCTGAGGCATGTCGGCCAGCAGGGCGTAGGTGAATCCTTTCTTGTCAATTTCGTAGTCGATGACATCGCCGGGCTTCAGCTGCCCCAGCTCGATCATAATCTGACGGGCGCCCCAGTAGATGGCACGTGCGGGTGCGGCATAGTCCAGTGTTTTCGATACGTCCACCTCGGTCTTCGTGCCGTCGGCATGGTGGACGGTGACCCGACGGAAGCGGGCGGCAGCCGTCAGCGGGTCGTAGTCGTACTTCAGTACGCGCTGGCGCAGGGCGCCGGCAGGTGTCTGCACCTTGACGGCGCGGCACACGGCGAACGAACCTTGTCCGCTGGGCTGCACGGTGACGCTGGTGCTGTCCAGCAGGTTGACACAATCGTGTCGGGCGTAGGCTTCGTCCTGCAAGGCCGTCCGTTCATAGGCCTTCCACGACTGGGCCTGGAGAGCCGTCGCTCCGCACAGCAGGGCGGCGGCCAGGGTAGCAGTTGCTTTTCTCATATCGTTTGATTTTAGTTTGGAACAGGCTTGTCTTTTTCCGTTGTTGCCTTATCGGCGTGCTAAGGTAAGATTTTCCGCTCGAAAAAGCAAGCTTTCGCGGTCTGCGAAAGCTTGCTGACGCTGCGATGATATTTTTCAGATGCTGGAAAGCTTCATCTCGCTGAGATAGCACTTTCCCAAAGCTGGAAAGCTTCATCTCGCTGAGATAGCACTTTCCCAAAGCTGGAAAGCTTCATCTCGCTGAGATAGCACTTTCCCGAAGCTGGAAAGCTTCATCTCACTGAGATGGCACTTTCCCGAAGCTGGAAAGATTCATCTCACTGAGATAGCACTTTCCCGAAGCTGGAAAGCTTCATCTTGCTGAGATAGTACTTTCCCAAAACTGGATAACCTTATCTCACTAAGATGGCGTTTTCTTGAAACTGGAACGCGAAAAAAAGCGCGGGCGGCTCGGACAGGCACGAAACGCTGATGCAGTCAGTCCGTGCAGGTCCGCGCCGCCCGCAGAAGGGGTGAGGTCGATGTCAGTTCAGTTGGTCGAAGAAGGCTTCGATGCGATCCTTGTCGACGAAGAGGAAGCTTGAGCCGCAGACGTCGCGTGGTGTCATCAGCCGTTCCAGCCCGCGGTAGCCGTCGCTTCCGGCAGCGAGGACCTGTTCCTCGTACTGCGGACAGGCGGTCTTCGCTTCGGGGTCGTCCGGCAGGGCGGCATAGGTGCCCAGATACCAGTTGCCGCTAAATGCGTTGTCCGTCGATCGGGTCAGGTCGAAACGCGAGGGCTCGGCCGCATAGAAGATGTTGCGGCTGAAGGTGGTACGTTCGGCATAGCCGTCCCAGTTGTCGGAGACAATCATGCTGCGGTCCGTGTCGGCGGCCGGTTTGGCGTTGGCGTGGACGATGTTGCACTCGATGCGCGTGTCCTCCACACGTCCGGCGATGTGGATACCGGGCGAGAACATCCCCTGACGGGTGGGTTTGGGGCGGATGCCGTCGCCGATGCTGACGTTGTAGCGCACGATGCTGTTTTTGTTGCCCAGGCTGTAGTCGCGTTCCTTGCCCGAGTCGCACACCAGTACCAGTCCGCCGTAGTTGTCGTGGCTGTAGTTGTACTGGATGACGGTGTTTGTGCAATTGTAGTCGCAGTCGTAGGCCTGCGCGTCCCAAGGCGCCTTGTGTCCGCTGACGTGGTTGAACTGGATGGTCGTATTGTCGCAGCTCCAGGGCCAGAAGCCTGCGGCGGCTTCGGTCATGGGCAGTACGTCGGGACAGTTGCGCATCACGTTGTATTCGATGAGCGTGCTGTCGCAGCCGATGGGTACGATTCCGTCGCCGGGCACTTCCTCGATGAGGTTGCCGCGTACCACGGTGTGCTTGCTGGGGAACCAGTTGCGCCGGTCGTAGTAGCCTTTCCAGATCATGGCATTGCGTGTGCAGCGCACGATGTGGCAGTTCTCGATGACGAGACTGTCGAAACACGAGCGTATCTTCTCGCCTTCGTTGACGATGTAGATACCACTTCCGCCGCCCAGTTCCTTGACAGGCGATCCGTTGACGTCGCGGATGGTGAGCCCGTCGATGCGTATGTTGCGTGCTACGCCGTAGTCTTGGCATTCAATTTTCAGGCCTGTGCGCAGGGGCAGTGGCTGCTTACCGGTATTCACAATTTCCAGATCGCGCACGGTCACATACTCCGAGTTGAAGACGCGTACAGCGTAGAGCGAGGTGTCGTCACCCACGATACAGGGCTTGGGCAGCGTCTCCTCGCCGTAGGCTCCCACGACGGCAGGCTTTCCGGCCGTTCCTTGGGCGGAAATTTCCAACTGTCCGTTCAGCGTGGTTCCGCGTTTCAGCAGTAGTTGTTCGCCGGGCAAGAGCGTCAGCTCTTTTACCCGCTCCAGGCTTTTCCACGCCTTGTCGGGCGTGCGTCCGGAGTTGGCGTCGTTGCCTTCCAGCGGGTCGATGTAGTAGGCGTCAGGTTCGCAGGTGCAGGAGTTCAGGGAGAGGCCGGTGCCGATGCACGAGACAATCAGCAGGAGTATAGTGGCCAGAGCCAATTTGTGGTAAGGGGAATAATGGTTGGTTTTCATGAGTTTCTGTTGTTTCTTGAGAAAGAGAGGGTCAGCGGATTTTCCCGGTTGTTGGAGCTGTCATATCAGGCATATTGCGTACC
>CAYQOV010000092.1:0-11441 GCA_964419245.1 uncultured Bacteroides sp. | reverse complement strand
AAGCCCTATACCGCATTTTTGTTGTTAGAGCAAAAAAAATTGTTGTTAGAGCAAAATTTTGTCGATGGGGAAAGGCTGAAAAAATCTGTTTACTGTGCTTGCAAGCGTTTTTGGGCAGCGGATTTAAAGAAATATTCCTTGCTTATCCGGTCTTTCCTTTTGTTAAAGAACCTGAAATGATGAGAAGCTGCGTAAGGAATGTAATAGCTTTCGGGTATCTTTAGAGGTGAGTTTCTATCTAAAAAGGAGAACATATGAAAGGTAATAGGATATCGGTTGCCAATCTGCTTTGGCTGATCGTACTGTTGCTGGGCGTGCAGACCGCTTTGGGGCAGGAAGACAGTACGCGCGTACGCCGTGATAGCCTCCGAGTGGGCGCTGGCACGCCGCAGTTGCCGGTGAAATCGGGCATTTCGGGCGTTGGTGTGGAGGAGTATCGGCTGGAACCGTCGCTCGAGGCAGGGCGTGAGGTGCCTGTGTTTCGTCCCGTGCGCCGTGATCCCGACCTGCGCCTGCCCTATCAGGAGAATCCGTCGCTCCGTTTCAAGGGCGACTTTCGGACGGAGGGCAGCCTGTGGCGCTGGCGCACAGGGCAGATTTATGGTATGGGCAGCCAGACGAGCCTGCCAGGCATCGGGCTGCGGAACGAGGCCGCCTTCAGCTTTGAGCAGGAACTGAATGATCGTCTCAGCCTGCAGGCCACGGTGGACGCCGTGCGGATGAACATGGCTTACTTCAACCGTCGGCAGTCGCTGGGCCTTTCGGGGGCATTGGTCTACCGGGCGCAGGACCATCTGTGGTTCACAGCTTTCGGCTCGGCGCGCACAGGCGACTTTCTCAATATGCAGTCTTATTCTTACGGAGGGACAATTGGGTTCGACATCACCGAGCGCTTCAGCTTGGAGCTTGGTGTACAGCGCTTCTACAACGACCTGACGGGCCGCTGGGAGACGCTGCCGGTGGTGATGCCGGGCTATCGGTTCAACGACAAGTTCAAGTTGCAGTTCGACGTGGGGCCGATTATCTATGAACTCATCCGCAACGTCATCATTGATCATCGTGGCGGTCGGTCGGACGGCGGGCCTACGATACGGCCACCAGTGCCGGGGTTCAGATAGTTATTAACCCCAGCGCTTTGTTCTCCGCCTCCTCCATAATCTCCCGTTCGCCAGGTCCCTTGTCGTTGATGCCGCAGAGGTGGAGAATGCCGTGGATGATGACACGGTGCAGTTCGCGGCGGTAATCGCCTCCGGCAAACTGGTCGGCGTTGGTACGGACGGTGTCGAGGCTGATGAAGAGGTCGCCGCTCAGGCGGTTGCCCTCGCAGTAGTCGAAGGTGATGATGTCCGTATAGTAATCGTGTTGCAGGTACTGGCGGTTCACCTCCAGTATCTTCTCGTCCGAGCAGAAGATATAGGCGATTTCACCGATTTTCTTTCCGTAGGAGGCAGCTACGGCCTTGATCCAGGCCGTGGTCTCGCGTTTCTGTATGTCGGGCATGTCTACGCCCTCAGTTTGGTAAGTAATCATATCCCTATATTTAAAAGAACCAATAACTAATGATAATGCCCGCCACGATGCCTGAAAGGTCAGCCAGCAGGCCGCATGTCACGGCATTGCGCGTACGGGTGACGCCCACGCTGCCGAAGTAGACGGCTAGGATGTAGAACGTTGTATCCGAAGCACCGCGGACCACACAACTCATACGGCCTACGAACGAATCGGCGCCATATTGGTTCATCGCGTCGATCATCAGGCCGTTGGCTCCACTGCCGCTGAGCGACTTCATCAGGGCCGTGGGTAGCGCGCCCACAAAGCTCGTATCTACGCCGAACCATCCCACCACAGCGCCGATGCCCTCGACCAGTAGGTCCATCGCTCCCGACGCACGGAAGACGGCGATGCCCACTAGGAAAGCCACCAGGTAGGGAATAATGCGCACGGCGGTAGTGAAGCCTTCTTTGGCACCCTCGATGAAGGCGTCATAGACATTCGTCCGCTTCCACACACCCCACAGGATGAAGAACAGGATGATGCTGAACAGGATGATGTTGGCTGTCAGCGTGGAGTAGGTGCCCATTTGGTCGCGCCCTAGGCGGACGAAGAGGTAAATCAGTCCTGCGAAGAACAGCGCGATGCCTCCCACCAGCATCAGGATGGGCTTGCAAAGCAAGTTGATGCGCTGACTGATGCTGACCACCGCCACGCCCACAAAGGTCGACATGGTGGTGGTGAGCAGCGTCGGGATGAAGATGTCCGTAGGCTGGGCGGCCCCCATCTGCGCACGGTAGACCATGATGCTGACGGGTATCAGGATAAGCCCCGAGGTATTGATGACCAGGAACATGATCATTGGGTTGGTGGCCGTATCTTTGTGCGGGTTTAGTTCTTGTAATTCTTTCATCGCCTTCAGGCCCATGGGCGTGGCAGCATTGTCCAGCCCCAGCATGTTGGCCGAGAGGTTCATGAAGATGCTGCCCATGGCCGGATGTCCTTTGGGGATGTCGGGGAAGAGGCGACAGAACACGGGGCTGAGCCAGCGCGACAGGGCGCCTATCATGCCGCTCTGTTCGCCTATTTTCATAATGCCCAGCCAGAGGGCGAGGATACCCGTCAGGCCCAGCGATATCTCGAAGGCGTTCTTCGATGAGTCGAATGTGGCATTCACCAGTTCGGTGAAAATGTCCATGTCGCCCACGAAGACGAGCTTGCCCAGCGCGACGATGAAGGCAATGACGAAAAAGGCGACCCAGATATAGTTCAGTACCATAATGCAGTGTTAATAAGTTTCTTCATTCGCCAAGTTCCATACGTTGAGGAACGAAGCTTTGGTGATGTCCACCACCTTCTCCCAGTTCAGGCGGTCGGCGTGGTCCGAAGGCTGGTGGTAGTCGGGATGTCCGTCCGTGTGATACCAGATGATGGGGATGTCGCGCACGGCGAACGAGGCATTGTCGCTGCCACCCACGGGGCGGTCCCACGCGCGGTAGTCGGGCTCCAGAGCGAGGCCGTAGCGGGCGATGTCGTCCTTGAGCCATTGGCCGAAGGCCGGATGGGCGGCGGTGTAGAAGTAAACCACGTGGCGCGGTCGATCGGGCTTGTTGTTGCGTCCTATCATGTCGAAGTTCAGATATCCCTTGACCTTCCCGATGAAATCGCAGCTTTGGACGAAATGCTTCGAGCCCAGCAGCCCTTTCTCCTCACCGTCCCAGAAAGCGATGATGACGTTGCGCAACGGTTTCTGTCCGCTGGCCTGGAAGGCGCGGGCTATCTGCAGCACGGCCGATACGCCTGAGGCGTTGTCGTCCGCTCCGTTGTAGATGGCGTCGTTGGCTAGTGTCTCGTCCGTACCCAGGTGGTCGAAGTGGGCACCCACGATGACATATTCGTCCGCCCGCTGGCCGGGGATGACACCCAGCACGTTGGCCATGCGAAGCACGCGGTGTGTGCCCTGCTTCAGACGGGCGATGGAGTCGGGGTGCACCTGCCAGCGCGCCCCTTTCTGCTGCCTCTCCTTGGCGCAAGCTTCGAAGGGCTGGAAGTAGCTGTCGCCATAGAGCGGACGGATGCCCGCCTCCTTGAGATTGGCGGCCAGATAGCGTGCGGCCACACGCGAGCCGTGCATACCCGCTTCGCGACCTTGCAACTCATCATCGGCCAGGAAGCCCACGATGGCCTCGGCCGAAGTACGGTTGATACTCTTCAGACCCCGTTCGACGGCGGTCTGTGCGTGGACGAGGGACGCGCCGCTCAGGCAGACGGCCCCCATCATCAGGAGGGAAATGACTGTTCTTTTCATACGTAGGGGCAAAAATACGGATAACTTTCCATAGTTTGTCAATTTTTCCCGTATTTTTGCCTCATGCTAACCCCTAATTACTGACCATCAAATGACCAAGACAGAAGAAATACAGGCCGAACTGGAGGCCTACATCGACCCTGTGAAGCGCGAATACCTGCCCAAGTTTTTCAAGACGGGGCGGGGAGAGTATGGCGAAGGCGACCGCTTTCTGGGCGTCGTCGTTCCCAACGTGCGCCTCGTGGCCCGCCGTCATAAGGATGAACCCGCCGAAGTGGCTGCCGCGTTGCTCCAGAGCCCCTGGCACGAGTGCCGCCTCTGCGCCCTGCTGATGCTAGTGGAACGCTTCAAGAAGAGCGATGAAATGGGGCGGAAAGCCATCTTCGACTTCTACCTGACGCAGACGGCACGCATCAACAACTGGGATTTGGTGGATCTCTCGGCTCCCTACATCGTGGGCGAATTCCTGAAGGACAAGCCACGCGATGTGCTCCACCGTTTGGCCGCCGACCCGCTGCTGTGGAACCAGCGCATCGCGGTTGTGGCCACGATGCCGCTCATCAAAAACGGCGATTTCATCGACATTCTGACCCTCGTTCCACACTTTTTCCACACGCCCCACGACCTGATGCGGAAGGCCTGCGGATGGATGTTGCGCGAGGTGGGAAAGAAGGACAAGGCTGTACTCGTCCGCTTCCTTGAGGAACATTGCCAAGTGATGCCCCGCACCATGCTGCGCTACGCTATCGAGAAGTTTGCCGACGACGAGCGCCGCCGCTTCATGGCGCGTGGATGAGAGCCAGAAGAGAAAACAATGCTTTCCCCCAAGGAAAGCATTGCTTTGTTGAGGAGAAAACGGTGCTTTACGGATGGCGTAGTATTTCTTCTATTTTCTACGAAGTTTGTGGTGGTTTATGATACATCCTCTTTGTACTTCCCTCGGTTTGCACTATCTTTGTCTCGTATAAACACGCATCATGGAACAAGAAAACTTTGACATACGCAACCAGCAGCCGATGAACAGCCGCGAGCGCGACTTCGAGAACGTGCTCCGCCCGCTGGCCTTCGAGGATTTCAGCGGTCAGGACAAGGTGGTGGACAACCTCCGCATCTTCGTCAAGGCGGCCCGTCTGCGCGGCGAGGCGTTGGACCATACGCTGCTTCACGGCCCTCCCGGCTTGGGAAAGACTACGTTGTCCAATATCATTGCCAACGAGCTGGGTGTGGGCTTCAAGATTACCTCCGGCCCCGTGCTCGACAAGCCGGGCGATCTGGCGGGCATCCTGACGAGCCTCGAGCCCAATGACGTCCTTTTCATCGACGAAATCCACCGCCTCAGCCCTGTAGTGGAGGAGTATCTCTACTCGGCCATGGAGGACTACCGCATCGACATCATGATAGACAAAGGCCCCTCGGCCCGCAGCATCCAGATAGACCTGAACCCCTTTACGCTTGTGGGCGCCACCACGCGCAGCGGCCTGCTGACGGCTCCGCTTCGTGCGCGCTTCGGCATCAACCTCCATCTGGAGTACTACGATAACGATGTGCTGAGCACCATCATCCAGCGTTCGGCACGCATCCTCGACGTACCCTGCTCGTCGAAGGCGGCAGTCGAGATTGCCAGCCGAAGCCGTGGTACGCCTCGTATTGCCAACGCCCTGCTACGCCGCGTGCGAGACTTTGCGCAGGTGAAGGGTTCGGGCAGCATCGACACCGAGATAGCCCGCTATGCCCTCGAGGCTCTGAACATCGACCGCTATGGCCTCGACCAGATAGACAACAAGATTCTGACGACCATCATCGACAAGTTCAAGGGTGGTCCTGTGGGCCTCACGACCATCGCCACTGCCTTGGGCGAGGACCCCGGCACCATCGAGGAAGTTTACGAACCGTTCCTCATCAAGGAAGGTTTCATCAAACGCACGCCCCGCGGTCGTGAAGTGACGGAGCTGGCCTATAAGCATTTGGGGCGGACGATGTACAACGGAGGACAGCCGTCGTTGTTTGACTGAAAAAGATTGAATTATGGCAAATCTGAAATCATTGGCTAAAGAAACAGCCATCTACGGCCTAAGCAGTATCGTAGGGCGATTTTTGAATTATCTGCTGGTACCTGTCTATACCATGGCGATGTCCGCGCAGAGCGGAGGCTATGGCGTGGTGACAAATATTTATGCTTGGGTGGCTTTGGCACTGGTGTTGCTTACCTTCGGCATGGAGACGGGCTTCTTCCGTTTCGCCAACAACGGCAAGGACGATCCTATGCGCGTCTACTCCACTACGCTGATGGGTGTAGGTGGCGTGTCGCTTACGTTTCTTGCTTTGGGATTGGTGTTTCTGCAACCTATTGCTAGTCTGCTGGGTTACGAAGCCCATCCCGAATACGTGGGCATGATGATGGCTGTGGTAGCCATGGACGCCATCCAGAGCATTCCCTTTGCCTACCTGCGTTACAAGAAGCGCCCCATCAAGTTTGCCGCGCTGAAGCTGCTGTTCATCTTTCTGAACATAGCCCTGAATCTCGTCTACTACGTGGCGATGAAGGGCAGCGATGTGGGCTATGCTTTCTTGTTCAACCTTGTCTGCACGTCCACCGTCATGCTCTGCCTCGTGCCCGAGCTGCGCGGCTTCCACTACGTACTCGATCGTGCCCTGCTGCGCCGCATGCTGTCCTATAGCCTGCCTTTGCTCGTGCTTGGTCTGGCAGGTATTTTGAACCAGGTGGCCGACAAGATTATCTTCCCCTACGTCTATCCCGATGCCGCTGAGGCCAAGGTGCAGCTGGGCATCTACGGCGCGGCCAGCAAGATAGCTATGATCATGGCCATGCTGACACAGGCCTTCCGTTATGCCTACGAACCCTTTGTCTTCGGCAAGAGTCGCGACAAGGACAACCGTGAGGTCTATGCCGCCGCCATGAAGTATTTCATCATCTTCACCCTGCTGGCCTTCCTGGCCGTGATGTTCTACCTCGACCTGCTGAAGTTTATCATCGGGCGCGACTACTGGGCCGGTTTGCGCGTGGTGCCTATCGTGATGGCAGCCGAAATCTTCATGGGCGTATATTTCAACCTCTCTTTCTGGTACAAGTTGATTGATGAGACGCGTTGGGGGGCCTACTTCTCGCTGACGGGCTGCACCGTGCTGGTGCTCATCAATGTGCTGCTCATCCCGCGCTACAGCTACATGGCCTGCGCCTGGGCGGGCTTTGCGGGCTATGGGGTGGCCATGTTGCTGTCCTACTTCGTGGGACAGAAGAAATACCCCATCCGCTACGACCTGAAGGCCATCGGGCGCTACGTGCTGCTGGCCGCCGTCCTCTACGTGGCTGCCGAGTATGTGCCTATCGAGAATTTGTGGCTGCGTTTGGCCTGGCGGACGGTACTACTGCTAGTGTTTGCTGTTTATATTGTGAAACATGACCTGCCTCTGAGTCGCATTCCGTTGTTGAATCGGTTGGCGACGAAGAAATAATCTGTGGAAAAAACGAAAAAAATAATGATGATGAGAGATTTGAAATATTGTCTGCTGACCGCCTGTCTGCTGGCGAGCGTGGCTGTTATGGCTGACGAGGGTATGTGGATGCTGGGTAATTTGGACAAAAAGACTACCCACATGCTGAAAGAGATGGGGCTTGAGCTGAAGCCGAAGGAACTGTACAGCCCTCGCAAGGCTTCGCTAAAGGACGCCGTAGTGAGCTTTGGCGGCTTCTGTTCGGGCGTGGTGGTATCCGAGGACGGATTGGTGCTCACCAACCATCATTGCGGCTTTAGCAGCGTGCAGCAGCATTCCAGTGTGGATCATGACTATTTACAGGATGGCTTCGTGGCTCGCACGCGCGACGAGGAGTTGCCCAATCCCGAACTTTACGTGCGCTTCCTCCTGCGGCAGGAGAACGTGACGAAGCGTGTGCTTTCTGCCGTCCGGCCCGACATGGACGAGTCGGCCCGCGCCAGTGCCGTCGACTCGGTAATGTTAGCCGTCGGAGCCGAAGTGTCGCAGAAGGACTCTACGTTGACGGGTGTGGTCGATGCTTATTACGGCGGTAATGAATTTTGGCTCTCCGTCTATCAAGATTTCAACGATGTCCGCTTGGTATTTGCTCCGCCTTCGTCCGTCGGCAAATTCGGCTGGGACAAGGATAACTGGATGTGGCCGCGCCACACGGGTGACTTCTGCGTCTTCCGCATCTACGCAGGCCACGGGAACCGTCCGGCCGACTACTCGCCCGACAACGTGCCCTACCATCCCCGTTACGTGGCCCCCATTTCACTTGAAGGCTATCAGGAAGGTGATTTCTGCATGACCCTGGGCTATCCCGGCTCGACGGAACGCTACCTGTCGTCGTTCGGCATCGAGGAAGCCATGAATGGTATCAACCAGGCGCAGATAGATATCCGCGGCGTGAAGCAGGCCATCTGGAAGCGTGCGATGGACGCCAGTGACGATATCCGCATCAAGTACGCCTCCAAGTACGACGAAAGTTCTAACTACTGGAAGAACAGCATCGGAACGAATCGTTCCCTCCGCCGCCTGAATGTGCTCGAGAAGAAGCGCACGCTGGAGCGCGACTTACAGGACTGGATACGTCGCACTCCCGCCGAACGCGACAGCTTGCTTCACTTGCTGACCGATCTCGAGCTGGCCTACAAGGACCGCCGTGCCGTTAACCGGGCACAGGCCTACCTGCTGGAAAGCTTCCTTAACGGTCCCGAATTGGTGCAGCTGGCCCTCAGCATTCTGAACTTTGACTTTGGCGCCGATCCAAAGGTCGTTGAGGTCAATCTGCAAGGTATCGTGGACAAGTATACCAACCTCGACTTGGACATCGACAAGGACGTTTTCACAGCCCTGCTGAAGGAGTATCCCCGTCATGTGGAGGCCAACTATCTGCCATCGCTTTACGACTCCATCGCTACCGTCTACGGCGGCAGCGAGCGTGCATATGTGGACAGCCTCTATGCTCGTACCGCTATTGCCACGCCCCGTGGCCTGAAGCGTTTCCTGGAGAACGACACCACGCTGCACCTCTTTAGCGACCCGGCTATCAACTTGGGCATCGATCTTATCACCCAGCTCTTTGAAATGAACATGCAGATGAACGCCGCCAGCCTGGCCGTTGATCGCGGCGAGCGGCTGTTCAATGCTGCAGTACGCCGCTATTACGCCGACCGTCGTTTCTATCCCGATGCCAATTCGACGATGCGCCTTAGCTTCGGTACGGTGCGGGGCTACGAGCCGTTTGACGGGGCTAACTACAGCCACTTTACCACAGTTTGTGGCATTCTGGAGAAAGCGCAAGAGCATCGCGGTGAGCCCGATTTCGCCCTGCAGCCCGAACTGGTGAGCCTGCTGGAGAGCAGTGATTACGGGCGCTATGCCGACCAGAGCGGGGAGATGAAGGTCTGCTTTATCTCGGATAACGACATCACGGGCGGTAACTCGGGCAGCGCCATGTTCAACGCGCGCGGTCAGCTCCTCGGCCTGGCTTTCGACGGCAATTGGGAGGCCATGAGCAGCGATTATCTCTACGAGCCCCGCTTGCAGCGCTGCATCGGGGTAGATATCCGCTACGTGCTGTTCATCATCGAGAAATATGGTCAGGCGGGCCGCCTGATAGAAGAATTGAAAATTGGATGATGTCATGTCCTTTTTTCTGTCTATATTATTGTGGCGTATGTGTAGAAAAATATGTCCGGCAGGCTGTTCACCGTGGTGAATTGACGGAAAGATACGTTTAGTTGGGAGAGGCTTGGGGTCAGGCCCGAAATACTGTTATTTTGTTATTTTTTCTTTCAATATTTAGATGACTTGCTGCGTGGGCTTGGGCGAAAGCATTTCGGCCGGTACGGCGGCCTGGATGGCTTGTCGGAGTATGTCGAGCAGCGTACGGCGGATGAAGTCTTTGGACGTAAGCATCACGATTTGCCGCGTGGGGCGGGGTACGGCGAAGGGGCGTACCAGTTCGTGCTGTGTCTCGCTCAACTGGGATATGGCCAGTTCGGGGATGAATGTGACTCCCTTGCCGCCCTCCACCATGCGCATGAACGTCTCCATGCTGCCCAGGTGGTAGACCATCTGGCTGGTCTGTGCGGATTTCAGTTGGCAAAAGCGGACGAGCTGGTCGCGGAAGCAGTGCCCCTCGTCTAGCAGCCAGAGCTGCGTGCCGGCGAGGTCGGCGGTGCGGATGGTCTCGCGACTGAAGAGTTCATCTTCGCGGGCCACGTAAGCGTAGAATTGTTCGTAGAAGAGCGGCGTCTGCGCAAAATTGTCCATGCCGTCCAGGGCAGCCACGATGCCGGCGTCTATCTCCTCGTCTGCCAAAGCCTGCTTGATGGCAGCGGTCTTCATCTCCGTGACGCGGATGTCCAGCTGCGGGTGCTGCTTCATCAGCTGAGGGAAGAAGCGGGGCAGCAGGTAGGGGGCGATAGTGGGGAGGATGCCCAAGGTGAACGTGCCTGTCAGTGTCTGCCTTTCTTCAGCCACCATTTCCTTGATGCGGGCGGCTTCGGCCAGCACCTGTCGCGCCTGTCCCAAAATAAGGCGTCCGGCAGGTGTAGGGCTTACAGACTGGCGAGTGCGGTCGAAGATGCGGATGTCCAGCTCTTCTTCTAGCTTTTGGATCAGTGCACTCAGGGTGGGCTGCGTCACGCCGCAGTGTTCGGCCGCCTTGCCAAAGTGGCGGAACTGGTTCAGGGCAAGGATGTACTCCAGTTGTTGAAGGGTCATGGTATCGGTCGTTTGAGGTTCTTCGGTTTATTTCTTTTTCTTCTTCGACGGCTTGGCCCAGCCCTCTTCGCTGAAGTCGGGTTCGGGCCCCTTGAGCCCGTTGTCGTGCTGGAAGAATTGCTTCCAGTCGTCCTTGCGGCCGCGGGGCTTGGTGTATCCGCGCTCTTCGCGGCTGGGCTTGGCGCGTCTGGGTTCCTTAGAGGGCTTTTCGGCTTTCTTGCGTTCAGGCTTCTCGGTTTTGCGTTCGGCCTTTTTCCTGCCCGTATTCTCGTCGGCTTCTCCGGCCGGCTCGACGGAGATTTTCCGTCCGTTCCAGCGTGTGCGGTTCAGGGCTTTGATGACCTTATCGGCTTCGGCCTCGTCCACTTCGAAGAATGAGAAGTTGCGCATCAGGTCGATACGTCCCAGGTCGACGCGGCCCTTCGTGTTACTGTTGATGAGGCCGATGAGATCGGTGGGGAAGAAGTTGTCTGTTTTGCCCACGTTGATGAAGAGGCGCGTGAAGCCCGCTTCGGCCTTGCGGCTGCCGTTCTTTTTACCTTTTCCAGCTTTCTTCTCTTCGTTGGTGCCGACGGTCTCTATTTCTTCGCGATCACGGTAGTATTCCACGAAGCGGTTGAACTCGTGCGACACCATGCGCTTGATGAGGTCTTCTTTGGACAGCCAATCTAGCTTGCGGCAGACGTCGGGCATGAAGTCAGCTATCTCTTCTTCGTTCACCTTCACTTTTTCCAGGTCGTCGATGACTTTCATCAACTGCTTTTCGCAGATTTGCTTGGCGGTAGGCATGACGCCTGTCCCGAATTTCTTGGCGATGATGCGTTCTATTTCGCGCATTTTGCCCTTCTCGCGCAGGTTGATGATGGCGATGGAGGTGCCCGTCTTTCCGGCGCGTCCGGTACGTCCGCTGCGG
>CAYQOV010000091.1:0-11532 GCA_964419245.1 uncultured Bacteroides sp. | reverse complement strand
ACCTTGTTCTGCAAAGGCAGAAGAGATTGCAAAACCAATACCATAGGAAGCACCTGTTACGAGGGCTACCTTGCCTTCCAAAGAAAAATTCAAATAAGGATTCATAACGTTTAAATATTAAATTATTAAACTTAGGTTTATTTCAAATCTGTTATTTTTGAGAAATCTTGGTCGCCATAATCCAAGTTTTCACCACCCATACCCCAAATGAAAGTGTAGTTGTGGGTAGCTGCTGCCGAGTGGATGGACCATTCAGGTGAGAGGACGGCTTGTTCGCCTCGCATCCATAGGTGACGTGTTTCTTCTATTTCTCCCATAAAATGACATACTGCATGTTCTTCTGGTACTTCAAAATAGAAGTAAGCTTCCATTCGGCGGCTATGTACGTGAGCAGGCATGGTATTCCATACACTGCCAGGTTTTAGTTCCGTCATGCCCATCTGTAACTGGCAGGTAGGCAACACTTGGCTAACGAGCATTTTGTTAATGCAGCGGTGATTGGATCCTTCGAGTGAACCCATCTCGGCTGTGATGGCATCTTGTTCTGTTACCTTACGGTCTGGATAGTTGCAATGGGCAGTTGTAGAATTAAAGTAAAATTTGGCAGGACAGGAAAAGTCAAGACTTTCAAACGTTACTTCACGATTGCCCGAGCCCAAATAAAGAGCTTCTTTATAATCTAATGAAAATACTGTGTCATCAGCTTTTACTATACCAGGACCACCTACGTTGAATATGCCTATTTCACGACGAGTTAAAAAGTAGGGAGTTTTCAGTGGGTCGATAGCTTCCAAAGACAATACTTCGCCTGCTGGCATAGCACCACCTACCACCATTCGATCGTACATGGAGTATACCATATTTATTTCGTTTGGAGTGAAAATTCTTTCAATCAGAAAGTCGCGGCGAATGCGTCGGGTATCATAATTCTTTGCATCTTCGGGATGCGCAGCATAGCGGATTTCATAGTTTGTCTTCATGGAACTGACTGTTTTTATATCCTTAAATACTCGTTGTACGGTCTTCGTTTGCGTACACGATGCAAATGTAGCAAAAGAAAACGGACTCTCCTTACTTTTTTGTACTTATTATCTATTAATATTGTACAAAACTTAAAAGTTGATGTCTACTTCTACAGGGCAATGGTCTGAACCATAGATGTCAGTGTGTATCTTGGCGTCGGTGAGTTTTTCACACAAGCGGTTCGATACCAGGAAGTAGTCAATACGCCAGCCTGCATTCTTTTCACGGGCGCGAAAGCGGTAGGACCACCATGAATATATATCCCGCTGGTCGGGATAGAAGTATCGGAAGGTATCAGTAAAGCCACTTGCGAGTAGGGTGGTGAACTTGGCGCGTTCTTCGTCGGTGAAGCCTGCGTTGCGGCGGTTGGTTTTGGGATTCTTCAAGTCGATTTCCTGATGGGCCACGTTCAGGTCACCACACACAATGACGGGCTTTTTCGCGTCGAGCGCCAGGAGGTAAGTACGGAAATCGTCTTCCCACGTCATGCGGTAGTCTAAACGGCGCAGCTCGTCCTGTGAGTTGGGCACGTAGACGGTGACAAGGTAGAAGTCCGGCATCTCCAGCGTGATGACGCGTCCCTCCTTGTCATGGTGTTCGATGTCGATGCCATAGTTGACGCTTAGTGGTTGGTGGCGTGTGTAAATGGCCGTGCCCGAATAACCTTTTTTCTCGGCATAGTTCCAATAGGATGTGTAACCTTCGAAAGGAAGGTCCAGTTGTCCTTCTTGCATTTTGGTTTCTTGCAGGCAGAAGAAGTCGGCGTCGAGCCGGTGGAAAGCTTCGATGAAGCCCTTATCTTTACAGGCGCGGAGCCCGTTTACATTCCAGGAGATGAATTTCATATTTCGGTGATGTTATTTTAATTATGATTTTACAAACATAGCGAAAAAGCACTGATTAACCATCGGTACAGGCAAAAAATGTTGTTACAGGTCGTGCGATGTATACTCTTCGGAGAATTTTTGTAATTTTGCGCCCCGATTCATCTTTACAAGATACAGCAATGATAAAGACTCTCAGCAAAAATGCCATCATCGGTTATCCGGCCGGTATCATCACCGGCATCACGTATGGACTGAACCCTCTGTTTGCCGTCCCTCTGATGAAGGAAGGCGCTTCGATAGAATCCATCCTCTTTTTCCGCTATATCATTGCAGTGCTACTTCTGGGGGCATTCCTCCTGTTGCGCAAGCAAAGTTTCCGCGTTTCGTGGAAGCAGGCGGGCGTGCTGCTTGTGCTGGGACTGCTCTATACGACCAGCAGTCTCACCCTGTTCGAGGCATACAAGTACATCGCTTCGGGGTTGGCCACGACCATCGTCTTCCTCTATCCAGTCCTGGTGGCCATTATCATGGTTTTTCTGAAAGTAGTCCCCTCGTGGCCAGTATGGCTCTCCATCGGCCTGACGTTCGTGGGGGTGGTCATCATGACGCAGAGCGATTCGTCGCAGACGGTCAACCCGATAGGCCTCCTGCTCTCCTTCGCCTCGGCTCTGGTGTATGCGTTGTTCATCGTTATCATTAATAGGAGCAAGGTCATCGGCAATATTTCGAACAGCCTCCTCACCTTTTACGCCCTTTCAGTAGGTACGATTGTCTTTTTGGGTAAGATTGTATTGTCGGATACAGGAGTAATGACTGGGCTGACGGGCCACACGGTTTGGCTGAACCTGGTAGGGCTTGCTGTGCTGCCCACCATCGTGTCCACCGCTACACTGGCCATCGCTACCCGTAACATCGGGGCGACCAAGGCTTCTGTGCTCGGTGTCTTCGAGCCTGTTACGGCCATTCTGGTAGGGACACTCGTCTTCGGCGAAGCGCTTACGACGAATATTGTTGTTGGCATTCTGATTTCGATGGTAGCCATCACGTTCATGATTGCCATGACCAAGCGATAATAGGCTTTTTAAATGAAAAAGAGGTAGGGAAGAATTTGTTGAATTCATTTCCTACCTCTTTTAT
The DNA here is from genome assembly GCA_964419245.1 of uncultured Bacteroides sp. GTDB lineage: Bacteria > Bacteroidota > Bacteroidia > Bacteroidales > Bacteroidaceae > Bacteroides. The sequence goes on along the minus strand of CAYQOV010000091.1, from coordinate 8,545 downwards.
TTAAGAATATTTCCTATTGATCAGGGTTTTATTGTGCTTTTAGTAATGTCTCTTTTAGTATATTTCCATTGATATCAATTACTTTAATATGTATATTTCCATCTTTTAGATCTAAACGTGCAGCACACATAGCTCCTTGAACCAATATGGGGAATTGATTATTTATTTTGTCAGCATCGTGCCAGGAATAACGGTGAGTATGTCCAGATACTAATAGATCAACTTTGGCCTTATTAAGTATAGGTAGAAACTTGTTGATAGCATCCTGCCAACCATGCCAGACCTCGTTGTTTTCAGTATCCGGTTCTATTACCATTGGGAAGTGAGAGATAACTATGTGGTATTTTGCTTTTTTATATTCTTTGGAATTCACCACTTCCTTGAGCCATTGGGCCTGTTCGGTGCGGTAAGCGTTGAAGTCCGTTAGTCCGGCATATACCCAGTGGTCTTCAGCTTTGTCTTCGCCCGAGTCAAGCATTACGATCATTACGTCGCCTAGTAAGTAGGAGCCGTAAATCTTGCCGTTTTTCTTGGGGAAATAGCGCGAATAGCTACGGGCTAGCGAGCCTCGTGTCTCGTGATTGCCGCGTACCACTTCGAAAGGAATGTTTTTGGCGAATTTTTCGACGCTGACGTCAATAAATGAGGTGAAGATGGCCTCCGTATTGTCAAGGTAGTTCATCATGTCGCCTGCATAAAAATAAGCGTCACAGTTCTTGTAGTCGGCTAATTCTAGCAGTTTTTCCAGCTTGACGGCATCAGTGTGCATGTCGCTGGTCACGAAAATGGAAGCGCCTTTCTGAGCAGGGTTCACGGTAGAAAATGTGTACCAGGGTGTGGTAATGCTGTCGCCATAAGTTACTTTGTAGGGCTGGAAATCACGCATCTCTTTGGACAGGATGCGATAGTCGTAAGACTTGCCGGGATTCAAGTTTTCTATGCGTATGGCGTTGAAAGTGTCGAAGGCTGCTTTCAGACCGTCTTTTGATTCATAGTAGCGCACGGCCTGTTCGTTTGCCGCTCCATGGGGTTTTAGTTCTACCCACGAAAAGGCTTTGGCGGAAGTGAGAAACACTATTGTTGCTCCGTCATTTGTAACCTCTTGGAGGTAAGGCCCATGTGCTAGTTTGAATGTATCTTGGGCATTTGTTATTAAAGTACAGACACTTAGAAATATAGATAAAACTATTTTTTTCATACAGATAAAATTAAAGTGTTAGGGATTTTGTGGAAGATCAATAGGATAAGAATCAATTTCTCCTTGCGGGATATAAAGTACCGCGCAGTCATCTGTCGAGTGGATTTCCTGTACTACAGCTGATTCGGCACCACGGTCGTGACAGCCGGGATAGTGGCGGTCAATGACCTTATCGTTGCGAAGCAAGTCATATTTACGCTGTGCTTCGGCAAAGAGTTCTTTGCGGCGCTCATCTAGAATAGCGTCTAGTAATTCACCGTCCGATTGTTCCGAATAGTCAGGTACCAATGCACGTTGTTTGATGATGTTGAGGTCAGCTACTGCTTCAGCATTTCCTAGGTAGTAGCGGGCTTCAGCGCGATTAAGATACATTTCGGAAAGACGCATTACCATTGGCGACCATAATTGACCGAACTTTTCTTGTCCTTGGCATTTCAAGATATAGAACCGGGGATAATCATTGCGTTTGCGCATTTTTTTCTGTGCATGCATACGGTAAGTTACCCATTCGGCTTTGGCTGTTTGCCCGTCCTTTCGGTATATTTGGCGTGCTTCTACATTGTCGGCATAACCGTCTGCGTCTACCGTAATCAAGGTTTCTTTCAATTCGAAGGGATCAGAGTTGGGATCTACTATCACTTTATAATGAGTATCATCTACTTTCTCTACGTTTTGGAAACGGTAGTATGTTCGATGTAATGGGTCGCGGGTTGGCTCTAGTGAGTTGCCGTAGAAATAGTTCTCACCCACGAACATCAGTTCATACAATTGTCCTTTTTCTTCATCGGGATCTTCGTATTGGGGTGAGATGAACGACATGCGGATGTCAGATGGATATCTCTTTAATGCCTGGATCAAAGGTAGGGATGCGTAGACTTCACCATATCCTTGTCCATCGATGACAGCATATTGTGAGCCGATGACGTTATAAGCGCCTAAAGTGTTCAGGTCATCCTTAATCATGCGAATGGCAAACATAGCTTCTGGGTTACTTTCGGGTACCAGTTCGTTCATTGTGACATATTCGGTGGAAGTAAGTAAGTGTTTGTCTGAGTGCTCGATAACGTCGGTAGCGTATTTTTCAGCATTTTCGTAATCGTGCATGTACAGATATACACGGCTTAGCATACCTTTTACAACCCACTGGTTACCGTAACAGGCATTCTTTTCGATGCCGGAACCTTCCATGAGCTGTTCGGCTTTCAACAGGTCCTTTATTACCTGCTCGTACACGGCTTTTACGGTGGCACGGGGCGGGTATTCGTCCAGATTGTTGGTAAGCTTTAGAGGTACGGCCAGGTCAGTATCTGAAGCTACATGGTAAGGACGTCCGAAGGTGATGGCCAATTGATGGTATAGCAGGGCACGTATGAAGTAGTTTTCACCAATTAAATGGTCCAATTCTTTGGATGAGCCTTCTTCGCTGGTACTGATAATCTTGTTGCAGTTTACAATGGTTTTGTAACAAATGCCCCACAAATTACTGCAATACGAATTATTGGTGATGCGTTGGTAATTGTACAGATTGAAGGTATGGCTGGTGCTTTGTCCACTCATTGATACATTGTCACTGCCATATTCGCCAATCTGATGTACGCCTTTGTTAAATTCCAAACGTTTCAACGCGGAATAATTGCCCAGTGTTACGGCTTCTACCGAGTTAGGATTATTAGTCAGTTCTTCATCGGTAATGGACGTGTAGGGGTACTCAGTAAGGTCGCATGCTGCCAATGTAGTGCATGTTAGGCCTATTATCAATAACTTGGATAGTTTCATATTGTTTGCGAATAAAGTTTAGAATGATACATTGATGCCGAAAATATATTTCCGAGTAGTCGGATAAGTAGTGCTTGAACCGTAACCTGTACCGTCATAACCAGCTGTGGCAGGATCCACTTGCGAGTAAGGGGTCACTGTAAACAGGTTGTCGGCGCTGAACGACAAGGTAACATCGCTTGCCTTGAGCTACGATAGTGCCTTTCGAGGTACGGAGTATGACAACGTGAGGTTTTTGAATGTTAAATAATCAGCATCCTCCAAGTAGCGACTTGAAGTTTTGTTAGAATTGGCGTTTCCACCGCTGATGGCTTGCGGATGTGTGGCAATGTCACCAGGTTTCTCCCAACGTTTCCAGCCTTTCTTCAAAACCATTTGGTTGTAAGTATCGTAAGCACCGTCTGAGTCGAGCAACTCTCGACCTGTGGCATAAAGTTTGCCGCCTATACTATACACAAAATTGGCGTTCAGCGTCAGATTCTTCCATGTGAGTGAGGTATTGAAACCACCGTTTACTTTGGGAGCGGCGCTGCCCATATAAACACGTGATGCCTGTGCTTCGGTGTACGAGTTGGTAAGTACGCGTTTACCATTCTCATCGGTCTTATACCATTGAGGGGCACCGGTCTCAGGATCTACGCCTGCCCATTCGGCCAGGTAGATGTCATCCATATCGCGACCTTCCTCGAAACGGCGGATACCGGTAAGTTGAGGGCGACCTCCATACAGTTCTTTGATGCGGTTTTTGTTATGCCCTAAGTTAAAGCCCAATGACCAGTCCCAATCGTTGTTGTGGAATAGATTGGCATCAAAGCTGAAATCCACACCTTTATTGACTACTGCACCAATATTTTGCCACTGACCGCCATAGCCAGAAATAGTGGAGAGCTTGACATAATATAGAAGGTCCGATGTGTTTTTGTTGTAATAATCAATGGAGAATCTTATACGGTCAACTAGATTAATATCCAAGCCTATATCGAAGGTTTTGGTTTTTTCCCAACTTAAATCGTCGTTGCCCAACTGATCTGGGAAGTTAGCCGGTAGTTCGTTGTACATGTCTGAAGTATAGAGTGACAGATGGTTATAATTATCGTCAGGAGTATTTCCTACCACACCATAGCTGAGGCGAAGTTTGGCATCTTTCACTATAGAGGTTAATGGTTCGAAGAATTTTTCGCGACTGAAATTCCATCCACCGGATACGGTGTAGAAGTTACCGTATTGGTTGTTCTTTCCGAATTTGGACGAGCCGTCCAGACGGTAAGAAACCTGTAGCATGTATTTATTATCATAAGCATAGTTCACATTGGACAAAATGGACTGGATGTTGAATGCCGATTTGGAGCCTGACATGTCATCCATGCCTGTGGTACCGTCTATCACTTCCTTCCCACTAGTAATACCTTTGGCTGTAGCGCTGGTTGCTTGGTAGTAGTAACGCGAAAACTCATAGGCTACCAGTGCTTGGATACTGTGCATGTTGTTTATTTCAGTTTTGTAACGTAGCATTTGGTTTGTAAAGTAGTTTGAAGTAATGGAATAGGAGTTACTGATGGTTCCATGCTTGCTTTGTCCACCCTGTGTGTTTGGGTCTACGTACGATTCGTCACGGGCAATCTTGTAATTTACGTTATTGTTAGATTCAAGGGTTAGCCCTTTCCATAACTCCCATTTAAAACCTGCTGTGGCTGCCACATAAAAATTTTCATAACCACTCCAGTCCTTGTATTGCGATTCTAAATAGTTTTCACTATCGCGGCCATACCAATCGCTTTCCTGCCCAGTTCGTACTGAGCCGTCTTCGTTATAGGGATAATCCCATGGCAGATAGAGGTATGAGCTATAAAGTGATGCTGTTTGGTCTTTGGTCTTAACGTATTGACCTTGCATGTTGAGGAAAGCCTTGAATCTATCATGAATCTTAAAGTCTGTATTGCTTCGGATGGTATATCGGTCGTATTCCATCTCTTTTACAGCGGCTGTTTCTCGATAGTAATCTAGTAACACATATGAGTTCAACTTTTCGTTTCCGCCTTGGTAACTGGCGTTGACGTTGGTATAGAGTCCGGTTTGGGTAGCTAAATCCATCCAGTCGGTATCATGTTTCAGCAGGCTTTCGTTGAACCAGCTCGAACTGTTGAAACTTGATTGGTAGTCATACAACTGTTGGGAATTCATCATCTTTAAGTTACCCCAAGAAAGGGTAGAAAGCCCCTGTTGGATATTGACATTGAATTTCTGACGGTCAGTTCCGCCACGTTTGGTTGTTACTACAATGACACCGTTCGAGGCGCGCGAACCGTAGAGAGCGGTTGATGCGGCGTCTTTTAGTACCGTTACATTCTCTATTTCGTTTGGTGAAAGACGAGGATCGCTGTTAAAGATGACGCCATCCACTACCCAGATAGGGTCAAGGCTGGAACCCAGTGAGCCCTTTCCACGGATTGAAATTTTGGCGGTTTGTCCCGGTTTCCCAGATTCCAATTGGACATTCATACCAGCCACTTTGCCTTCGAGCATGGTAGAAATGTTGGCTGTGGCCACATCTTTCAGTTTGCTTTCTTTCAGGGCTACTGCCGAACCGGTAAGTGTATTGCGCGACTGGATGGTGTACCCCATTACCACCACTTCGCTTAGTGTCTGTGCGTCTTCTTTCATGACAATTTTCAGGGGCTTGCCTGCTTCAGCCTTTATTTCTTGGTTGGTGTAACCAATGTAGGTTATTACCAGTGTGGCTCCACGCTGCACTTGAAGTGAGAAATTGCCGTCGATGTCGCTTACCACACCATTGCCTGCTACGCCTTTTTCCAAGATGTTGGCTCCGATGATAGGTAGGCCTGTCATGTCGGCTACATGGCCTTTAATTAGGATTGTACCTTTTTCCTGTTGTATCTTGTCCGTATTTGAGTTGTATGACAATACAATGTGGTTTCCTTCCATTTCATAGCTTACATGGTTGCCAAGTACGGCATTCAGCACTTCAGCCACTGTCTTGTTTTCCATATGGACCGATACTTTTTGTTGCACGGAGATATCATCTGAATACATAAACAGATAATTGGTCTGGCTTTCAATGTCGTTCAGTATTTCCAGCAGAGTAGCATTATTTTTGATAATGGAAACTTTAGTATTTTGAGAATTGGCATTATTTGCCATCATACTAAATGCGCAAAAGAATAGCAAGAAAGCTGTTACCTTCATAATCTTTAATAAATGTTTACCAGACTGATTTTTATGTGTGCAAGAATCAGTCCGAACTGTATTTTTCATATCTTTGTTTTTAAGTTGTGATTGATACTTTCTCTTTTTTGCAGAAAAGAGGAATATTTATCTCCATGTAGGCTGGCAGATATTGCAGTATCTGCCAGTCGTTTTTTCATTGAGATTCAGATTGTTTTTATGTAGGTTTTCTTTCTGTCATGAGCCATTTTTTTAAGGTTAAACAATTCTTATTTTATTATAAACCGGTTTTCTTCGTCGTTACGTTCGAATGAGAAAGCTGCATATTTTTGTAAAACTCGCAGGGCATAATCTATGCCATCGGACAGACGGAATTTGACTGTCAATATGGGGTTAGATGTCTGTGCATCTTGTACGTCTATTTTTACATTATAGTATTTCTCAAATTCTTTCAGAATATGGGTCAGGGGAGTGTCTTTGAAACAGATGAGACCTTCGCGCCAACGATAGGTATCAAAATCTGTTATTTCTTCAATTTTGAGGCGTCCATCTCTCCAGACGGCCTTTTGTCGGGGGGCAATGAGTAGAGAAATTCCTTCTGCACACACTTGCACACTGCCTTCCATTAATGAAGCCTCGAATTCGTTTGTATTTGAATAGGCTTCTACATTGAATTTTGTACCCAAGACTTTAACTTGTGTTGGGGGCGTATACGATAAAGGGTTTGCCTACATTGTGTTCTACTTCAAAATAGGCTTCACCATCCATGTGAATTTCACGTTTGTCTTTATTAAAATTGTTCGTATAAGTAAGTTTTGTATTGGAGTTAAGCCATACTTTACTACCGTCAGGCAGGGTTACGTTAGCCATCTGGCCATATTGAGTTTTTATGATGACAGGATTTTCATCTTCATGGTTGTTTATGTGGTTGAGTACCCAGAAGGAAAGGCCGAAGGCCAGTAACAGGATATCTGCCGTCTTTCCTATTTCAAATATGATATTTTTTATCGTGAAACGATTCTGCTTCTTACGTGGTATGATTTTAGAAGGTGAGTTCAGTAGAGTTGCATCAAACAATTTACGTTCTTTCAGATAAACCTTCCAATTGTTTTCTGAGGCCTCGACGTACTGCTTGATTTGCTCTTCTTCTTCTTGAGTAGCCGTTCCGTTAAAATAACGGTATAGGATTTCTTTATTCATATTCATGGGGTTCATTTGCTTTATTAACACATGGCAAATAGAGTTCCCTAGTATGAAAATGATTTTTTTTCTAAAAAAAATAGTTATGCCAGTAGTTTATATAAGAAAGGTACAAAAATGAGATAATCCTTCAGAGCAGTTCTAAGAGTTTGTATGGCTTTTCCCATGTGATATTCAACTCCTTTGACTGTTAGTCCTGTTATTTCTGCGATTTCTTTATAAGACTTGTTTTCTTCACGGCTGAGAGTGAAAATGCTCGCTGTAAATGGGGGAAGTTCAGCTAATACTTTTTTTACAATCTGACGGATTTCGTCGGTAAATAGGCTTTCTGGATTACATGCTTCCAGTGTGACAATTCGGTTTGAGATTTCCCATTTCGAGTGAGAAGAGAGATATTCGGAAGCTTCGTCCATGTATTGTAGATGCCGCAGGTAGTTTAGTGCTTTATTCTTCACAATCGTGAGTACGTAAGCTGGCAGGTTGGTATCGACGGGCAAATCATGTCTGTTCTCCCAATATTTCATCATGGCTTCCATAACAATGTCTTCTGCTATGGATGCGTCATGGGTATACGACTGAGCAAAGCGGATAAATTGCAGCCGATTTTCCGAGAAAAACTGGATAAATGGATTTAGCTCGTTCATGCTATCATGTTTCTTTTTGCTATTATCGTCGACAAACATAGCAAAAATAAGCAGATTGGCAATCGGAGCAGGCGAAAAATGTGGTTACAGGCTGTACGATGTACACGCTTTGAGGAATCTTGTAACAAGTTTATCATGAAAATATAAAGTGGTACATTACGGCGCTAATGTGCCACTTTAGGATCGTAATGTTGGTAGTTAGCGTCGTAATGTAGATGACGAGAGAAAATGCGTATCGTGGCGATGAAAGAAAGCGCATTGTTACCGTGAAAGGAAGTGCTGTGTCAGATCGTAACGAAGTGCTTCCTTGGATTGCGATAAATCGGAGTATTAGAAACTGCTTTCACGCCTTCACCGGATTTTTTCGAGGAATATATCTTGCTTGAACAGCATCCGACGGCAAGATACTGCTTTCAACGCATTTCCCTTTCACTCATTAGTTTACAGTGAGTTCATACTGGGTCTGCCGAACAACATATGGGGTGAAGCAGGCGCATAGTAAAAAACCTGTGTTTAGGCATAGAGCTTGCAGAGGCGGAAGATG
>CAYQOV010000090.1:0-11711 GCA_964419245.1 uncultured Bacteroides sp. | reverse complement strand
AAAATGCTTTGTTAAGAACGAAGCCAGCGAAAACACTGTATGGTGGACTTCTGATGCTTACAAGAACGACAACAAGCCTTGCTCTGAAGAAGCATGGGCCGACCTGAAGGCTAAAGCCGTTAAAGAACTGAGCGGCAAGCGTCTGTTCGTTATGGATACATTCTGCGGTGCCAACCCTGCAACTCGTCTGAAAGTACGTTTCATCATGGAAGTTGCTTGGCAGGCTCACTTCGTAAAGAACATGTTCATCCGTCCGACAGAAGAAGAACTGGCTAACTACGGTGAACCTGACTTCGTATCATTCAACGCTGCTAAGGCTAAGGTTGACAACTACAAGGAACTGGGTCTGAACTCTGAAACAGCTACTGTATTCAACCTGAAGACTAACGAACAGGTTATCCTGAACACTTGGTACGGTGGTGAAATGAAGAAGGGTATCTTCTCTATCATGAACTACCTGAACCCGTTGCGTGGTATCGCTTCTATGCACTGCTCTGCCAACACTAACATGGAAGGCACTGACACTGCTATCTTCTTCGGTCTGTCTGGTACTGGTAAGACTACTCTGTCTACCGACCCGAAACGTAAACTGATCGGTGACGATGAGCACGGATGGGACGACGAAGGCGTATTCAACTACGAAGGTGGTTGCTATGCTAAGGTTATCAACCTCGACAAAGAAAGCGAACCCGATATCTATGCTGCCATCAAGCGCGACGCTCTGCTGGAGAACGTAACAGTTGACGCCAACGGTAAAATCGACTTCGCTGATAAGAGCGTAACTGAGAACACTCGTGTTTCTTATCCTATCTACCACATCGAAAACATCGTTAAGCCGGTATCTAAAGGTCCTCACGCTCACCAGGTAATCTTCCTGTCAGCTGATGCCTTCGGTGTATTGCCTCCGGTATCTATCCTGAACCCCGAGCAGGCTCAGTACTACTTCCTGTCTGGTTTCACCGCTAAGTTGGCTGGTACAGAACGTGGTATCACTGAACCGACTCCGACATTCTCTGCTTGCTTCGGCGCAGCCTTCCTGAGCCTGCACCCGACTAAGTATGCAGAAGAACTGGTTAAGAAGATGGAAAAAGTAGGTGCTAAGGCTTACTTGGTTAACACTGGTTGGAACGGTACTGGCAAGCGTATCTCTATCCGCGATACTCGTGGTATTATCGACGCTATCCTGGACGGTTCTATCGACAAGGCTCCGACAAAGGTTATTCCGTTCTTCGACTTCGTAGTTCCTACCGAACTGCCGGGCGTAGATCCGAAGATCCTCGATCCTCGCGACACTTACGACTGCGCTTGCAAGTGGGAAGAGAAGGCAAAAGATCTGGCTGGCCGCTTCATCAAGAACTTCGAGAAGTTCACTGGCAACGAAGCTGGCAAGAAGTTGGTTGCTGCTGGTCCGAAGCTCTAATCAAGAGATCAATAAACCTAAATATTTCAAAAAGGAGTTCCGATTTTTCGGGACTCCTTTTTTGTTTCTTCTTCCAATCTGCTATATTTGCAACGAACACACGAAAAAGAAAAGACTTACATATCCTAATATCAATTTATTATGAGGAAATACATCGTAATCGCCCTTTGGGCACTTACTACTTTGAGTATCGGTGCCTGCCAGTCGAAAAGCAGCCGTATCGACGACCTGAAAGACTTCGTAGAAGAAATTCAGAAAGACGGTAAAGACTACAGCCAGGAACAATGGGAAAAGGCTAACGAAAAGTTCAGTCAGCTGCTCGACAAAATCAACTCCTACGAAGACCTCAGCGAGGACGAACTGAAAGAAGTAGCCAAGTTGCAAGGCCAGTATGCCGCCACCGTCTTCAAGAACAGCGGAAAAGCCATCATGGAACAGATGGAAAAGGCTGGTGCCGCGCTCGACGGTTTTCTGGAAGGCGTAGACCAGGGATTGGACAACAACCAGGAAGAAGAGAACGAATAAAACCAACCTACAAAATAAACGATTATGAAACTATTGAAAGGATTCCTGGGCGGGCTTTGCCTGTGCACAACTATCGGCTGTACGGCTCCCGCCTCACAAAAGGAGAACGTTGTGGCCGCCGAAGGCCTCAGCCAGTCGGAAGCCGTCATCAAAACCATCATGGAACGCCGCAGCATCCGCCAGTACAAACCGCAGGCCGTGAATCGCGACACGATGCAGACCATCCTGAAGTGTGGCATCAACGCTCCCAACGGCATGAACAAGCAGTCGTGGGAAGTACGCGTGGTAGACAACCCCGACTTCATCAACGGTGTGACGGAGCTTTACAAGAAAGCCAATCCGAAAGCGGCCGAAGACCCATCGTTCAAGAACATGTTCCGTAACGCCCCAACGGTGGTATTCATCGCCAACGACCCGTCATACGACTGCTCACAGATAGACTGTGGTCTGCTGGGAGGCAACATGATACTCACGGCACAATCCATGGGTATCGGTTCGTGCTGCCTCGGCGGTCCTGCCCGCTTCATGAAGTCGCCCGAAGCAGCCGAATACTTGAAGAAGCTGAACTTCAGCGAGGGCTATGAGCTGCTCTACTGCATCGCCTTCGGCTATCCCGACGAAACTCCCGCAGCCAAACCACGCAACGCAGAGAAAGTACAGTTTATAGACTAAAGGGACATTTCCTACCTTCGGAAGCCAGAGACGAAGCACTGCATGACGCTCCGACGAAGTGCTTCCTGAGGGTGCAACGAAGTGCTCTATGAGGATATAACGAAGCACTTCCTGAACAGGCAACGAAGTGCTTCGTCAGCCTCTCAGGAAGTGCTTCATTGTTTTGTCAAGCTTCTCAGGCTGGCAGGCGGTAATAGACGGCACGCCTTTCGCTATACTGCTCGATTTTATGTTCACGTATCAACTGTGCCAACGCCAGACAGAGTTCCGTACTGGTCAGATTACAAAGCTTTTCCAACTGGTCAAAAGTACAACGAGTATAATATGCCAGAACATCGTATACCTTCTGACTGTTTCTTTTCACAAATTGCAGGTTCAGGTTCATAAGTTTCTCCTTTCTTTTTAAAGACTGCCTCATCGGCTGAGACAAAGTAACGCATTTCCCTGCAAAAAGTGGTTACCTTTTAGTACTTAAAAGTATTCTTTTGGTCACTTTTTGTGAAAAAGAAAGAGGATGCCGGATTGATCCCAATCCAGCATCCTCTTCTGTACAAGGTAATGTGAAATTATACTATCAGCCTCTGTTGGCACGCTTACGCTCGAGTTCATCCAAGATGACCTTTCGCATACGCATGGACTTGGGCGTCACCTCTACATATTCGTCTTCCTTAATGTATTCCAATGCTTCCTCCAACGAGAACTGTACAGGTGGAATAAGGCGTGCCTTCTCGTCCGAACCGCTGGCACGCATGTTGGTCAGCTTCTTCGACTTCGTGACGTTCACCACCAGGTCGTTGTCGTGCGAGTGCTCGCCCACTACCTGTCCGGCATAGACCTCTTCCTGCGGGAAGATGAAGAACTTGCCACGATCCTGCAGCTTGTCGATGGCATAGGCAAAGGCCGTACCGCTCTCCATGGCAATCATGGAGCCGTTGGTGCGACGTTCAATCTCGCCCTTGTAGGGCTGGTATTCCTTGAAGCGATGTGCCATGATGGCCTCGCCCGCACTGGCTGTCAGCACGTTGGTACGCAGACCGATGATACCGCGCGATGGCATGTCGAACTCCAGGTTCACACGGTCGCCGCCCGCCGCTTCCATCTTCACCATTTCGCCCTTGCGACGCGTCACCATGTCGATAATCTTGCTGGCATATTCCTCGGGCACGTTCACCGTCAGTTCCTCAATAGGCTCGCACTTCACGCCGTCTATTTCCTTGAAGATAACCTGCGGCTGGCCCACCTGAAGCTCGTAACCCTCGCGACGCATGGTCTCGATCAATACGGAGAGATGGAGCACGCCACGGCCCGAAACAATCCACTTGCCGTCTTCCTCGCTCTTCTTCACGCGCAGGGCCAAGTTCTTGTCCAGCTCCTTCATCAGGCGGTCATGGATGTGGCGCGACGTTACAAACTTGCCCTCCTTACCGAAGAACGGAGAATCGTTGATGGTGAAGAGCATGCTCATCGTCGGCTCGTCGATAGCAATAGGAGGCAGCGGTTCGGGGTTCTCGAAGTCGCAGATGGTGTCGCCGATTTCAAATCCTTCGATACCCACCAGCGCACAGATGTCGCCCGAAGACACTTCGGCCACCTTCACGCGGCCCATGCCCTCGAATGTATGCAGTTCCTTGATTTTGGTCTTGATGATGCTACCGTCGCGCTTGGCCAGAGACACGTTCATGCCCTCGCGCAGCGTACCGCGGTGCACGCGGCCCACGGCGATACGGCCGGTATAGGAAGAATAGTCGAGCGACGTCACCAGCATCTGCGGTGTACCCTCCAGCTGCTCGGGAGCAGGAATGTTTTCGATGATGCAGTCCAGGAGCGGCGTGATGTTGTCCGTCGGCTTCTGCCAGTCGGTACTCATCCAGTTGTTCTTGGCCGAACCGTAGATGACGGGGAAATCCAGCTGTTCTTCCGTGGCATTGAGGCTGAACATCAGGTCGAACACCATTTCGTACACTTCCTCGGGGCGACAGTTGGGCTTGTCCACCTTATTCACCACCACGATGGGTTTCAAGCCAATCTGAAGCGCCTTCTGGAGCACGAAGCGCGTCTGCGGCATCGGTCCTTCGAAAGCGTCGACCAGCAGGATGCAGCCATCGGCCATATTGAGCACACGTTCTACCTCGCCGCCGAAGTCGCTGTGCCCCGGAGTATCAATAATGTTGATTTTGGTTCCTTTATAGTTGATGGAAACGTTCTTCGACAGGATCGTTATCCCTCGTTCGCGTTCCAGGTCATTGTTATCCAGCATTAATTCACCCGTGCTCTGGTTGCTGCGGAAGAGGTTTCCGGCCAGAAGCATCTTGTCTACAAGCGTCGTCTTGCCATGGTCCACGTGGGCAATGATGGCAATGTTTCTAATGTTCTGCATATAATACCTATTATTTTCTGGTCTGCAAAGTTACAACTTTTGCCCTATATATGTGGTATCCAGAAGAAAAAAATACTGAAACTCATTGCTATATCAAAGATAATGCCTACCTTTGCAGCCTCGAAAGAGAATATTATCAACCTTTTAATTAAAACATTATGTATTTAGACGCTGCTAAAAAGCAAGAAATCTTCGGCAAGTACGGAAAGTCTAACACTGATACCGGATCGGTTGAGTCTCAGGTAGCATTGTTTTCCTACCGTATTGCTCGTCTGACTGAGCACATGAAGCTCAACAGAAAGGATTATAGTACTGAAAGAGCTTTGACCATGTTGGTAGGCAAACGCCGTGCGTTGCTCGACTACCTGAAGGCCCGTGACATCGAACGTTACCGTGCTTTGGTTAAAGAACTCGGCCTGCGTAAGTAATCTTACCTGCGGCAAAAGATTAAAAGAGTGGGGAAACTTCTTCCGAAGTTTCCCCACTCTGTTTTTTCACTCTTCATCCCCCATTCCTCCAAATACCTCTTTACAATCGCCAAGTAGATGTTTATATCAGCCATCTTTGAATACCTCTCATTTACCTTACAAAGAGATTATTAAGAAAACGCCGTTTTAGCAAGAAAAAAACGATGCTTTATACCTTTGAAAACATCGTTTTATTTGCAATATAATTCCCTTAACCTAAATAAAAAAGATCTTGCATAATAGTTTCACCGTTTCACAAATACATAACCATTTAAAATTTAAACAGTTACAGTGAAGTATAAAGTTTCAAAGTGGTGAAAGCTCCCCTTAAAAATAAAATCAAGGACTGCCCGCCAATCCGTTTCTACGATCGGGGGCAGTCCGTTCCTGATACAATCTTTACCTTGATACCAGCCCTGCTGAGAGAAGAAGGCATGGCGGTAAAGCCAAACTACGTTTTAAGAGATTGATTAAAGGTTAGTGAACCATATCACAAATTATATGTTAGGAAAAATTCTATTGAATAGTATGTAAGTGCCTAAATGTATGTTTATCCTCTCTAGTTGATGGATTTATAAAGACTATTGGCTTCAAAAAATTTGTTTCAACCTTATTGGCAATTTCTTGTACCTCCAAATTCTTTTCTTCCCACACTATATCAAAACTAAACTCCATTTTGCCTATACAGTCATTTAAAAAATTACATTCCCACATATTATTGTAAACCATAGCTGCTAAATGATTAACATTTTGAGGAGGGAATTTGGATTTTTTTCCAAATCGATTACCACCAAAACATACCAACGCAGCATCACGACTTGACCAAATCCAATTACCTGTTTTACAAGGAATTTGCACCCAACCATCTATTGCATAGAAGTCTGTGCAAGTTCCATTTAGCTGATCCCTATATGGTACAAAAGCCATTCCTCCATTGCTCGTTTTAGGAAAATCCCAATTCTCCTTAAATGGGAAATGAATATATATGATCTCTGGAGATGAATCTGGAGCCCTATCAATAACTACTTTACAATTAACTCTAGGCTCTTCCTTCCAGATTTCCATACGCCTCTCTGCAGAATTCAAACTTGAATGTTTCATTTTCTGTCGAAAAATAATTGTATAAGGTGTCTCCTCAACTATTACATTACCATAAGATGCATCATTCGTCATCGTGCATTTATCAATCTGCTTCTTTCTTTCTACAGAATCTGATACATACCACGCTGATGAGACACTACGTCCAACCAAAGAGTTCAATGAAGTCAAACTTCCAAAGGCTTCTGTTGACAATTTTTGCGAACAATTACTCCACTCTATGGTTTTAGGCCAACCATTTTCTAAAAATGTAAGAATTGGCATATTCACATTTTCGGAAAACCCAACACTATCCGTTGAGAATAAAAAATGCCTTATCTCATTAGGTTGCAAATCTGCAATCCATAATTTTGCACATTTTTCTGATTTTAACAATGGAGACTGAATCTTAGAAGAAGAGCACACCACAGATTTATATGGCTGACGCACAAACGATGCAGGATCAATATCAACCCACCCTGTATAAGAATCCTTACCCGAATTTATAACATAAAGCCCTTCGCTTTCATTTGTCAAACACGCACGAACTCTTTGGGCTAATAGCCATTGAGCCTGTTGATAAGGACGAAAAGCATAAGAATTTGTTGTGTTTAAATGAGACTGATTAAACAAACTAAATGGATTGCTATCCGTCTCCCAAGATCCAAAAGTGTGTTCATAATACCTACACAAATCCCTTTTTATACTTTCCACCTTCTTTTCTCCTTGCACAGGCATTTTTCCCAAAACAGAGGCTGTCGCTGCTTTATAAAACAACCCTGCTTGTCGCGCAGCAGAAAGTTCTCGAGGTGATGAAGCCAAACCAAAAGACCACCAATCAGGCCACTCCCCCTTATGAGTTGAAATTTTATCACCAATTCGTTTTTCAATTTTCTTCATAGCCTCCGCAGCTGTCGTAAAATTCAAGCGAGGTTTTAATCCTAACTCATTCCACTTTGCAACAAATGCTGCAAATGCAGGAAAAGGCCCATCATTATCACAACGATATTGATTAGTTAGCGATGTGGCAATAAAATCATAAGGATAACCTTCTGATTGCATTTTAGCGATTTTAGCCAGACATACTTTATGCGCTTCTCTAACCGAAGCCTCATCTGCTTTTAGCATATCACCTGGACGTGGTGCTCTGAATTGAGTATTCGAAGCGACACGTTGGGCATATCGCCATTGGGTCTCCGCAAAAAAATCATATCCTTCCCAATATGGCATTCCCAACCACACCAAAGCCTTCTCTCCATCAGGCATTTCCCACCAAAAAGCATATGGGGGATTATGAAATATACCTCCCCAATGTAAATTCAAACCTGACCAAAAGTACCTAACTCCTTTCTTCAATAGTTTTGACACAATCGACCTCGGAAAGCCATTTACATCATGCTGTATCGCCACTTCAGGAGAGAACACATTCCACAAACTATCAGGAACCCAATTTACCATTTCATCTACTAACTCTGCATCAAAAAAAGGATGCACATTAAATGGCATTGCAGTTATCTCTAATTGTCCACTTTTAATTGCACGCAATAAATCACCACGCCTTTGCTGAGAGGCCATCTTCCACCATGATGCCACAGTTTCTAAAGCCTCAGCAGTCCAAAAGAATTTCGGCAATTGCTTATTATCAACAGTTTCCAACACTGCATCAATTCCTATATCCAGATATTTTCGATGTAACTCTTCTGCAATAGCAGGATCATCTGTAAAACCATAATCTGTATGACAAAAATGAATAATATCAATATATTCTATAGTAGGAGGATTCTCTGCTCTTAATATTCCTACATTTAAGAAGAAAATTATAAGGAAATATATTTTTTTCATTTTATGCATTCTTTCTAAAATTAATAACCAGGATTCTGCTCTAAAGAGACTTTTTCCAATTCATATTGAGGGATTGGTAAAAGATAATGTTGAGGAGCGACAAAAATTCTTTCTTCTACAAAAATCTTTGTATAAACCTTTTTATCTGAATTTTTATCTTTTACAACAACAACCCCCATTATAGGCTCATTCAAAACTTTCTCAGCAATTTTCCATCGACGAACATCAAAATATCGATGCCCTTCAAGACATAATTCGACTCTTCTTTCGTTTCGAATTTTTTCTTCTAACTCTTCACCAGAAGCTGTAATAGGCGGCATACCAACTCGCCCTCTCACTAAATTTACATAGTATTTTGCATTTGTTTCATCTCCCAAATAAAATAACGCTTCTGCATAATTCAAGAGTATTTCAGCATAACGTATAATATGCCAAGGCCTATAATAAGGATATGGTTCCTTATTAAAATCATATTCCGTATTTAGTCCCTTACGATATCCATAACCTGTTTTAGAGACCTCTTTATAGTAACAGACAGGATTACCCAAACTATTTTTACCTGAAGCTCCAGGAGTCTTATCAATAACAAAACTGGGATCTTGAGGATCTAACATATAATTATTATCTTTCTCCGCAACCCATAAATCAATTGTTGACCCATTCCAACTACTTCCATCATAATAGACATCAAACTTCAACCTTGGATCCCTATTAGCATAAGGATTAGCCTTATGAACAGGATTGTTCCAATCAAATTTAGAACCATCAGCCATTTCAAAAGCATCTACCAAATTCTGACTGACCTGAGTAGAACACCAACCACTCAAAATACCAGCTCCATCAACTCCTCCACCAGGTCCTTCCGTTAGTTCCGGAGTATCCTGTTGCCATTGTTCGACATCCGCTACTCTAAATAAAATCATTTCCGAATGTTTACTATCCAAAAACAACTTATTATAGTTTTCTGCATCTGCTGCGGCATATAAAGAATATAACGGCTTCCCATCCACACTCAAATCAATCACATCTTTAGCCGCCTGCGCAGCAGCCTCCCATTTAGATAAATCATTTGTAGGATTGAACAAAGGACTTGCAGCGTAAAGTAACATTCGCGATTTTAAAGCCATCACAGCTCCCTTAGTCAAACGTCCCCAATTTGCATCATCATATTGTAAAGGAAGCAATTCCGCAGCCATATCACAATCGTCAACAACAAAATTCACAGTTTCCTCAAAAGAACTCCTCTGCATTACAAAATCATCAGACAATAAAAAAGTGTGATCAACTAATGGTACTCCTCCAAAACGTTGCGCTAAATCAAAATAACAATAGGCTCTTAAACCTAAAATTTCACCCTTTAAACGATTCTTTTTATTAATATCTTCTTCAGATATAGCGGGTATCCTTTCGAAATTTTCAAGAAACTCATTACACATTCTAATATACTCATAATCCATCTTCCAAGTATCAAATTGAGTTGTATTAGAAGGAGATAACATGCCCTTATTCATATCCTCAACCCCATAATAGCCATAGGCATGAAGAGCTTCATCCGAGATACAACTAAGTCCTCTTCCTCGAGGTATATCATCCCAACCAGAACCAGGTAAAATCCGATATACATTATTTACAAATGCCTCGGACACACTCAAATCTGCCCAAATAACTGCTTCAGAATATTTATCCAACGGTTCTTTGTTCATTAAATCCGAACAAGACCCTAATACCATTCCAAAACAAATTGCGATCAATATATTCCTTTTCATTTTTTGCTACATTAAAATGTTATATCTACTCCAAAATTATACATACATGTGGCTGGATAAAAGATTCCCAAACTATTTACGACTTCTGGATCATAATCTTTAATTTTATCAAACGTCAAAAGATTACTACCACCAACATAAAGGCGAACATTCTCCAATCCTAAATTATTAATCCACTTTGCAGGTAAAGTATATGCAAACTCCACATTTTTAAGTCTTAAGAAATTCGCATTCCTCAGCCAAAAATCTGAAGAACGAGTATTATTAGTTTCAGAACGATAACTAAACGCTCTAGGCATATTATTATCAGGCGTTTCTGGAGTCCAACGATTTTCATAAAGCCAACGTGGAACATTTATATCAATACCACTCGCTGTCGGATTTATGTAAACTGATGCACAAGCCTGTCCTTGCCAAAACATGTTCAAATCAAATCCTTTATAACTAAGATTACAATTTAAACCATAAACAATCTTAGGCATACTACTTTTATATTCACGCACCATATCATCATTAGTTATAGCCCCATCATTATTATAATCTATATACTTTATATCTCCAGGCTTTGTATTAGCTAAATGTGGATATGAATCTATCTCTTCCTGAGAATTAAACAAACCATCTGTACGGAACACTAAATAAGAATCAATAGGATGCCCCTCTTTTCTTTGCCAATCTTTTACATTCTTGGCTTCATCCATATAAACTATTTTATTCTGCGTAAAAGTAAAATTCCCAGCTAAATCATATTCAAAACCATTATTAAATGAATTATGATGTCGCAATAACATTTCAAAACCTTGATTTTTTGCTATACCAATACGTCATTCCCGTATAAAATGGTATTGAAGTAGATCGAGATGTCAAAATATTACTTCTTTTTGAATTGAAATAATCGAATTCCATTCCAAATAATCCATTAAAAAGCGACAAATCAACGCCTACATTATAGGTATCGGCAACCTCCCATGTAATATCGGGATTTGCAACACCTGTGATATATAAAGTTGAAACGACTTTAGGATCAACTCCAAAAGCTAAACTACTAGCACCATCTCTTAAAGCAGCAGTCGATAAATATTGAAAATCTGCAACATTATCACTTCCCATACGTCCATAAGATGCTCTCAATTTTAAATTATCAACAAAAGAAAACTTTTCTTTAAAAAATTTCTCTTCTGATATTCTCCATCCTAGCGATAAACTTGGAAAGTAGCCAGTACGTTTTTGAGGTGAAAACTTAACCGATTGATCTCTTCTTAGAGTAAAATCAAACATATATCTATCATTCCAAGCATAGCCTATTTTTCCAAAGAAATTTCTATATGCAGTTTCACCTGCACCGCCATTATTTTTTTGCAATTCTGGATCTCCGGCGAACAAATAAGGAAGTTTATCACTTAAAAAATTACTTCGACTAGCATCAAACCATCTATTAAACATCGAATATTGTTCATAAGCAATAAAAGAATTGACTGCATGTTTTCCAAAAGTACGATTATAAGCAATCTTTCCAATATTCATGGGGATGTGTATTAAAAGAAAAAAACAGCTAATCAAATGTA
>CAYQOV010000089.1:0-11712 GCA_964419245.1 uncultured Bacteroides sp. | reverse complement strand
CCGCCTCTGCAAGCTCTATGCCTAAACACAGGTTTTTTACTATGCGCCGTTTTTTACTATGCGCCCTGTTTCATGCGGATGTTGTAACTGCTTATAAAAAGAAAATCCCCATAAGCTTTCGCTTATGAGGATTACCACTAGTGGGTGGCAGATGGGACTCGAACCCACGACATTCAGAACCACAATCTGACGCTCTAACCAACTGAACTACAGCCACCATGTTAGTGCATTTCCTAAATGCGGTGCAAAGATATGGATTATATTTGAACTGGCAAAGCTTTCCGAAAATATTTTTTTGTTATCCTGCATCATTTTGTTTGTTCGTATATTCTCTTGTTATACTTGGAGAACAGCTTGCGGGTTGTTTCTGTGAAGATTTTCAGCCGGTTATAGGCTGCAGGTGACAGACTGTCCGCCGGGATTGTGACGGGGTAGAGGATGAAGTCCTTTTTCCCGGTCAGCGTGGGGCGGCCTGTCCATACAAGGTTGTAGCTGCATGACACCAGGCGGGTGCGGGGATGGTGGTTACCGTTGGGGATTGATTTTTCAAGTGTCAGGTTGACGGCGGCACCGCCGTCGGTGTGTGGGGCGCTCATATTGGAGATGTAGTTGCCCAGCGAGTAAACCAGCAGATGACGGTCGCCGCTGAGGCTGTCGGTGCGCACCTCCATGGGCTGCACCACGTGTGGATGGCTGCCGATGATGTGGTCCACGCCTTGGGCAAACAGCCAGTCGGCCCACTCCTGCTGTTCGCGGCTGGGCAGCTGCTGGTATTCGTTGCCCCAGTGCAGGCAGGCGATGAGGACGTCGGGACACCAGGCGCGGGCGGTGTGGATGTCTTTCAGCATCTGGCGACGGTCCAGATAGTTCACTTGGTTGGGAGATTTGGCGCGCAGGCCGTTGGTGCCGTAGGTATAGTTCAGCAGGGCGATGCGGAAACCGTTCTTCTGCAGGAGCAGCGGATAGCGGTGGTGGCGGTCGGTGGAGTCACGATAGGTTCCGGCCGAGGGTATCTGCAGGGAGTCGAGCAGGTGGAGTGTGCGCTCCAGCCCTTTTTGCCCGCGGTCCAGGCAATGGTTGTTGGCGGTGAGCAGGACGTCGAAACCGGCGTCGCGGATGGCGTGGAGGTATTCGTCGGGGGCACTGAAGGCGGGATAGCCCGTGTAGGGACGTCCGCCCAGCGTGACTTCCAGATTGCCGACGGCGATGTCGGCCGCCTGTATCTGCGGGCCTACGAGGGAGAAGCAGGGCGTGTAGTCGTAGGTGCCCTGCGGCGTGCGTGCGGCATCTATCTGCGCCTGATGCTGCATCAGGTCGCCCACAAACAATAGCGTAATCCGCTCCTGTGCGGAGAGGGTTACGCTATAAAGGAATAAGGTAAGGAGCGCCCACGTCTTCATTGCCTTTCAGGGTTTGGGATGTGGGTCAGTCGTTGTACACGGCTTTCTTGCCGGCCAGCAGGGTGTTCTTCATCAGCGAGACGATGGTCATGGGGCCTACGCCGCCCGGCACGGGGGTGATGAACGAGCACTTGGGAGCCACTTCGTTGAACTTCACGTCGCCTGTCAGCTTGAAGCCCGATTTCTTGCTGGCGTCGGGCACGCGGGTGGTGCCTACGTCGATCACGACGGCGTCTTCCTTCACCATCTCGGCCTTCACGAAGTTGGGCTGGCCCATGGCGGCAATGATGATGTCGGCTTCCTGACATTCTTTCACCAGGTCGCGGCTGCGGCTGTGGCATACGGTGACGGTGGCGTCGCCCGGACAGGCTTTCTGCATCATCAGCATGGCCATCGGCTTGCCCACGATGTTGCTGCGGCCCAGGATGACGCATTTCTTGCCCTTCGTGTCAATGTTATAGCGCTTCAGCAGTTCGAGGATACCGTTCGGCGTGGCCGATACGTAGCAGGGAAGGCCGATGGAGAGGCGTCCCACGTTGATGGGGTGGAAACCGTCCACGTCCTTGCGGTAGTCGATGGTTTCGATAACTTTCTGTTCGGAGATGTGCTTGGGCAGGGGGAGCTGCACGATGAAGCCGTCCACGTCGGGGTCGTTGTTCAGCTGGCGTACCTTGGCCAGCAGTTCTTCTTCAGTCACGTCGGCTTCGTAGCGGATGAGGCTCGACTTGAAGCCGCATACTTCGCAGGCCTTTACCTTGGCGGCCACGTAGGTTTCGCTACCGCCGTCGTGTCCCACCAGGATGGCGGCCAGGTGGGGGCGCTTGCCTCCGCGGGCCACGATTTCCGCCACTTCGGCGGCAATCTCTTGCTTCACTTGTTCTGAAATTGCTTTTCCGTCTATCAGTGTCATAGTTTCTTTTTTATTGAAGGTTCATGATTTTTCTATTGTTTTTATCATTGCTTTTCCACGTAGGGTTTCAGACAAAGATAATGTGAAATATTCATTTACCCTAATAAAAGGTTGGAAAAGTAAGATTTTAACTATTTACTTTACTGACTATCTACTTTAGCTGAAAAAATGTCTCAGGTTATTTCCATGTTGAAAGCATGGGTTTTGTGAGGTTGTCATACAGTGCTTCATGAGGTTGTCATACAGTGCTTCATGAGGTTGTCATGCAGTGCTTCGTGAGGTTGTCACGCAGTGCTTCATGAGAGTGTCATGCAGTGCCTCATGAGAGTGTTATGCAGTGCTTCGTTGATGCCTTATACAAATAAACGCAGGCGATTATCCTTTTCAGAAGATAATCATCTGCGTTTATCAGACTTATTGGCGTCTGTTTGTTTTCTTTTGACGTTCGGACGCTATGAGGAAGGGGGTTATTTCTTCAGCTTCGGCATCATCATCTTGCCCATCTTGCTGCCGGTCACCATCTTCATCATCTTGCGGGTCTGGTCAAACTGCTTCAGCAGGCGGTTCACTTCTTGGATGTTCGTACCGCTACCCTTGGCGATGCGTTGGCGGCGCGAGCCGTTCAGGATTTCGGGGTTGGTACGCTCCTTCGGCGTCATGGAGTTGATGATAGCTTCGATGCTCTTGAAGGCGTTGTCGTCGATGTCGATGTCCTTGATGGCCTTGCCCACACCCGGTATCATGGAGGCCAGTTCCTTCAGGTTACCCATCTTCTTGATTTGCTGGATTTGGCTCATGAAGTCGTTGAAGTCGAACTGGTTCTTCTGAATCTTCTTCTGCAGGCGTTTGGCTTCTTCTTCGTCGTACTGCTCCTGCGCGCGCTCTACCAGCGACACGATGTCACCCATACCTAGGATACGGTCGGCCATACGGCTGGGGTGGAACTGGTCGATGGCATCGAGCTTCTCACCGGTACCCACGAACTTGATGGGCTTGTTCACCACCGAGCGGATGGAGAGGGCCGCACCGCCGCGGGTGTCGCCGTCGAGCTTGGTCAGTACCACGCCGTTGAAGTCCAGCCGGTCGTTGAATTCCTTGGCCGTGTTCACGGCATCCTGACCGGTCATGGCATCGACTACGAAGAGGATTTCGTTGGGATTGATGGCCTGCTTGATGGCGGCTATCTCGTTCATCATCTCCTCGTCTACGGCCAGACGACCGGCGGTATCGACGATAACGAGGTCGTAACCTTTGGCCTTGGCTTCCTGGATGGCGTTTTGGGCAATCTTCACAGGGTCTTTGCTGTCCATCTCGCAGTACATGGGCACGTCAATCTGTTCGGCCAGTACGCGCAGCTGTTCGATGGCTGCGGGGCGGTAGACGTCGCAGGCCACGAGCAGCGGCTTGCGGTTCTTCTTCGTCTTGAGCATACGGGCCAGCTTGCCGGAGAAGGTCGTCTTACCCGAACCTTGCAGACCCGACATCAGGATGATCGTCGGCTTGCCGCTCAGGTCGATTTCGGCAGTTTCGCCACCCATCAGCTGGGTCAGCTCGTCGTGGACAATCTTCACCATCAGCTGGCTGGGCTTGACGGCGGTGAGCACGTTCTGTCCCAGGGCTTTGGCCTTGACGGTATCGGTAAAGTTTTTGGCCACCTTGTAGTTGACGTCGGCGTCGAGCAGGGCTTTGCGCACGTCTTTCAGGGTTTCGGCCACGTTGATTTCGGTGATTTTGCCTTCACCTTTCAATATCTTGAACGACCGTTCGAGCCGTTCGCTTAAGTTATCGAACATACGGTATTGTCAATTATCAATGGTTCGTTGTAAAGGGTTCGTTATTCTCAGCTGTTCATGCTCATGAGGAACTCGTCGTTGTCTTTGGTCTTTTCTAGGCGGTCCTTCACGAAGTCCATGGCCTCAAGGGCGTTCATGTCGGCCAGATACTTGCGCAGAATCCACATGCGGTCGAGTGTCTGCTTGTCCTGCAGCAGGTCGTCGCGGCGTGTGCTCGAAGCGACGATGTTGACGGCGGGGAAGATGCGCTTGTTGGCCAGGTTGCGGTCGAGCTGGAGCTCCATGTTGCCCGTACCCTTGAATTCCTCGAAGATCACTTCGTCCATCTTGGAGCCTGTATCAATCAGGGCCGTAGCCAGGATGGTGAGCGAACCGCCGCCTTCGATGTTGCGGGCAGCACCGAAGAAACGTTTGGGCTTGTGCAGCGCGTTGGCATCCACACCACCAGAGAGCACCTTGCCTGATGCGGGCGAAACGGTGTTGTAGGCGCGGGCCAGGCGGGTGATGGAGTCGAGGAAGATGACAACGTCGTGGCCGCATTCCACCATGCGCTTGGCTTTTTCCAGCACGATGCCGGCAATCTTCACGTGGCGTTCGGCCGGTTCGTCGAAGGTTGAGGCGATGACTTCGGCGTTGACGGTGCGGGCCATGTCGGTCACTTCTTCAGGGCGTTCGTCGATGAGCAGCATAATCATGTATACCTCGGGGTGGTTGGCCGCGATGGCGTTGGCGATGTCCTTCATCAGGATGGTCTTACCGGTTTTGGGCTGCGCCACAATCAGTGCGCGCTGTCCCTTTCCGATGGGGGCGAAGAGGTCCACCACACGGGCTGAGAGCGAGTCGCTGTATCCGCCTTTGCAAAGCTTGAACTTTTCGTCGGGGAAGAGCGGCGTGAGGTGCTCGAAGGGAACGCGGTCGCGTATGAAGGCCGGATCGCGGCCATTGATTTTAGAAACTTTTACCAGCGGGAAGTATTTTTCTCCTTCTTTCGGCGGACGGATGACACCCTCTACTACGTCGCCCGTTTTCAAGCCGAATAGCTTGATTTGCGATTGCGATACGTAGATATCGTCGGGTGAAGAGAGGTAGTTGTAGTCCGACGAGCGGAGGAATCCGTAGCCGTCGGGCATGATTTCCAGTACGCCAGTACCGCCGAGGATGTCGTCGAAGTCGTATGCCTTTTCGCGTTCAGGCTGTTTGCGCTCCGGCTGAGGCTGTGGGGTGTTGTCTGCGTTATGGGGTTGTGTAGCCCGTTGCTGAGATTGAGCGGCAGGCCGCTGTTGCTGATTGTTATTCTTGTTTTCAGCATTGTTGTCACGGCGGATGCGTTGACGTTGCTGCGGTTGTTTTTGCGGAGTCGGTGTTTGTACAGGAGGTTCTACGCGAGTTGCTTCGAATTTGCCGATCAATTCGGAAGGCAGTTCTATTTTTTCGGTCGGAAGATCCTCAATGGGGATGAAATCATTGTCTGCATTGACTGGGAGTGGCACCTCTTCTTGAGGTTCCGTAGTTTCAACCTTAACCGTTTTTTCTTCTTTTTTTTCTTCTTCAGCTACTGCCGCTTTGGGAGCTTCTTCTTTTTCTTTGTTGACCACTGGTTCAGTAGTGGTTTCCTTTTCTTTTTTCTCTTCTGTTTTTTCCCCTTCTGCCTTAGTCTTACGCGGACGTCCGGGTTTGCGTTTTGTTGATTCGGCATTTTCTTCCGTCTCGTTTGTGCTTGTTGCAGCCGGTTGGGCAGGGGTGGTGGATGCCTTTTCAATGGTAGGAGCTTCATTCGGATTGGGCTTACTCAGCTCTCCATTTTTGTCTGCCGAGAACACTTTGTCTACGGTTTCTTTTTTGACAGTTACGCGCGACCTTTTCTGGCGTTCGTTTTTACGTTCTTCTTTTTGTTTGTCGGCAGCAACTTTCTTGGTTGCACCTACAATGGCTTGTTCGTCAAGAATCTTGTAGACCAGTTCTTCTTTTTTCAGTGATTCGGTCTTTTTGATACCTAATTCTTGCGCAATACTTTGAAGTTCCGACAAACTTTTGTCGTTCAGTTGAATAATATTGTACATATATACGTGTATGAATTATTTTGTATAGGAGGGGGTAGCTTACTTAAAGCAGCCGTTGCCGACAATTAAGCTGAACCACCTTTTTGAAATCTATTATTAAAATAGGGATTATTTTTAGTCTGTTGATGTCTTTTCGACGGCGCAAAGATAGGAAAATATTTTGGTTTTCATATACAATTAACCTGTTTTTTTTAACAGAATATCCTATCTTTGTTTCATAATAAACGTTTAGTTATGACTATTACTGAAATTAATCTGATTACTTTTTCGCCAACCCATACATCTAAACAAATAGGAGAGGCGGTTGTTCGCGGTACGGGGGTTACCGATGCCGTTTTTGTAGATATGACTTTGCAGACGCCTGAGCAGAAGGAGTTTGGATCCGATGTGCTGGCGGTGATAACGGTACCTGTATATGGTGGCCATGTGGCTCCCTTGGCTTTGGAGCGGATGAAAGACCTTCGCGCCGACGGTACACCTGCCGTGATAGTCGTGGTTTATGGCAACCGTGCTTACGAGAAGGCTTTGACGGAGTTGGATGCTTTTGTTAGCGGATTGGGTTTCAAGGTGATTGCCGGCGGCACGTTTGTGGGCGAGCATTCGTACAGCAGCGACCGTTATCCCATTGCGGCCGGCCGTCCCGATGACGACGACCTGAAGTTTGCCGAAGAGTTTGGCGCCAAGGTACGTGCCAAGCTGGAGAATGCCGCCGATGCGGAGCATCTGTATAGAGTGGACGTGCAGAAGATTCAGCGGCCGAAGCAGCCTTTCTTCCCCCTGTTCCGTTTCCTGCGCCGGGTGATAAAGTTGCGCAAGAGCGGTGTGCCCATGCCTCGTACGCCTCAGGTGGACGAGAACCTCTGTACACATTGCGGCTTGTGCGTGAAGCGTTGTCCTGCAGGCGCCATTGTGAAAGGGGAGGAGTGCGTGACGAATGCCGAGAAATGCATCCGTTGCTGCGCTTGCGTGAAGGGATGCCCTCAGAAGGCACGTACGTTCGATACGCCCTTCGCCGCTTTGTTGCACGATTGCTTCCAGCGCCCGAAGGAGAACCGAATCATTCTTTGACCATACGGACGAGCGTCACTTTGCGTGTGTGTTCGTCCACCCGAAAGCGGTTGTCTGTCCGTTCGCCCACCAGCCAGGCGATGTCTTCGCCGCAACACAACACCCATTGGCGTTGTTTTTGCAGGAGGGAGAATTTGCGGTCGGTCAGATAATCGCTTACTTTTTTGCGCCCTTTCATGCCGAAGGGCACGAACGTGTCGCCCGTCTGCCACAGGCGCAGGGTCAGTGCGTGGTGCAGCTTGGCGGTGTCGAAGCAGGCGGTGAGGCGGTCGCGGGGGATGATGAAGTCGGGCGTCAGCTCCACTTCCGACATTTCCAGTCGGGGCGGGCGGCTCATGGTTTGTTTGTCTTGCATCAGCAACAGATCGCGGTCCTTCACCACCAGCCAGCCTTCCGATTCGAAGGCCTTGCCTGCCTGCCCGTCGAGCGAGTGGAAGATGTCGTCCGTCTGCGCTTCGTTGAAGCCCAGCGGGTGGAGGATTTCATGGAGCAGTGCCTGCGGCTCCGCTTCCTTCAGCAGGGCGGCTATGCGGATGCCTTTGGGGCAGAGCACCCTTTCCTTGGCTTCGACCATAGCTATATTATATAAGGTGGCGGCTTCGTCCAGATGGGCGGCCGTGCGGAGGATGCTACGTCGGACGGACGGGTTGATTTCCTGCATCAGGGGCAGGAGGTTCAGGCGTATCTTGTTGCGGGTATATTCGTCCTGCAGGTTGGTGCTGTCGGTGACGTACGTCTGGCCTTGGCGGTCGAGGTAGTGCAGGATGTCTTCGCGCGTCAGGCAGAGCAGGGGGCGGACGATGCGGCCGTTGCGTGGGCGGATACCTCGCAGGCCGTTGATGCCCGTGCCCCGCATCAGGTTGAGCAGGAAGGTCTCCACGCTGTCGTCGGCATGGTGGGCCACGGCTACGGCGTCGGCTCCCAGCTCCCGACGGAGGGTTTCGAACCATTGGTAGCGTAGCTCGCGCGCGGCCATTTCGATGGAGATGTGCCGGTTGGCGGCGTGTCGGGTGGTGTCGAAATGGACGATGTGCAGGGCGATGTGCCGCTCCTCGCACAGGCGGCGGACGAACTGCTCGTCGCGGTCAGCCTCCTCGCCGCGCAGGTGGAAGTTACAATGCGCCGCCTCGCATGCATAACCCAACTCCGTCAGCAAGAGCAGGAGGGCTACGGAGTCGGCGCCGCCGCTCAGGGCCACGATGACTTTGCCGCCTGCTTCCAGCAGGCGTTCTTGGGCAATGTATTGGGCAACTTTCTTCTTTTCCATACCTGCAAAGATAGGACAAACTGAGAGAAGTGCAAAAGACGGAAACGACGTTTTCAGGCTTTTTTATTTTCGAGCTGCCGTCTGTCTTATTTAAGAGGTAGGCATTTCTTCGGAAAGCACTGCTTTATGACCTTTAAAACATTGTTTTCTTCCCCTTAAAGCACTGCTTTCCGAATTGTTGCACGAAGGGACGAAAACGAGGCTTCTATCGGTTCCTTGCACGTTGTTATTTAAAAACATTCTAAATTGCTTGTAGGTTGTCGGCATATCTCGTATCTTTGTGTCCGAATACTAACAGAGAAAGACAAATACTATGCGTTTATCCGAATTGAATACCGGCGAGAAAGGCGTGATTGTCAAGGTCTTGGGGCACGGAGGTTTCCGCAAGCGGATTGTGGAGATGGGCTTCATCAAGGGCAAGACGGTGGAAGTGCTGCTCAACGCGCCGCTGAAGGACCCGGTGAAATATAGAGTGATGGGCTACGAAATCTCCCTGCGCCGTCAGGAGGCCGACATGATTGAGGTCATCAGCGAACAGGAAGCAAGGGAACAGAGCGTACAGCCCGGCTACCACAAGGGGCTGGAGGAGGACATCCGCCTGACCGAGGACGAGATGAGAACGCTGGCGCGCGACAAGCGCCGAACCATCAACGTGGCGCTGGTGGGCAATCCGAATTGTGGCAAGACATCGCTCTTCAACATCGCTTCGGGCGCACACGAGCATGTGGGCAACTACAGCGGCGTGACGGTCGATGCCAAGGAAGGCTTCTTCGACTTTCAGGGCTACCGCTTCCGCATCGTCGATCTGCCGGGCACGTATTCGCTTTCGGCCTATTCGCCCGAAGAAATCTACGTCCGCCGCCACATTATCGACGAGACGCCGGATATCATTATCAATGTGGTTGACTCTTCCAACCTGGAGCGTAACCTCTACCTGACCACCCAGCTGATAGACATGAACGTCCGCATGGTGGTGGCTCTGAACATGTACGACGAGCTGGAGGCCAGCGGCAATACGCTGGATTATGTGAAGCTGGGCGAACTCTTCGGCGTGCCGATGCTGCCCACCGTGAGCCGCACGGGCCGCGGCGTGGAAAACCTTTTCCACGTTATCATCACCCTTTACGAGGGAGGCGACTTCCTCGACAAGAAGGGGAAGGTAAGGGCCGAAATCCTCGAAGACTTCCGCCAGTGGCACAAGAAATACGTGCCCGACCACGCTTTCGGCACCCATCAGGAAGAGGAGGAGCATCCGCGCGGCTTCTTCCGCCACATCCACATCAACCACGGCCCCGAACTGGAGCGCAGCATTGATGCGGTGAAGCGGGTCATCAGCGAAAATGAAAACATCCGTCACAAATATTCCACCCGTTTCCTTTCCATCAAATTGCTGGAGAACGACAAGGACCTGGAGGACATGGTGAAGACCCTGCCCAATGGCGGCAAGGTATTGGAGGTGCGCGACCGCGAGAAGCAGCGCATCCGCGAGGTGGTGAACGAGGACAGCGAGCAGGCCATCACCGACGCCAAGTATGGCTTCATCTCGGGTGCCCTGCGCGAGACGTTCGTGGACAACCATCAGGACAAGGAGCGCATGACGCATGTGATAGACGCCATCGTGACCCACCGTGTCTGGGGATTTCCCATCTTTTTCCTCTTCATGTTCCTGATGTTCGAAGTCACTTTCGTGCTGGGAGCCTATCCGCAGGATTGGATTGAGAGCCTGGTGAATGTCATCGGAAACTTCATCAGCAACAACATGGCCGAGGGGGCGTTGAAGGATTTGCTTATCGACGGCATCATCGGCGGCGTGGGAGGCGTCATTGTCTTCCTGCCCAACATTCTGATACTTTACTTGTTCATTTCGCTGATGGAGGATTCGGGCTACATGGCCCGTGCCGCCTTCATCATGGACAAGATTATGCACAAGATGGGCTTGCACGGCAAGTCGTTCATCCCCCTGATTATGGGCTTCGGATGCAACGTGCCCGCCGTCATGGCCTCGCGTACCATCGAGAACCGCAAGAGCCGGTTGGTGACCATCCTCATCAATCCGCTGATGTCGTGCAGTGCGCGCCTGCCCATCTATCTGTTGCTGGTAGGCGTGTTCTTTCCCAAGTATGCGAGTCTGGTGCTGTTGAGCATCTATAGCTTGGGCATCATTCTGGCCGTGGTCATGGCGCGCCTCTTCAGTCGCTTTCTCGTGAAGGGCGACGACACGCCGTTCGTCATGGAGCTGCCTCCCTACCGCATGCCTACTTCGAAAGCCATCTTCCGCCACACATGGGAGAAGGGCGCGCAATACCTGCGCAAGATGGGTGGTGTCATCATGGTAGCCTCCATCATCATTTGGGTGCTGGGCTATTACCCGCGTCCGTCCGAATCGATGGACCTGGCCCAGCAGCAGGAAAATTCCTATATCGGCCGCATCGGCAAGGCCATCGAGCCGGCTATCGAGCCATTGGGCTTTGATTGGAAGCTGGGCATCGGCATCCTTTCGGGGGTGGGAGCCAAAGAACTGGTGGTCAGTTCGCTGGGGGTACTCTATGCCGATGATGCCGAAGCCGACCAGACGACCCTGGCCGAACGGCTGCCCATTACGCCGCTCGTGGCCTATGGCTATATGGTTTTCATCTTGCTTTATTTCCCTTGCGTGGCTACGCTGGCCGCCATCAGGCAGGAGGCGGGTGGCTGGAAGTGGGCGGTGTTTGCAGCTGCCTATACAACTGTATTGGCATGGGTCATGTCTTTTGCCGTTTATCAGATAGGAGGGCTGTTCGCATGACCGATTGGCAGAATTGGGCGGTAGCCCTGATTGTGGTGCTTTGTGTGTGGAGTATCGTAAGGAGCATCCGTTCTTTTTTTCGCCGTTCGCGGAAAGGGGAAAATCCTTGTAGCGGATGTTCCTGCGGGTGTTCGGGTGGTTGTTCTTCGGCAGGTGTGAAAAAAGAAATGAAGAAAAAATGCTGCGGATAGTTGGTAGTTAGAAAAAATGTACTACCTTTGCATCCGCAATCGGGAAGAAAGCCCTTGCAAATCGATCTTGGTACCTTGGATGAGTGGCTTAGTCAGCGGTCTGCAAAACCGTGTACGGCGGTTCGAATCCGCCAGGTACCTCCAAATCCAATAGAAGCCCTACCTTCAGATAAAGGTGGGGCTTTTGGGCGCATAGTAAAAAACCTGTGTAAGCGAAAAAAGTTAGTACCTTTGTAGA
>CAYQOV010000088.1:0-11883 GCA_964419245.1 uncultured Bacteroides sp. | reverse complement strand
CACGAGGTTCTTTCCGGGGTCGCCCTCCACCGGCCTCCCGCCGATGCGTAGCGCGAAAGGCTTGCATTCCCTTTCGTCCAGCTCCTTGATTTCGAGTTGGTCCCACAGCGGGATGGGGTAGAACACCGTTTGCAGGTCGTGGTAGCCGTCCGGGCGTTTCGCCGTGACATACAGGCCTATGTTGATTTTGGCACAGGGAAGAGTTAGCATGTGTGTGAGTCTTTGTTGTCGGAATGTGGGCATTTTTATTGCCGCGTTGGCAAATTTACGGCTTTGTGCCAGCACACGGCATCCTCTCCGGCATTTTTTTGCCTGCTTTTCCGGGATTCTCCGGGGATGGGAGGGGACTTTGGAAGCCGGGATGGCGCACGGATTACACGGCCTCCAGATGGATTTACCCGGCTTTCCCGTGCCTGCTGCAATGTGGTTGTGGCAAGGAGAGCGGGCTGCGGGCACTTGTTTCCTGCTTCCTTCCGGTTGTGGTGCTGCCCTGCCGGGCTTTTAAATAAAAAGTCGGATAGGATTGTAAGAAAGGTAAAAAGCACAGGCTTTTACGGAGTGAGCGGGAGTTTTTTGTAACTTTGCCCGCAGTCAAGACAAAAAGATCGGCTTATGCTTTTTCAATCGCAACTTTCGGCTTTCGGCCGGTATATAGCGCTGATGGGACGCACGTTTGCCCGTCCGGAACGTATGCGCATGTTCGCGCGGCAATATGTGAAGGAGATGGCGCAACTTGGAACGGATTCCATTGGCATCGTGTTGCTTATCTCGTTTTTTATAGGTGCTGTGATTTGCATACAGATCAAGCTGAACGTGCAGAGCGCGTGGATGCCCTTTTGGGTGTCGGGATACGTGACGCGGGAAATCATGTTGCTGGAATTTTCCTCCTCCATCATGTGTTTGATATTGAGCGGTAAGGTCGGCTCGAACATTGCCACGGAAATCGGTACGATGCGGGTGACGCAACAGATAGACGCGCTTGAGATAATGGGCGTGAACTCCGCGTCGTTCCTGATACTGCCGAAAATCCTTGGTCTGGTGACGATGATTCCGCTGCTGGTTGTTTTCAGCACGTTCAGCGGGATTGTGGGGGCTTATGCCACGGCCTACATAGGCCATATCATCACGCCGACGGATTTGACAGCCGGTATGCAGCACGATTTCACGCAGTGGTTCATGTGGATGGGTATCATCAAGTCGCTGTTTTTTGCCTTTATCATAGCCAGCGTGTCGTCGTTTTTCGGATATACGGTGGAAGGCGGTTCCGTGGAAGTGGGAAAGGCAAGCACCAATGCGGTGGTGGCCTGTTCCATGCTGATTCTTTTTTCGGATTTGTTCCTTACCCAGCTGTTGTCCTAAGGAGGCGTACTGTGGAGAAGTGGGAATTAAACCGGATTTTGCTGGAAAGCGGAATGGGAAATGAGTGCACAACGAAATAGAGAGTTCGTATGATAGAGATAAAAGATTTGCAGAAGAAGTTTGAGGATGGCAAGACCGTGTTGAAAGGAATCAGCTCAAAATTTGAGAGCGGGTGTACCAACCTGATAATAGGGCAGAGCGGTTCGGGAAAGACGGTGCTGATGAAGTGTCTGGTGGGATTGTTTGACCCTTCGGCAGGGAGTGTGCTGTATGATGGTCGGGATTTTGTAACGATGAACAAGCGGGAACGAACGTTGCTGAGGCGGGAAATGGGCATGATTTTCCAAAGCGCGGCGCTGTTTGACTCCATGTCAGTGCTGGAAAATGTGATGTTTCCGCTTGATATGTTCTCGGAAGACAGTTACAAGGAGCGGCGCAGGCAAGCACTGAGTTGCCTGGACAGGGTGAATCTGCTGGATGCGGAGGCCAAGTTCCCCGGTGAGATCAGTGGCGGAATGCAGAAACGTGTGGCAATAGCGCGTGCTATCGCGTTGAATCCGAAGTATCTGTTTTGCGACGAACCGAACAGCGGATTGGATCCGAAGACCTCGCTGGTGATAGATGAGCTGATACACAATATCACTAAGGAGTATGGCACCACCACCATTATAAACACGCACGACATGAACTCCGTGATGGGAATCGGAGAGCACATCTTGTATTTGTACGAGGGGTTGGCGGAATGGGAAGGTTCGAAGGACGAGGTCATATCATCGAACAACGAGCGGCTTAATTCCTTTATATTTGCTTCGGACTTATTCCGCAAGGTGAAAGACAACGCGCGGCATTCGGTTGGGCAGCGCGGTTAGCGGCCTTCGGGAACCAATTGTTCGTTGTCGTCGAGCGTTGGAGGGTCAATGGGCTCTTGGGGGGCTACGGGCGGTTCGTCAGGAACTTCTTCATTATTGCCATCGTCGTCACTATCTCCGCTGTCGCCGTTTTCGTCGTTGTCTGCGAGCAACACGTAATACACCATCTTTTTCATGCCCATGGTGCGGAAGTAGGTGGTAAGCTCACCTTCAACCGCAATGCGCCGGTGGAAAAGGTGCGGGTTGTCGAACAGGTTCAGCTCTCCCCGGATGTCTTCGTATGTGGTCTTTGCGGGCAGGCTTACAGGAAAGCAACGCTGATAGTTTGTTTCGTCTTCCCTATCGGCCAACAACATGTTGGTATTAGGACTTTCAGAGGGGATTGAAAAGATGGCGTTGCTTTCGGTAAGTGAAGTGCCTTTGACATATCCGACAATGTATCCGACAACAGCCGCGTACTCTCCCTCGTTGGCAGCTTTTGCCTGGGCTACAGTCAGGATGTCGCCGTAGTCTTCCTCATTGTCGTCGGTGTCTTTTTGGTTGTTGTCCTTTTCTTCTTCCGTCGGCAATTCTATCTTAGAGCATGAGGGAAGGAGGAAACCGGTGAATGAGGCGAGGAGAATAAGTAGGTAGAAACGGAGCATGTCAGGAGTATATGGTGGATAGCGGCATCCTATACGAACGGGGGAAATTTTTCACCTCCTCCATCGGGACTGGATAAGGATCGGTCTTCTTCTTCGGCGGTCTCAACATACTTGTTTATACCGATTCCGGGATATTCGTCTGCAAATAATTTCATTGTGGTTTCTTGGGCCAAAGCGCAGGCCTGTTTCATATAGCGTGCGTAAGGCATTCCCATCTTTCGGAAGGCATAAGCGAGAAATGGCGCATACGCGGTATGTTCGAATATCTGAGAAAAATATAACCACAAATCCTTGGCCAAGCTAAATTGCCGGTAGCCGAAAAGTTGCAGAAGGGTTTTGGCTTGTTCTTCCCGGTCTATATTTTCGCATTGTAGGGCATAGCGCAAGACTTCTATCCCCATCTTGAAATTTTGAAGCTCAAATAATGTGTGGGATATGGTCAGGTAAACTTTGAAATAATAGTATCCGTAGGAGAGGGTCGTGCGGATTGCGCTGAGTAGCGTGGAGTCCTGAAGTCCCAGCCGAATGAGGCAATTGAAGTGGCACAGGAGAACGCGGGGACGCTCCATGCTGTCTATGGGGCAGATGGCGTAAGCCTCGTTGATCAGGTGGAGCGCGTCGATGAATTTTTCGCGGGCGTAGTACGCTTCAGCTACGGTAATGAGTATGGAGGTTTCGGCTGTGTTGGTGTCTATGTATTTGTTTCCAAGCCGGATTACTTCGTCGAAGTCGCCCGTGATGGAACAACATTTGATTTTCACTCGTAGTGCAGTGGAATCCTTTGGTTGTATGGCTAACGCATAGTCGCAGCTTTCGATCGCTTCCTTGTAGCGGCCGTTTATGAGTTGTCCGTCGGCTAATTCTGCCCAAAGGGTAATATCATAGGGATCCGCGTCGATGAGCTTGTTCAGGAGTGATACGGCCTTGTCGTATTCTCTTGTTCTGAAATAGGATGCGGCAAGGAGCGTGCGGCATTGTTTGTATCTGTCGAATTTGCCGGGTATAGGGCGTCATAACTCTATGCTTTTTTCATAAAATGCATAGTCGAAGAAAATCTCGGCTGCTTCCTCGCAGGTGTCGTAAAACTCGAAATCTTTGGGTTCAATCCGTAAAATTTCCTGCAATAGGTCGCAGGCGTGGTGGAAGTGGAAATGTGCAAGCGCGTATTCGATCATGAACATTTTGTGGTTCCGCTGTTGCTTGCCTATTTTGGATGTTACCAGGTCATAGGCTTCCTTCCATCTGCCGGCGTTCTTTAGTAGATATGCTTTCTGGAGAAGAAGGTCTTCATCGTCCGGGTGTAGGCTGAGCGCAATGCGCATGCAGGTCTCTGCATCGAAGTCGCGCTGGTGCAGTGTGTAGTATTCAATGATGTCTGCAAACTCGTATGCTTCCAAATAAATTGATGCGCCCTCTTCGAGCTTCCTTTCGTAAGCCCGTACAAGACGCATCAAATTGTCATTGTTTTCACTCATATAGCCTTTCCGTAGTGATGTGGCTCAGCACTTTCCGGGTATGCCACTCGTATGGAGAGCTGAATATCTCTTTACAGGGCATTCTGAACTGAAATAGCCCGTTCAGATTATTTTTTAGACCAACTGTCCTTGAGGCCGACAGTGCGATTGAACACCAGTTTTTCCGGTGTGGAGTCTTTGTCGTAGGTGAAATATCCAATCCGTTGGAATTGCAGGTATTTGTTAGCAGTCTGCCCGGCGACATACTTCTCAACAAAACAATTTTTAAGTACGGTCCAAGAGTCCTGATTCAGCAACTCGCGGAAATCTTTGTCCTCTACAGATGGATTTTCGACAGAGAACAGGCGTTCGTATAGCCGGACTTCCGTCGGCAGGCAGTGGTCTATACTGAGCCAGTGCAACGTTCCTTTTACTTTTCTGTTGGCACCTTCCATTCCACTCTTGCTGGTCGGGTCGTATTCACAATAGATCTCTTCAACAATGCCTTCCGCATTCTTTTTGCAGCCAGTGCATTTGACAATGTATGCATTCTTTAAACGCACCTCTTTACCAGGAACCATTCGGAAAAACTTCTTAGGCGCATCCTCCATAAAATCGTCGCGTTCAATCCATAAATTGCGGCTGAATGTAATTTTATGTGTGCCGTCCGATTCGTTTTCCGGATTGTTGATGCATTCCATCTCTTCGGTTTGTCCTTCCGGATAGTTGGTAATGACGAGTTTCACTGGGTTGAGGACAGCGGAAACGCGAAGGGCGCGATTGTTGAGGTCTTCACGGGCGGCGGCTTCCAGCAGGGCGTAGTCGTTGAGGGCATCGAATTTAGTGTAGCCAATCATGTCGATAAACTTACGGACCGCTTCCGGTGAGTATCCTCGACGACGCAAACCGCAGATTGTAGGCATGCGGGGGTCGTCCCAACCTTCTACCAGATGCTCTTGAACAAGGGCTAAGAGTTTTCGTTTGCTCATCACAGTATAAGTTATGTTTAAACGATTGAACTCATATTGCCGTGGGCGGTTATCCTGCAAGTCTTCGTTATCCTTTAGCTGGTCTATGAAATAGTCGTATAAAGGGCGATGGGGAACGAATTCCAACGTGCAGATAGAGTGTGTGACCCCTTCGAAAAAGTCACTTTGCCCGTGTGCGAAGTCATACATGGGGTATGCTTTCCATTTGTTCCCTGTGCGGTGGTGCTCTTTGTTGATGATACGGTAGATTACCGGGTCGCGGAAATGCATGTTGGGGTTG
The DNA here is from genome assembly GCA_964419245.1 of uncultured Bacteroides sp. Lineage (GTDB taxonomy): Bacteria > Bacteroidota > Bacteroidia > Bacteroidales > Bacteroidaceae > Bacteroides. The sequence goes on along the minus strand of CAYQOV010000088.1, from coordinate 6,288 downwards.
GCCATGTCTATTTTAGCCCGCAGTACCATTTTGCCTTCTGGGACTTCCCCGCTGTTCATCTTTTCGAAGAGGCGCAAATTCTCTTCGACAGGGCGATTCCTGTACGGGCTATTTACTCCGGGCACGGTCGGAGAACCTTTTTGTTGGGCAATCTGTTCGCTGGTTTGTTCATCCACGTATGCTTTTCCGGCTTTTATCAGTTTTATCGCAAAGTTCCAAAGCTGTTCAAAGTAGTCGGAAGCATGGTATATATTTCCCCACTTGAATCCAAGCCAGTTAATATCTTCTTTTATTGCTTCTACGTATTCCGTATCTTCTTTTTGGGGATTGGTGTCGTCGAAACGCAGGTTGCAAACTCCGCCAAATTTCTCAGCGAGTCCGAAGTCCAAGCATATGGCTTTGGCGTGCCCTATATGTAGGTAGCCATTTGGTTCCGGTGGGAAGCGTGTTTGCAAACGTCCGCCGTTTTTTCCTTCGGCTAAGTCCTTTCCAATGATTTGTTCGATAAAGTTCAGGCTTTTCTTCTCAGTTGTCATATTCTCTTCCATAGCCTTTATGTTTGGAGTATTCACTTTTATTTTGTCAATTTGCCATTTCAGAAATAAACTTGATTCTTATCAGTCTTATTTCTTCTTCGGTGTAGTCGCTGCCCAACTCTTCGATAGCTTCTTCCAAATCGTCTGTGTCGGACTCTTTGAAATATGAATAAATATCGTTTATGTGGTCATCGTCCATTATTTCTTCGATGAAATAGTCAATATTGATTTTTGTGCCGCTGTAAACGATAGCTTCTATCTCATCCAGTAGTTCTTCGAACTCGATGCCTTTAGCTACGGCAATGTCATCAAGCGCGACTTTCCGGTCGATGCTATGGATTATGCTGACTTTTATTTTGGATTTGTTGGCAACCGTGCGAATCCTAAGGTCTTCCGGACGCTCAATTTCGTTTTCTTCACAATGCTTTTTTATCAGCTCGCAAAATTTAAGACCATAGCGTTTGGCTTTCCCGGAACCTACGCCTGGTATGTTTTGCAGTTCATCTATATTCTGCGGGTAGATGGTAGCCATTGCCTCCAACGATGTGTCTTGGAAGATAACGTAGGGGGGGACATCCAGTTCCTTGGACATGCGTTTCCTTAGGTCTTTCAGCATCTGGTACAGAGTCGGATCTACTGCGCAGGACGCACCGCTTTGCATTGGAACAACGGCTTCGCAGTCATCAAAGTCCTTGTCTTCAACAATCTTGAATGATGCAGGCTTCTTCAAGAAGAGTCTACCTTCTTTTGTCACGCGGAGTACGCCGTAGTTGTCCACTTCTTTCTCCAAATAACCTGCGATGAGTGCTTGATGTATTACGGCATTCCACAACCTGTCTTCCTCTTCTTCACCGCATCCGAAAAGTTCCAGCTCGTCATGCTTGTGTGCCAGGATTTCTTCAGTTTCGTGGCCTTTCAGAATGTCTTTTATGTGATTGTCCTTGAAATTTTCCTTTGTAGCAAGAATTACTTCAATAACCTTGCATAATTGTTTCTTTGCTTCCACTTGTTTCTTTGGATTTAAGCAGTTATCGCAGTTTCCACAATTGTCCTCGGGATAAGTTTCTCCAAAATAATGCAGCAGTAATTTCCGTCTGCATACAGAGGATTCTGCATAAGCGGCAGTCTCTTTGAGAAGCTGTCTGCCAATGTCTTGTTCAGCCAAAGGTTTCCCTTCCATGAATTTTTCCAACTTCTGCAAATCCTTGTATGAGAAAAATGCAATACATAATCCTTCTCCACCATCACGACCAGCCCGTCCGGTTTCCTGATAATAGCCTTCCAGGCTTTTGGGGATGTCGTAATGTATGACGAAGCGAACGTCCGGTTTATCAATTCCCATGCCAAAAGCAATTGTTGCGACAATTACATCAATTTTCTCCATCAGAAAGTCGTCTTGCGTTTTCGATCTTGTGGCGGAGTCCATGCCGGCATGGTAAGCTTCTGCTTTGATCTCGTTTGTTTTGAGAACTTCGGCCAGTTCCTCTACCTTCTTGCGGCTCAAACAATAGATGATACCGCTGCGGTGGTCGTGTTGTTTGATGAATTTGATGATGTCCTTGTCGATATCTTTTGTCTTGGGGCGTACTTCGTAATACAGGTTGGGGCGGTTGAATGAACTTTTAAAGTCCATTGCGTCCGTGATACCAAGATTTTTTTTTATATCGAGCCTGACCTTATCTGTGGCAGTCGCTGTAAGTGCAATAATGGGAGCCTCGCCTATTTCATTTATGATAGGTCTGATTTTCCGGTATTCCGGTCTGAAATCGTGGCCCCATTCAGAAATGCAGTGTGCCTCATCAATGGCGTAGAATGATATTTTTACTTTTTGGAGAAATTCCACATTTTCTTCTTTGGTGAGTGATTCTGGGGCTACGTAGAGTAGTTTTGTCTTTCCCGATAGGATGTCGTTTTTCACTTTGTCGATTGCCGCTTTATTCAGTGACGAATTGATAAAGTGAGCCACGCCGTCTTCTTCACTCATGTTGCGCATAGCGTCTACCTGGTTTTTCATTAATGCGATTAGCGGCGAAATAACGATGGCTGTGCCTTCCATTAAGAGGGAGGGCAGTTGGTAGCACAAGGATTTGCCTCCTCCTGTCGGCATAAGGACAAAAATGTTCTTGCCTGCGAGGAGGTTTTCTATGATGGCTTCTTGATTCATCTTGAAATTCTCAAAGCCAAAATACTTCTTCAACTGGTTGTGCAAGTTCGCTTTCGCTTCCATAACATCAGGTGTTTAGGTTGTGGCGGTTGGATAGGGTGTTTTTCGCACCCTACTTTTTTCCTAAACAAAAATATAAACAACTTTTGATATGACGCTATATTTTGCAAAAAAAGATACAAAAAATATGTTTATGACATTGCGGCGGGTTTCAGTTTGTTTTTTTCGAATTGTTCTTGTGCATATTGCAGGGATACCTCGAACGTTTCAGCTTTTACTGAAGGTTGTTCGAACATGGCATCCATCATGATGCTTTCTACGATAGAGCGCAAGCCTCTCGCACCTAATTTGTATTCCACGGCTTTGTCTACTATGAAATCGAGAGCTTCATCTGAGAATGTAAGCGTAATTCCATCCATTGCAAATAACTTGATGTACTGTTTGACGATGGAATTCTTTGGTTCGGTCAGAATGTTGCGCAAGGCATTCTTGTCGAGGGGCTGCAGGTAGGTGAGGACCGGCAGGCGGCCTATGATCTCCGGTATGAGGCCGAAACTTTTCAGATCCATGGGCTCCACATATTGCATGAGGTTATTGGGGTCTATATGCATGGAGTTGCGTACGGAGTTGTAACCTACTACATGGGTGTTCAGGCGTTGTGCTATTTTTTTCTCTATACCATCAAAAGCTCCGCCACATATAAAGAGAATGTTGTTCGTGTCCACTTGTATGTAGTCTTGATCCGGGTGTTTCCGGCCTCCTTTGGGCGGAACGTTTACAATGGAACCTTCCAGCAGTTTCAATAAGCCCTGTTGTACGCCTTCGCCGCTTACATCGCGGGTGATGGAAGGGTTGTCGCTTTTGCGGGCTATCTTATCAATTTCGTCGATAAAGACGATACCGCGTTGTGCGCTTTCCACATCAAAGTCTGCGGCTTGCAACAGGCGGGAAAGTATGCTTTCCACATCTTCGCCCACGTAGCCGGCTTCTGTAAAGACAGTAGCATCTACTATCGTGAATGGTACTTTCAGCAAGCGTGCAATGGTTCGCGCCAAAAGAGTTTTCCCTGTTCCTGTGGAACCGACCATGATGATGTTCGATTTCTCAATTTCCACAGGATCCTTTTCTTCCGTATTCTTTTGCACCAAGCGTTTGTAGTGGTTGTATACGGATACAGAGAGGTAGCGTTTGGCAGCATCTTGTCCTATTACGTACTGGTCAAGGTAGGCCTTTATTTCTTTAGGCTTGGGCAGCTCGTCCTTTTGTATCTCGAACTGTTGGGCTTTGGCTTTTCCGCGTGTCTTGAGTGTTTCTTGTATGACCTTGTGTGCTTCCTCGACGCAGTGGTTGCAGATGCATCCCTTTATGCCTGTAAGCATCAGGTCTGCTTCAGATTCGCTGCGACCGCAGAATGAGCAAACATCTTTATTTTTCATCCCTGTTATGTGTTAATACTTGGTCTATCATTCCATACGCTTTGGCTTCTTCAGCCGTCATCCAATAGTCTCGGTCGGAGTCTGCCCAGACTTTGTCGAAGTCTGTGTGCGAGTGTTCGGCAATGATAGAGTAAAGTTCTTTCTTCAGTTTTTGGATCTCGCGTGCTGTGATTTCGATGTCCGAAGCCTGTCCTTGAGCACCTCCCATAGGTTGGTGTATCATGACGCGGCTGTGAGGCAAGGCAGACCGTTTGCCTTCTTTTCCTGCCACGAGCAATACCGCAGCCATGGATGCGGCCATTCCCGTGCAGATTGTGGCCACATCGCTCCCGATGAATTGCATGGTGTCGTAGATGCCAAGGCCTGCGTACACGGAACCACCGGGCGAGTTTATATAGATGGAAATATCTTTTCCTGGATCCGAAGAGTCCAGGTAGAGCAATTGTGCTTGCAAGGTGTTGGCCGTGTAGTCGTCGATGGCTGTGCCGAGGAAAATGATGCGATCCATCATTAAACGTGAGAACACGTCCATTTGCGTCACGTTCAGTTGCCTTTCTTCTAAGATGTAAGGATTCAGATATTGGTTTTGACTCTTGATAACGTCATCCAGCACCAGTGAGCTGAACCCAAGGTGTTTCGTGGCATATTTCTTAAAGTCGTCCATAGGAATAGTATAGGTTTTGTTTGTTTCGTCGTTTCTTGTATACGGTATCGGAATTAAGGGACGCGCATAGCCCCCCTTACGTATGTTTGGGCAAATACAGTGAAACTAAGCCAGCCAAGCAATTCGTCCGTCTGTAGGTAAGTAGTAAAACTGCTTTGGTGGAAACTTGTGCCAACTTAGTCTGACCGTGTTATCTTTTGGCATGCGTACTGAAAAAAGCGCAGTCCTTTCACCGGAAAGGACTGGCTATCTTCATACGTGGATCTGTTTCTTTATGTTTATTGGAACATCTTGTTGAAGTCCTCTACAGAAACGGACTTGTGTGCCAGTTTCACCACAGGTTTCAGGGCGGCGGTCAGTTTCGTGTCGATGCAACGTTCTACCAAGGCGTTCACCTGCTCTTTCTTCTTCAACATCTCCGTAGCATAGTTTTCCAGATACTCATCGGGAATGTTGTTCATGCCGTATTGTGCGAACTGGAAGCGGGCTGCCTCAATGGCCGTAGCCTTCACATCCTTGTCGTCCACCTTGATTTCGTAAGCCTTGACCAGTTGCTCCTTAATAAGGTGCCATTTCAGCTCCTCGACGCTCTTGGCATAGTTCTCTTCCACAAAGCTGTCTTCCTTGTCAGGATTGTTGGCCTTCATTATCTTCTTGAGCAGCTCGTCAGGGAACTCCAAGTCTCCGACTTTCTTTTCAAGGTATGCGCGCACGTCAAGCAGGAACTTATAGTCGCTGTCGTTCACGTATTGGGCAGTCATGCCTTCCTTTATTTTCGCGCGGAATTCCTCTTCCGATTTCACAGTGTCCTTTCCATAGATAGAGTCGAACAACTCTTGGTTGATCTCGGCCGGGACAAAACGACTGATTTCCTCGATTTGCAGGGAGAAGTCGCCGCTGTGCTCTGCCACTTCCTCTTTCTTGATTTTCAAGAGTGAAGCTGTTTCTGCATCGCTGCCTTCGTATGCTTTCGACGGGTTAAATGTCAGCACATCGTTCTTCTTGGCTGTCTGGAACAGGGCTTTCTGCTCCTCGTTCTTGAAATAGGTCGGCATCACAGATGCGTTTTCCACCTGTATGCCACCTTCCTTCGGCATACCGTCCTCGCCCAGTTCGGCTAAGATACCGCGCACGATGTCGCGGTCTTCGTAGCTCTCCACGGATTCCGGGTGCCCGGCACGTCCCGCAAAGGACTTAACCTGCTGTTCTACCTGTTCGTCCGACACTTCTATGTCGTAGTAGTCTACAGTGTCGGCATCAGTGAGCGAGACTTCAAATTCAGGCGCGAGGGCTATGTCGAACACAAATTCGAACTCATCTTGTGTTGCGATATCCTGGGTCTGCTGCTTCTCGCTGGGGAGCGGTTCACCCAGCATATTGATGTTGTTTTCCTTGATATATTCAAAAAGTTTGTCGGAAAGCAGTTTGTTCACTTCTTCCGCCTTGACCTGCTTGCCATACATCTTCTGCACCAGCCCCATGGGCACC
>CAYQOV010000087.1:0-12088 GCA_964419245.1 uncultured Bacteroides sp. | reverse complement strand
CCTTCCGGATACGGAACAAAGTCGGAATATAGAGGAGCAGCTTGTTCTGCTTCTTGATGTTGATCTTTCCTTTGATATACAGCTCGGCATTGTAGCTGTCCACGATGCGTTCGTAGAGCGGCGCAAAGAAAATGACCTTTTCCATGATGGAGTCCGCCGAGATCAGCTTGCCCTGATAAGGATATGGAGCATAACCTGCCCGTACCTTTCCCAATGGAAAAAGTAGCAGTAAAATACCCAATCCTATCCACAACCAGCGTACCAACTTTGCAATATCTTCGTATGTTTGGGGGCAAATATAGAAAAAAACATGTACTTTTGCAGGCAAATCAATAAAAGAAGAGTCTGATATGTCAAAAATGCGTTTTTTCGCTCTGCAGGAACTTGCCAACCGTAAGCCGTTGGAAGTAACTCCCCCCTCTGGAAAGCTGTCCGACTACTATGGCAGCCACGTATTCGACCGCAAGAAAATGCAGGAATACCTGCCCAAAGAAGCCTACAAGGCCGTAATCGACGCCATCGAAAAAGGTACCCCCATCAATCGCGAAATGGCCGACCTCATCGCCAACGGCATGAAGAGCTGGGCCAAGTCAATGGGCGTCACCCACTACACCCACTGGTTTCAGCCACTGACCGACGGTACCGCCGAAAAGCACGACGGTTTCATCGAGTTCAGCGAAGACGGCGACGTCATCGAACGCTTCTCGGGCAAGCTGCTCATCCAACAGGAACCCGACGCATCCAGCTTCCCCAACGGCGGTATCCGCAACACGTTCGAAGCTCGCGGCTATACGGCATGGGACGTTTCCTCACCTGCCTTCGTGGTAGATACCACCCTCTGTATCCCCACCATCTTCATCGCCTATACCGGCGAGGCCCTGGACTACAAGACCCCGCTGCTGAAAGCCCTGAACGCCGTGGACAAGGCAGCAACCGACGTCTGCAAGCTGTTCGACAAGAACATCAACCGCGTATACGCCAACCTCGGCTGGGAACAGGAATACTTCCTCGTCGACCTGGCCCTTTACAATGCCCGCCCCGACCTCTGTCTGACGGGCCGTACGCTGATGGGACACTCCTCGGCCAAGGACCAGCAGCTCGAAGACCACTATTTCGGCTCCATCCCGCCGCGTGTCACAGCCTTCATGAAGGAGCTGGAGATCGAATGCCACAAATTGGGCATCCCCGTCAAGACCCGTCACAACGAAGTGGCGCCCAACCAGTTCGAGCTGGCACCTATCTTCGAGAACGTCAACCTGGCCAACGACCACAACCAGCTGGTCATGGACCTGATGAAACGCATTGCCCGCAAGCATAACTTTGCCGTCCTGCTCCACGAAAAGCCCTATAGCGGCGTCAACGGCAGCGGCAAACACAATAACTGGTCACTCTGCACCGATACAGGCATCAACCTCTTTGGCCCCGGCAGCAATCCGAAGAGCAACATGCTCTTCCTCACGTTCCTCGTCAACGTACTGATGATGGTCTACAAGAACCAGAACCTGCTGCGTGCCTCCATTGCCAGTGCCGGCAACAGCTACCGCTTGGGAGCCAACGAAGCACCACCCGCCATCCTGTCCATCTTCCTGGGCCGCCAGCTCTCGTCCATTCTCGACGAGATCGCCAAGCAGGCCAGCAGCAGCAAGATGACTGCCGACGAGAAGACCACCCTGAAGCTGGGTATCGGACGTATCCCCGAAATCCTGCTCGACACGACCGACCGCAACCGCACGTCACCCTTCGCCTTCACCGGCAACCGCTTCGAGTTCCGTGCCGCAGGCTCCTCAGCCAACTGCGCCGCTGCCATGATTGCCATCAACGCCGCCATGGCCAACCAGCTGAACGAATTCAAGGCCTCGGTCGACAAAGCCATGGAAGAAGGCGCTACCAAGGATGAAGCCATCTTCCGCACCCTCAAGGAAATGATCATCGCTTCCGAGCCCATCCGCTTCGAAGGCGACGGCTACTCCGAAGAATGGAAACAGGAAGCTGCCCGCCGTGGCCTGACCAACATCTGCCACGTGCCCGAAGCGCTGATGCACTACGTCGACGACCAGGCACGCTCCGTCTTCATCGGCGAACGTATCTTCAACGAGACCGAGCTGGCCAGCCGTCTGGAAGTAGAGCTGGAAAAATTCACCATGAAGGTACAGATCGAGAGCCGTGTACTCGGCGACCTGGCTATCAACCACATCGTACCCACGGCTGTCAGCTACCAGAACCGCCTGCTGGAAAACCTCCGCGGCTTGCGCGAGACCTTCTCGCCCGAAGAGTACGAAGAGCTCAGTGCCGACCGCAAGGAGCTCATCCGCGAAATCTCCCGCCGCGTGACGGCCATCAAGATGCAGGTACGCCAGATGACCGAAGCCCGTAAGGTAGCCAACCACATGGACAACTACAAGGACAAGGCCTTCGCCTACGAGGAAACGGTACGTCCCTACCTCGAAAGCATCCGCGACCACATCGACCACCTCGAAATGGAAGTGGACGACGAAATCTGGCCGTTGCCCAAGTATCGCGAACTGCTGTTCACGAAATAATAACCAAACACTTGGCGGTGAACGGATACAATCTCCGTTCACCGCTTATTTTTTTTCATTTTAAGCCTCTTTTCCACTCCAAATGCACATTTTTGAGGCGAATGTGTGTTTTTTTAAATTATTCTTTCTACATTTGTGCTATAGAACACAGTTTTGCAGCACTCATGGTAAAAACAAATTTGTCAGAAATAAAGGTTCAGGAGCTTATCGCCGACATGTGGTCTCCCCTGAACGAAGAGCAACGGGAATTTCTCGCTGATCATTTCACACTTCAAAACTACAAAAAAAATGAAGTCATCCATTGTGAAGGCGAGACTCCCACGCACCTGATGTGCCTGCTAAGTGGGAAAGTCAAAATTTATAAAGACGGTGTGGGCGGCCGCAGCCAGATCATCCGCATGATCAAACCCGTCGAATACTTCGGCTACCGCGCCTATTTCTCCGGCGAAGACTATATCACGGCCGCTGCCGCATTCGAACCTTCGGTCATCTGCCAGATTCCCATGAGTGTCATCACCACCCTCATAACGCAAAACAACGGCTTGGCCATGTTCTTCATCAAACAGATGTCCAAAGACCTGGGTATCGCCGACGAACGTACGGTAAACCTCACTCAGAAGCATATCCGCGGCCGTCTGGCCGAATCGCTCCTGTTCCTCAAGGAAAGCTACGGATTGGAGGAAGACGGTTCTACACTGAGTATTTACCTCTCGCGCGAGGATCTGGCCAACCTATCGAACATGACGACTTCGAACGCCATCCGAACGCTCTCCCAGTTTGCCACCGAACGGCTCATCACCATCGACGGACGAAAAATCAAAATCATTGACGAAGAAAAGCTGAAGAAAATCAGCAAGATTGGATAAAGAAAAAAAATCGGTTAGTGGAGGAAACCACTAACCGATTCTTTTTTTATTGTTGCAAGTAGCGCTCCACCTCGATAGCCGCCATACAACCGCTGGCTGCTGCCGTGATGGCCTGACGGTAGTGCGGGTCGGCCACGTCGCCTGCGGCAAACACGCCCGGCACCTTCGTGCGCGGCGTACCCGGCTCGGTCAGGATGTAGCCCACTTCGTCGGTATCCAGGTAAGGCTTGAAGATGTCCGAGTTGGGCTTGTGTCCGATGGCCAGGAAGAAACCGTCGATAGCCACGTCGTAGCGCTCTTCGTCGGCCTCGCCCATGCGCTTCACCAGATGCACGCCTTCCACGCCGTTCTCGCCAAAGAGGCCCACGGCATTATGCTCGAACAGCACCTCGATCTTCTCGTTGTTCATCACACGCTCCTGCATCACCTTCGACGCACGCAGATAGGGCTTGCGCACGATGAGGTACACCTTGCTGGCCAGGCTGGCCAGGTAGGAAGCCTCTTCGCAAGCCGTGTCGCCACCGCCCACAACGGCCACCACCTTCTTGCGGTAGAAGAAGCCGTCGCACGTGGCACAGGCACTCACACCCATACCGGCATATTTCTTCTCGTCCTCCAGGCCCAGGTACTTGGCTGTGGCACCTGTGGCGATGATGATGGTTTCGGCTTCGATCACCTTCTCGTCGTCGATCGTTATCTTGTAGGGCTTCGCGCTGAGGTCGGCCGCCGTAGCCACGCCATAGCGGATGTCGGCTCCGAAGCGTTCGGCCTGCTTGCGCAAGTCTTCCATCAGCTCAGGACCGCCGATGCCGGCAGGATAGCCGGGAAAGTTCTCCACTTCGGTGGTCGTTGTCAGCTGTCCGCCCAGTTGCAGGCCGGCATATACCACAGGAGCCAGGTTGGCACGTCCTGCATAGATGGCGGCTGTATAGCCGGCAGGACCCGAACCGATGATCAGGCATTTCACTTTTTCTGTTTCCATACTGTATTTACTAAATTATATTTTTAGGTTCATTCAAGTTTCGTTCATCTCAGATCGATCACCTCCGCCGTCGGATAGGCCCGCTTGTCGAAGGTGAAGAGCGCATCGTCGTATTTCTGCCCTGTCTGATAGGAGCGCACCAGTACGACAACTGCCTCGCGGTCGCCCTTGCGGACAAGGCTCAGCTTTGCCGGACGCAAGGTCTGCTTGTCGACGTAGAGGATCAGGCACTGCAGCTCGCTGCCCTGACGGCTGGCGGTCATCATCACCTTGTGGAGGCGCGGGTCGCCCTGCTCGCCCATCTTCAGCGTGTAGCCGTTCTTGTAAAGTGACAGCCAGGCATAGGGATTGATGCTCTGCAGCTCTTCGGCCGTGGGTTCTGAGACGTTCACCTCGTCGCTGTTCTCCAGGTAAGTCCATTGCGTCCGTCCGTCGAACCACGTCGTGATACCTTCGGTATCGAGGCGGAACTTCTCGCCCTTGAGGCGGATGCGTCCCTCGGACGTTCCTTCGGGTGCGCGCACCTCGAAAGCGATTTCCACGCCTTCCGCCTGGCGGAAGGTGTCGGCCACACGGTCGAGCAACTGGCGGGCCTCGTTATTCTCTTGTGCAGCCGCCGTCAGCCCCATGCAAAGAGCAACAAGCAGGCAAAGTATTTTGTTCAGCATTCCTTTCTTTAATTGAAAATTGAAAAACTAACAAGGGAATATCATTGTTCACCACAGATTTCACAGATTCACACAGATTTTCTTAGACCTTCATTCATCCATTTTCATGAATCTGTGTCAATCCGCGTAATCTGTGGTAAAAAGAATGCTCCCTCTCACTTACATTTTACTCAAAAAATCCTCCAGCGACACGATGTCCGTGAAGTAGACGTCGCGCGGCTTGCTGCCCTGCGCAGGCCCTACGATGCCCGCCTTTTCCAGCTGGTCCATCAAGCGGCCGGCACGGTTGTAGCCGATGGAGAACTTGCGCTGGATGAGCGAGGTGGAGCCCTGCTGATGTGTCACAATGAGGCGTGCGGCGTCGTCGAAGAGCGGGTCCTTGCGTCCCAAATCGACGTCGCCCAGGTCGCCGCCACTGGCATTCTCGTCCACGTATTCGGGCAGGTAGAAGGCCGTGGGGTAGCCCTGCTGGCGGGCAATGAATTTTGTAATCTCGGCCACCTCGGGCGTATCGATGAAGGCGCACTGCACACGCACAGGGTCGGCTCCCTGCAGGAAGAGCATGTCGCCGCGACCGATCAGCTGGTTGGCGCCCGGCCGGTCGAGGATGGTGCGCGAGTCGACCATCGCCGACACGCGGAAAGCGATACGCGCGGGGAAATTGGCCTTGATGGTACCTGTGATGATGTTCGTCGTGGGTCGCTGCGTGGCGATAATCATGTGGATGCCCACCGCACGTGCCAGCTGGGCAATGCGCGCTATAGGCAGCTCCACGTCCTTGCCCGCGGTCATGATGAGGTCGCCGAACTCGTCGATCACCACCACGATGTAGGGCATGTACTTGTGTCCCTTCTCGGGGTTCAGGCGGCGGTTGATGAACTTCTCGTTGTACTCCTTGATGTTGCGCACGTGGGCCGCCTTCAGCAGGTCGTAGCGTGTGTCCATCTCCACACAAATGGAGTTCAGCGTCTGCACCACCTTGGTCACGTCGGTGATGATGGGTTCGGCCTCGTCGGGCAGCTTGGCCAGGAAGTGGTGCTCGATGACGGAGTAGATGCTGAATTCCACCTTCTTCGGATCGACGAGCACAAACTTCAGCTCGGCGGGGTGCTTCTTATATAATAAGGAGGTGATGATGGCGTTCAAGCCGACCGACTTACCCTGACCGGTAGCACCAGCCACGAGCACGTGGGGCATCTTGGCCAGGTCCACCATGAACACCTCGTTCGTGATGGTCTTACCCAAGGCGATAGGCAGTTCGTAGGTCGACTCCTGGAACTTCTTGCTGCCGATGATGCTCTGCCCCGACACGATTTTGGGGTTCGAGTTGGGCACCTCGATACCGATGGTACCCTTGCCCGGTATGGGCGCTATGATACGGATACCCAGCGCCGAGAGGCTCAGGGCGATGTCGTCCTCCAGTCCGCGTATCTTCGAGATACGCACACCCTGTTCGGGAGTGATCTCGTAGAGCGTCACCGTAGGTCCTACGGTCGCCTTGATGGAGCTGATTTCGATGCCGAAGCTGCGCAGTGTGCTCACGATCTTGTCTTTGTTGGCATTCTGCTCGTCCATGTCGATGGTAGGTTCGGCATTGTCGTAGTGCTTCATCAGGTCCAGCGTGGGGAAGTGGTAGTTCTCCAGGTCGAGCCGGGGGTTGTAAGGCTCCAGCTCAGGGCCCTGATACTCCTCTTCTTCGTGCGTCTCCACCTGAAATTCAGGATCGTCCGCATGTGGAGCCTCTGCGGGCTCCAGCGGTACGGCAGGTTCCGGCTCGGCAGCCTCTACCGTCATCTCTACTTCACCCCCACGGTTGCCGGTCGCAGCCGGACGCGAGGGGCCGCCCAGGTCGAGCGAAATCTCCTGCGAAGGCTCTGCCTCAGGCTCTTCTGCGGGCTCGGGTTCCTCTTCGACCTTCTCTTCTACGACAGGCTTCGGCTCTTCGGCCACGGCAGGTGTCGGCGTCTGAGCCGGCCGTTTCTTGCCTTCTGCCGTCCACGAGGTCGTAAATTCTTCGGGCACTTCGCCTTCCGCCTTCTCCTGTCCGTCTTTCTTCTTTTTCAGGAAGTTCAGGGCAAAGACACCCCGCAGCCACACCACCGTCCGTGCGCTGAAGTAGATCAGGAAGCAGATGGCCGTCACCAGCAGCAACAGCCACACGCCCGGCGCTCCCACCTGCGAAGCCAGCCAGCGGCTGACGTTGTAGCCATGCATACCGCCCAGGTAGATGAACGAATCTTCATACAAGCTGGCGAAGGCAAAGCCGAAGAACACCGAGAACCACACCAGCAGCAGCGAGCAGCAGATGAACCATCGCCACAAGCGGATGTGGCGCACCTTCATCAGCTTCAGGCCTGCAGCGGCGAGAAACACCAGGATGAAGAACGACGAAATGCCGAAACAGTCGTTGATCAGGTAGCTGGACAGCTGCGCGCCGCGCGATCCGGCATAGTTCTTCACGCCGTTGTCCACGGCCATCAGGTCCTTTCCGTTACCCGAGTCGAGGATGCTCTGGTCCGCCGCCCCCGTAAAGAAGAACGACGAGAACGCCAGCAGCAGGTAGACGGAGAAGATGACGAGCATCAGCCCCACGATGAAGCGCAAGGTTTCGTTGTGCCAGGTCGCCGCCACCTTGCGGAAGAAGGAAGGCGAAGCCGCTGTATCTTTTTTGTCCGATTTGTCTTTTTCTTTTTTCATTGTCTTTTCAATAATTGTCTTTTTGTACGGGTTTTCTTTTTTTGGCAGTACAAAAATACGGAAAAATAGGCGGAGAGACAAACGAAAAATCAAGTTTTCGGGGCCTCTTTTCCGAAGCACATCCATAAATATTATAAATGCACTGATTATCAACCTGTTGCAACAGCATTTTTAAGCCTCCAAAAGCATCTTTTCTTTTCATACACCCCTGCCATACGGAGTCCCGCCTCCTGCCTGCATCTTCTCCCCTCGCCCAATTCGGAATTACAGATTACAGTTTCCCGATAATGAAACTACCATTGCTGAAAATGCTATTACGAATTACAGATTACAGTTAGCTAAAATCGAAAAATGTGCGCGCCACTTATATAGTTATATTATATATATATATATATATTTATATATATAATATAAAATTCTGTACACACTCTTTCAAATCGAAATTCACTTACTGTAATCTGTAATTCGTAATAACACGCTGTCTTTTCCTGGATTCAAAACGACTCTTACGAATTACAGATTACAGTTACCAGACAATCTTTTCATGCTACTTCATAAAGGGCGCAAACGAAAGAGAACATCATGCCATCTGCAGAAAAGCAATGCTTTCCACGCGCAAAAACGCTGCTTTTCACACTGCAAATCAATGCATTATTTTTATTAACACAATCCATCTGTTTCGTTAACACATTTTCACTCCCCAGCGGCCGTTTTTATTTGGCCAGCCGGAAAAGACCCCTTATATTTGCCTTTGCGAATGAGGAATGAAGAACGAAGAATGAAGAATTTGCCTGCGGCCGAGGCACCATCCATTCTCAATTATCCATTCTCCATTCTCAATTAACCAAACACAATTTAAAACAACAAAGCTATGTCAACAATCAGAACACAACTCGCCCTACTCGCGCGGCATCATCCACGGCGTCCTCATCGACATGCTCGCCCGCTTGAAAGAGCTGGTGCCCGACGACAAATGCTTACATCTGCTGAGCAATTACAAATTACAATTACAGTTAGCCCAATGAATTTTGAGATTCTTCGCCCCGGCTCAGAATAACAGGTGGGGGCAGAATAAGAAAGGCGGCACCTCGACAAACAAAACAATATGCGAGCTTATTTTTTTGCATTACGCTCGGTTTGCACTATCTTTTCATAACATAGGCTGCACCTCCGAAGTAAAAGCTGAAAACTAGGTTTTCGCTTTGTACTTCCCTCGGTTTGCACTATCTTTGCATTCATATTTTTACAAAACGTATGAAGAAGAAAGATAGCCAAGTGATATTCGACCGCAACGTGATAGAGTTTGTCACCGTGGCGGCAGAGTTCTGCAAGTTCGTCGAACAAGCCGAAGGCAGCAAACGAACCAACTTCGTGGACACCACGCTGAAACTGCTGCCCCTGCTCTACCTGAAAGCGTCTATGCTGCCACCCTGCGAAACCATAGGCGACGAAGCGCCCGAAACGTTTGTCACCGAAGAAACGTACGAAATCGTACGCATGAACCTGGCAGGCATCCTCGCCGACCGCGACGACTATCTGGACGTGTTCGTCAGCGACATGAAATACAGCGACCAGCCTATCACCCGATACATCTCGGAAGACCTGGCCGACATCTACCAGGACATCAAGGACTTTATCTTTGTCTTCCAACTGGGACTGAACGAGACGATGAACGACTCGCTGGCCATCTGCCAGGAGAACTTCCGCCTGTACTGGGGACAAAAGCTGGTGAACACACTACGGGCCCTCCACGAAGTGAAGTACAGCAACACGCAGGAAGAAGAAGAGGAAGAGGAGGATATCGAGGATTGATACAAGAGCAACTATGATCATAAGAAGAACCATCGGAAAAGAGGAACTGAGCGAACTGCCCAAAGCGGCCTTCCCCGGCAATATACACATAGTGGACACGCCGGAAGAAGCAGATAAGGCGGCAAGATACCTGAAAGGACAACCGATACTGGGCATCGACACCGAAACGCGGCCTTCGTTCAGCAAGGGACACGTACACAAGGTAGCGCTGCTGCAGGTGTCGACCGACGACCATTGCTTCCTGTTCCGACTGAACCTGATAGGGCTGACCCTGCCCGTCATCAAGCTGCTGGAAAGCCCGCACATCACCAAAGTGGGCCTTTCGCTGCACGACGACTTCATGATGCTGCGCAAACGGGCACCCTTCGAACCCAGAGCCTACGTGGAGCTGCAGGAATACGTGCGCCCCTTCGGCATACAGGACATGAGCCTGCAAAAAATCTACGGCATCCTGTTCAACGAGAAGATATCGAAATCGCAACGCCTGAGCAACTGGGAAGCCGAAAACCTGACGCAGCCGCAACAGCTCTATGCAGCCACCGATGCCTGGGCCTGCCTCAACATCTACCACAAGCTGGAGGAACTGAAGCAGACGGGAGATTTTATAATTGAGAATTGAAAATTGAGAATTCATAATTGACACCATGTATAAAGTATATCTGAAATCGGGCAAGGAAGAATCGCTCAAGCGTTTTCACCCATGGGTGTTCTCGGGCGCCATTGCCCGCCTGGACGGCGAACCTGAAGAAGGAGAAGTAGTAGAGATCTATACCTCTAAGAAAGAATTTATCGCCAAAGGCCACTTCCAGATAGGAAGCATCGCCGTACGCGTCCTTACCTTCCGACAGGACGAGGCCATCGACAAGGACTTCTGGAAGCGACGCCTGACTGTGGCCCGCGACATGCGACGCAGCATCGGCATCGCCGGACGGGCCGACAACAACACCTACCGCCTGGTGCACGGCGAGGGCGACAACCTGCCGGGGCTGGTCATCGACGTATACAATCGTACGGCCGTGATGCAGGCCCACTCGGCCGGCATGCACCTGGACCGCATGACGATCGCCGAGGCCCTGGCCGAGGTGATGGAAGGCGAAGTGGACAACATCTATTATAAATCGGAAACCACCCTGCCCTTCAAGGCCGACCTCTACCCCGAAAACGGCTTCCTGAAGGGAGGCAGCGCCGACAATGTGGCCACGGAGTATGGACTGAACTTCCACATCGACTGGCTGAAGGGACAGAAGACGGGCTTTTTCGTGGATCAGCGCGAGAACCGCGCCTTGCTGGAGCGCTATGCCCGCGGACGCAGCGTGCTGAACATGTTCTGCTACACGGGAGGCTTCTCTGTCTACGCCATGCGTGGAGGAGCCAAGCTGGTGCACTCGGTAGACAGCTCGGCCAAAGCCATCGACCTGACGAACAAGAACATCGCCCTGAACTTCCCCGACGACGCACGCCATGCCGCCTATGCCGAAGACGCTTTCAAGTACCTCGACCGCATGGGCGACCAGTATGACCTGATCATCCTGGACCCGCCTGCCTTCGCCAAGCACCGCGACGCCCTGCGCAACGCTCTGCAAGGCTATCGCAAGCTAAACGTCAAGGCGTTCGAGAAGATCAAGCCTGGCGGCATCCTGTTCACCTTCTCGTGTTCGCAAGCCGTCAGCAAGGAAAACTTCCGCACGGCGGTCTTCACGGCAGCAGCCATGTCGGGACGCAACGTGCGCATCCTGCACCAGCTGACGCAACCGGCGGACCATCCCGTGAACATCTACCACCCCGAAGGAGAGTACCTGAAAGGGCTCGTGCTGTACGTAGAATAAGTTCTATCCCCTCAAAAAGGGGGTAGAATGCATCCAAAACGTTAAATAGTGCAAACAAAACGCAGATTTATGCTCAATTATTATGTTGTATAACATAAAACCTATACCTTTGCACTGTGTTTTTCATGGTATTAGATTTAAGGTTAATAAAGATTGGGTGTCTGGGATAGATACCCTTCTTTTTTTATATACCCTTTCCTCCTCTTTTGGCAGCGGTTTCTCCGCATCTTTCTCCATAAAAAATCTTCCGCACGCTTGTTTTTCTAACGGCATCATTGTATTTTTGCAAGGTTATGTCGACTATTCGACCTGTTAATTTTAAACGCCAAACAAAAAAACTATGAACATCAAACTTCGCTTGATCATCATGAACTTCCTGCAGTTTGCCGTGTGGGGTTCTTACCTGACTTCTATGGGAAGTTATCTGGTCAATATCAACCTTGCCGGACACATCGGCATCTTCTATGCCATGCAGGGCATCGTATCACTCTTCATGCCGGCCATCATGGGCATCATAGCCGACCGTTGGGTGCCAGCCCAAAAGCTGTTGAGCTTCAGCCACTTCATGGCAGCCATCTTCATGGGACTCGCCGGCTACTATGGTATGACAAGCGGACAAGACGTGGAATTCGGACCGCTCTTCGGCCTCTATGCCCTGAGCGTAGCCTTCTATATGCCGACCCTGGCCCTTTCGAAC
>CAYQOV010000086.1:0-12521 GCA_964419245.1 uncultured Bacteroides sp. | reverse complement strand
TTGGAGAAAATATCGCATTCTCAGAGGCTTTATTTTGATATAAACATTTGTAATATAGTGTGTTACCCCCTATTTTTACATTCATCAATTGGAAGATTCGAGAGAAATGGCAGTCGAATACCGGTAAACAGGGACTGTTTTTGCATACAGATGCGGCAATGGACGTGGTTTGGAGCTGTAAATTAAGGCAACAAAAAAGGATGGTATCCGGATGTCTGTTCACAGCTCCGATACCATCCATATTTCTTTCTGGAAAAACCAGATAGGATTACACTCCCATTAATGCAGAATTTTAAACACCAGTTCCCGCAGGATATCGCCGTCGCTCATCGAACTGTTCTCCACACCTTTCGACTGTGCATCGGCCATACGTATCTCGCCTATAATCTGCAAGGTCTTCACTCCGCTGTAGCGGCGCATGGCGGCCAGGTATTCGCGAGCCTGCCAGGGCGACTTCAAATCCAGAAACGAAGCGATGCCCTGCTCCGATTTTTCGGGTGCATAATAGGCCATCATCAGGTTGGAGAAGAAGCTGAAAAGTAAAGATAAAGTCATCTGTATGGGGTTTCCTTTTGGATTTTCTTCAAAGTATTTTACTATCCGATTGGCTTTCAGCACATCTTTTTCGACCAATGCGGCCCGAAGTTCGAAGTTGTTATAGTCCTTGCTGATTCCGATGTTCCGTTCCACTTGTTCGGGTGTCACTCTTGTCAAACCTTTTGGCAGCGTAATGACCAGCTTTTCCAGCTCGCCCGTCAGGCGGCTCAGGTCGGTACCCACGAATTCGGCCACCATCTGCGAAGCTTTCGGTTCGATGTCCACCCCCTTGCGTTTCAGGTAGGAACTGATAAAGGCAGGCAGCTGGGCTTCACGCACCTTCTTTGATTCAAAGACTACGCCTCCTGCCTTTTCTATCTCGCCTGCCAGCTTCTTGCGCCGGTCCAGCACACCATGCTTGTGGCAGAGGACGAGGATGGTGGACAGCAGCGGCTTTTGCAGGTAGTAGGTCAGCTCCTCCATGCCGCGCACGGCCTGGGCCTCCTTGACGATGATAACTTGGTGTTCGGCCATCATCGGATAGCGTTTGGCCGCGTTGATGACGGTCGCTATATTATCTACATCGCCCCCATACATCACCGTCTGGTTGAACTCTTTTTCCTCATCGGTCAGTACGTTCTCCTCGATGTAATCGGCTATCAGGTCAATGTAGTAATCTTCTTCGCCCATCAGATAGTAGATGGGCCGGTATTGCTTGGCCCGAAGTTCCTTCAGAATGTCGTCGCACGTCAGTTCCTGCTTTGCCATAGTCTTACCAGTCGAACTTCAGGTGTTTTACGGTCTTCTTTTCGTCGATAATCATGCGGAGCGATTCGATGCCGATTTCCACATGCTCGGCCACGTAGTTCTGCGTCACCATGTTGTCGCTCTTGTCGGTCTTCACGCCTTCAGGAATCATGGGCTGGTCGGACACCAGCAGCAGGGCTCCTGTGGGGATGTGGTTGGCAAAGCCGCAGCTGAAGAGAGTGGCCGTCTCCATGTCCACCGCCATGGCACGTGTCTTCTTGAGGTATTCCTTGAACTGGTCGTCGTGCTCCCAGATGCGGCGGTTGGTGGTGTAGACGGTTCCGGTCCAGTAGTCGCGGGCATGGTCGCGGATAGCCGACGATACGGCACGCTGCAGCATGAAGGCCGGCAGTGCAGGCACTTCGGGCGGGAAGTAGTCGTTCGAGGTACCTTCACCACGGATGGCCGCGATGGGAAGAATCAGGTCCCCCAGCCTGTTTTTCCTGTCGATACCTCCACATTTGCCCAAGAACAGGCAGGCCTTGGGATGAATGGCGCTGAGCAGGTCCATGATGATGGCGGCATTGGGGCTGCCCATGCCGAAATTGATGATGGTGATATCCTCGGCGCTGGCCGATATCATATTGGCGTCACGTCCCAGAATAGGCACATTGAACTTCTCGGCAAACAGCTCCACATACTTGTTGAAGTTGGTCAGCAGGATGTATTCGCCGAAATCTTCTAGCGAGCGTTTGGTGTAACGTGGCAACCAGTTGGCTACAATTTCTTCTTTAGTTTTCATACGATTTCGTTAATCTATAAGGATTAGGATACGGGGTGCAGAAGGGAGTCTTTGAATTGGCACACCTTTCTGCAAACGCAAAAATACAATAATTAGAGAGACAGGAAAAGAAAAAGGCAGATTTTATAAGGTTTCATAGATTGTACTTCTCCGTCTTCAGATGATATTTTCTTCTTATGGTACACGGATGGCCGAAGCATCTAGCTATCATCACTCTTTCCCACTGTTCAGAATAAGCCGGCATGCCTCTTCGACCAAGGTGTCCCGACCTTTCTGAACATCTTCGAGAAGTGGCTGGCATTCGATGTCTGGTTGCACTCCGATGCCGTGGTGGCGGGAACCGTCGTGATTCAAGAACTTGTATCCCGTAAAGATGAAGCCTATGGAAGGATTTCTCAAGATAACGGCATCCCCGTTTGTTCCCGAAGTCGGTTCTCCGATAATGGTGCCTATCTTATAATATTTTATCAGCTCCATCACCGTCTCGCAAAAACTGAGCGCTTTTCTGTTCGTCAGAAAATATACTGGCCTCTTGATCCGTACAGGTACAGGCTGCTCATACTCCCATGACTTCTGGTAAGGTTCGAGAGCCGGATGGATTCCCCATTTGCTTTCGGCGGTAATCTGGTAGTCCACTTTCTGATGGTCGGGCAAGTAGAAGGTAGGAGTCAGAATCTGCCCCACCAGAGCCGGTTTGTCTATGAAATGAGACAAGATGGGAAGGATGGAAGCATCGGGATACCCCCTTAAATCAATGATGATACCCTTTGCCCGCTCAAACTCATGAATGTATTGGCTGAACTCCTTGTAACCGGCTCCCTTTTCAAGGCATGGGTTTATCTTCCAGATGCCTTCTTTCACCTGTGATATGAAGTCTTCTTTACCGTCGGTTATATAGTTGTCCCCTTTTCGGATGCTGACACTCGTTTCCCTGAGCTGTCCGTCTGTCCCTCTGACTTCCAGCCGGAGCACCGAATCTTTCTGGAATGACTGGAAGAGAAACAAGTCAAGCACCTTGCCTTTGCGGTTTGCCTCTGTTGCAGCCGAAGCATATTTCATTTTTTCTGCAATCAGCCCGTGTATGTCTTTCCCGTTGACGGACACGATTTCTTCTCCTGTCCTTATCCCATTGTCCGGCGCGCAGCTGCTGACATAGATTTTCCCTTCACGGGTCACTCCAGCCTCAATCTGGGGATAGTATATGGGCTGGAATTTCCCCAGCATGGTACCAGGTTTGGAATAACCGTTCATGACATACAGATGTCCGTCCTTCACATGTCCGTAGTGGGCATAGGAAACCGTCAGATATTCGGGATAAGACGCACAGGCGGCCACTTGCTTCAGATAGGATTTCATGAACTCCTTCCACGTCCCGTCCAGCCCGTCTTCGGCGTAGTAGGCATAGAAATGCTGGATGTAGGCTCCCGAGATAATGGCATTGGTCAGGCGGTAATAGGGGGACAGATAAAAATCTTTCGTCCATTTGTATTCCAAGGATTTCTTCAGTTGCTTCAGTTCGTCCGACTCTTCCAGCAGTTTTTCGGTGGCAACCCGATAGCAGGCATACAAGTCGGAAGACAATCGGACCGTGTGCTTCTGGGGTAGCTGGAGTACATTTTCCTGCATCCTGATTACCCGGCTGGATGTTGCAGACTTTTGGAAGCCGGTGTTCAGTGTGGTAGCCTTGATGTAAAAGGGGCAGACGGCCGGAGATGAATCTGCAGCGGGTGCATCGGTGAACTGCAAATCGGGAAGCAGCGGGGAAAAACGTGCAAGGAGCAACGAATCAGCCTGCACGCGGGAAGTCATCGGCAGTACATCGCGTATGTTCTTCTCCAAAAAGGCATACCAATCCAGATTGTCCACATACGGATTGGGAGAGAAATACCGTGCACATCCGTAAAGCTGCGCCAATTTCCATAACTGGGTGGCTTGAAAATCGGAAACGGTGAGCCGCTCAAAATTCTGTGCGGCCAGATGTATCGATTGAATCAGTGATAGAACGACAAGAACAATTTTCAGTTTCATGGATAATAATATCTATTCTAAGAACTATAATCGGAAAATTATGTCTGCAAATGTACTACAATTAAGGAAACGGAAAAACAGAAGAATGGATTTTCGTGCATATTTGCAGACAAATTTCCAAAGGCCCCCTGCCCGCTCCTTCCCCCAATCAGCCTGCCTTGCAAGCATCCGGGAGGTATCTACCATGAGTATACGACTCATGTAGGATCAGTCGTATACTCATGGTAGATGCGTACCTTTGTGTTTATACAAGGTGGAACTCCTGCTTTCCTCCGTCTTTTCGATGATAGTTATAATTACTTATAAAATGAATTATTACTGCTTCTCGCTGCAAACGTAGTCTTAGAGGCTGGTTTCAATCCCAAGGGGCTTATGTTTGAAACATTCCCCCCTAGGGTTGAAACATACTTAGACAGTGTCCTTATGATAATCTGACGGATGTGCGTCAGAATAAAGCTGAAATGGTTAGAATAATTTACAAATAATAATCGCTAATGAAACAGGCCTAATGGAATTATATTGTAGAGGCCAAATTGGACGAATGGACTATAAATCCTGAACAGTTTGTTACGCCAGCAGAAAGTCCCCTGCCAGCCTACGCTGTTGGCCATTGCTCCTCCAGCAATGGGAGCTGCTATAAAAACGGTCTTGAGAATGTCAGAATTTAGGTACTTCAAGAATACGAACTGCATTTGAACTTTCACACATGGTGTTATTCCCTCTTTTTTCATAATTTTGCAGATATTCATATAGATATTGGACTATTATTGGCAGGAAAAATATTGATATAAATAACTGTATGACTAAAATAACAGAAAATTTGCAGATTGGACATTCCCATGACAAAGAAAGGGATTTCAAGATAACATGTAACGTTTCGGATGACAAACAGGTGGAGGTACCTTTCTCGCACCGTCACTTTTTCTACGCCGTCTATTGGATTCATCAAGGCAGCGGAATTCACGTCATCGACTTCGAAGAATATGAAATCAAACCCAACCGGATTTTCTTTGTGAAGCCGGAACAGATACATTTCTTGCACAACGATACGATGATGGAATATTCGGCCTTGCAGTTCACAGAAGAGTTTATGTCGTGTTCAGATACCGGATATCAGACAGAAGAACGGGAGATAGCTGTCTGCCATGACTTGACACTGGAAGAACAGGAACGCATGGAGATTTTGTTCAAACAAATCAGTGCGGAAGCTGTCAGTGGATTGGAGCATTCCACCGCCTTGATACAGTCGGAAATTAATACTTTGTTGCTGGATTTGGAGAGGATAGGTTTGGATAAAAGAAGATATACTGCCCTGCCCGACTTGCTTTTGAAATACAGAATGCTGGTAGAGAAACAATATACAGCAACAAGGCTGGTGCAGAAATATGCCGGGCAGTTGGGGGTGAGTGCCAATTACCTGAACGTACTCGTCAGAAAGTATTTGGGAAAATCGGCTTTAAACCTGATAAACGAACGGGTAATATTGGAAATCAAAAGAAGGCTGTTGAGAACGGAAAAAGGTATTTCAGAAATTGCCTATGAACTGGGTTTTGATGAATTATCCTATTTCTCCCGTTTTTTTAAACGGCATACAGGAATGACTCCTATTGCCTTTAGAGAAAAGATGAATGAAATGTACCAAAGATAAAAGATTTTGTGTCAACTCTTAAAACGCAATATGCCATAACTTTGCGCCATTAAAAAGGAGAAAATATAATGGTACAAAAACATGAAATGAGCCATACAGAAAAAAATGAATGGCGAAAGGAAAACGGCTTTTGTTGTCACATTTTCAGCTGTGACGATGGTATTGGAGATATTTTTCGGACTATTCTCGAAATCGATGGCACTGCTGGCCGACGGCATACACATGGGGTCGCATGTCCTGGCAATAGGATTAAGTTGGGGAGCCTACGTTCTGGTGCGTAGGCTTGAGCAGAAGCAAACAACCCATGTGAGCAGCGAGAGAGTACTTGCCTTGTCGGCTTATACTAGTGGGATTTTGCTGCTGATATTTGCCATCTTCATCATTGTTGAGGCTATCGAACGTTTTTTCGTCCCCGACGTTTCTATCCGATATGTAGAGGCCATGA
The DNA here is from genome assembly GCA_964419245.1 of uncultured Bacteroides sp. Lineage (GTDB taxonomy): Bacteria > Bacteroidota > Bacteroidia > Bacteroidales > Bacteroidaceae > Bacteroides. The sequence continues at coordinate 6,314 of CAYQOV010000086.1, read as the reverse complement.
TTGTTGCCCTAATCGGAATGGTTGTAAATCTGATCTGTGCATTTGTACTGCATGACAAGAACGGGCACGAAGACTACAATCGCCATTCGGCCTATTTGCACGTGGTGGCCGATGCCCTGACCAGCTTGGGAGCTATCTTCGGACTGGTTTGTGCCATGATTTGGGATATCGTCTGGATAGACACTGTCGTTGCGCTTGCATGTTCTTTCGTCATTATCCGTTGGGCAAAAAAACTGCTTCTTGACACGGGAAAGGCATTGGTAAGCAAAGATTAAGGAGACGATTAGTATTCATGGTAGCTGGATTATCGCTTTTCTTTCCTGCCGTATTTCCGCTCAAACAGATCCGCATTCCGGTTACCCCACTCTATCATGGCGTCGATAATCGGGATAAGGGTCTGCCCCAGCGGCGTAATGGCATATTCGGAACGTGGCGGCAGTTCGGGAAAGATGTTTTTGGACACCAGTCCGTCCTCCACCAATTCCTTCAGCTGAATGTCCAGCACACGGGGTGTAGCCTCGGGAAACAGTTTGTGGAGTTCACTGGGGCGCAAAGGACGATGACGCAGTTCGTCCAGGATACACGATTTCCATTTGGAGTCTATCAGACTCATGGTCAGGCGTAAAGGGCAGTCCAGATCAACGGGGATTTTTCTTTCGTACATGTTTGGAGGCTCTATCATTAATTCGGATACAAAGATATGCATAACTCACTAATACTGGGATATACCGAATAATTTTTCGGTACATGAATAATTTTTCGGTACTTGCACAAGCCAGTCTTACCATGTACTTTTGCGGCAGTTACGAACCCGTTAAAACACATTTGTCATTATGAGAACAAGTATCGAAGAGTATGAGGCTGTAGAGAAGGCAGCCATGAAGTTTGTGAAAAGTGTTGCCGAAGGTAGCAGCAGTTATGCCAAAGAGTTGTTCATTGACGAAGCCGTCTTGTTTGGCTATCTGGACGGAAAGCTGGAGCACGGCAGCATTCAGCAATTCTATCACAACGTGGACACCGTAGGTGCAGGACAGGACTTCAAGGCACGTATCGACGTGGTGGATGTAGAGGAGACTCTGGCCGTTGTCCGTGTGCTGGAAGAAAAATGGGGTGGACGCATCGATTTTACTGATTATCTGCTGCTGATGAAGATGGATGGAGAATGGAAGTGTGTGGCCAAAGCTTATAATCAGAATTCCAATACTGTTCGGGAATAAATAAAAAGAAACACTGACGTATTTTTCAAGGACGGAATATTGAATTCCGTCCTTTTTTGTACTTTTGTCTTCTCTACGAATAGTATATTAATGGAAAGAAACTGCCCATGCCTTCACTGAACCTGCCCTCCTTCGATGCCAAGATTGCCGTACGCGACGGTAAACGAGTGATATTTGACGTCATTCGCCGCCGTTATGTGGCCCTGACTCCCGAGGAGTGGGTGCGCCAGCACTTCGTTCATTTCCTGATAAATCATAAAGGATACCCTAAGGCACTAATGGCCAACGAAGTACAAGTGCAACTGAACGGCACACGAAAGCGATGCGATACCGTACTTTACCGTCGTGACCTGTCAGCACGCATGATTATAGAGTATAAGGCACCTGAAATACAGATTACTCAAGCCGTTTTCGACCAGATTACACGCTACAATATGGTATTGAAAGTCGATTATCTGATTGTCAGTAATGGTATCCAGCACTATTGTTGTCGTATGGACTATGTTAATGGAGGATATCAGTTCCTACCCGATGTGCCTGCTTACAACGAACTTTAGCCCTATCTTCCCATGATCTGCTCCATACCTGCTCCGTACATTCTCCGTAAGAAAGTACCTATACGTGGACTTGGTACGGAGCAGGTATGGAGATGGTTTTATGTTTACCTATTTTTGCAGGATTTTGCAAGGAAGAACTTTTAAAAATTAGTATGAAAAACGTATGATTTGAAACAAAGAATACTAACTTTGCGCTTGTAACTATCAAAGAAAACACGTTATGGACACAAACCGTTTCTTCAGTAAGGAAGAAAAGCAGATGCTTATACCCCTCTATCGCAAGTTATTACAACTGTCAGGTGACACGTTGCTACCAGGCGACTGCCGTAAATTAAAAGCACATCTTGTGGCCTGTGCCGCTACAGAAGCCCTACAACGCGATGTATTCGGGTTGAATCCAGTCATTAAAAACATGCAGACAGCTGTGATTGTAGCTGAAGAGATAGGTATGCGACGCGCCTCTATCCTGGCTCTGATGCTTCATGAGGTCGTACGGAGTGGGCAATGTACGGCTGAAGATATTCATCGCGAATATGGTGAAGACGTGGCTGGTATTATTCGTGGCCTGATTCGTGTAAATGAACTTTATTCTAAAAGTCCTACCATTGAGTCTGAGAATTTCCGCAATTTACTCCTTTCTTTTGCCGAGGATATGCGCGTTATTCTTATCATGATAGCCGACCGTGTAAATATTATGCGGCAGATTAAAGATGCCGAGAATGACGAAGCACGTCGCCGAGCTGCCAACGAGGCTGCTTATCTGTATGCGCCGTTGGCCCATAAGCTGGGTTTATACAAACTGAAATCTGAACTGGAAGATCTTTCTCTGAAATATACGGAACACGATGTTTATTATCATATCAAGGATAAGCTGAATGCCACCAAGGCTGCACGCGACCGTTATATAGCTGCTTTCATTGCACCGGTACAGAAGAAACTGGAGGAAGCGGGACTAAAGTTCCACATCAAAGGACGCACCAAGTCCATCCACTCCATCTACCAGAAGATGAAGAAACAGAAGTGCCCCTTCGAAGGCGTGTACGATCTGTTTGCCATCCGTGTCATCCTAGACTCTCCGCTGGAGAAGGAGAAACTGGAATGCTGGCAAGCTTACTCCATCGTAACCGACATGTATCAACCCAATCCTAAACGCCTGCGCGACTGGCTTTCCGTACCGAAAAGCAATGGCTACGAGTCGCTGCACATCACCGTCATGGGCCCCGAAGGTAAATGGGTGGAGGTGCAGATACGTACCGAACGCATGGATGAAATAGCCGAACGAGGTTTGGCCGCCCACTGGCGTTACAAAGGTATCAAAGGAGAGAGTGGATTGGACGAATGGCTGACTTCGGTACGCGAAGCGCTCGAGAGTTCGGATAGCGACCTGGAGGCAATGGATCGTTTCAAGCTGGATCTGTATGAGGATGAGGTGTTTGTCTTCACGCCCAAGGGTGACCTCTTTAAGCTGGGTAAGGGTGCCACGGTACTCGATTTCGCCTTCCATATCCACACCAAGTTGGGGTGCAAGTGTATCGGTGCCAAGGTAAACGGACGCAATGTGCAGCTTAAGCAGGTGCTTCAGAGTGGTGGTCAGGTGGAAATCATGACTTCGAATACGCAGACGCCCAAGCAGGATTGGCTGAATATCGTTACTACCTCAAAGGCGCGTACCAAGATACGCCAGGCTTTGAAGGAAATGGCATCCCGTCAAACAGCCTTTGCACGCGAGACGCTGGAGCGTAAATTCAAAAACCGAAAGATAGAATATGATGAAGCCGTAATGATGCGGCTCATCAAGCGTATGGGTTACAAGGTAGTTACTGAGTTTTATCAGGCTATTGCCGATGGAGCATTGGACGTAAACGACATCATCGACCGATATCTGGAACTGCAGAAGCGCGAGAACGACATCCGCGAGGAAGTACAGTACCGCAGCGCCGAGGAATATAATCTGCAACCTCAGACGCCGGAAGACGGTTCGGTCAAGGAGGATGTACTCGTTATCGACCAGAACCTGAAAGGCATTGACTTCAAGCTTGCCAAGTGTTGTAATCCTATCTACGGCGACGATGTGTTTGGCTTCGTCAGCGTGACAGGTGGTATTAAGATTCACCGTTGTGACTGTCCTAATGCTGCCGAACTTCATGCCCGTTTCGGCTACCGTATCGTGAAGGTACGCTGGGCCGGCAAGGGCGAAGGCACACAATATCCCATTACCCTTCGTGTGGTAGGCCATGACGACATAGGTATTGTGACCAACATCACTTCCATCATTTCGAAAGAAACGGGTATCACGTTGCGCAGCATCGGCATCAACTCGAACGATGGTCTTTTCTCGGGCACTCTAACCGTCATGGTGGGTGATACAGGACGCCTTGAAGCACTTATCAAGAAACTGAGAACAGTAAAAGGAGTAAAACAAGTGGAGAGAAACTAACTTCTTATATGCATTACGATTACAAAAAACAGCTACGCAGCTTCGGCTATGCCTGGAAAGGTATCCGTAGTTGCGTAGGCAAAGAGCAGAACCTCAGTTTTCACCTCATTACCACTGTCTGTGTGGTAACGGCAGGTTGGTGCTTCTGCATCACACGGGGAGAGTGGATTGCTATCGTTCTTTGCATCGGTATGGTGATAGCTGCCGAGCTTTTCAATAGTGCCATCGAACGGTTGGTAGACCTTGTTTCGCCGCAACGCCATCCCATGGCAGGACTGGTAAAAGACATCGCCGCCGGAGCGGTGTTGGTGTGCGCTCTGGCGGCGATTGTCGTCGGACTGATAATTTTTATACCTTATCTTACCCGTTTCTTCTTATAATAAGGACGTGTAGCGAAAACGAACATAAGTATCGCCAGTACCAATGCACTCATCGCCAGTGTGTCTTCACCTATCGGCACTTTGTCTTGGCTATTCATGACGCACATAGTCCATGTACCAGCTATTAGTCCCCCATCCATCAGCAGGTTGAAGGTCATATTACCTGTAGCTCGCTGGCAATGGTGAGACAATTTGACAAACATTTTCACCCACAGCGGAGTGAGCAGCGGCAGTACCAGCATGGGCAACATCCATATCCAACTTATGGACGCAGAAAGGCCTGTCAAAAATGAACTAATAATACCGAATGAAAAAGCCAATATACCGACATTGAGTGCAGGCAGCCAGGCTCGTCCCAGCAGAAACCGATCCAAGCTACATAGCTTCAAACCGATAGGAGCACGGAAAGATACATATACCGTAGTACATAGCAAGATGCCGATGGCACACAGCAGAGCAGATGCATACGATAGCCACGCCAGTGGATAATGGCCGATTCCCCAAGCTCCCGCTGTCAGTCCTGCGACCATACCTACCCGTCCGCAGGAAGCAAAGAGCATGTTGCCTGACGTACGATGGCCCGATAGGGTGATGTCAATGCTGATGGTGGTTCCCGCTCCCGATGCCAGCGCGAAGCAGGCTCCCTGAAGCAGGGCCAGCCAGGCGTAATGGGCTTCATAGATGTACGAAGCTACAGCCATCGTCGCACCTACCCCGGCATACGACAGCAGCAGGACGTGTTTCCGCTTAAAGGCGTCGGCCAGATAGGCATGAAAGGGACCTACGAGCAACATCCCAGCTAAAAAAGCCGGATAAATGCACGTTGCATCGTCAGCCAAAGCCATCGGAAGCACGCCAAGCAGCATGTACACCGCGGCATACAGCAGGAAATTGGCGGCACACATAGCCCTAAGCCCATGCGTCAACAAACGGCCATCAATATTGTTCTTTCTCATTGGGAAAGTCTAAGTTCTTCACATCGCTTACGTAGCGGCTAATGGCATCCGTCATCACCGTGTGCAGGTCGGCATAACGACGCAGGAAGCGTGGGCGGAAACCATTGTTCATGCCCAGCATATCCTGACATACCAATACCTGTCCATCCACCTCACCGCCGGCACCAATGCCGATAACGGGAATCGTCAGTTCGTGAGCCACGCGGGCAGCCAGTGCGGCGGGAATCTTCTCCAGTACCAGTGCGAAACATCCTGCCTCTTCCAACAGATGGGCGTCGCGTACCAGTTTCTCGGCTTCAGCTTCGTCCTTGGCACGGACGGTGTAGGTGCCGTACTTGTTGATGCTCTGTGGCATCAGACCCAGATGTCCCATCAAGGGAATGCCTGCACTTAAGATACGTTTCACTGTGCAGATGATTTCTTCACTGCCCTCCAGCTTCAAGGCGTCGGCATGGCTCTCTTTCATGATACGAATAGCCGAGGCAAGACCTTCGAGCTCGTTGCCCTGATAGGAGCCGAAAGGCATGTCCACTACCACCATGGCACGCTTCACACCGCGTACCACTGACTTCCCGTGGTAGATCATCTGGTCCAGTGTGATAGGTAGTGTTGTTACATTACCTGCCATGACGTTAGAGGCAGAATCACCCACCAGAATAACATCTACACCTGCACCATCTACAATCTGTGCCATGGTGTAATCGTATGATGTCAACATTGATATCTTTTCGCCTCTTTGTTTCATTTCTATGAGGCGATGAGTAGTC
>CAYQOV010000085.1:0-13140 GCA_964419245.1 uncultured Bacteroides sp. | reverse complement strand
TACCTTTGCATCCGCAATTCGGGGTGTAGCTCAGCCCGGTTAGAGTACGCGTCTGGGGGGCGTGTGGTCGCTGGTTCGAATCCAGTCACCCCGACTGGTGAAAATGAAGGAGTTAAGTCGTTGACTTGACTCCTTTTTTCTTTTATTCTATAACAAATCTACAACATTTCTATGTCCACACCGCCAATGTAGATGTTTGCGTCGCTAAAGTAGATGTTTACGCGGCTCAAGTAGGTAGTGACGATTTCATTCATCAAACACCCTCTTGAAAAAACTTTGTTAGAAAAATGCTTTCACGCCTTCACAAGCCTGTAAACATTTAGCAATCAGAGTAATATTGTGAAGGGGCGACCTTTCATTCCTAACTCACAAATTTCACCATAACGCACTCTATACAAATACATTACAGTGAAACTTCACAGGATATACTCATCTTTCACGAACTAATAAAGACCATACCGACAACAAATCAATAACCGAAGCGCGACGTGTCCACATCCTTGTGTTCCTTTGCCTTGTAGCCACCGAATTTATAAGTAAACGACAGGGAGAAAGAACGGCTGTCAGCATGCTGGTTTATCTCGAACCGCTGCCCCCTGTCGTTCACACGGGCGTTAGGGGTGGCACTGTTGAACAAGTCATTGCCCGATAGACGAAGTTCGGCTTTCTTGTCGGCAGAAGTCCATTTCAGTCCAGCATCGATTTTCCAGATGGAGGACAAATCATAATTTCCCTGAACGGAAGGACTGATATACAGACCGTTCAACTCCAGACTGATGGCCGGCTTTGAGGACAGCCGGAAGGTATTGTTCAACATCGCGATTCCTCTCCAAACGCAGTTATCGAAGCCGATGGCATGATAGTCCTTGCAGGCATCCCTGAGGTAGGAACCGTTCAGCGTGAGGCGGGAGTTCCAGACGTTGCCGACCGTGAACGGAACAATCACCGAAAGGCCGAAGCTCTGCTCGTAATCGTAATTCACCGTCTGATAAATCATCGTCAGTTCGTCGGGACTTTGGTAGGCTAACTGGGCGAACAAGTCTTTTACATGAGTATAGTACAGGCTGAAGATGTATTTGCTTTTCAAGATGTAGGTCAGGTCGGCGGTATAGTCTGTCGAGGGGCGCAGGTCGGGATTTCCCACGACCTTGGCATAGCCGTTGAGGTAACTCGTAGCGTCCTGCATGCTCCAATAGTCGGGATAGGCTTTGTCTGAAGACAAGGAAAGCTGGAAGATGTGGGAACTTGACGGGATGTAGTTCAACTGCATGGAGGGATAAACAGTCCACTGCTTGTAATCGGCCAAACGGTAATATTCCCCGGCAATGGACAGAGAGAGCGAAAGGCGTTCGCCAAAGGCTTTCTCCAATCCGGCATAGAAATTGTAGGTCCGTTCGTCCAGTTCCGTGTCCGAGTTCAGTGATGACATGTCATTTCCATCTTGCGCATGATACAACTGGGCACTTTTCTCTTGGGCAAAGGAAAAGTTGATGCCGTAGTTCAGGCTCCAATCCAGAGGCAGGACGTGCGTCTGGCCGGTATAGACATTCCAACGGTTGATACGCTGGCGGCTGTCGGCCAAAAACTCTTGGCTGATATTGCCTGCCCGATTACAAAACTCCTGCACGCTCGGATAGGAATAAGAGGTATAATCCAGCCCGACATTCATCCCCCAACGTGCCGTATAATCAAGGTTGAAGTTGTGCATCTGTTCGTCTCCCTTGCGGACGTTGGACGACTCCGACAAGGTGCCCGTCGAGTTTTCAACCGTCTTGATGTTGGGAGTGACGGCTGCCGTATAGGCCATATTCAAATGATCGTTTTCCGTTATTTGATAATCCAAAGAGGTACGGATGTTATGGGTCAGATTTCTCCTCAAGCCGGTGTTGTACTGTGCTACGTCATGCAGCACGCCGTCCAGCGTATGGTGGGAGATGAAATCGTAGCCCGTCCGCCGTCTGGTATAGTCGGCCGCATAGAGCACGTCCGCCGTCACCTTCCGCCTTCCGAAAGAAAGATTCATGCGTCCGTTGCCTTGCGCATATTCACCCTGTGTGAACCCGGCTCCGGCTTCCCCACGCAGGAAAGGTTCCTCGGACTTCCGATTCTTCAGCATCAGGTTGATGACCGCCCCCCGCACACGGTACTTGGCCGGTGCGCTGTACATCACTTCCGCTTTCTCTACGTTGCCGACAGGCGTACTCTTCAGCAGATTAGCCAGTTGTTCGCTTGACATGGACGACGGGTGCCCGTTCAGTATCACCGTCACACTTCCTGCTCCAATCAGACTCAGACTTCCGCCCTGCTCCAAGACTCCGGGCAGGCGGGTCAAGACTTCGTAGGCATTGCTTGCCGTCGTCTTTTCGGCCAGGGCTTCCACGTCGTAGGTCAGGGCGCCGTTCTCTGCCTTCACCAAGGGGCGTTCAGCACTGACCACCACTTCATCCAAGGCATAGGCATCCTGTTCGTCCATCGTCACCACACCCATATCACCTGCCGCGTCATAGTCCTTCACCACACTCTTGTAGAGCAGGTGTTGGAAAATCAGGCGATACCGTTTCAACGTCCGATGGAACACAAAGCTTCCCAATGAATCAGTGGTCACACCGTCGATAAACACGGAGTCCGGTGTCTGCATGACTACCGTCGCACCCTCTATCGGCTGCCGGTCCTTATCCGCCACACGTCCTTTTACCTCCTGCGCAGCCAAGTGGGTGGCTGCCACCATCAAACTTACTGTCAGAATTACAATCTGTTTCATAAAGCATTCATTCTTTTTATTTTCATGCCGCAAAGTAACCGTCTTTACGGCAGAAAGCAGGTTATGGTCACGTTATGCTTTCCTTATATTATTGTTAGAAAACGCCCGATTGTTAAGAGATTGTTATATCTTTGCCGACAAATCAAGATACCTATGCCCGGCAAATACATCAAAATACTCACCTTTCTGAGCCTGATTGTCATCGTAGCTATCCAAGGCTCGTGGCTGGTCCATACCTATCGGCTGATAGAGGCGGAGCTGCTGCAAGTCAGCAACCGTCTGTTCCCGCAGACCGTTGTGGACGAGGCCAAGACGCGTCTCGACCGGCTAAGCGACGCCCAAGGCGAGGACATCACTCTCAGCTTCTCTACGAATTTCGACTATCAACGGGAAATCGACCAAACGCTGTTCGAGTATCTGACGGTGCTTGCCAACGATTACGCCGATTCGGTCTATCACTCGTCCATTTCCCTGCCGCTGGCCGACTCCATCTTTACAGCCCGTCTGGCGCAAGAAGGGTATCAGGCCCAGGTGAGATGCCAGCTGGTCGACTCTCTTGGTGCGCCTCTTCAGGAAAAGATTGCTTCTGTCTGGAAACATCCGTTCAAGGTACTTCAGACTAATCCTGTCTATCTGAACAGGGAACATACACAAGCCATCCGGGCCACCATCCTGAACCCTTATTGGATTGCCTTCCGGCAGATGGGCGTCCTGCTCGTAGCTACCGCCCTGCTGCTGGTATTCGTGGCCGGATGCATCGTCTATCAGATACGCATCATCATTCGCCAAGACCGGATAGCCCGCCTGCGGCAGGACTTCACCTACGCCATGATTCACGACATGAAGACGCCCATCACCACCATCTCCATGACCGGACATACACTGGAAAGCGGCCTGCTGGACAGGAACCCCGAACTGAAGAAACAGTATTTCGCCATCCTGCACGAAGAAAGTGCCCATCTGCTCGGCTTGTCCGAAAAGATTCTGACCATCGCCAAGCTGGAGCAGTCGCGCCTGAAGCTGGCGCAGGAACCGGTCAGCCTCTCTGGCCTGTTCGACGAACTGGCACAGAAATACCGGATCCAAAGCGGCAAGGAGGTGACCCTTGAAACCCATTGCCCCAGCTCCCTCACGGTAACGGCCGATGCCGAATACCTGAAGGAAGCCCTCGGCAACCTGATAGACAATTCGCTGAAGTATTCCGACGAATGTGTCACCATCCGTCTCTCTGCCGAAGAACAGAGCCACACCGTCCTCATCAAGGTGTGGGACAACGGCTGGGGCATCCCGCTGAAACAGCAGAAGCACATCTTCGAGAAGTTCGACCGCGGCGGGCTGGAATACAAGAAAGAGAAGAAAGTGTCCGGCTTCGGCCTGGGCCTGAACTTTGTCCACAAAGTCATCACGGCCATGGGCGGAAGCGTTTCGGTAAACAGTATAGAGGGCAAATTCAGCGAATTCACGCTGACGCTGCCCGTTCCAAACGAGAAACTATGATACGAGTATTGCTGGTAGAAGACGACAAGAACCTATGCTTCATCCTGAAGAGCAGCCTGGAGCAGATGATAGGCGGTTACGAAGTGGCCACTGCCCCCAACGGCTGGGAAGGGCTGGAACTGCTGGAGCAAAAGGAGTTCGACGTGATTGTGTCCGACGTAGAGATGCCGGTCATGGACGGCATGACCATGGTGCAGCACATCCGTCGGCGCCATCCCCGGCTGGCCATCATCTTCATCACGGGACTGACGACGGCACGCGACGTCATCAACGGCTACCAGTCGGGCGCGGACTTCTACATCAAGAAACCTTTCCTGCCCGAAGAGCTGAATGCCCACATCCAGGCCGTGCTGAAAATGAAACAGAGTGCGCCCGCCCCACAGACCGTAGATGTTCCCGCGGAAGAAGAATATGCCATCGGCAATTATCGCTTCCTGCCCTCGCAACACCAGCTCTGCCATGGTACGGAGCGCCAGGCGCTGACGCCCAAAGAAGCGAAAATACTCGAAATGCTCTGCCGTCGGAAAGGCCAGGTGGTCCAACGCGACGACATCCTGACCGCCGTATGGGAAACGGCCGACTTCTACTCCTCGCGCAGCCTGGACGTTTTCATCACCAAACTCCGCAAGTACCTATCCCAAGACCCCGCCGTCACGCTCAAGTCGCTGAAAGGTGTAGGCGTCTGTCTGGAAGACTAAGCCTCACCGCCCTCCCACGAAGCACTGCATGAGGGTGTGACGCAGTGCTTCGTCACCTCCTCACGAAGCACTTCCTGACACCCTGACGAAGCACTGTGTCAGAGGGTCACGAAGCACCGTGTCAGGAAGGCAGAAAGAACGGAGTCCGCATACTTTTATTTACAGGGACAGGTATAGTAGCCTTTGCCCCGGGTTTTCGAGCCGTAGGCGATGGCATGTGCGGGGCAATAGTGATAGCAGGCCAGGCAGTTAAGACACCGGCCATGCCAGACGGGCATGTGTTTGCCCTCACACTTGGGGTGTACAGCCGTCAGCGTAATGTTACCCACGGGACAGGCCTCCACGCAACGGCCGCAACCGATACAGGCCTCCGCATCGACATGGAAAGCCTTATCACTGGTGGCATAACGGGTAAACAGCGGATAGATGATGCTTGTTTTCAACCCCGGCAACGTACCTCTCCAGGTAAAATCGCCACGCACCCCTGCCTTGATTTGCTCCGCTACTTGTCGAACGATGGCCGGAGCGGCATCCAGTTTGCGGTCGCGCACTTTGGCACGATCCACATCGAAGCCGGGAAAGAGGACATACGTGTTGGGCATGAACACCGTGAAGCCGGCATCGGCCTGCAGTCCCGCCCTACTCACCGTTTCGCTCCACATGCGGTACAGGCGGCCTGCATCATCGCCGCAGGTTGCCAGCAGGCCGACGTAGTTCCGACCGGGCACATAACCCCGTACGTCCATCAACGCCAGCACGCCCGCCAGATATTTGGGCAATCCCCACGAATGCACGGGGAAGACAAAGAGCAGCGGCTCGTCCCCGTCCAGCGTCACCGTCAGCCGTTCCACCCCCGGCCTCATGTACGGGCTCATATCCATCACCGGCTGGCCGTCCAACTCCCGGGCCAGCAGGGCCGCCACATAGCGACTGTTTCCTGTTGCTGAAAAATAGAGTATCATAACGTTTCTATAACAACGATGCGCCCCGTTCGTTCATCAGGCGGGGCTTCTGCCGACAAAAATAAGGATTTATTTTTGTAGGAATATATCCGGCTAGTTTTAATCCATCTGAATACTTGAACATTTCATTTTTATAGATTACTTTGCAACCCGAATACCCCATTGACAACCATATTTAAACAGAATACACAATGAAAAGACTGAAAGAACACTTGTTGATCTTGCTTTTAAGCTCAGTATGCTTCACAAGCCTGTCGGCACAAACCGATGCCGAACGGAAGTTTCTGGCCTCTGCCGACTCGCTGAATACACAGCTTCTCAACGCATATACCGGGAAGGACTATCCGGCTACCGAAGCCCTCTGCCAAAAGGTTATCGACCTCTACGACGCACATGCGTCGCAACTGGCCGAAGGCTATGCCTACTTTAAATATTCCAGCTACTACACAATGGCCAGCGTCCAGGCAATACAAGGGAAAAAGCAAGAAGCCGTCAGCAACCTGTTCAAAGCCCTGAACAGCAATAAGATGGAAGTCAGCTACAACAGGGTAGTCAATGATGAGGACCTGAAAGACATTCTGGATGCACCTGAATTGCAACCCGCCCTGAAGCGACTGAAAGAGACCACCGATTACCTTTATATCCTGCAAAATGCGCCGGAATACACCCGCACGCAGCCAGCCGACAGCCTGCCTCGAATTGCCTATGCGCAGGCCGACGAGCCCGACTTGAAGCGAGTCCGTGACTATTTCCGGTTGGACAGCGTGGCCGTGGCGGGCGACGAACTGGCCACCATCAAACGCATCCTGACCTATATCCACGACAAGATACGCCACGACGGGCAGAACGGCAATCCGACAGGCGGAAACAACTCCATCAACTTTGCCGAGGCCTGCAAGGACGGCAGCCGGGGCCTGAACTGCCGCGGACTGGCCACGGTACTGAACGAGTGCTACCTGTCGATGGGCATCCCTTCGCGCGTCATCACCTGCATGCCGAAGACATACATCAACGACTGCCACGTCATCAACGCCGTCTATTCGTCCACCCTCGGCAAGTGGCTCTGGATAGACCCCACGAACAACGCCTGGGTGACCGACGAACAGGGCAACCTACTGAGCATACAGGAAGTGCGCGCACGCCTCAGGAGCGGCCAGCCCGTCCGGGTGAACGAAGAGGCTAACTGGAACAACGAAAAGAAGACCACGACGGAAGAGTATCTGTACGAGTACATGGCCAAGAACCTGTTCTACCTGGAAAGCTGGACGCGCTACGGGTTCAACACGGAAAGCGACCATGAGAACCTCATCAACTACATCTTCCTGCAACCCACCGGCTGCGACAGCAAGCAACGGAACCCGAGGAACTTCTCCGTCAACGATGACCGGTACTTCTGGCAGCCGCCACATGCAGGCAGTTGCCCTCAGCTACAGAAATAAAAAAACTTGCGCACCAACAAATGCACAGAAGTTACCCTATTCCAGGTCGACCATTCCTGTTTTCAGGATATCCACCAAGATAGGCTTCATTCCGCCTACAAAACATTCCACGGCTATCACCATCAGGATAAGGCCCATGAGACGCATCATGACATTGTTACCCGTCTCTCCCAGCACATTAACCAAGCGGGTGGAAGCACGGAGAATAAAGTAGGTCAGCAAATATATAAAAGCGATGGAACCGATCAGGACGCTTTTCAACTCAATAGTATCGGCATCCTGCATCAGGACAATAGCATTGGCAATGGCTCCCGGACCGCAAAGCATCGGAATGCCCAAAGGTGTGATAGAAATATCGTTCGCATACGTTTTGATTTCTTCGTCCTTCAGCTTCATCGGCGTATAGCGTGCTTGCAGCATGTCGAGACCGATCTTAAAAATAATAACTCCACCCGCTATGCGGAAACCGTTGGTGGAAATGCCAAAGAACCAGAAAAGGAACTGTCCGGCAAAAGTAAAGACCATGATAATGATAAAGGCAGTCAACGTAGCACGGGTAACCACACTGTGCCTCTCCTTGTCGGTCATTCCTTGCGTCATGGTCAGAAACACAGGCATAGTGCCCAACGGATTGGTCAACGTAAAGAAAGAAGTCAGGCACAAAAGTGCAAAAGGTAAAATTGTATCCATAATATCAGTTATTAACAAATAGTCTAAACAAAATCGAACAACAACAGCCCTATCATAAAAATGTAAGCAATTCCTTCAAATCTTTGATGTGATAAGTCGGCTTAAAAGGTAATTCACTCCGCCCTTCCACATCAAAAAACGCCTGATGCATACCCACGCCATAGGCTCCGGCAACGTCATTTTCCCAATTATCGCCTACCATCAACGAATCTTCCAGATACGACTGAGTAGCCGACAAAGCGAAATGAAATATCGGAGCATGAGGCTTCAAAACACCGATATCATCAGACAAGACTACTTTTCGGAAATAACCGTCGATACCCGCTGAACGCATCTTATGGCATTGTAACTCCTGAAAGCCGTTTGACAGAATATAAAGATTGTAACGTCCTGACAAATAGTCGAGCACTTCACGGGCATGAGGCATTAACTTTGCTTTTGTAGGAATCACCGAGAAGAAATCATCCGAAAAACGTTTGGCCAGTTCTGCGTCACCCCATCCTACCTGCTCCAGCGGATAGAGAAAGCGCTGGCGGTTCAGTTCATCTTTTGTGATCTTTCCCTGTCCATACTCTTCCCACAACTCTACGTTCCGCTTCTGATAAAGCTGGTAGAAGTGGGCGAAAGAAGAGAAAAAAGATCATACGCATACTTGTGATACATTTCCTGAAACGTATCATAGGCATTCTCTGAAAAAGCCCACAACGTATCATCCAAATCGAAAAAGATGTTTTTATATCTACGGGACATAGAAGAAAGATTAAGACTCTCTAAAGAAACTGCCAAAAAACGCAGGCCTATGCTGAGGGTTACTGAGAATATTTCTCAAACCTCTCTGCAAAAGCCTGCGTTTACATCACTATCGATTTATTATCTACAGCTTATTTCACCTGGATCACAAGATATTTGGAAACACTCCAGAACTCTTGCGGATTGGTAATCTTCAGTGTAAGCTGGTTCTTATCATCTTTCTCGAACGCATAGGAACCGGCAGGATGGTTCGTCAAGATGTCAGCCGACTTGGAATACAGCTTGATTTCCTTGGTCGTACGGATATCGACTTCTGTAAAATAGTCCTTGTTGACTTCGGCATCCTGAAGCACTTCACCTTTCTTGAGAATATTCTGGTCTTTCAGTTCCTTCTTGGTTCCGAAAACAAACCAGGCTGTATTCAACGCCTTGTCCTGTTGGGAAACGGTCTTAGCTTTGGCTTCGTTTTCTGCAGTAAGCTGCTCCTTCTGTGTAGTCAGGTCGGTAACAGCTGCATCCAGTTCCTGAATTCGAATATTCTTTGATGCCAGCTCTGCCTGCAATTCCTCAATCCGCTGAGCTTTATCAGCTAATTCCTGTGTCAATTGTTCAACTGCACGCTTCAGCTGTGCCGAGTTTGTCTTGCTACTCTTTAGCATTTGTTGCAGTTTCTCAATCTGCTGCTTGTTTTCTTCCATCTGTTTGCGGATGAATTCTATATCAGAAGCCATCTGCTGACGAGCACTCAACGAACCTTCTGCGACCGAACCACGCTGCAGGTCCACCCGATTTTCAGCAGCATTAATCTGCCGGAAACCTTCAGAAATATCATTGAATGTACCCATCATCTCGTCTAATTCAGCATCACGCTGGCCCAATACAACTTTCAAAGAATCATTCTCGGCCCTTAACTGGTCTTTGCTCTCACCTGTAAGATTGTCGCATGAAGCCACAACGGCCGCACATACAACCAAAAAAGCTAATTTTTTCATACGCTTTGTTTTTACGTTTAAAGTTGGTTTTTATTCTTTGTCTATTCCTGCCATTACTATTACTATTTCGCCACGTGGTTCATTGGCCGTAAAATGGGAGGCCAAATCACTCAAGGTTCCACGTACGGTTTCTTCATGTACCTTTGATATTTCTCTTGAAACAGAAGCTTGCCGTTCTGCTCCAAAACATTCGGCAAACTGAGTCAAGGTCTTTACCAACCGATAAGGCGATTCATAAAACACCATCGTTCGTGACTCTTCGGCCAATGCTTTCAGGCGCGTCATACGTCCTTTTTTCTGAGGCAAAAATCCCTCAAAGCAAAATCGGTCACACGGTAGCCCTGATGCGACCAAAGCCGGCACAAAAGCTGTAGCCCCTGGCAAGCATTCCACTTCCACTCCGTTCCTCGCACATTCGCGTGCCACCAGAAACCCCGGATCGGATATACCCGGCGTACCAGCATCTGATATCAACGCTATCGTTTCGCCTCCCTTTATACGATTAACAACACTTTCAACCGTTTTATGTTCATTGAACTTATGATGAGATTGCATCACATTCTTTATTTCAAAATGCTTCAGCAAAATGCCGGATGTACGCGTGTCCTCTGCCAGAATGAGATCAGCCTCTTTCAATATACGGATAGCTCTGAAAGTCATATCTTCCAGATTACCTACCGGTGTGGGGACAATGTATAGTTTTTCCATAATCCGTTCAATTGAAATACTTACGCAAAAGTTCAACAAAATCCACTACAGCTTCGTTCTCCTCTTCAACAGGTACTTCTTTTTGAAACAAAGCTATGGCTTCCTCAAAGGAAACGGCTGCATTCAATTCTGCAAATACCCGATTCATTCGTGCAGTATCTCCGTCAAACAATTCACGAGTAAAACGGAACGAATCGTTCAGGCTGACAGCATGGCGCAAGTCAGTCGCAGGTTTTATCCGTTCGCCCAATATGGCCGTCAGAGAGGGTTGTTCTTCAGACACGTGTACCGGAGCAGATGGTGGTTCCGTGATTTTCACTTCCTGTCTGGTAGGTATCGGTTCTCTCTCTTCTACTATTTCCTGCCTTACGACGGGTTGGGGAGTCTGAGGCCTTGTTTCAGCCTGCAGCAGTTTGTTTAATTCCGCAAATTTATTCTGCAGTTCGTCCAAACGCTGTTCCATGCGCCCGATACTCCCTTTCAGGACATCCATTTCTGTCCTTATATCATCTAACAGTTTCTGCATATCCTTCGTTGCATACTTATTAATGGTACAAATGTAGAAATAAATAATGAAAAAACACGAGGAAGCGAACAAAATGATTACTTTTGTACGGATTATAACAACAAAGGGATGAACGTTTTTTCAGAAGATCATATACAGGAAACCAGCAGACGTGGACGGATAGAAGTCATCTGTGGATCAATGTTTTCAGGTAAGACAGAGGAACTTATCCGACGACTGAAACGAGCGAAGTTTGCCAAACAACGGGTCGAAATATTTAAACCAGCCATCGATACGCGCTATTCAGAGGCCGAAGTTGTGTCACACGACAGCAATTCCATTGCTTCAACTCCCATTGATTCATCAGGCACTATCCTGCTTTTTGCATCTGAAATTGACGTAGTCGGTATAGACGAAGCCCAATTCTTTGACAATGGCCTGATAGACGTCTGCAACCAACTGGCCAATAATGGAATTCGAGTCATTATCGCAGGCCTCGACATGGACTTCCGTGGTATCCCGTTCGGTCCCATGCCCGGCCTATGCGCCATAGCCGATGAGGTGACGAAAGTACATGCCATTTGTGTCAAATGTGGACAACTGGCCTCCTTCTCGCATCGCACAGTAAAAAATGACAAGCAAGTGCTTCTCGGAGAAACGGCTCAATATGAGCCCCTATGCCGCACATGCTATTTGAAGGCAATCCAAGAAGACAGCAAGAAATGAAAAACCAAATTCGCGCATTATGGAACGTAAGAAAATCACTTTCGACAGCTTTATACGCGGCGCTATCATTTGCGGTGTTGTCATTGCCATTCTGATGCTTTTGAAAAGGCTTAGCAGCGTACTACTACCCTTTTTCATCGCATGGTTGGCCGCTTATTTGATTTATCCGTTAGTAACATTCTTTCAACATCGGTTGAAATTAAGGAACAGGGCTCTTTCTATATTTTGCGCTCTCCTTTTATTAGCTGCCATAGGGACAGCAGCTTTTTATCTGTTGGTCCCCCCAATGGTCCAAGAGTTCAGTCGAGTCAAAGATCTGCTGATGGCCTATTTTACAGATAGCAGCTATGGTAGCAATGTGCCACGTAGTCTATCAGATTTTCTACGAGAAAACATAGACCCGGCATTACTCAAACAACTTTTTCAAGAAAAAAACCTACTGAATATGTTGAAAGAAGCTGTACCTCCTTTATGGTCATTGGTCACAGAATCCATCAACCTTATATATGGAGTATTCACGATATTCATTATCTTACTCTACATCGTATTCATATTGTTAGATTATGAAAGCATTTCCGAAGGTTGGCCACGTTTACTTCCAGCCAAATACCGTCCTTTCCTGACAGGCATTATGAACGATGTAAAAGAAGGCATGAACAAATACTTTCGCGGTCAGGCATTTGTCGCATTATGTGTAGGCATTTTATTCAGCATCGGTTTCCTCATCATTGATTTCCCTTTGGCTATCGGTCTGGGGCTATTCATAGGTTTTCTTAACCTTGTCCCTTATTTACAGATTATCGGTTTTATCCCAACCATTATATTAGCTATCTTGAAAGCAGCCGATACAGGAGGAGACTTTTGGATCATTTTAGCAGCAGCCCTTGCCGTATTTGCTGTTGTACAAGCCATTCAAGACGGTTTCATTGTACCACGTGTAATGGGTAAGATAACAGGGCTAAACCCGGCTATCATCCTGCTTTCACTTTCCATATGGGGTTCACTGATGGGAATGTTAGGCATGATTATAGCGCTACCGTTAACCACACTTATGCTTTCTTATTACCAAAGATTTATTATCGACCGGGAGAAAATCGAACATACAGAAAGCTCTAAAAATCAAACACATGAATAAATATCAACCAAAGGAATAAAATAAAAACGCTAATAATATTTGCTATTTAAAAAGGAATGACTATCTTTACACCCGCTTAACAGCAATAAGGTTTGATTCGCTAGCTCAGCAGGTAGAGCACAACACTTTTAATGTTGGGGTCTTGGGTTCGAGCCCCAAGCGGATCACTTAAAAAAAGCGATTATCTCAAAAAGATAATCGCTTTTTTGCTTATAACATTATGGGTCAGCGGATTTTCCCGGTTGTTGGAGCTGCCATATCAGGCATATTGCGTACC